>NZ_CAMPHI010000031.1 GCF_946885955.1 uncultured Pseudomonas sp.
ACCCGTTACCCATGTCTCCCGACAGGCGTTACCCATGTATACCGGCTGAACACACGGCGCACCCTACGAAGTCCCGCCCCCCATTCCGCATCTCATCCCCCTCTACGCCCACGACCTACGCCTGCACCATCCTCCCGCGAAATAACCTGTCGGGAGGATGTGCCGGCAGATACGCGAACCTAAAGTGAAGACATCTTTCCATCACCTCGAAGGTTGGCTGTATGACTCACAATGACTGGTGGCGCGGCGGCGTTATTTATCAGGTTTATCCGCGCAGCTTTTTCGACAGCAACGGTGATGGCATCGGTGACCTGCTCGGCGTGCTGGAGAAGATCGACTACATCGCCAGCCTGAATGTCGACGCCATCTGGCTGTCGCCGTTTTTCACCTCGCCGATGAAGGATTTCGGTTACGACGTGTCCGACTACCGCGGCGTCGACCCGCTGTTCGGCACCCTGGCCGACTTCAGCCAGTTGGTACAGGCCGCCCATGCCCGCGGTATTCGCGTGCTGATCGACCAGGTGCTCAATCACTCCTCGGACCAGCATGACTGGTTCAAGGAAAGCCGCTCCAGCCGCGACAATCCCAAGGCCGACTGGTACGTCTGGGCCGACCCCAAGGAGGACGGCACGGTGCCGAACAACTGGCTCTCGGTATTCGGCGGCCCGGCCTGGAGTTGGGACAGCCGGCGCAAGCAGTACTACCTGCACAACTTCCTCTCCAGCCAGCCGGACCTGAACTTCCACTGCGAAGCGGTGCAGCAGCAACTGCTCGACGATATGGAGTTCTGGCTGTTGCTGGGCGTCGATGGCTTCCGTCTGGACGCGGCGAACTTCTACTTTCACGACCGCGCGCTGCGCGATAACCCGCCGAACCTGGAGATCCGCGAAGGCAGCATCGGCGTACGTGCCGACAACCCCTACGCCTTCCAGCAGCACATCCATGACAAGACCCAGCCGGAGAACCTGCTGTTTCTCAAGCGCATCCGCCAGTTGCTCGAGCGTTACCCAGGCAGCGCCACGGTCGCGGAAATCGGCTGCGACCATTCGCTGCGCACCATGGCGGCTTATACCGGGGGTGGCGATACCCTGCATATGGCCTATTCCTTCGACCTGCTGACCGAGCAGTGCAGCCCGGCGTTCCTGCGCCATACCATCGAAAGCGTCGAGCGCGAGCTGGTCGATGGCTGGCCGTGCTGGTCGATCGGCAACCATGACGTGGTGCGGGTGATGAGTCGCTGGGCGCTGGATGGCCAGCCGGATTTCAGTCGCGGTCGGTTGTTTATGGCCCTGCTGTTGTCGCTGCGCGGTAGCGTGTGCCTGTACCAGGGCGAGGAGTTGGGCCTGGATGAGGCCGAGCTGCAATTCGAGCAGTTGGTCGACCCCTACGGCATTCGCTTCTGGCCGGAGTTCAAGGGCCGTGACGGTTGCCGCACGCCGATGCCCTGGCATGAGCAGGATCTGCACGGTGGTTTCAGCCGCGAACAGCCTTGGCTGCCGCTGTCCAGCCGCCATTTGCCGCTGTCCGTGGCGGCCCAGGAGCCGGATGAAAATTCCATGCTCAATACCTACAGGCGTTTTATCGCCTGGCGCCAGGGCCAACCGCTGCTGATCCAGGGTAGCCTGCGCGTACTGCACCATGACGACGATCTGCTGGTGTTCGAGCGGCGTCTGGGCGATGAAGCCTGGCTGTGCCTGTTCAACCTGGGCAACCAGGTGCGGCACTTCGCCTTGTCGGTGGCGGTCGAAGCCGTGCCGGCGCCGGCCAGCAACGCGTTGTTCAATAACGCCGGGGTAGAGTTGCCGGCCCAGGGCTTCGGTTTTGCCCGGGTGCTTGGCTGAGCAGGTTCTGCATGTATCGAGATGGATCGTGCCGGATTGCCCGGCGCGGTCGCTAGAGGAGAACAATAACAATGGCCAGCGTCACGCTACGCAATATCTGCAAGAGCTATGGCGACATCAAGATTACCCGCGGCATCAATCTGGACATCGCCGACGGCGAGTTCGTGGTGTTCGTCGGCCCGTCCGGTTGCGGCAAGTCGACCCTGCTGCGCCTGATCGCCGGGCTCGAAGACATCACCGAAGGCGAGCTGCTGATCGGCGGCGAGCGGGTCAATGAGCTACCGCCGATGGACCGTTCGGTGGGCATGGTGTTTCAGTCCTACGCCCTCTATCCGCATATGGATGTCGCTGAAAACATGGCCTTCGGCCTGAAACTGGCCAAGGTCGAAAAGCGCGAGATCGCTCGCCGGGTGGATGAGGTGGCGAAGATCCTGCAGCTGGACAAGCTGCTCGAACGTAAACCCAAGGACCTCTCCGGCGGCCAGCGCCAGCGCGTCGCCATCGGCCGCACCATGGTTCGCGAGCCCAAGGTGTTTCTGTTCGACGAGCCGCTGTCGAACCTCGACGCCTTCCTGCGGGTGCAGATGCGCATCGAGATTTCCCGTCTGCATCAACGCCTGCAGGCCACGATGATTTACGTGACCCACGACCAGGTCGAAGCCATGACCATGGCCGACAAGATAGTGGTGCTCAATGCCGGCGAGATCGCCCAGGTCGGCCCGCCGCTGGAGCTCTATCACTACCCGCAGAACCAGTTCGTCGCCGGCTTTATTGGCTCGCCGCAGATGAACTTCCTGCCGGTGCGGGCGCTACAGGCCAGCCGCGATTCGGTGGAGATCGAAATGCCCGGTGGCTCGCGCATGAGCGTGGCGGTCGATGGCAGCCAGGTCAGCGTCGGCGAAACCCTGACCCTGGGCGTGCGCCCGGAGCATTTCGTCGATGCCGAACAGGCGGATTTCGCCTTCTACGGCGAAGTGGCGGTGGCCGAGCGATTGGGCGACCACAACCTGCTGTACCTGACACTGGAAGGGGTGGAGCCGATGATCACCCTGCGCAGCGATGGCAACCGCAAGGTCGCGGTCGGGCAGACCTACGGCGCCGGCCTGATGGCCAATAAATGCCACCTGTTTCGCGCCGACGGCTATGCCTGCCCACGTCACTATCGCGAGCCGGCATTGTTTGGCGACGTGTAACGGACGTGCGAGCAGTTAGGCCGAACGGGACAGCGGTATTGCAGTCGATTGCATGACCGCTGAGAAAACCCTGGAGGTATGCCCATGGTGGTGAAGCACGATTTGCTGCAAGACATTCCCGAGCTGGCGGCGCAATTCGAGGCGCTGCTCGCGGACGATCCGCAGTTCTCCGCCCTGGTGAAGCATTACTACGAGCTGGACAGGCGTGTGCTCGAGTGGGAAGTCGAACACGGCAATAGCGGTGAAGAGCTCAACCAGCTCAGACGTGAGCGTGTGCTGGCCAAGGACCGTATCGTCCGGGAACTGCTGTACCCCATCGGTTGATCGCCTGCGGCCAGCGTGCCTGCTAAGCTGGCGGTCTTTCCCGAGCCAGACGAGCCCGCATGAACCAGCCCCGCAAAGACCCGCTGCACGGCGTGACCCTGGAAGCCATCCTCAACGAGTTGGTGGCGCAGCTGGGCTGGGATGGCTTGGCCGAGCGCATCGATATCCGCTGCTTCAAAAGCGACCCGAGCATCAAGTCCAGCCTGACCTTCCTGCGCAAAACTCCCTGGGCGCGGGCCAAGGTCGAGGCGCTGTATATCCAGCGCAAGGGCTGACGAACCCAACGAAACTTCCGTAGCCCGTAGGTTGGTGTTAGCGGCGACTGTTGCGGTTCGAGCAGCGACATCGTCCCAGGCCGCCGCGTAACCCAACAGATCGTATGCCGGCACGACACCGTGTAGACGCCTTGTTGGGTTACGCGGCGCTCGGTAGCGCTGGGTTTGTGCGTTGTGCACAGTGCCGCTAACCCAACGGAACTGCATTGTCCTCCCTACCGCCAACTCGCCTGCACCGAGGGCAGCGGCGCTTGGCATTGGCTGTGGGCGCCTGGTTCCAGATAGGGCATCAGGATCGGCGCCATGCCCTTGAGCACCTGCACCGGCAAGGCCGAGGTGAAGCGGAAGTTTTCCGCTGCGCGGCCCGGGACGAAGGCGGTCAGGGTGCCGTAGTGGCGGGGGCCGAGGTAGAACACGAAGGTTGCGGTGCGGTTCATCGCCCGTGAGCTGAGTACCCGGCCGCCGGGGCCGACCACTTCGGTGCGGTTATCGCCGGTACCGGTCTTGCCACCGACCTTCAGCGGTTGCCCGGCGGCATCGACGAAGCTGCCCTGCAGGCGCCGGGCGGTACCGTTTTCGACGACCGCGGCAAGCGCGCTACGTAACGCCGCCGCGACTTCCGAGGCCATTACCCGTTCGCCGCTGATGCTCTCGCGGGTCACCAAAGTTTCATAGGGCGTATCGGTAGCGAAGTGCAGGCTGTCGATGCGCACCGTCGGCTGGCGGATGCCGTCGTTCTGGATGATCCCCATCAATTCGGCCAGGGCCGCCGGGCGGTCGCCGGAACTGCCGATGGCGGTGGCCAGCGACGGTACCAGGTGGCCGAAGGGGTAACCGAGGTTCTGCCAGCGACGGTGAATATCGAGAAAGGCTTCGACCTCAAGCATGATCCGGATGCGGCTGTCGCGGGCGCTCTTGTGGCGGCTGCGGAACAGCCAGCCATAGACTTCCTGGCGTTCGTCGCGGCTGGCCTCCAGTGCTTCGCTGAACGTCGCCTGGGGGTGCTTGACCAGATAACCGAGTAACCAAAGTTCCAAGGGGTGGACGCGGGCGATATAGCTCTGGTCCGACAGGTCGTAGGCACCCGGACCGTACTTCTCGTACAGCTGGGCGATGCGTTTGTCGTCGAGGTGGTCCTGCGGCAGATAGGTACGCAGGAATGCGGCGAACGTCGGGCGGTCGGCGTCGGGCATCAGGTAGCGATGCACCGCGGCCAGGCGCACCGAGGTATGGCGCAGGCCATTGAGAAAGGTTTCCAGGCGCGGTTGCGCTGCTTGATCCTGGTATTTGCGCCAGAAGCGCAGCAGGAAGGTTTTGCCTTCGCGGTCCGCGAAGTCGCGCAGGTAGGCCTCGCGCCTCGGGTCGTCGTCGTCCTTGAGCAGCGCCGCGCTGTTACCCGGCGCCTGGTAGATGGTGTAACGCACGATATCGCGCATCAGGCGGATAAACGGCAGGTTGAGCGATTCGCGCAAGGCTTCGCGCATGCTGGCGATGCGGTTGTTGTCCTCGCGGCGGAAGTTGGCAAAGGTGTGAATGCCGCCGCCGGTGAAGAAGCGCTCCTGGGGGCTGGCCGAGTACTTGCGCTCCAGTGCTGCGTCGAGCATCGCCGACAGGCTGGCCTGCGGATTGCTCGACAGGTAGTCGACGGCCCAGCGGGTCAGGTTGTCTTCGACCTCCTGCTTGCGCAGCACTTCGGCGCTCTGGCCGCCGAGGCGCGCATGCAGTTCGGCGACGATTTCCAGGTAGGTCGCCAGCACCCGCAGCTTGGCGGTGGAGCCGAGCTCCAGCTTGCTACCCTCGTTGATATCGAACGGCTGGTCGGTGCTATCGGTCTGTACGCGCACCCGGCTGCCGTTGGCGGTGCGCTCGAACAGGGTGAAGCTGTAACGCACCTCGGCGGTTTTTTCCGGCGACAGCAGGCGTTCGCCGAACAGCCCGACCTGTCCGGCGAATGCCGGGTCCGCCAGGCGCTGCAGGTACTGGCTGGCCGCCTGTTGCAGCTCGTTATGCAGGGTGCTGCTGGCATTCAGGTCGAGCCGGTCGAGGTCGTAAAGCGGCATGTTCAGCAGCGCCGACAAGCGCGAGCGGGCGACGCTGATGCCCTTGTTGCCGTCGACGGCCTGCAGGTTGGGCTGCAATTGCCAGTCGCGGTAGTTCAGCGTCTGAGCGAGCGCCGCATCGCGCAGTTTGGCGTCGATCAGGCCGCCGCTGGCGAGCAGGCGGATATGGCTGTCCGCCAGGTCGGCCAGATCATGTCGGCCCTGGGACAGATAATAGGACGGCCGCCGTTGGGCGATCAGCAGCGCGAGCACCTGGCGCAGGGCCAGGCCGCGTTGTTCCACGCTGGCCTCGGGCGAGCGCTGCGGATCGAGCAGGCGATTGACCTCCTCGAAGTCGGCGCCGAACCAGATGCGCAAGCCGTCGGCGATGCCGTGCACCTCGCCATGTCCGGGGGCGGCGGACAGCGGCACGCTGTTGAGGTAGTCGCGCACGATGTTTTCCCGCGCCGGCAGGCTCAGAGGCCCGTAGCGATAAGTGCGCACGCTGGCGGAAACCATCTGCCGCAGCTTTTCCGCCGGCGACAGGGTCAGGCCGTCCGGCGAGTGGCGGTATTTCTCCAGTTGGGTGGCCAGGGTGCTGCCGCCCGCGGAATCGTCCTGCATTTCCATCATCTTGCCGACCTGCGAGACGGCCGCCATGAAGAAACGCGGCCAATCCACCGCGGGGTTGGCGTGCGGTTGCTCGGGGTCGAGCAGGTGGCGGTTCTCGATGAACAGCAGGCTGTTGGTGATCAGCGGCGGGATGGCGGCGAAGCTGGGGTAGCGCTGGCTCGGGTAGCGGAATTGGTAGAACGGCGTGCCCCGACAATCGTTGATAAGCAGGCCAGCCTGGGGCTTTTCCGAGTAGGGGATGAAGAATCCGCGCTCGGCATAGTCGAGCAGGGCGGGGGAGAAGCGCGCCTGGCGCTGCACGCCGAAGCCCCGCTGTTGCAGGCGTTCGAGCATCATCGGGATGTGGGTGTAGCCCAGGCGTTTGTCGAAGGGGCCTTCTTTTGGGTAGTAAATCGCTGAGCTGGGCCCTGGTTCGACGCTGTAGGTGAGACTTTTCGCGTAGCGGCTGAGTTCGTATGCCTGCAGCTGCGACGTGCGCATTTCATCGGCGATCAACAGGCCGCCTGCGATCAGCAGGGCCAGCAGGGTCAATCGGATTGCCAGGCGTAGCCTGCTTCGTCGCTTGCGTGGTTGCCCAGGCATGACGGTTTGAGTAGCGGTTGCCGACTTCATGTCGGTTGAATCCGTAAGCAAATAAGTCTCCCTGCTTGTTCAACCTTAATCGGTCATCCGTAACAGACAGGCGGTAGAGCGATTGGTTTTCCCTTCCTTGCACCCAGGCAAAAGGTTTCGCCTGTTAAAAAGCGTAGTTGGGGCAAATAAGTTGGGGCCGGGCGGACACAAAAATATTTGCGGGCATAGAATCATTCCATCGACGTGCGACGGATGGCATAGCCGTTTATGCAACGTGATCACCGCGAACAGCTCAAACTCAGTTGGCAGGCCAACGCCGATGCCTGGACGGCCGCGGTGCGCGAGCGGCGTATCGAAAGCCGGCGTCTGGTCACCGATGCGGCCATCGTGCAGGCGGTGGTGGCGCTGGCGCCCAAGCGGGTTCTGGATATCGGTTGCGGCGAGGGTTGGTTATGCCGTGGCCTGGCCGAGCGGGGCATCGAGGCGGTTGGCGTCGATGCTTCCACCCCGTTGATCGACAGGGCGCAGGCCTTCAGCCATGCGCGTACCCGCTACCGGGTATGCGGCTACGCCGAGCTGGCCAGCCAGGCCGCGCAGCTCGGGCGCTTCGATGTGCTGGTGTGCAATTTCGCCCTGCTCGAAGAGCCGCTGGAGCCGACCCTGGAGGCGCTGCACGGGCTGCTCGAACCTGATGGCCGTTTGCTGATCCAGACGCTGCATCCCTGGGCCTCTGGCGGCGATCCGGGTTATCGCGATGGCTGGCGGGTGGAAAGCTTCGCCGGCTTTGGCGATGGCTTCGCCCAGCCCATGCCGTGGTTTTTCCGCACCCTCGAATCCTGGTTGAGCCTGCTGCGGCAAACCGGCTGGCGCCTGCAATGGCTGCAGGAGCCGCTGCACCCACAGAGCGAACAGCCGGTGTCGTTGTTGCTGTTGCTCAGTTCCGAGCGGAGCTGAACCAATGCAGTTGCTGGTGAATATCGATGTACCTGACCTGCCGGCGGCATTGGCGTTCTATACCCGCGCGTTCGGTCTGCTGGAAGGCCGTCATCTGTTCGGCGGCACCGTGATCGAATTGCTCGGCGCCTCCTCACCGCTCTACCTGTTGGCGAAGGCGCCGGGCACCGCGCCTTTCGATGGCAGCCGGCAGCCGCGCAGCTATCAGCGGCATTGGACACCGGTGCATCTGGACCTTGTGGTCGAGGATATCGACGCCGCCCTGGCCCGCGCCCTGGCCGCGGGCGCGCGCCAGCAAGGGTCCATCAGTAGCGAAGCATGGGGCCGTTCGGTCGGTCTGAGTGATCCTTTCGGTCATGGTTGTTGTCTGTTGCAATGGCTGGGCCACGGCTATGACGAAATGCGAACGGGAGGTGAACATGAGCCTTGATACCGCTGCCAAACTGATTCCCTGTCTACGTTACTGCGATGCGCCGGCGGCCATCGACTGGCTGTGCGAGGCCTTCGGTTTCGTCCGCCATCTGGTGGTGCCCGACGAGCACGGCGGGATCGCCCATGCCCAACTGCTCTTCGGTAAAGACAAGGACATGCTGATGCTCGGCTCGGCGGTCGAGTCCGAATACGGGCGGCTGATGCGCCAGCCGGATCAGGTCGGTGGCTGCACGCAGAGCCTCTATGTGCTGGTCGACGACGCCGATGCGCTCTACGCCAGGGCCAAAGCAGCGGGCGCGAGGATCGCCATCGAGATCAAGGATGAGGATTATGGCGGCCGCGGTTTCAGCTGCCACGATCCGGAAGGTCATTTATGGTCGTTCGGTACATACGACCCTTACGCGGATGGAGATTGAGCAGGTATGAACAGCATCGAACTGGCGGGCGTCAGCGTACCGCGCATCGGCCAGGGCACCTGGCGCATGGGCGAGGATGCCACGCAACGCCGCGCGGAAGTGGCGGCCTTGCGGCTGGGTATCGAACTCGGTCTGACGTTGATCGATACCGCGGAAATGTACGGCGAGGGCGGCGCCGAAGTGGTGGTCGGCGAGGCGATCGCCGGACAGCGCGAGCATGTGTTCCTGGTCAGCAAGGTCTACCCGCATAACGCCAACCGCAGCGGGGTGGCCGTCGCCTGCGAACGCAGCTTGCAGCGCCTGAAGACCGACTGCATCGACCTCTATTTGCTGCACTGGCGCGGCCAGTATTCGCTGGCGGAAACCGTCGAAGCCTTCGAGCGTCTGCGCGAGCAGGGCAAGATCAAGCACTGGGGCGTATCGAATTTCGACCTGGCGGATATGCGGGAACTCGACGCACCGGCCTGCGCGACCAATCAGGTGCTGTACAACCCCGAGGCGCGCGGTATCGAGTTCGATCTGCTGCCCTGGCAGCAACGTCAGGGCATGCCGTTGATGGCCTATTGTCCGTTGGGCCAGGGTGGGCAATTGCTGCGCCATCCGGCGCTGCGCCAGGTGGCCGAACGGCATGCCGTCACTCCGGCCCAGGTCGCCCTGGCCTGGGCGTTGCGCGAGCCGGGGGTGATCGCCATACCCAAGGCGGTCGACCCCGCGCACCTGCACCTGAACCTCGAAGCGGCGGGCTTGCAGTTAAGCGCCGAGGATCTGGCGATAATCGACGCGGCCTACCCGCCGCCTGCGGGCAAACGGCATTTGCAGATGGTGTGAGGCGGCGGGCCCCAGGCCCTCTGGATCGTTCCCACGTCGAAGCGTCGAAGCGTCGAGCCGTCGAACCGTCCGCGTGGGAATGCCGCCCGTGACGCTCCGCGTCACCTGCCGATCCTGTCTGACATGGCCTCCCCGGATTGCGCCAAGGCTTATCCGGGCTACCAAAGCGCTCGCGCAATATCTTGTAGAAGGCACGAGCCCGTGGTGATTGCAGCCGCAGGGCTGCTGTTGGTGGATGGATAAAGCGTCATCCACCCTACGAGGTCGCAGGGTCGTGCATATCAATCGACGATAAACAGCCGCGCGCCGGTAGCGGTCGAGGAGCGGTGGGCTTCGGCTTGGTCGGCGACCTGATAGCTCATGCCGGCGGTCATGACGAAGCGTCGGCCGTCCTCCAGTTCGGTGTGCAGTTCGCCTTCCAGGCACAGCAGGATATGGCCCTTGTGGCACCAGTGATCGGCCAGGTAGCCGGGCGTGTACTCGACCATGCGTACGCGAATATTGCCGAACACCTGGGTGCGCCAGTAGGCCATGCCGGTTTCGCCGGCATGTTCGCTGGGCTCGATCTGGCTCCAGTCGGTGGTGCCGAAGGGGATATTGCCGATGTCCATGTGGCGCTCCTCATTATTGTCCATTGGCCTACTCGTTCAGCCTGGCCTTGGCGGGTTTTGGCGCGAGCAGGTGGTCCGGTAGGTCCAGCAGGTCGTCGTCGAAGGTCTCCAGCGGCGGCGGGCGGCGTTCGAAACGCGCGCCCAACACCAGCAGACAGGGCGTCAGTAGCAGGGTCAGCACGGTGGCGAAGCTCAGGCCGCCGGCGATGGCGCTGGACAGCTGCGTCCACCATTGGGTCGAAGGTGCGCCGACGCCCAGGGCCGGGGTCAGCAGGTCGACGTTAACGCTGAGCACCATCGGCATCAAGCCGAGGATGGTAGTCACTGCGGTCAGCAATACCGGGCGCAGGCGCAGGCTGCCGGTTTCCAGCGCCGCTTGGCGCGGCTCCAGGCCCTGGCGGCGTAGCTGATTGTAGGTGTCGATCAGGATGATGTTGTTGTTCACCACTATGCCGGCCAGGGCGATCAGGCCCATGCCGACCATGACGATGCCGAACGACTGGCCGTTGACCAGCAGCCCCATCAGCACCCCGGCGGTGGACAGGACGATCGCCGAGAGCACCATCAGCGCCTGGTAGAGGCTGTTGAACTGGGTCACCAGGATAATGAACATCAGGAAAATCGCCACACCGAAGGCCGTCGCCAGGAAGGTCGCGGCCTCTTGCTGGTCGGCTTCTTCGCCGGCGGTCTGCAACTGGAGACCGGCGGGCAGCTCGCCCATGGCTTCGCGCAGCGCCTTAAGGCGCTCGTCGAGCCTGGCACCCTCGGCCAGGTCGGCCTGTACGGTGATCGTGCGCCTGCCGTCGACGCGGTGCAGGGTGCCGACTTTCGGCGCCGGATGCAGCTTGACGAAGTTCGACAGCGGCACCTGCCCGCTCGAGGTATTCAGGGTCAGGCGACCGAGCTGGTCGAGCGAGCGCCAGTCGCCAGGCAGACGCACGCGAATATCCACTTCGTCGGTGGCGTCTTCCGGGCGGAAGGTCGCCAGCTTCAGGCCGTTGGTGATCATCTGCACGACATTGCCCACGCTCAGCACATCGGCGCCGAAACGCGCGGCGGCTTCGCGGTCGACATCGATTCGCCATTCGATGCCGGGCAGCGCGCGGTCGTCCTCAATGTCCTTGAAACCGCCGATGCGTTGCATGTTTTCACGCAGTTTCGCGACCCAGGGCTCGGTTATCGCCGGCGCGCCGCTGATCTGCAACTTGACCGGCTTGCCGCCGCTCGGCCCATGTTCCTGCTCGCGAAACTCCAGCACCACGCCGGGGATATCGGCGCTGCGTTCGGCCATGTCGGCGAGAATCTGCTTGGCCGGGCGCCGCTGGTGCCAGTCGACGAACTGGAACTGCAGGGTGCCGACCACGTCGATGCCGAGCTGGCCGTCAGGCTGGGCCAGGGAGCGGGCATACAGCGCCTTGACCTCTGACATGCCGAGCAGGCGGTTTTCCACCTGCTTGAGCAGGGCGTCCTTCTCCTGCACCGAAAGGTCGCCGCGGGCGCGCAGCCAGATCTGCGCGTTCTCCGGCTCGGCGTCGGGGAAGAATTCCACTCCATGGTTGTAGCGGCCGTAGGCGGTATAGATCAGCGCGATCAGCGCGAGTATGCCGAGCAGGGTCAGGCCCGGGCGCCGCAGCAATCGCTCCAGCAGCGTGCGATAAGCCTGGGCGCCGCGGTTGGGCTTGTCCGCCTGCGGCAGCGGTTGGCCGCCGGTGACCGCGCCGAGCACCGGCAGGAATATCAGAGCCATGGCCAGCGAGGCGAGCAGACAGAGAATTACCGTGGCCGGCAGGTACTTCATGAACTGGCCGACCACCCCCGGCCAGAACAGCAGCGGCAGGAACACCACCAGGGTGGTGGCGGTGGAGGCGATCACCGGCCAGGCCATCCGCGTCGCCGCGTTGGCCCAGGCCTGGCGTGGACTCTGGCCTTGCTGCTGGTAGCGGTCGGCCAGTTCGGAGACCACGATGGCGCCATCGACCAGCATCCCGGCCACCAGGATCAGGCTGAACAGCACGACGATATTCAGGGTGAAACCGAGCATCCAGATCAACAGGATGCCGGTCAGGAAGGCGCCGGGAATGGTCAGGCCGACCAGCAGCGCCGAACGCATGCCCATGCTCGCCACCACCAGGATCAGTACCAGGACGATGGCGGTCATCACGTTGTTCAACAGGTCGCCGAGCAGGCTTTCGACCTCCTGCGACTGATCCATGATGTAGCTGACCTGCAGGCCCTCGGGCAGCAGCGGCTGGGCCTGCGCCATAAGCGCTTTGACCCGCTCGATGGTCTCGATGATATTGGCGCCGCTGCGTTTGGACACCTCCAGCACCACCGCCGGCTGGCCGTTGATCCGCGCGTAGCCGGTGGGGTCCTTGAAGGTGCGGTGGATGGTGGCGACGTCGCCGAAGGTCACCACACTGTCGCCGACTACCTTGACCGGCATGCTGAGGATGTCGTCGAGGTTTTCGATCACTCCGGGGACTTTCATGCTCAGGCGCCCGGCGCCGTTGTCCAGGCTGCCGGCCGCCACCAGGCGGTTGTTGCGCGCTACCAGATTGAACAGTTCGGTGTAGTCGACGCCATAGCTGTCGAGCACCTGGGGATCGACGACGATTTCCAGGAGGTCTTCGCGGTCGCCGCCGATCTCCACCGAGAGCACCTCGGCGATACCTTCGATGTTCTCCTTCAGGCGCCGCGCCACATACACCAGTTCCTGTTCCGCGAGCGGCCCGGAAAGGCCGATCGACAGCACCGGGAACAGCGCCACGTTGACTTCATGCACGGTCGGCTCGTCGGCTTCGTCCGGCAGCTTGCTACTCGCGGTGTCGACCTTTTCCCGCACGTCGGCGAGGGCCTGTTTGGCGTTGAAGCCGGCATCGAACTCCAGGGTCACCGTGGTGCGGCCTTCGCTGGCGGTGGAGCGCATCTCCTTGACCCCTTCGAGGCTGCGCAGCTCCTGCTCCAGTGGACGCACCAGCAGGCGTTCGGCATCCTCCGGGCTGATCCCTTCGAGGGTTACCGCGACATAGATGATCGGGATGCTGACATCCGGGTTGGCCTCCTTGGGGATCGCCAGATAGGCACCCAGGCCGCCGATGATCAGAAATGCCAGGAGCAACAGGCTGGTGCGGCTGCGATCCAGCGCCGCGGCGATCAAGCCTTGCATCAGCTGCCTCCCTTGGCCACTTGCGCGGCAACCTGCTGACCCGGCTCGACAAAGCCCTGGCCGAGGGTGATCAGGGCGACCCGCGGCGGCAGGCCGCTGACCCAGGCGCCGCTGGTGTCGACGCTGATCAGCTCGACCGGGGTGAACTCCACGCGCTGCTGCTCGTTGACCCACTTGACTCCGTGACGCCCGGCCTGGTCCAGGCTGAGCAGGGCGGGGGAGATACGCTGGGCGAGCATTTCGCCGGTCTGGATGCGCAGGGTCGCGCTGGCGCCGGCCAGGCGCAGGCTATCGGGATTGGCGACCTGGACCTCGACGCGGAAACTGCGCGAACCAGGGTCGGCCGCGGCCGCGATAAAGTGCAGTGTGCCGGTCATCTCGCGACCGTCGAGCAACTGCACCTGCACGGTCTGGCCGATATGCAGTTGGCCAACGTCCTGTTGCGGAATCTGCGCACTGACCTTGAGCTGGCTGATATCCACCAGGGTCAGCAGGCTCTGGCCGGGCTGGACGAAATCGCCGAGCTCGACCAGGCGCTGGTCGTAGACCCCGGCGAAGGGCGCGCTGATTCGGGTGTTGCCCAGCTGGATGCGCGCCATGTCAAGTTCCGCCTTGGCCTTGGCCAGTTCACTTTGCAGGCGGATCAGCTCGTTGGCGGAAACCAGCTTGCGCTCGCGCAGGCGAACCGCCGCGTCGACCTCGGCCTGGCGCTGGCGCACATCGGCCTCGCCGCGTGCGACTTGGGCCGGACGGTTATCCGCGGACAGGCTCAGGAGCAGCTCGCCGGCGGCGACCGGGCTGCCTTTGTCGCGGTCCAGGTGTGCCACCCGGGCGCTGATCTGCGAGCGCAATTCGACCCGCCGCCAGGCTTCGATCTGCCCCTGCAATACCTGCTCGCGCTGCATCGGGCTGGCCTGCAGCCACTCGATCTCGACCTTGGCCAGCCCCGGTTCGACGGCGGGTTGATCGGCGCTGGCGACCTTTTGCGCCTGCAACAGCGAACCGCTGAGCAGCCACAACAACAGCGCCACACTGATGGCGATGGCGATCAACCAGGGGCGTTTGGACAGTTGACTGAACATGGGCGGTTACTCGTGGCGGTCCGGTTGGGCAAGCAGGGCAGCGGCCTGGGCGTTGAGCCCGGCGATGATGAAGTCGGTCACGCGCTGGAAGTAGTCATCCAGGGCGATGGGTTCGGCCCAGTGCTCGAACCCACCGGAGGCGATGCGCGCCATCACCCCGTTGAAGCAGGCCTCCACGCCCCACAACAGGTTCTGGCAATCGACCTGGCTCAGGCTGTGGCCTTCCAGTGTGTCGTTGAGAATTTCGCCGAAGAACGCCTGGAACTGATGCTCCAAGTGGAAAAACTGCTGACGGTAGGACTCGTCGAGGCGCTCCTGGAATTCCGGGCGGTCGCAGTGCTGGCACAGTTGCGCCAGAACCGGATCGCCGAGCATCTGCGCGAAGGCTCGGCGCAACACCAGACGCATCGCCTGCTGCGGCGGGTGGGCCGCATGCAGCGCGCGCAATTCGGCGAGATTGGCGTGGCTCAGGTCGAGCACCAGGCGCGCATAAAGCGCCTCCTTGCTGGGGAAGTGCTTGTACACCGTGCCCTTGCCGATACCCGTTGCGCTTGCCACTTCGGCAATAGTCACGCGGTCCCAGGGCTGATCCCTGAACAGCTGGCGCGCGGTGTCGAGAATGGCGGTTTCCCGTTGTTCGAACAGTTGATCCTGAAGACGCATTGGAATCCATATGGCAAGTTGTGACCGGTGGTCATGCTATGACTGATGGTCATGTCGGGCAAGCGGACAGTTGTAACAACGCTTGCCTCTGTATTCGGGTGTTTCTATAAGGTCGATGCGACTCGCCGCGGAATCTCAGCGGAACGCGGACAATGCTGCGGCAATTGATCCCCATCAATTGTCCCGCACTGACGGTGGGGCTAGACTGTCGCGCATGAACGCCTTCCCTCGCTTCTGTCTGCTGCTGTTGCTGGCCCTGGTTCTGCCCCTGCAGAGCCTGGCGGGCGTGCTGCTGGTCGCCGAACCTTGCTCGATGAGCCAGGGCGAGGGTGTGTCGATGCACAGCGATTGCTGCAATCAGGCGGACCAGGCCAAGCCGGCCCCGGTATGCCAGGACATGAGCAAGTGCCTCGGCGTCGGCCTGCCTCTGACCGAGGGCTATCGGTTGAAGTTCACAGTGCAGCCGGCTGGCGCCGATGTGCCGTTGTATAGCCAGGCCGAACCTCTGTCGCGCCCCTCGCTCGCACCCTGGCGCCCGCCCCGCGCCTGATTCCTGTCCCATTCTGAACCCTATCGCGCGGCTGTGGCTGCTCGGTAGCCGTTGCGCGTTCACAGCGCGTGATATCGACAGGAATCATCCCTATGTCCCGTTGGTTTTCCCTTTCCGGCCATTTGGCGGCCGGTGCGCTGGCCGCTGCCTTGCTCAGCCTGCCGGCCGCGGCCCTGACCCTCGACCAGGCGCTGGATCTGGCCGAGCGCGAGGCGCCCTCGCTGGCGGCTCAGGCGGCCAATCTAGAGGCCGCCCGCCACGCCGCAGTGCCGGCCGGCGAGTTGCCCGATCCGAAACTGACTCTTGGCGTGCAGAACCTGCCGATCGAGGGCGACAACCGTGGCCGTTTCGACCGCGAGCCCATGACCATGCAGATGATCGGCCTGATGCAGGAGGTGCCCAGCCGCGCCAAGCGCCGCGCCCGGGTCGAGGCCGCCGAGGCCGGGGTACTCAGCGCCGCCGCGCAGGAGCGGGTCGAGCGCCTGCGAGTGCGCCGGCAAACCGCGCTGGCATGGATTGCGGCGCGCGCCGTCGAGGAGAAGCTGAGCCTGTTCAAAGGGCTCTATGCAGAGAACCAGCTGCTGGCCAAGGCGGTGCGCGCGAGCATTGCCGGCGGGCGCGGCCAGGCTGCCGACAGCGTCGCACCGAAGCAGGAGGCCGCGTTACTGGCCGAGGCCGAGGATCAACTGCTGCAAAACCGCGCGCAACAGCGCGCGGCCCTGCGCCGCTGGATCGGCCCGCGCGCCGCTGAGCCGCTGTCCGGGCGTCTGCCGAACTGGCCGGTGGATGCCGAGCATTATCGGCACGGCCTGCAACGCCATCCCGAGCTGGCGCTGTTCGATCCCATGACCGAGGCGGCGCAGGCCGAGGTGCGTCAGGCCGTGGCGGACAAGCAATCCGACTGGAGTTGGCAGCTGGCCTACCAGAAGCGCGACCCGGCCTTCGGCGACATGCTTTCGCTGCAGTTCAGCTTCGATCTGCCGCTGTTTCCCGGCTCCCGGCAGAACCCCAGAATCGCCGCCAAACAGGCCGCGCTCAGCCAGCTGGAGGCCGAGCGCGAAGCGGCCGAGCGCGAGCATGCGCAACAACTGGCCGACGACCTGGCCGAGTACCAGCGTTTCGAGCGTGCATTGCGCCGCAGCCAGGACCTGCTACTGCCGCTGGCCGAAGAAAAGGTGGCGCTGACCCTCGCCGGTTACCGAGCCGGCACGAACGAGCTGGCCAGGGTGATCGAGGCGCGCCGCGAGCTGATCGAGGCGCGCCTGCAACAGATCGACTTCGAACAGGCGCGCGCGCTGAGCAGCGCCCGCCTTTATTTCGCTTATGAAGGGGTGAGCCAATGAGTGCCCGACTAGTAAAACCTACGTTGTTGGCCACGCTGGTGCTGGGTATAGGCGCGGCGGGCGGCTACTGGTTCGCCCAGCAATCGGTGAACCTCGGGCCGCAGATGGCCATGGCCGCGGAGCAACCCGGCGCAACGGATTCGCGCAAGGTGCTGTACTGGTACGACCCCATGGTGCCGCAGCAGAAGTTCGATCAGCCGGGCAAGTCGCCGTTTATGGACATGCAGCTGGTGCCGCGCTATGCCGACGAAGGCGGCGACAGCGCCGCCGTCAGCATCGATCCGAGCATCACCCAGAACCTCGGCATGCGCCTTGCGCCGGTGACCCGCGGAGCCTTGGCCAGCAGCCTGGAAGTGGTCGGCAACCTGACCTTCAATCGCCGCGATATCGCCGTGGTGCAGGCGCGTACGGGCGGTTTCGTCGAGCGGGTCTACGCCCGCGCGCCAGAGGATCTGCTCGAAGCCGGTGCGCCGCTGGTCGACCTGCTGGTGCCGGCGTGGGTCAGTGCCCAGGAAGACTACCTGGCGCTGCGCGATGCTGGTGATCCCGCGCTGCTGGCCGCCGCGCGTCAACGCCTGCGCCTGGCCGGGATGCCGGCGGCGCTGATCGCCCGCTTCGAACGCAGCGGCAAGGTGCAAGCGCTGTGGACGGTGACCAGCCCGGTCGCCGGCGTGTTGCAAGAGCTCAATGTGCGCGAGGGCATGACGCTGGCGGCAGGCGCGACGTTGGCGACCATCAACGGCTTGCGCAGTGTCTGGCTGGACGTGGCGGTACCCGAAGCCGAGGCGCTGGGCCTGGAAAAAGCTCAGGTAGTCGAGGCGCGCTTGCCGGCCTTCCCCGGCGAAGTGCTCAAGGGCAGCATCGAGGCCATTCTGCCCCAGGCCAACCTCGACAGCCGCACCCTGCGTGTGCGGGTTGCGCTGGACAATCCCGATGGGCGCCTGCGCCCCGGCCTGACCGCCCAGGTGCGGCTGGCCCGGCCGGCCGAGCACGATGCCTTGCTGGTGCCGAGCGAGGCGGTGATTCGCAGCGGTCGCCGCGCTCTGGTGATGCTCGCCGAGGGCGAGGGGCGCTACCGTCCGCTGGAAGTGCGGCTGGGCCAGGAAACAGCGGGCAATACGCAGATCCTCGAAGGGCTGGAGGAGGGCCAGCAGGTGGTCGCCTCCGGGCAGTTTCTGCTCGATTCCGAGGCCAGCCTGCGCGGCATTTTGGCCCAGGAGCTGGGCGCGCCTGCGGCCGAAGTCAAACTGCACGCGGCTTTGCATGAAGCAGAAGGGCAGATCGATGCCATCGAAGCGGATGGCGTGATGCTCACCCATGGCCCGTTCAAGACCCTCGGCATGCCGGGCATGAGCATGCTGTTCCCGGTCGCCGATCTGGCATTGCTGCAAGGCTTCAAGGCCGGCGACCGGGTGCGGGTCGGGGTGCGCGCCGACGACGACGGCATGCAGATCGAACGCATCGAGCACTTGCCAGCCAGCCATGAAGGCCATCAGGAGGCGCAGCCATGATTGCCGCGCTGATCCGCTGGTCGGTGGCCAATCGCTTTCTGGTGCTGCTGGCGACGCTGTTCGCCACCGCCTGGGGCATCTGGTCGCTGCAGAACACGCCGATCGATGCGCTGCCGGACCTGTCCGACGTGCAGGTGATCATCCGTACGCCCTATCCGGGCCAGGCGCCGCAGATCGTCGAGAACCAGGTGACCTATCCGCTGGCCACCACCATGCTCTCGGTGCCGGGGGCGAAGACGGTGCGCGGTTACTCATTCTTCGGCGACAGCTTCGTCTATGTGCTGTTCGAGGACGATACCGACCTCTACTGGGCGCGTTCGCGGGTATTGGAATACCTCAGCCAGGTCCAGAGTCGTTTGCCGGCCAGCGCCAAACCGGCGTTGGGACCGGACGCCACCGGGGTCGGCTGGATCTACCAGTACGCCCTGGTCGACCGCACGGGCACGCATGACCTGGCGCAGTTGCGCGCGCTGCAGGACTGGTTCCTCAAGTTCGAGCTGAAGACCCTGGCCAACGTCGCCGAGGTGGCGACCATCGGCGGCATGGTCAAGCAGTATCAGGTGCAGCTCGACCCGATCAAGCTGGCCAGCCTGGGCATCACCCAGGCCGAGGTGACGGCGGCCATCGGCCGGGCCAACCAGGAAACCGGCGGCGCGGTGCTGGAACTGGCGGAAACCGAGTTCATGGTGCGCGCCTCGGGCTACCTGCAGACCCTCAACGATTTTCGCGCCATCCCGCTGCGCCTGGATGCCGGCGGCGTGCCGGTGACCCTCGGCGAGGTGGCGCATATCCAGCTCGGCCCGGAGATGCGCCGCGGTATCGCCGAACTCGACGGCGAGGGCGAGGTGGTCGGCGGCGTGGTGATCCTGCGCAGCGGCAAGAACGCGCGCAGCACCATAGCCGCGGTCAAGGCCAAGCTCGACGAGTTGAAAAGCAGCTTGCCGGCGGGGGTGGAGATCGTCACCAGCTACGACCGCAGCCAGTTGATCGACCGCGCGGTGAGCAACCTCGGCCATAAGCTGATTGAAGAGTTCATCGTCGTCGCGCTGGTCTGCGCGGCCTTTCTCTGGCATCTGCGTTCCTCGCTGGTGGCCATAGTGTCCTTGCCGGTCGGGGTGCTGATCGCCTTTACCGTCATGCAACAGCAGGGCATCAACGCCAACATCATGTCGCTCGGCGGCATCGCCATCGCCATCGGCGCCATGGTCGATGCCGCGGTGGTGATGATCGAGAACGCGCACAAGAAAATCGAGGCCTGGCGCGACGCGCATCCCGGCGAGGAACTCAAGGGCGAGCAGCATTGGCGGGTGATTATCGACGCGGCGGTGGAAGTCGGCCCGGCGCTGTTCTTCTGCCTGCTGATCATCACCCTGTCGTTCATCCCGGTGTTCACCCTGCAAGCCCAGGAAGGTCGGCTGTTCGGCCCGCTGGCCTTCACCAAGACCTATGCCATGGCTGCGGCGGCGGGGTTGTCGGTGACCCTGGTGCCGGTACTGATGGGTTACTGGATTCGCGGGCGGATTCCCGATGAGGCGCGCAACCCGCTGAACCGCTGGTTGATCGGTATCTACCAGCCGGCGCTGGACGCGGTATTGGCTTGGCCGAAGGCCACCCTGCTGGTTGCGGCGCTGGTGTTTCTCAGCACCCTGTGGCCGCTGTCGCAACTGGGCGGCGAATTCCTGCCACCGCTGGATGAGGGCGATCTGCTCTACATGCCCTCGGCGCTGCCCGGCTTGTCAGCGCAAAAGGCCGCGCAGTTATTGCAACAGACCGACCGGATGATCAAGACGTTGCCGGAAGTTGCCCATGTGTTCGGCAAGGCCGGGCGCGCCGAAACCGCCACCGACCCGGCGCCGCTGGAAATGTTCGAAACCACCATCCAGTTCAAGCCGCGCGAGCAGTGGCGCGCCGGCATGACCGCGGACAAGCTGGTGGAAGAACTGGACCGGCTGGTGCAGGTGCCGGGGTTGACCAATATCTGGATTCCACCGATCCGCAACCGCATCGACATGCTCGCCACCGGGATCAAGAGCCCGATCGGGGTCAAGGTCGCCGGCAGCAACCTGGCGCAAATCGATGAGGCCACCCAGGCCATCGAGAAGGTCGCCAAGGGCGTGCCCGGGGTGAGTTCGGCGCTGGCCGAACGCTTGACCGGCGGGCGTTATATCGATGTCGATATCGACCGCGCGGCGGCTGCGCGCTATGGCCTGAATATCGCCGATGTACAGGCGATCATCTCCAGCGCCATCGGCGGCGAGAATGTCGGCGAGACCATCGAAGGCCTGGCGCGCTTCCCGATCAGCGTGCGTTACCCGCGCGAATGGCGCGACTCGTTGGGTGGGCTCGAGCAACTGCCGATCTACACCCCGCAGGGTAGCCAGATCACCCTCGGCACTGTGGCGCGGATCAAGGTCAGCGACGGCCCGCCGATGCTCAAGAGCGAAAACGCGCGGCCCTCGGGCTGGGTCTATGTGGATGTGCGTGGCCGCGACCTGGCCTCGGTGGTGGCTGATTTGCGCGCCGCCATCGACGATCAGGTCACCTTGCAACCGGGCATCAGCCTGAGCTATTCGGGGCAGTTCGAATTCCTCGAACGGGCCAACGCGCGGCTAAAACTGGTGGTGCCGGCCACATTGCTGATCATTTTCGTGCTGCTTTATCTGTGCTTCGGTCGCTTCAGCGAGGCGCTGCTGATCATGGCCACGCTACCGTTCGCCCTGACCGGTGGGGTCTGGTTCCTCTACCTGCTCGGCTTTCACCTGTCGGTGGCCACCGGGGTCGGCTTTATCGCCCTGGCCGGGGTCGCGGCGGAGTTCGGCGTGATCATGCTGCTCTACCTGAAGAACGCCTGGGCCGAGCGCGAGGACGCCGGCAACAGTAACGAACAGGCACTGCTCGAGGCGATCCGCGAAGGTGCGGTGCAGCGGGTACGCCCCAAAGCCATGACCGTGGCGGTGATCATCGCCGGCCTGTTGCCGATCCTCCTCGGCGGCGGCACCGGCAGCGAAGTGATGAGCCGCATCGCCGCGCCCATGGTCGGCGGCATGCTCAGCGCGCCATTGTTGTCGTTGTTCGTACTGCCAGCGGCTTATCGCCTGATGCGTCGGCGCAAGCTCGGTTGATAGCCCCCTGTAGTCCGCATGAAATCCGGGAAGAACTTGAGTCTTGCCGGATTGCGCTGGGGCTTGTCCGGGCTACCGATCCACCCTGCAACGTCGCGGGCCTTACGAATAAACATCGGATCTAAGGGATCGCGATCGGATTGGGTTGCCAGCGGAAAGCTCAACGTCGCACGTCGACTCCTTTCAGATTGGCGTGCGAGGTATCCTTAGCCCTGAGCCAGTGGTGCCCGCGACTATCCCTCTGCCGGGATCACCCAAACCGGCAGTAGCCTGGCCGTTTTTACCCGAACAGCAGCGCCGGTCCGCCACGGAACGCGCCGCTGCTGCACGTATCGTGCGTGGAATAACCCTAAAACGAGGATGTTGCATGTGAAGTTGCGCGCCAAGCTGACGATCACCCTGCTGCTGATCAGTCTGGCGAGTTCCGCCCTGGTTGGCGGCGTCGCTTACTGGCTGCTGATGGACGATTTTCGTCAGTCGATACTGGATGACGCGTTCGGCAAGTTCCGCGATGACGTGGCGGCTTATATCGAGCGATACGGCTCCTGGCAGCAGGCGGTAGCGAGTGAGCCCTTCCCGCGTTTTGTCGAACACCGCAATCGACCTGCGCCCGGCCCCCGGGGTGAACCACCGGCACGCGAGGAGTCTTTCTTCGAGCGCCGTGAACGGCCACCGTTCAAGTTCCTTCTGCTCGACCCGGAGGGGCGGGTGCTCAAGCCAGGTGGCGATTTTCAGTATGGCGAGCAATTTCCCGTGAAGCGCCTGGGCGAAGCCTTCCCGGTATTGTTGCAGGGGCGCCTGGTGGCCCAGGCCGTGCCCTTGGGCGAGCCCAATCTGTCGCCACAGGATCTGCTCTACCTTTCGGCCATGCGTCGCGCCCTGCTCACCGGTTTCGCCATCGCCGGCAGCCTGGCGGTGTTACTCGGCCTGTTGGTGGCCCGGCGCATGAGTCTCGACCTCGACAAACTGACCCGGGCGGTTCGCCACATGGGCGCGCGAGGACGTCTACAGGAACCGGTGCAGGTGCGTTCGCGCGATGAAATCGGTCTGCTCGGGGAGGCCTTCAACCGCATGAGCGCGGACCTGACCCAGGCCCACGAGCAGTTGCGCGAGCTGAGCATCCGCGATCCCTTGACCCTGCTCTACAATCGCCGCCATTTCGCCGAGCAGGCCAATCGGTTGCTCGATCAGGCGCAGCGCTACGAGCATCCCCTGACTCTGATGCTTGGGGATCTCGATCATTTCAAACAGATCAACGACAACTACTCCCATGCGGTCGGTGACGAGGTGCTGCGGCGTATTGGCCGGCTACTTAGCGAACACGTGCGCAAGAGTGATGTGGTTGCCCGTCACGGCGGCGAGGAGTTCGTCATCGCCTTCGCCGAGACTTCGCCGGAACAGGCCTGGCAGCTCTGCGACAGCTTGCGCCAAGCGATCGAGGCCCATCCCTGGCATGAGGTGCATGAGCAACTCCACGTCACCATGAGCATGGGCCTGTGCGGCGACCTCAGCCAGGGGTGTGTGGATCGCATGCTGGGCGAGGCCGACGCCAATCTTTACCGCGCCAAACATCTGGGCCGCAACCGCGTCGAGCCTTTGCCCGGTGCGGTCGAAGGGGTGGCCTTAGTCAGCGCACGCAGCGCACCAGGTTATCGATCCTGATTTCGTCGCGCTGACCGCCCTGGGATTGCTCGGCGCGAGCCTGGCCCTGCTTGGGGTCGCTGCGCTGCGCACCGGCGCCGTGCACATCGACACCCTCCACCGAGGTGCACTTGCCGAAGCAGACGTAGGTGGCCTGGGCGATGTTGTCGCCAAGGGTGGTGGACGACCAGAACCAGGCGGCCGGGTCGCTCAGCTGCAGGTAGCGCTGGTCGATGGCCGGCGCCGGCCGGCTGTAGTCGACGATGCTTTGCAGCTCCTTGACGTTGGGCAGGCGCCAGTCGCTATGGCCGGCCAGGTTCAGGGCCTCGCAGTAGGCCAGGGCGGCAGGCCAGTCACGCGTGCGACCATCGTCGCGCTGCTGCCAGGTCAGGCCACTGGCCTGATCGCTTACGCTGCCATCCTGATTATCGACGAAAGCGTTGGCGCCCCAGGCCGGGCCGCGCACGCAGCGATGGAACAGGCCCTCCCGGCCACGGGTCGGCGCCTGCTTGATCCGGCCATCGAGGAAGTTCATGAAAAAGGCCGCCTCCATTCCGGGACGATCCCAGTGCTGGCCGGCGTAGAGGGTGGCCGACCAGGTCTGGCCCATCATTTCCGGGCGATGGCTGCTGGCGAAGTTATCGGTTTGGGACAGCGAATCCGGCGCGCGGATCTCGAACAGCTCGTTCAGGTAGGGGCGGCGGCCCACCGCGCCGCGGTAATCGGTAATCGAGTACAGCTCGTGAATACTCGGCAGGCGCCAGTCGGCATATCCGCCCAGGCGCAGTGCGCTGCACTCCTGGCGGGCGCTGTACCAGTCGAGGCGATCCGGATTGTGGCGCTGCTGCCACATAAGGCCGGTCACCAGGTCGCTCAGGGTGCCGTCTGCGTTGTCCTGATAGCTGGGCGTCGCCCCCGCGTACTGGGCGTCCTGGCCGTGCCAAGGTTGGCCGGCGGCAGGGCAGGGGATGATGCGTTGGCTGTCGAAGCAACTGCCCTGGTTGGTATCGGGTATGCGGCTGGCTACAGGCGTGGTGTTGCTCGGCGTAGCCGCGATTTCTTCAGTGTGCGGACGGGCACCGCCCGGAGGCTCCTGCATGGCGCCCGGCGCCGCATGGCCGCCGCTCGGTACGCAGGCGGTTCCTTCGGGTACCTGGCGGCAGCTGCCTTGTAACTGGCCACGCGGCGTCTGGAAGCTGCACGCGCTCCCTGCGGCCTGTCCGGCGCAGGCGGCGCGGGCTTCCGCGGGTGGCCCAGCAAAAGGCGGTTGGGCCATGGCCAGGCTGTCGACCAGCAGCAGGCCGAACAGCAAGGGGATAAGTCGATTCATGCGGCTGCTCCGTCTTCGGGCTGTCAGGCGCGCGCCACGCTGACCCCTTCGAGGTTGGCGAACGAGGTGTCTTTGGCGGTGAGCAGGAAGTCGCGCATAAACGGCGAGTCGAGCATGTCGGTGCGAATCCCCGCATAGAGTGTAGCGAACAGGCCTTTTTCGCCCAGGCGTTTGGCCGTGACGTAGCCGCGCGAGCTGTATTCGTGCAGCGCCCAGTTGGGCAGGCCGCAGACCCCGCGGCCGCTGGCCACCAATTGCATCATCATCACAGTCAGTTCCGAGGTGCGCACCTGGGCCGGCTCGACATCCGCCGGTTCGAGGAAGCGGGTGAAGATATCCAGGCGGTCGCGCTCCACCGGGTAGGTGATCAGCGTCTCGCTGGCCAGGTCTTCGGGCTGGATAAACGGCTTGCTGGCCAACGGGTGCTGGTTGGCCACCGCGAGCATGGCTTCGTAGGTGAACAGCGGTACGTAGGTGATGCCGGCCAGTTCCAGCGGGTCGCTGGTCACCACCAGGTCCAGGTCGCCGCGGGCCAGCGCCGGTAGCGGGGCGAAGGAGAAACCCGAGGCCAGATCCAATTCCACTTCCGGCCAGGCGTCGCGGAACTGGTCGATGGTCGGCATCAGCCACTGGAAGCAGCTGTGACACTCGATCGCCATATGCAGGCGCCCGGCGGTGCCACCGGCCAGCCGCGCCAGGTCGCGTTCGGCGCTGCGCAGCAGTGGCAGCACGGCATCGGTCAGTTGCAGTAATCGCAAGCCGGCGCTGGTGAAGCGTACCGGTTTGGTCTTACGCACGAACAGCGGCATCCCCAAGCGTTCTTCCAGCTCCTTGAACTGGTGCGACAGCGCCGACTGGGTCAGGTGCAGGCGTTCGGCGGCATCCACCAGGCTCTCGCTCTCGCGCAGGGCATGCAGGGTTTTCAAGTGGCGGAGTTCGAGCATGGGGGCTCCAGAGTATGTCGCGGATCAGGTTTGCTAAAAAAGCATCGCGAGCTAGCTCGCTCCTACAGTCATGTTGGCTAGATGAACATGAAGATAACTATAGATCAAGGCGAATATGTTGAGTTTGTCTCACGATGGTCGGTTGCCGAGAATAGCCACCATCTTGTTTATCTATGGAGCGTTTCAACATGGCCCTGTCCCATTCCCTGGGGTTTCCGCGCATTGGCGCCGACCGTGAATTAAAGAAAGCCCTCGAAGCCTACTGGAAGGGCGATCTGGATGAGGCCGGCCTGCAGGCGGTGGGCCGCGAGCTGCGCGCCGCCCACTGGCAGTTGCAGAAAAACGCCGGCATTGAGTTGCTGCCGGTCGGCGACTTTGCCTGGTACGACCAGGTGCTCAATCATTCTCTGGCTTTCGGCGTGATCCCCGAGCGTTTCCGTCCGGCAGACGGCAAACCGACCCTGGACACGCTGTTCGCCATGGCCCGTGGTGCTGTGGGGAACAAGGGCAGCCATGGTTGCTGCGGCGGCGCCCACGCCCAGACGCTGCATGCTCAAGAGCTAACCAAGTGGTTCGATACCAACTACCACTATCTGGTCCCCGAGTTCAGCGCCGATCAGCAGTTCCAGCTGAGCTGGGAGCAGTTGTTCGACGAAGTAGAGGAGGCGCACGCCCTGGGCCATAGGGTCAAGCCGGTACTGATCGGCCCGCTGACCTATTTATGGCTGGGTAAAATCAAGGGGGCTGACCCTGAAGACAAGAGTTTCGATCGCCTGGAACTGCTGGAGCGTCTGTTGCCGGTCTACGGCGAAATCCTCCAGCGTTTGGCGGCCCAGGGCGTGGAATGGGTGCAGATCGATGAGCCGATTCTGGTGCTGGACCTGCCGCAAGCCTGGAAGAATGCCTTCGAGCGAGCCTACAACCTGCTGCAACGCGAGCCGGGCAAGAAGCTGATCGCCACCTATTTCGCCGGCCTGGAGGATAACCTCGGGCTGGCCGCCAGCCTGCCTGTGGATGGCTTGCATATCGACCTGGTGCGCGCGCCCGAGCAGTTCCCGAGCATTCTCGATCGCTTGCCGGCCTATAAGGTGCTGTCCCTCGGTGTGGTCAACGGGCGTAATGTCTGGCGCACCGATCTGGAAAAAGCCCTGGCCATTCTGCAGCAGGCCCAGGAGCGTTTGGGTGAGCGCTTGTGGGTGGCGCCGAGCTGCTCGCTGTTGCACTGCCCGGTCGACCTCAAGCGCGAAGACCAGCTGGATGCCGAGCTGAAAAGCTGGCTGGCCTTTGCCGTGCAGAAGTGCGCGGAAGTCGCCCTGCTGACCCGGGCGCTGAATCACCCGCAAGATGCCCAGGTACAGAGCGCACTGGCGGAAAGCCGCGCCATACAGGCCAGTCGCGCGCAATCGCCGCGTATCCACAAGCCGGCGGTACAGGCCCGTCTGGCTGCCGTCACGGCTGCCGACAGCCAGCGCCAGTCACCGTTCGCCACGCGTATCGAACAGCAGCGCGCACGTTTGCAGCTGCCGGCGTTTCCCACCACCACCATCGGTTCCTTCCCCCAGACCACCTCGATCCGTCTGGCACGCCAGGCGTTCAAGCAGGGTAAGTTGTCGGCTACCGAATACACCGAGGCGATGCACAGCGAAATCCGCCATGCCGTTGAAGTGCAGGAAAACCTCGGTCTCGACGTGCTGGTGCATGGCGAGGCCGAGCGCAACGACATGGTCGAGTATTTCGCCGAGCAGCTCGATGGTTACGCCTTCAGCCGTTTCGGTTGGGTACAGAGCTACGGTTCGCGTTGCGTCAAACCGGCGTTGATCTATGGCGACCTGAGCCGCCCGCGGCCGATGACGGTGGAGTGGATCCGCTATGCGCAAAGTCTCACCGGCAAGGTGATGAAAGGCATGCTGACCGGCCCGGTGACCATGCTGATGTGGTCCTTCCCGCGCGAGGACATAAGCCGCGAGGCGCAGGCGCGGCAGTTGGCCCTGGCGCTGCGCGACGAGGTGCTGGATCTGGAAGCGGCCGGGATCAGGATCGTGCAGATCGACGAAGCGGCGTTCCGCGAAGGCCTGCCACTGCGCAAGGCGCAATGGCCGGGATACCTGGCGTGGGCGACTGAGGCGTTCCGTCTGTGCGCTTCGGGGGTGCGCGACGAAACGCAGATCCATACCCATATGTGCTACAGCGAGTTCAACGATGTGATCGAGGCCATCGCCGCCATGGACGCCGATGTCATTACCATCGAAACTTCGCGCTCGGACATGGAGCTGCTGGACGCATTCGAAGCATTCGACTACCCCAACGATATAGGGCCTGGGGTTTACGACATCCATTCGCCACGGGTGCCGGATAGCGCCGAGATGGTCAAGCTGATGCGCAAGGCCGCGCGGCGTATTCCCGCCGAGCGCCTGTGGGTCAACCCGGATTGCGGCCTGAAGACCCGCGCCTGGGCGGAGACCGAAGCGGCGTTGGTGAATATGGTGGCGGCGGCGCGGCAGTTGCGCGAAGCCTTGCCGGCCTGATGGCGCTGGCGGGTTGCCAGTGCATACCCGCTATTGGCGCTCCATCAGCAGCACGCCCTGGTTGTTCACCGCTGGTTGGTCGATCTTGAACATGTCATAGCCGCCGACGAAGCGATCGCCCGGGGCGGCGAAGATGCCGCTGATGCTGCCGGTCACGCAGTTACTGCAATTGACATTGCCGCTGATATAACCGGTATGGATGTCCATTAGCGCATGGCCGTTGGTGTAGTTGCCGTTGAACTGGGTGCTCCAGTTCTGGTTGGCGGTGGTCAGGGACAGGTAGCCGCTGTTGATCGCGCCAGTGGTGAAATCGACCGAGAAGCCGCCGCTCATGGCTTGCACCGCGCCGTCGCTACCCGTGCCCAGGAATACCGGCGCGCTACCCATCTGAAAAGTCTGGTTGCCGGTCAATTGGCTGGCGGTGGCGGCCTCGGCGGTCAGCCAGTAGGCCGAGTCATCCTCGAACGAGGTGATGGTGTCGGGCGTGTTGATCTCGCCATAGATGTGGATCGGGTTGGCTGCCGACGCGGCCCAACGGCCCCAGCTGATATTGCTGCGCCCGCCTACCGTCGGGTTGTAATCCAGTAATACCGCGTCACCTTGGCGGCCAACGTCCAGGGCGGATTGGGCGGTCGAGCTGGACTTGAATTCCGGCGCCAGGAAGGCGGAAGGCTTGCCGTCTTGCCCGAACACCACAGCGGCTCGCATCGGGTAGCCATCCCTGAAGCCCGAAGCGAAGGCGCCGTCGACCAGGCCGCCGAGGGCTGCTGCGACTTCCAGCACCTGGGCGCTGCTGGCGGAGAGATCGAAATTGATCAGCTCGAAATGCAGGTGCAGGTTCGACGGGTTTGCTGTGTAGAACTCCAGATGGCCGGGATTGAGCGTGGATTCGCGCACCCCGACCAGCGCGCTGGCGGCGCTCAGGTGCTCCTGAATGTCGCTGATCAGGGCATTCAGGCTGGTGTGGTTCTTGTCGAGGAGGATATTGACCGTGGTGGTCGCGGGCGCCGCAGAACCGTCATCGATGAAATATTTCACATCGAAACTGATCGGGCCGTTATTGGCGAAGTCGTACAGCGTCGGCGTGTCGGGCGATATCAGTGTGGCCAGGACGATCTCGGGATTCTGCGTGACTATCACCGCGTCGCGCCGTGCGGGGTCGGTGAACTGATCGAGCTCAGCAACATACAGACGCGGGTCATATGTCGATTTGGTCGTCCAGGGATCGCCCACGGGGTCGGTTTCAATGGGCTGCAGGGTTTCCTGTAACTGGGTATCGGTGACGGTAAAGTCCAGGGTCTGGGTCGTCGTCGGGCTGGTGGCTGTGGTTGTCGAGCCGAGCGTGGGAGAAAGGCTAGTTTGGGTGGTTGTGGGCGCCGTAGCGGTGAACGAGCTGGACGTGCTGCCGGTCGCTGTCGTGGTGCTGGTGCTGGTGCTGGTGCCAGAGCTGGTCTCGGAACTGTTTTCTGCTACCGCTTCTTGGTTTTCTTCAGTGCTGGCCGGCGGGTTGTTCTGAGTCGTCACCGGACCCTGCTGGAATGCCGCTGGCGGCTCGAGCAGACCGACGGGCGCTTTCCCGCTTTCGACGCGCGAATAGCTGAAGTCCATATCCTGGCCGAGGTCCAGGCTGCCGTTTTCGTTGTCCACGCTAATCGCGCCGTGCCATACGGCCACCACTATGGCCTTGGCCGACTCCTGCACGACCTCGTAGTGAGTGCCGCGAATGCCGATGCTGGCCGCGCCCGTGGTGACTTTATAGGAATCCTGCGAACCCTTGCCGATGCTGCCGGTGATGGTGCGAAAGCCACCCTCGACCAGCTGCATCAATACCGTGCCGCCGCCGTCGGTAGGTGGGGCATAGGTTTCGATGCGAAAGCGGCTGTTCTCGCGCAGGGTCAGCAAGGCCTTGTCGACGAAGCGCACCTGCAGCATGCCGGAGCCGGCGGTGGTCAGGGTATCGCCAACGAAGACCTTGTCGCGCCGGGCCAAGGTGCGTGTCACGCCGTCCGCGCCGAGCGCCTGGGCATCGCGGGCGAGAATCACCTGGGCGGCTTGCTCGGCGGCATTGGCCGGCAATAGAAACAGACTCACAACCAGACAGAGCGCGACGCACGGCCAGGATAGCTTCTGCATATCTCCTCCTAACTCAACGGCCTGTCAAAACGCTCGTTGCAAACGCGCCTCCACCCGCCAGCGGGTGTATTCGTACAGGCTCAGGTTGCTGTCGTTATCGGTGTAGCTGGTCTCCAGGGTGAGGTTGAGTTTTTTCGCCAGGCGGTGGGTCAGGCCGGCGGTAAGTTGGTAGGCATCGTCCTCGCGGCGCTCGCCGAACACCGGGTGGCGGTCCTTGTAGTGGCCGCTGAATGCGGATACCCCGGCGTAGGGCTGCCAATCGTCGGAGGCCTGCCAGAACAGCTGATAACCGGCGAAGGTGAAATCCTTGGCCAGGTGTCGGCCGCTGGATAGCCGTGGATTTTCCGTACCCGCACCGAGGGAGAACTGATGCAGCAAGCTGTCGTCGAGTAGCTGTAGTTGGGCGCTGACGATCGGTTGCAGCACGTCCAATTCGTCGAGCTGGAAGGAGTGCTTGTCGAACAGGCCTGAATACAGCGTAGTCGCTATCTGGGTGCCCCAGTAGTGGCGCCACTGGCCGAAGAAGCCGGCGGAGCGCTGATAAGCCTCGCCATCCAGCCAGGTGTGCTGGTATTGCAGGCCGGCCTGGAACTGCTCGGCGCCGCGTTGATGCACCCAGGCGCTGGTCAGGCCCAGGGTATCGAGGTCGAAATCGCTGTTCTCGGTGTTGTACTTGTGCTCGCTGTGCAGTTGCACGAAGGCGCGATTGCGTTGGGAAAACGGCCAGTGGTATTTGATCAGGGTGCGCGCCGACAGGTAAGGGCTGTCGGTTTCCAGGGCGCTGTCCGGCAGCTCGAACAGGCCGATCACCCGGTCGCCGGTGGCGTTGTTGATATTGCTGTCGTAGCCGCCGCCGATCTCGACGAAGCCTTCCCAGCGCTTGCTGACCGCTTCCTGCTCACGCAGTAGCTGATCGAGGAAATGCTGGATATTGCTGACTACCGCCGCCGGCGGGTTGTGCTCCAACACCAGGCGGAACTGGCTTTCCGCTTCCGCGTGACGTTTGATCTGGTAAAGCGCGCGGGCGTATTCCAGGCGATACCGATCGTTCTCCGGGTACTGCGTCACCAGCCGCTCGAAGACGAAGCTGGCTTCCTCTGCGTGCCCGGTCTCGAGCGCGGCCAGGCCGTAATAGAAATCGAAGTCGGGGTCGCCTTCTGCTTCGTCCAGGTGCTGCACGGCTATTTCATAGGCCGGCTGGTGCTGTTGACGCTGTAGCAGTTCGGCTATTTGCCGGGCGATTGGGCTACGCTGGTTGGGCGGGGTTTGCGCACTGAGCTGAGCGCTCCACAGGCAGATCAACGCCAGGGGCGTGACCAGCCACGGCCGAAGTCTGAAGGAGAACGCGGATGGCAACGCTAAGGCATTGGTCACTGGTCGGTCGAGCTCCCTGCAAAGATGAAATTGTTGTTCTGCTAGTCTAGGAGTCAGGTTTGGAATTACCACTATTGCGATCGCTCATAAGCCAATGGCTTTTTAGGGCTAGCCGTTGAAATCAGCGTCCGTCGTCCTGCGTAGGCACTGGCTGCGCTTGGTCGGGGCGTTGGTGCTGGGGTTGGTGATCGCCTTGCAGTTGTCGTCGCAAGTGGCCGACCGCAGCCTGCTCAATCGCCTGGACTTCATCTGGTACGACTGGCGTATGTGGCTCAGCGCCCACTATGAGCAGATGCCGCAAACCACGCCGATTGTCATCGCCGATATCGACGAACAGTCGCTGGTCCATGAGGGGCGTTGGCCATGGAGCCGCGACAAGCTGGCGTTGCTTACCGAACAACTGACCCGAGCCGGCGCCACTGTGATCGCTTTCGACGTGGTGTTCGCCGAACCTGAGGAATCGGCCTTTATCGCCTGGCTGAAGCAGCAACCCGGTAACAATCTCGCGTTGCCGCAGGTCGAGGCGCTCAGCGCGCAATGGAATCCGGACCGTCGCTTTGCCCAGGCCTTGCAAGGCACGGATACCGTGCTGGGGTTCTTTTTTCAGAACAGCGCCGAACACCGCAGCGGGCAACTGCCGCCGCCGGTTGCCTCGTTGACCAGCGCCGCGGTTAGCGCAACGGGTGAACGCCGGGTGCCGGTGATGCTCAGCAAAGCCGGCTTCACCGGCAATATCCCGGTGATCGCCAACGCTGCCCATAGCGGCGGCTTCGTCACCACCTTCGCCGATGCCGACGGGGTGATCCGCCGCACGCCCCTGCTGATGGCCCATGACGGTCAGGTCTACCCATCGCTGGCTCTGGCCGCTGCCATGAGTTTTATGCTGGTCGAGGAGCTGGATGTGCGCTTTGCCGCCATCGGCGAGGTGTTGGCGGTGTCCGCCGTGCAATTGAGCGACAAGCCGCTGTATACCGACGGCCTGGGACGGGTGTTGGTGCCCTATCACGGCAAATCCACCCCGGTGCGCTATCTGCCTGCCTGGCGCATCCTGCATGAGCCCGCCGAACAACTCGGCCTGGAAGGCGCCATTGTGCTGGTCGGCGGCTCAGCCATCGGTCTTTTCGATCTGGTCAACACGCCCCTGGCCACGGCATTTCCCGGCGTCGAGGTGCATGCCAACGTGATCCACGGCCTGCTGAGCAGCCGCTTCCCCTATCGGCCGGCCTGGGAGCCCGGCGTCACCTTCACCCAATTACTCTTGACCGGCTTGCTGCTGATCGTGCTGATGCCGCGGCGCTCGCCCTGGTTGCAGGCGGGCCTGAGTTTCGGTGCGCTGGTGGGATGGACCGGGCTGAATCTACTCCTATGGGTGCGCAACGGCCTGGATTTGCCCCTGGCCAGCACCTATCTGTTGGTGCTGGCGCTGGCCGGCTGGTTCATGTTCGAAGGTTTCGTCCGCGAGAGCCGGGCGCGCCAGGCGGTCACCAGCATGTTCGGCCAATACGTGCCGGCGGCGCATATCCAGCAGATGCTCGACGCGCCGCAACGCTATTCGATGGATGGCCAGAGCCGGGAAATGACCGTGCTGTTCGCTGATATCCGCAGCTTTACCAGCATCTCGGAAAGCCTCAGCGCCGCCGATCTGAAGACCCTGCTGAATTTCTACTTCACGCCCATCACCGAAGTAATCTTTCGTCATGGCGGCACCATCGATAAATACGTCGGCGATATGGTCATGGCGTTCTGGGGCGCCCCCTTGGCCGATCCGCAGCACCGCCGCAATGCGGTATTGGCGGCGCTGGAAATGATCGCCGTGACCGAGCGCCTACGCAGCGAGCTGCGCGCGCGCAATATGCCGGAAATCGACATCGGCATCGGCCTCAACAGTGGCTTGATGAACGTCGGCGACATGGGCTCGCAATACCGCAAGGCCTATACCGTGCTCGGCGATGCGGTGAACCTCGGCTCGCGCCTGGAAAGCCTGACCAAGTTCTACGGCGTGCATATCTTGGTCGGTACCAGCACTGCCAGGGAAAATCCCGATATCGCCTTTCGGTTCATCGACCGTCTGTTGGTGAAAGGCAAGAACGAACCGGTTGATGCGTTCGAACCGCTCGGCCTTGTTACCGAACTGAGCGATGCGCAGCGTGCAGCGCTCGCGCACTATGAGGATGCCCTGGCGCACTATCGCGCGCGGCGCTGGGATCTGGCCGAGCACGGTTTTCAGCAGCTGCGCGTTACTCATCCCAAGCACAGGCTGTACCGCATTTATCTGGAGCGCATCAACGAACTGCGCGGTCAGGCGCTACCCGCCGATTGGGACTGCACGTTCCGTCACCTCAACAAGTAAGCGCTGGCTGAAGTCACAGCGCCGACGACCGCCCGGCGATATTCATCAAATTGTCATGGTTTTGTGGCAGCGCGCCGCACCGAATGTCAGCAAACTCGCGCCTTAATGGGGTTCTGCATTTTTGGTGTTTTCATGCGTATGTTGATTCTTCTTGCCGCACTCTTGTGCGGCTTGCCTGCTATTGCCGCCGAGCGTTGCGATCCGCGGGTACCGACCGAACAGGCCGCTCTGGGCGAGGTGACGCTGGCCTATCAAAGCATCGGCCGCGACAGCGATCCGGCGCTGTTGATGGTCATGGGCCTCGGTGGGCAACTGATCCACTGGCCTGATGAAGTAGTCGTACGCCTGTGTCAGCAAGGTTTCCGGGTGATCCGCTTCGACAACCGCGACGCGGGCCTGAGCACCTGGACCCAGACGGCTCCAGAGATCAATCTCGGCTACGAAGCGCTGCGCTACCGTGTGGGGCTGTCGGTTTCGGCCCCTTATACGCTGCGCGATATGGCCCTCGACGCCCTGGGTTTGATGGATGCCCTGGGCGTGCGTCAATTCCATGTGTTGGGTGCGAGCATGGGCGGGATGATCGCGCAGCACCTGGCCGACCTGGCGCCCGAACGGGTGCAGAGCCTGACCCTGATCATGACCAGCTCCAGTGCCCAGGGCTTGCCGGCGCCCAGCACGGCCTTGCTCGCGCTGCTGGCTAAACGCGAGGCTCCGAGCCGCGAGATAGCCCTTGAGCAACAAGCGGATTTGCTCGCCGCCCTCGGCAGCCCGACGATTACCGACGACCGTCAATTGCTGCTGCATCAGGCGCAAGTCGCCTACGACCGCGCCTTCAACCCGGACGGCGTGCAACGACAATTGTTGGCGATCCTGGCGGAGCCCAGCCGCGTCGAACTGCTCAACCGCCTGCGCGTCCCGACCCTGGTGGTCCACGGCACCGCCGACCCGCTGCTGCCGGTGATGCATGGCGTGCACGTGGCCGCGCATATCAAGGGCAGCAAACTGAAACTGATCCCCGGCCTGGCCCACCGTTTCCAGGAGGCGTTCAAGGAGCCGTTATTGGCGGCGGTGTTGCCATATCTGCAGGCGCAGCAGCTCAGCGGGGCTCAATTTGCTCACTCGCCTGCTCCCGAGCTGTCTTACATTCAATAGGTCGGTCGCGCCATTGCGGCCAGTGTTCGTGCCAGCCGGTGTGGTGGCTAACGCTATCGAACTCGTAGGATGGGTTCGGCGCTCGCGAATTAACCTGCTGTCAGCAGAAGCAAGGCGCCGCAACCCATCATCGCCAGTCGCCATACCAGCGTGTACGAGCATAAACCGCTTGATGGGTATCGCTGCGCTCAACCCATCCTACGGTGACTAGCGCCTGCAGTCCGGCTATTACCAGAACAGAACCTAAAACGCATAAAAAAACCCCGCCTCTCGGGGAATCGGCGGGGTGGAGATCAACTGTCGAAAGTCGCTGCTGCTGGCTGTGTTCAGGCCACGTGGACGTCTCCCGGGCGCTGTGGCGATTGGCTGCAGATATAGTCGTTCAGGCGCGCCTGTTGTTCCGGGGTCATGAACAGGCCGAGTTTGCTGCGGCGCCAGAGGATATCGGCGGCGTCGATGGCCCATTCCTGTTCGCGCAGATAGTCCGCCTCACGGGTATAGAGGCCGCCGCCCAGGTGTTCGCCGAGATCGTCGATCACCGTCACACCGTCGAGCAGCGCCCAACTGCGGCTGCCGTAGCAGCTGGCCCAGCGGCGGGCGATATTGGTGGGCAGCCAGCCGAAGCGGGTGCACAGGGCGTCGACCAGAGCACTTTGGCTGATCAGGTCTTCGCCGCCGGGCAAGGGCGCACTGGCGGTCCAGTTCGGGCGCATTTTTGGAAAGAATGGCGCCAGTTGCGCCAGCGCCGATTCGGCCAGTTTGCGGTAGGTGGTCAGCTTGCCGCCGAACACCGAGAGCAATGGCGCTTCGCCCGGTTCGGCGGAGAGCGCCAGGGTGTAGTCGCGGGTCACGGCCGAGGGATCGTCGGACTCGTCGTCGCACAGCGGCCTGACACCGGCGAAGCTGTGCAGGATGTCGTCGCGGCCGATCTGCTTCTTGAAGTGGGCATTGACCACCTGCAGCAGGTAATCGGTTTCTTCCTCGCTGATCGCCACCTGCGCCGGGTCGCCCTGGTATTCGCGGTCGGTGGTGCCGATCATGGTGAAGTTGTCGAGATAGGGGATGGCGAAGACGATGCGCCGGTCCTCGTTTTGCAGAATGTAGGACTGCTCGGTATCGAACAGCTTCGGCACGATGATGTGGCTGCCCTGGATCAGGCGGATACCATAGGGCGAGCGCTGCTTCAGGTCGTCGCGGATGAAGCGTGCGACCCAGGGACCGGCGGCGTTCACCAGGGCGCGGGCGCGGATCGAATAGAGGCTGCCATCGGCACGTTCCAGGTGGATGTGCCACAGGCCTTTACTGCGCCGCGCACTGACGCAGCGGGTGCGGGTGTGCACGTGGGCGCCTTTTTCACGCGCGGCCATGGCGTTGAGCACCACCAGGCGGGCGTCGTCGACCCAGCAATCGGAGTATTCGAAACCGCGGGTGATTTCCGCCTTCAGTGGGCTGCTCGCGTCGAAGCGCAAGCCGCGCGAACCGGGCAGTTTTTCCCGCTTGCCGAGGTGGTCGTAGAGAAACAGCCCGGCGCGAATCATCCAGGCCGGCCGCAGGTGCGGGCGATGCGGCAGGATGAAGCGCATCGGCTTGACGATATGCGGTGCCTTGGCCAGCAGCACTTCGCGCTCGGCCAAGGCTTCGCGCACCAGGCGGAATTCATAATGTTCGAGGTAGCGCAGGCCGCCGTGAATCAGCTTGCTGCTGGCTGAGGAGGTGTGTTGCGCCAGGTCGTCCTTTTCGCAAAGGAATACGGACAGGCCGCGACCGGCAGCGTCGGCGGCAATGCCTACGCCATTGATGCCGCCGCCAACGACCGCGAGGTCATAAACTTCGGCGAGTGGGCTAATAGCGTTTGCTCGAGTGGACATGGCAGCACCGAAAAGTCGAAAGTGAACGTCGTTATGTTCGATTTCGAAAATATGCTAGACCAATATTTACCCGCACGCCACCCCTGAGCGCGATTTCGCGCTTAGCGGTCATTCGAGAGGGGAGAGGCGGGGCGCGATGGCGTTGCGGCGATCAGGCGAGATCGAGGTGTACTTTGTTCTGTGCCAGTAGTTGGGCGATGGCGGGGGCCGGTTGGACGTCGGTGAATACCCGGTCGACCAGGGTGATCGAGCCCAGGCGCACCACAGCATTGCGGCCGAATTTGCTGGAGTCTGCGGCAAGAAAGACCTGGCGCGCGTTCTCGATGATCGCCTGGGATACCCGCACTTCCTGGTAGTCGAAGTCGAGCAGGCTGCCGTCTTCGTCGATGCCGCTGATGCCGACCAGGGCGAAGTCGACCTTGAACTGATGGATGAAATCCACCGCCGCCTGACCCACCACGCCGCCGTCGCTGCGTACCGTGCCGCCGGCCACCAATACCTCGAAATCCGCCTTGGCGCTGAGCTGCGCGGCGACGTGCAGGTTGTTGGTGATGATCTTCAAGCCCTTGTGGCCGAGCAGTGCGCGGGCAATCGCCTCGGTGGTGGTGCCGATGTTGATGAACAGCGACGCGTGGTCGGGAATATGGCTGGCGATGGCCTCGGCGATGCGCTGCTTTTCCTCGCGCATCTGCCCGGCGCGCATGCTGTAGGCGGTGTTCTGGGTGCTCGACGCTTCGCTCGCGGCGCCGCCATGGGTGCGCCGCAACAGCCTCTGTTCGGCGAGCTGGTTGATGTCGCGACGGATGGTTTGCGGGGTGACGCTGAAGGCCTGGGCGAGTTCGTCGATGCTGACATAGCCGCGTTCGCGGGCGAGTTCGAGTATGGCTTGCTGGCGGGGAGGCAGGGTCATGAGCGCAAGGGTCCTGAGGGCACGCGATATTATAGGCTGCCGCTGCGGAAATTTTTCGGCTAAGGTACGCAGACCTTGCCAGACTATTTTCACATTCGAACATGACCCCAGCGATCGATCTGTTGAAGAAGCACCGGGCCGAGCATCGGGTGCACAGTTACAGCCACGACCCCAAGGCTGCGTCCTATGGGCTAGAGGCCGCGGAAAAGCTTGATCTGCAGCCCGAGCGGGTATTCAAGACACTGCTCGCGGCCAGCGAAAAGGGCGAGTTACTGGTAGCCGTGGTGCCGGTAGCAGGCAGTCTGGACCTCAAGGCCCTGGCCCTGGCGGCCAAGGTAAAAAAGGTCGAGATGGCCGATCCCGCGGCGGCGCAACGTTCCACCGGCTACCTGCTGGGCGGGATCAGCCCGTTGGGGCAGAAAAAAGCCTTGCGCACCTTTATCGACGTGTCCGCCGAGCAGTACCCGAGCATTTATGTCAGCGCCGGGCGGCGGGGGCTGGAGGTCGAATTGGCGGCCGAGGTGCTGGCGCAGTTGACCCGTGCGACCTTCGCGGCGCTTGGGCGGTCCTAGGCCACACGCTGCAAGTCGAATAAATTCTACAATTACAACAAGGAACCCTCGCATGTCCCACTACCTGCTAGCCATCGACCAAGGCACCACCAGCAGCCGCGCTATCGTGTTCAGCCGCGAGGGCGAGCGGGTGGCGAGTGCGCAGCAGGAGTTCACCCAGTTTTTCCCGCATGACGGCTGGGTCGAGCATGAGGGCGAGGAGCTCTGGCAGAGCACCCTCCAGGTATGCCGCGAGGCGTTGCAGAGCAGCGGTGTCAGCGCCGAGCGGATCACCGCCATTGGCATCACCAACCAGCGTGAGACCACCCTGGTGTGGGATGCGCAAAGTGGCGAGCCGATCTACCGGGCGATCGTCTGGCAGGATCGTCGTACCGCCGACTACTGCGCCGAGCTGAAGGCCGCGGGCCATGAGCCGATGGTCGCAGCGAAAACCGGCCTGTTGATCGACCCGTATTTTTCCGCGACCAAGCTGCGCTGGATCCTGCATAACGTACCGGGCGCCCGCGAGCGTGCCGAACGCGGCGAGCTGCGCTTTGGCACCGTCGATAGCTTCCTGCTGTGGCGCCTGACCGGCGGCCGCTCGCATAAAACCGACGCGAGCAACGCGTCGCGCACCTCGCTGTTTAATATCCACACCCAGCAATGGGACGAGGAATTGCTCGCGCTGTTCGGGATTCCCGCCAGCATGCTGCCCGAGGTGCTCGATTGCGCCGCCGAGTTCGGCCGTGTCGATGCCGAGTTGCTCGGCGCCGCGATACCGGTTTTGGGCATGGCGGGTGATCAGCAGGCGGCGCTGGTTGGCCAGGCGTGCTTTCAGCCCGGCATGGTCAAAAGCACTTATGGCACCGGCTGCTTCATGATCCAGAACACCGGGGATACGCCGGTAACCTCGAAGAATCGCCTGCTCACCACCGTCGGCTATCGCCTGGGTGGCAAGGTCACCTACGCCGTGGAGGGCAGCATCTTCGTTGCCGGCGCGGCGGTGCAATGGCTGCGCGACGGGATCAAGCTGATCAGCCATGCGCGCGACAGCGAGGCGCTGGCCGAGGCCACCGGCGAAGCCTGCGGAGTCTACCTGGTGCCGGCTTTTACCGGTCTCGGTGCACCTTATTGGGACCCGAAAGCCCGCGGCGCGATCTTCGGTCTGACCCGCGATACTGGGATCAAGGAAATCGTCACCGCCGGCCTGCAATCGGTGTGCTACCAGACCCGTGATCTGCTTGAAGCCATGCGCCAGGATGGCGCCGCCGAGCCCAGCGCATTGCGCGTGGATGGCGGCATGGTGGAGAACAACTGGGTCATGCAGTTTCTCGCCGACATTCTCGGCGTGCCGGTCGAGCGCCCCGTGGTCACCGAAACCACTGCGCTCGGCGTGGCCTATCTGGCGGGTTTGCAGGCCGGCCTGTACGAGGATCTGGAAAGCATCGCCAACCATTGGCATCGCCAGCAGCGCTTCGACCCGCGCATGGACGAGGTTCGCCGCGGCACACTTTATGAGGGTTGGCTGGATGCGGTGAAGCGGGTGCGCAGCGAAGGGTGAGGCACGCGTTTTCAGTTGTCAGCCGATAGTCGTTGCGAGCTGTCCACAGGTGTTTGAGGGATTGCGGGATCGGCACGGTCTCGTAGCCCGAATAAGCCTTAGGCGCAATCCGGGAGCGGTTTAACGCCGGGCATCGGCCCCGGATTTCATCCGGGCGACAGGGCTACAGGTCGCTCCATCTACGCGCCAAAGCATGGCGGCCACGGCCGCCCCTGCAGTCCCCTGGCAACCGTATCAGCGACCGGCGAGCATTACCCCTTCGTATTGGCTGGTCAGTTCGTTCATCTGCCAGAGCAGGGTTTCGGTGGTGGTGGTGATCACCGTGGGCACATAGCGCGATTCCGCCGAGAGTTTGAAGCCGGCGCGGCTGAAGCGCCATTGCGCTTCGGCCTGACGCAGGCCCTTGGCGATATCCGGGGTGTTCTGGCTAGCCTGTTTCAGCTCGTCGAGCGCCACCTCGAATTCGCCGACCGCCTGGTTAAAGTTCTGCTGCAGGTCGGCGACCGGCAATTGCCAGCTGATGGCCAGGTAGAGTTTGGCGATACGCTGGCTGAGCATGCGCTGCCGGCCGCTGCGGTTGACCAGGCGGGCGCTCTGTCCGCCGCTGTGCTGCTCCAGCAGTTGCACCACCGACTCGCTCTGCATCAGCAAGCGATCACTGAGTTCGAGCACGCTCACGGCCTGCTGTTTGTCAGGGTGCGACAGCGCCAGTTCGCGGTATTGCTGCCAGGTTTGCCCGACTTCGCGCAGTGCGTTTTCGATCTGCGGTGTGGGCGCGTATTCGTTGAGTGCGAGGTAATTGCTCTCGAATTTGGCGATGCTTTGGTCGAGCTGCTGCGCGGCTTGATCGGGACGGATATCGGCGCCGATCATCAGGTAGGTTTTGGCGATACGCTGGCTGAGCATGCGCTGCATGCCGGACAGGTTCATCGCTTCGGCGGCGCTGATCGCCGCCAGGCTGGGACCGCTGAACAGGGTGAGGCTGAGCAACAGGCCAGAAATGATGGGCTTGAGCATGGTGAGTCTCCCGGAAGCCCGCAGCGCGGTCGCTGCGGGCAAAATGGCAAAGGCCCCGCATGGCGGGGCCAGGATCATCAGTAGCTGTACTGCAGTTGCACCCAGAGCTTGTCGGTATCCACGGCGAAGTCGTCGGCGTCGTAGCTGGCGTACTTGAGCAGGCCGGTCAGGCCCTTCACCCCTGGCACCGCATGGGCATAGGAGAGGTCGAGTTCTTCGCCATACTGGCTGCTGCCTGTTTCGGCGCGGAAGTCGTGGTACCAGGCGGCCAGGGTGCCGCCGAACAGCGGCGCGCTGCCGCCGACATAGCTGTCCTCGATACCTGCGGGCGGCGTCAGCAGGAACACGTCGGCCCAGCCCTGAAACGCGTGCTTGGTCGCCAGCGGCGTCTGGAACGCGCGGTTACCCGGGCCCGCGTCGCCGCCGAGTACTTCGTAGCCACCTTTGAGAGAAACGCCTTTGACCGTGTAGCCCAGCTCGGCCAGGTAGTAGTCGCTGTCCTGGTCGCGGCTGTTGTCGGCATAGTCGCTGAGGTCGCGTTGTCTGGCATATTCCAGGGCGTAGCTGATGCCCGAGATAGCGCCGTTGAGGCGTAGGCCGGTGGTCTTGCTCGACTGACCGCCGGCGGCCAGGTTGTCGAGGCCCAGGCGGTACTGATAGGCGGTCGCGGTCAGTTCCGGCATCAACACGTACTGGACGTTCAGCAGGTGGCTGTGGCCTTCGATATTGGCCTGGTTGGCGGCGGTGTCGAAGCGGCCATTGCCGGGGCCGAAGATGCTGTTGATATTGTCGATATAGGCGTAGGTCAGGGTCAGGCCGTCCAACGGTTTCAGCTGGCCGAGCACGCCGTCGTAGGTCTGTTCGTTCTGCCGCCAGGCCACGCCGCCGACGAAGCGCTGGTTGTCCAGGTTGATGCGCTGGCGCCCGAGTACGGCGCTGCCGTACTTGTGGTCGTAGCGCAACAAGGCTTGATTGATTTCGCTGCCGTCCGGGTCGGCGACCACGGAGTAGTCGGTTTGGCCGTTGCGGAAATTGTTATAGGCGGCATCGCCGATACGGCTGACGTTATCCGCTTCGATCAGCGCCGACAGGCCGTACCATTTTCCGCTCTGGAAACCGATGCGGGTGCGCACGGTTTGCGCATTGGCATGTTTAAGCGAGTTGTCCTGATCGACATGCTCGTAGCGGTAGCGTACATCGAGCAGCGGTTTGCCCTGGGTAAACAGGTTGCTGAACGCCTCCTCGGCGACAACGGCGTGGCTGATGGTGCTGCTGGCAACGGCCAGCGACAGCAGGGACAGTTTGATCATGCGCATAGCGGTCTTCCTGATAGGCCAAAAATGCAAAAAAAAAACGCCACGGCCCCCCTGTCTCGCTGAGAGAGGGACCATGACGTCGTTGTCGGATGTGTGTGGCAGGCACGCCGTTGTGCTGACCGGGGTTGGTCTTAGCAGAAGCCGTGCCAGAGGTCGTAGAGCGCCGGATTCCGGCCGTTTACGCAGGTGTTCGCGGATTTTTCACCGGTTTTCATGCACCGTGCTCGTTCGCCGCGCCTTCAGACAGTGCAGCTGTACCGGCATAATTGCCCGCCGCTGTGGCGGTCGCTGCAGCTGCCTATGCGGCATCTTCTGTTGACCAAGGATCAGGAGCTTTACCGATGCATCTCGAATTCCACCAAGTCGATGCTTTTACCAGCAGGCCTTTCGCTGGCAACCCGGCCATGGTTTACCGCCTGGACAGCTGGCTCAGCCCAGCGCTGATGCAGCAGATCGCCGCCGAGCACAACCTTGCGGAAACCGCTTTCGTGGTGAAGGAGGGCGCGCGCTGGCATATCCGCTGGTTTACCCCGAATGCTGAAGTCCCGCTGTGCGGCCATGCCACGCTGGCCACTGCGCTGGTGTTGTTCGAGCAGTACGGCGAGACTGATGCAACGCTCGATTTCACCTGTCAGTCGGGTGCGCTACGGGTGACCCGCGAAGGCGCGCGGTTGGTATTGGATTTCCCCGTGCGGGCGATACAGCGCTGGGATTCGCAGGGTGCGGTCGAGCGTGCGCTGGGAATGCAGCCGCAGGAAGTCTGGGCGCTATATGGCCAGGAGGGTATTCAGGAGCTGTTGGCGGTTTTGCCGAGCGAGGCGGCCGTGCGCGATTTTCAACCGAATCTACCGGCGCTTGCCGAGTTGCCGGGCCTGGGTATGTTGATCAGCGCCGCGGGCGAGCATCACGATTTCGTTTCGCGCTACTTCGCCCCCTTCATCGGCATCGACGAGGATCCGGTCACCGGTTCGACCCATTGCATGCTCGTGCCTTACTGGGCCGAGCGTCTGGGCAAGAGCGAATTGAGCGCGTTCCAGTGTTCGGCCCGCGGCGGTGAATTGCTGTGTCGGCTGGAGGGCGATCGGGTGAAGATCGCCGGTCAGGCGGTGCTGGTCGCCAGCGGCCGGTTGTATCTGCCCGAGGCTTGATCGCTGTTGGCGTTCTGACTGGGTGAGAGATACCCGGATTGCATCCGGGCTTCGAAAGCTTGGCGGGTTGGAAAGCCTGCTAGCTGTCGCTGCTATAGCGGCGCACGCCCGATTCACCGAGGTCGACCTGAGTCGCAACGCTGCCGGGTGCGGGGAAGATCACCAGATGGTCGGCAGCGACGCGGATGCCGACGGACTCGCCAGGCAGGTGGTCGGCATGGCTGGGGAAGATCGATTCCAGCTGGCTGCCCGTCGGCAGTTGCAGGCGATACAGGGTGGCGGCACCGAGGAAGGTCTTGCCGACTATCAATGCCTTGAGCGGGCTGTCCGGCTGGTAAACGATATCGTCGGGGCGCAACAGCACATCCACGGCGCTACCGCTCGGCCAGATATAGGCACGGTTACCGTGAATCACGCCGAGTTCGGTCTGTACCGTGTCCGGGCTGAGCAACTGTCCGCGAATGAAATAGCCCTGGCCGATAAAGCTCGCGACAAACGGCGTCAACGGCTCGTGGTAGAGGTTGTAGGGGGTATCCCACTGCTCCAGCTTGCCCTGTTTGAAGACGCCGACATGATCGCTGACGGCGAACGCTTCTTCCTGATCGTGGGTAACCAGAATGGCGCTGGTGCCGCGACTCTTGAGAATGTCACGGACTTCGCGACTTAAACGCCTGCGCAGTTCGCCATCGAGGTTGGAGAAGGGTTCGTCGAGCAGCAGCAGGCGCGGCTCCGGGGCCAGGGCGCGAGCCAGGGCGACACGTTGCTGTTGCCCGCCGGACAGTTCATGGGGATAGCGCTTGCCCAGGTGTTCGAGCTTGACCAGCTCCAGCAACTCGTCGGTGATGCGTTTGCAGTCAGGCTGCTTGCGGATGCCGAAACCGATGTTCTCGCTGACCGTCAGGTGCGGGAACAGGGCGTAATCCTGAAACACCATGCCGATCCGACGTTTCTCCGGCGCGAGGGTGTAGCCCGCCCGGGAAATCACTTCGTCGGCCAGCAGGATTTCGCCTTCGAGAACCTGCTCGAAGCCAGCGATCGCCCGCAATGTGGTGGTCTTGCCGCAGCCGGAGGGGCCGAGCAGGCAGCCTATATCGCCGGCATTGAGGTGCAGATTGAGGTTCTGCACGACCCTGTGTTCGTGATAGCCGCAATTCAGCTCGCGCAGTTTCAGCAGCGCCTGACTCATGCGTGGTGGTAAGCCGGCTCGACCAGAAATTCGAGCAACGCCTTTTGTGCGTGCAAACGGTTTTCCGCCTGGTCCCATGCAACCGAGCGCGGGTCGTCGAGCAGGTCTTGGCTGATTTCCTCGCCGCGGTGTGCCGGCAGGCAATGCAGGAACAGCACGTCTTCTGCGGCGCTGTCGAGCAGTGCACGGGTGACCTGATAGGGCTTGAACAGCTTGTGACGTTCGGCGATCTCTTCTTCCTGGCCCATCGATGCCCACACGTCCGTGGTAACCAGGTGCGCGCCTTTCACGGCTTCAAGCGGATCGCGCAGAACCTGCACCCGCTCGCCAGCGCTGGCGAGGAAGGCGGCGTTCGGCTCGTAGCCCTCCGGGCAGGCCACGCGCAGATTGAAGTCGAACTGTTCGGCGGCTTCTATATAAGAGTTGCACATGTTATTGCCGTCGCCGATCCAGGCCACTGTCTTGCCCTTGATGCTGCCGCGGTGTTCCAGAAATGTCTGCATGTCGGCGAGCAACTGGCACGGATGCAGGTCATCGGAAAGGCCGTTGATCACCGGTACGCGGGAGTTGGCGGCGAATTCGGTCAGGTTGCTGTGGGCGAAGGTACGGATCATCACCGCATCGAGCATGCGCGACATGACGATGGCGGCGTCGCCAATCGGCTCGCCGCGGCCCAGCTGGGTGTCGCGCGGCGAGAGAAAGATCGCCTGGCCACCGAGCTGGATCATCCCGGCTTCGAACGACAAGCGGGTACGGGTCGAGGCTTTCTCGAAGATCATTCCCAGGACGCGGTTCTTCAGCGGCTCGAACAGCAGGCCACGGTTGCGCAAGTCCTTCAACTCGATGGCTCGGCGGATCAGGCTCACCAGCTCTTGCGGTGTGCAGTCCTTCAGCGAGAGGAAGTGTCTTGCGCTCATGGTTCATACCTTTTGACAGCGGAGCGTAGGTTTGCCGGCCGGACTTAACGGAGGAAATGGCGAGACCTACGGCTGGGGGCCGCACAATGCGACGAAACGGGGAAGGCGCGATCTTATAAGCAAATGACGAGCAGGCGCAAATCGACAGCCTTATTGCTCTACAGGGGCTCTGTGTAAGTCATTGTCCCGATTCGTTGTGCGAGATGTCACAAAACGGACATCTACGCTTGCCCGCTCTAGATAGGGCTTCTAGGATGCGCCCGCCTTTTCGGGCAATGCATTGCCCCCGCAATGGGGTATCCATGGAATGTTATGCAAAGGAGTTTTGCATGAAACGCATCGCAACTATCGCCACTATCTCCGCTTTTGCCTTGCTGACTGGCTGTGCCAGCCAGAACGTTAGTCAGCCAGCAGTGCCGTTGAACGGCACCGTTGAGACCAACCTCAAGGCCGATGTGAAAGTGGGCGAAACCATCTCCGGTGAGTCCTCGGTGAACATCCTGTTCAATGTGTTCAAGCTGGGTGGTGATACCCAGTTCGCCGACGGCGTCACCTACGGTGGTAGCGAAGGTGGTTTTGCTCTGGGTCTCGACCCGGTTGCATCCGCCAAATCCGCCGCTGCTTACAAGGCAGTCATGGCTTCGGGTGCCGACGTGATCGTCGCCCCGCGTTACGAAGTGAAGGTTCAAGATTACTTCGTATACAAGACCGTGCATGTCAAGGTAACCGGCAACAAAGGCACCGTGACCGCAATTCGCTAAGAATCGCTGTTACTGAGAACCTTCAGGTTCTCCGCCTGAATCGGCCGGCATGATGCCGGCCGATTCATAAGACGAACGCTACTGGCATCGTTCCCCTCCAGTCTCCATAGTCCTATTCGTACCGACCCATAGCAGTCGTCCCGAACAAGAATATGAGGCTAGGCCATGACCAAGACCCTCCATCACCGCGCGTGCCATCTGTGCGAAGCCATTTGTGGCCTGACCATCGAAACCGAACAGCAAGCTGACGGTTCTACCCTGATCCGCTCGATCAAGGGCGATGCCCAGGACAGCTTCAGTCGCGGGCACATCTGCCCCAAGGCAGTGGCGCTGCAGGATATCCAGAACGATCCCGACCGTTTGCGTCAGCCCATGCGCCGCGTAGGTAGTGAGTGGCAAGCGATCGAATGGGAGGAGGCCTTTGCCCTGGTCGCCGAGCGCCTCGGCGATATCCAGGCCCGACATGGCGCCAATGCCGTGGCTACCTACCAGGGCAACCCCAGCGTGCATAACTATGGGCTGCTGACCCATAGCAACTACTTTCTCGGCCTGCTGAAAACCCGCAGCCGCTTCTCCGCCACCTCGGTGGACCAATTGCCGCATCACCTGGTCAGCCAGCAGATGTACGGCCACGGCTTCCTTCTGCCGATCTGCGATATCGACCACACCGACTTCATGCTGATCCTCGGCGGCAACCCCTTGGCGTCCAACGGCAGCATCATGACCGTACCGGATGTGGAGAAGCGCCTGAAAGCGATCAAGACGCGCGGCGGCAAGGTGGTGGTGGTCGACCCACGTCGCAGCGAAACCGCGGCGATTGCCGACCAGCATGTATTCGTGCGCCCCGGCGAGGATGCCGCGCTGCTGTTCGGCCTGCTCAATACCCTGTTCGAAGAAGGCCTGACCCGTGCCAGCCATCTGCCGGTCGTCGGCCTGGACGAGGCCCGCCAAGTCATGGCCGGCTTCACCGCCGAAGCCATGAGTCCGCGTTGTGGTGTGCCCGCCGAAACCATCCGCCAGTTGGCCCGCGATTTCGCCGCCGCCGACAAGGCTGTGTGCTATGGCCGTATGGGTGTCTCCACCCAGGCTTTCGGTACGCTTTGCCATTGGCTGATCCAGTTGATCAACCTGGTTACCGGCAACACCGACCGCGAAGGCGGAGCGCTGTGCACCGAGGCGGCGATCGATCTGACCACCTCCAGTTCCGGCACCCACTTCGCCCGCTGGCGCAGTCGTGTCTCCGGCTTGCCGGAATATGGCGGCGAGTTGCCGGTCGCGGCCCTGGCCGAGGAAATGCTGACGCCGGGCGAGGGGCAGATCCGCGCCCTGGTCACGGTCGCCGGCAACCCGGTGCTTTCGACCCCCAACGGCCGCCAGCTGGAACAGGCGCTCGATGGCCTGGAGTTCATGCTCAGCATCGACACCTATATCAACGAAACCACCCGTTATGCCGACTTGATCCTGCCGCCGACCGGGCCGCTGGAACACGATCATTACGATCTGACCTTCAACAGTTTCGCTGTGCGCAACGTCGCCCGTTTCAACCAGCCGGTGCTGGAAAAGCCGGCCGGCGCGCTGCATGACTGGGAAATCTTCGTCGGCCTGGCCAAGGCCCTCGCCGGCAAGCTCGGCGTCGAATTGAAGCCGACCACGGAGCCGGCGCAGATCATCGACATGGGCCTGCGTATGGGCCGCTATGGCGACAAGTCCGAGCACAAGCTGTCTCTTGCCACGCTGCTGGAGCATCCTCACGGTATTGATCTGGGGCCGCTCAAGCCCAACCTGGCGGCGCGTTTGCGCACCCCGGACCAACACGTCCAGGCCGCTCCCGCCTTGCTCCTGAGCGACTTGCCACGTTTCGCCGCGCAGCCGCTGCCCGGGGCCGACGAACTGTTGTTGATCGGGCGTCGGCATGTGCGCAGCAATAATTCCTGGATGCACAACTACCATCGTCTGGTGAAAGGCAAGCCGCGCCACCAGTTGTTGATGAACCCGGCGGATTTGCAGCAGCGCGGTCTCGCCGATGGCCAATTGGTCTGTGTGCGCTCGCGGGTCGGCGCGATCGAAGTGGAAGTCGCCGCCAGCGACGAGATGATGCCCGGTGTGGTCAGCTTGCCCCACGGCTGGGGCCATGCGCGGCCGGGCGTGCAGATGACCATCGCCAGCGCGCAGCCCGGCGCCAGCGCCAACGACCTGACCGACGAACGCCAACTCGATGCGCTGTCCGGCAACGCCGCGCTCAATGGCGTGCCGGTCGAGGTCTGCGCCGCCTGAGTCGGTGAACGGTTGCGTGCCCCCTGATGGTGGCGCGCTGGCGATCGAACCTGTCGGGCCAAGGCCGAGCATTGCGCCCGGCTTTTCGCTACAATGCCGCCACCGTGCCGACCCGTGAGTCGGAAAGTTTAGACCTGAGGTGCCCCATGGATATCATCGAAACCATCAAAGAGCAGATCGCCAACAACACCGTTCTGCTGTACATGAAAGGCTCGCCGAACGCTCCGCAGTGCGGCTTTTCCTCCAAGGCGGCGCAGGCTGTCATGGCCTGCGGCGAAAAATTCGCCTACGTCGACATCCTGCAAAACCCGGATATTCGCGCCAACCTGCCGAAATACGCCAATTGGCCGACGTTCCCGCAGCTGTGGGTCGGTGGTGAGCTGGTCGGCGGCAGCGATATCGTCGCCGAGATGTTCGAAAAGGGCGAGCTGCAGACCCTGATCAAGAGCGCCGTGAACAAAACCGACGCTTAAGAGATTGTGAAAAAACTCCCGCCTACTGCGACCGCCTCCAAACGCCCGCTGCGCGCCTTGCCGCGAACGCCTGGAGACGCTCTCTCGCGACGGCGCTCGTTATTTTCACAACCTCTGAGTCGAGTTGCATAAACGACAAACCCCGCCTGGTGCGGGGTTTGTTGTTTATGGCGCAGGCGGTTTGCCGCGTTATTCGTCCATCTGCGATTGCAGGTAGTTCTGCAGGCCGACCTTGCCGATCAGGCCCAGCTGGGTTTCCAGCCAGTCGATGTGATCTTCTTCCGAACAGAGAATCTCTTCCAGCAGTTCGCGGCTGGCGTAGTCACCGATGCTTTCGCAGTAGGCGATGGCGGCTTTCAGGTCGACATGCGCCTTGTGTTCGATCTTCAGGTCGCATTCGAGCATTTCCTGGGTGTTCTCACCGATCAGGATCTTGCCCAGATCCTGCAGGTTGGGCAGACCTTCGAGAAACAGGATGCGCTTGATCAGCTTGTCCGCATGCTTCATCTCGTCGATGGACTCGTGGTACTCGTGTTCGCCGAGCTTCTTCAGGCCCCAGTCCTCATACATGCGCGCGTGCAGGAAGTACTGGTTGATCGCGACCAGCTCGTTACCGAGGATCTTGTTCAGATGCTGGATGACTTTCTTGTCGCCTTTCATGTCCGATTCTGCCTTGTGGGGAGTTAGCGGAAAATTCTGGTCCGGCAATTAGCGCCTGTCAAATCTAAGTATTTGAAAATAATATGAAAAACAATAGAAATAAGAATGATTAGACTCCGTATCCGGTGCATAAGCGCTTGAATTCAGGGCATAAAAAAACCGGACATGAAGTCCGGTTCTGCTCCTGCGGCTGGATCAAGCGGCAACAAAATTGGCGGGGTAGGCCAGGCTCACGTGATTGCCCTGCAGATCATTCAACGTATCGCGCACCACCTGCTTGGCCAGGCATGCGCATTTACCGCATTGGCTGGCAACCCCGAGGGTGTTGCGTACATCGCGATAGCTGCAGCAGCCATCATAGATGGCTTCGCGTATTTGACCGTCGGTAACACCTTCGCAGAGACAGACGTACATGGGGGACCCATCGCTGAAGAATGACTATGGGTTGGATGCTAATGGTAATGAGAATGAATGTCAAAGATGATTCTCTCTCCGGAATAACGATGCGATAAATGGTCGTTGCGGATCCTCGGCGGCGATCCTGTACGGCGCCAAAAAGCGTTGGGCGGTGCTCAAAATCGGGGTGTATGATGATCGGCCCTGGAATTGCGCGCCGCGCCTTGCGGCCGTTCTGGTTATTCACCCGGCGCGCACCAAGTCATGACTCAAGGAGATACTCGATGAGCGTACTCGTAGGTAAGCAAGCCCCGGATTTCGACGTTGCCGCCGTACTGGCCAATGGCGAGATCGTTGACAGTTTCACCCTGTCCTCGGCAATCAAGGGCAAATACGGCCTGGTGTTCTTCTACCCGCTGGATTTCACCTTCGTCTGCCCATCCGAACTGATCGCCCTGGACCACCGTATTCCCGAGTTCCAGGCACGCAATGTCGAAGTAATCGGCGTATCCATCGACTCCCACTTCACCCACAACGCCTGGCGCAACACCCCGGTGGACAAGGGCGGTATCGGCCCGGTCAAGTACACCCTGGCCGCCGACATCAACCATGCCATCTGCAAGGCCTATGACGTCGAATCCGAAGGCGGCGTAGCTTTCCGTGGCGCTTTCCTGATCGACACCAATGGCGTCGTGCGTTCGCAGATCGTCAACGACCTGCCGCTGGGCCGCAACATGGACGAGCTGCTGCGTCTGGTCGATGCCCTGCAGTTCACCGAAGAGCACGGCGAAGTCTGCCCGGCCAACTGGAAGAAGGGCGACAAAGGCATGACCGCTTCGCCGGAAGGCGTGGCCAAGTACCTGTCCGAGAACGCTGCCAACCTCTAAGGTTTGCGCGTGTTCAAAAAAACCGGCCATGCGCCGGTTTTTTTGTGGCTGTATCCGCTGTTTCGCGCCCCCTGCTTTAGCTGAATCGCGCTACTACGAATTCAACGAACGATTTCAGCTTTGGCGTCATGTTTCTGTGGGAGGGGTAGACCAGGTGCATGGGATACGAGGGCAACTCATGCTCGGGCAGAATCCTTACCAGCCGCCCCGCCGCGATATCGTCGGCGAGCAGCACTTCCGGTTGCATGATTATGCCCATCCCTCGCAACGCCGCTGTCCGTAGTGCCTGGCCGTTATTGACTCGCAGGTTGCCCTTGATCTCCACTTCGCGGCTGCTTTCACCATCGGTGAAGCGCCAATGCGTTTGCGCGATCGAATAGATGAAACCCAAGCAGTTGTGCGTCCCGAGTTGTTCAGGCGTTTGCACGAGGTCGTGCGCTTCGAGGTACGCGGGGGCGGCGCATACCACCATGCGATAGGGGCGTAGAGGTCGGGCGATCAGGCTTGAGTCCGGCAGGCTGCCGATACGCACCGCCAGCTCATAACCCTCCTCGACGAGATTGACGATTCGGTCGTTCAGGGTCAGCTCGATCTGCACGTCGGGATATTGGGCGAGATAGTCATCGATTGCCGCTATGAGTGCGTTGGCACCAAAGGAGACGGGGGCGTTCATGCGCAGCAGGCCGCGCGGGGTCGCTTGCAATTCGTTGGCGCAGGCATCCGCGGCTTCGACTTCGGCAAGCGCCTGCTTGCAGCGTTGGTAATAGATGCGCCCGACTTCCGTGAGGCTTTGGCGACGCGTGGTGCGGTTGAGCAGGCGCGTCCCGAGCCGTTCTTCGAGGGCTGCGATGTGCTTGCCGACCATGGTCGCCGAGATGCGGAAATCTTCCGCCGCCGCAGAAAAACTGCCTTTCTCCACGACCCGTACAAACACCTGCATGCTGGCCAGTCGATCCACTTGATTAATAACTCTTGGTTGTTAGTGATAAAACATTATCGATATTTATCAGCTTTCTGTTGCCAATGATACTGGCCGCTCAACGGCGAAAGCCATGGCAATCGGGAGTAGCAATGAATATCGCAATTATCGGTACGGGAAACATGGCTCAAGGGTTGGCGGTGCTATTCGCCGCCACAGGCGTTGCGCTGACGATAGCCGCGCGTGACTCGGACAAGGCCGCAAGTCTGGCCGCGCGGATTGGTAACGGCTGCGTTGCCGCGAGCATTGCCGACGCGGTGCATGCCGCGGATATGGTGGTTCTTGCCGTGCCCTACGGCGCCGTCGACGAGGTGCTGGCACAGGCAAACTGTTGGACCGGTAAGGTGGTGATCGATATCACCAATCCAATCTCGCCCGACTATATGTCGTTGACCATCGGCCACAGCACCTCTGCGGCTGAAGAAATACAGAAGCGTGCGCCCGGTGCCGTTGTGCTGAAGGCGTTCAATACGATCTTTGCGGAAATGCTGCTGCACGGGCTTAACCACGATCAGCCGCCAGTTCAGGTGTTCTACGCCACTGACGACGGTGCCGTCGGCGAGCGTTTTGCGACCTTGCTGCAGGCGATGGGGTTCGCCGCGGTGTATTGCGGGCCGCTGCTGAACGCCCGCTATCTCGAGCCGCTGGCTGAGCTGAATATCCACCTCGGTTATGCCTTGGGCTGGGGAACGCTAACGGCACCGGCCTGGATTAAATACGCCGAGTAGAACGGGGCTTTCCGGCTCTGTCGGCTATCGCCCGTTTGGCTTTTGATCGTTACCCATCGGATTACCGCCATGAAAAAATACGCTTTTCACATCCCCGTGCTCGTCGCAACGGCATGTCTCGCCTGCGCATCCACTACAGTTGTTGCCGGCTCGCTGGGGGTGTTCACCTCCGGTACCAACGGCTTCGATACCCACACCTTCTATTATGACGACGGTGAAGAAGTCACCTTGATCGATACGCAGTTCTTGCCGAGTCTCACCGAGGCGATGGTCGATGAGGTAAAGAGCAAGACCTCATCGCCGATTACCCGGGTTGTCGTGACCCATGCCAATCCGGACAAATTCAATGGCTTGCCTTATCTGCACGCGCTCGGCGTCGAGTCGGTGACAAGCGCGGCCGTTGCCGCCGATATGCCGCTGGTGCATGCATACAAGGAACGCTTCTGGATCGATGAAGCCCGGGCGTTCGAGCCCGGTACCTACCCGGCCTTCGAGAATGCCAAAACGGTTTTCAGCAAATCTGCAACGATTGCGCTGAAATCCGGCGAAACCCTTAGCCTGTTCGAGCTGGATAATCCCGGCGTGGCGAACCATCAGGTTGTGGTGCGCATCGATGAGACGGGTGATTTGATCGTCGGCGATCTGGTGCATACAAACGCCCATCTCTGGCTTGAAGGCGGCCTGCGGCAAGGCAAACCGCATGCCGATCTACAGCGTTGGTCCCGCGCGGTCGGTGAGTTGCATGACTTGTCGGCTGGCAAGCCGGGCGCGAAAGTCTACGGCGGACGTGGCGATTTCATCGCCGTTGACGCTGCTATCAAGGAGCAACAACGCTATTTAACCAAGGCGCAGGCGCTGGTAACCGGCTATATCACCGAGCTGGGAGCAAGGAAAGGCGAGTTGCACGATGGGCAAAAGAAGGCGGCGCACTTCCAGGAACTCGAGAAGCGCTTCGCCGCCGCTTTCCCGGATTACAAGCTGCCTTATATGGTCGGATACAGCGTATACGGACTATTGAATACGCTGACGGAAGAGGTGGCCTTTTAAGGCCATCATGGAGTCCACCACCTAGCAGACTGTTGAAAAACTACCCGCGTTTTTCAACGGTCTGCTACGCCGGGTAAAGCGCTTCAGTCGTCGAATTCTTCCCAGCCGCCCATTTCCTTCCAGCGGTTGACGATGCCGCAGAACAGTTCCGCGGTTTTCTCGGTGTCATAGCGCGCCGAGTGGGCTTCGCGACCGTCGAACTCGATACCCGCCGCCTGACAGGCTTTGGCCAATACGGTCTGGCCGTAGGCGAGGCCGGCGAGGGTCGCGGTATCGAAGCTGGAGAAGGGGTGGAAGGGGTTGCGCTTGAGGTCGCAGCGCGCCACGGCGGCGTTGAGGAAGCCGAGGTCGAAGCTGCTGTTGTGGCCGACCAGAATCGCCCGCTTGCAGCCATTGGCTTTCAGCGACTTGCGCAGGCCACGGAAAATTTCGCCGAGGGCATGCTCTTCGCTGACCGCCATACGCAGCGGGTGGTCGAGCTTGATGCCGGTAAAATCCAGCGCCGCCTGTTCGATATTGGCGCCTTCGAACGGCTCGATGCGGAAGAAGTGGGTGTGCTCGGGGTAGAGGAAGCCTTGCTCGTCCATGGCAACGGTGGTCGCGGCAATTTCCAGCAGCGCATCGGTGGCGCAGTTGAAACCGCCGGTTTCCACGTCCACGACAACCGGCAGGTAGCCACGAAAGCGCGCGGCCATCGGATGGCGCGGTCCCGAGGGCGCATTGTTGTCCTGCTCGTCTTCGTACAGGTCTTCGCTCACAGGGAGGTCTCCAGCAGGCGCCAGCGCAGGATTTCACCGGCGCGTAGCGGGACTACGCTCTGGTCGCCCAGGGGCAGGGTGCTTGGTGCGGTCCAGTCTTCGCGCACCAGGGTGATGGTCTCGCTGTTGCGCGGCAGGCCATAGAAGTCCGGGCCGTGCTGGCTGGCGAAGGCTTCCAGCTTGTCCAGCGCGTTGCGCTGCTCGAACGCTTCGGCATACAGCTCGATGGCGGCATAGGCGGTGTAGCAGCCGGCGCAGCCGCAAGCGGCTTCCTTAGCGTGCCGGGCATGGGGCGCCGAGTCGGTGCCGAGGAAGAACTTGACGTTGCCACTGGTGGCGGCGTCGAGCAGGGCTTCCTGGTGCACATTGCGCTTGAGAATCGGCAGGCAGTAAAAATGCGGGCGAATGCCGCCGACCAGCATATGGTTGCGGTTGTACAGCAGGTGGTGGGCGGTAATGGTCGCGCCGACGTTGGCCGTGGCGCCTTTGACGAACTCGACCGCGTCACGGGTGGTGATGTGCTCGAACACCACTTTCAGCGTCGGGAAGCGCTCGACCACTGGGCTCAGTTGCTCGTCGATAAAGAATTTCTCGCGGTCGAATACATCGACCTCGCCGCGGGTCACTTCACCATGCACCAACAGGGGCAGGCCGACTTCGGCCATGGCTTCCAGTGCCGGGTAGATTTTCTCGATCGCGGTGACGCCGGAGTCGGAGTTGGTGGTCGCGCCAGCGGGATAGAGCTTGGCCGCATGCACGAAACCGGCGGCCTTGGCCTGGCGTACGTCTTCCGGGCTGGTGTTGTCGGTGAGGTAGAGCACCATCAGCGGCTCGAAGCGGCTGCCAGCCGGGCGCGCGGCCAGGATGCGCTGGCGGTAAGCGTCGGCTTCGGCGGCATTGCGCACCGGCGGCACCAGGTTGGGCATGATGATCGCGCGGCCGAAGGTGCGGGCGACATCGGCGACGGTATGCGGCAGTACGGCACCATCGCGCAGGTGAATGTGCCAGTCGTCGGGTCGCAGCAAGGTAAGGCGGTCGGTCATGGAGGCTTCCAGGCGGGTAAAACGTGCGGCGAATGCTACCGGAAAAGCCTTGCCGGGGCACGCCGAAAGCGGCCCTGGAGCGACAAAACGGATCCGACGCTCGGCTTTGCGGTTCTGCGAGAAAACCAATCAAGCCTCAAGTATTCGCGCGCGCCACCGATACCCAAAGGGAACGCCGTTATTCCTCGTGGAGCCCGCCGTGCGCCAGCCAACCCTCGCTTTGCTTAGCCTGCTCGCCAGCCTGCCGCTGTGCTTGCCGGCGTGGGGCATCAGCTTTCAGACACGCCTGGAAAAAGTCGAATGGCAAGTCGAGGGCGATCAGTTCGAATGCCGCTTGTCGCAGCCCGTTACAGATTTCGGCGCCGGTGAGTTCGTCCGTCGTGCCGGCGAACAGGTGACCTTTCGCCTGCACGCTCGTGAGCGATGGCTGGGCACGGGTTCTGCGCTACTTGTGGCAGCGGCGGCGCCCTGGCAGCCGGGGCGCGGTGATATCAATCTGGGCGTGGTGACGGTGGGCGCTGGCGAGGTGCCGTTCAATAGCAGCGAGGAGCAGGGCGCGCGCTTGCTCACGGGCTTGCTGGAGGGGCGCAGCCCCTTGGTCAGGCACCGCACCCAATATGGTGGCGAGGGGCTGGAAGTGCGCTTGCTGCCGGTCAAGTTCCGCAAGGCCTATGACGACTACCTGGGCTGCACGGCCAAGTTGCTGCCGGTGAATTTCGATCAGGTGCGTCAGTCCAACGTCGGTTTCCCCGGCGGCGGGGTGGACCTGGATCCGCAGGCCAAGGCCAAGCTGGATATCATCCTGACCTTTCTCAAAGCCGACCCCAGCGTCAATCGCATCCAGCTTGATGGCCATGCCGACAACAGCGGCAATCGCCTGACCAACCGTGACCTGTCGCGGCGTCGCGCGCAGGCGGTGATGGAATACTTCAAGGCCAATGGCGTGCCGGCAGAGAACATCACCATGCGTTTCCATGGCGAGCGCTATCCGCTGGTGCGCAACGACAGCGAGGCCCATCGGGCGAAAAATCGCCGGGTCAGCATCCTGCTCGACCGAGCCCCCGAGGTGCAATCGACAGCTCCGGCAGCGCCTGCGCCGAACTCCTGAACCCCGTTGGCGGGGCGTTTCCGACGGCGAAGTCGGCACCTGGTCGTTGCAACTGCTCGCGGCCCTGTAAATTGACCGCCAAGGCCAGTAGAATCACGGGTTTTCCCGCACAACAACCCCGTGGAGTTGATGGCATGGCCGACGTAAACAAGGTAGTCCTGGCATATTCCGGTGGCCTGGACACCTCGGTAATCCTCAAGTGGCTGCAAGATACCTATAACTGCGAAGTGGTGACCTTCACCGCCGACCTCGGCCAGGGCGAAGAAGTCGAGCCGGCCCGCGCCAAGGCCAAGGCGATGGGCGTCAAGGAAATCTACATCGACGATTTGCGCGAAGAGTTCGTTCGCGACTTCGTCTACCCGATGTTCCGCGCCAACACCATCTACGAAGGCGAGTACCTGCTGGGTACGTCCATCGCCCGTCCGCTGATCGCCAAGCGCCTGATCGAAATCGCCAACGAAACCGGCGCCGACGCCATTTCTCATGGCGCCACCGGCAAGGGCAACGACCAGGTGCGTTTCGAGCTGGGCGCCTATGCCCTCAAGCCGGGCGTCAAGGTGATCGCACCGTGGCGCGAGTGGGACCTGCTGTCGCGCGAGAAGCTGATGGACTACGCCGAAAAGCATGCCATCCCGATCGAACGCCACGGCAAGAAGAAGTCGCCGTACTCCATGGACGCCAACCTGCTGCACATCTCTTATGAAGGTGGCGTGCTGGAAGACACCTGGACCGAGCACGAAGAAGACATGTGGCGCTGGACCAAGTCGCCGGAAGCCGCGCCGGATACCCCGACCTACATCGAGCTGACCTATCGCGCTGGCGACATCGTCGCCATCGACGGCAAGGAAATGACTCCGGCCACGGTATTGGCTGAACTCAACCGCATTGGCGGCGAGAACGGCATCGGCCGTCTGGACATCGTCGAGAACCGTTTCGTCGGCATGAAGTCGCGCGGCTGCTATGAAACCCCCGGCGGCACCATCATGCTCAAAGGCCACCGCGCCATTGAATCGATCACCCTGGATCGCGAAGTCGCGCACCTGAAAGACGAGCTGATGCCGAAATACGCCAGCCTGATTTACAACGGTTTCTGGTGGAGCCCGGAGCGTCTGATGCTGCAGCAGATGATCGACGCTTCCCAGGCCAGCGTGAACGGCGTGGTGCGCCTGAAGCTGTACAAGGGTAATGTGATCGTCACCGGGCGTAAGTCCGATGACTCGCTGTTCGATGCCAATATCGCCACCTTCGAAGAAGACGGCGGCGCTTACAACCAGCAGGATGCAGCGGGCTTTATCAAGCTCAATGCCCTGCGCATGCGCATCGCCGCCGGCAAAGGGCGCAAGATGCTCTGAGCGGCAGCGAAACGCTGCAAGTTCTAAGCTTCAAGCTTAGCGGACCCCGGCCATAAGCCGGGGTTTGCATTTTTAGAGAGGAGAACCTCGATGAGACTGTTGCACACCATGCTGCGCGTCGGCGATCTGGATAAGTCCATCGCCTTCTACACCGAAGTGCTGGGCATGACCCTGCTGCGGCGCAAGGATTACCCGGATGGCCAGTTCACCCTGGCGTTCGTCGGCTATGGCGACGAGGCGCACAATAGCGTGATCGAGCTGACCCATAACTGGGGCGTGGACAGCTACGAGCTGGGCACCGGCTACGGCCACATCGCCCTGGAAGTGAGCGATGTCTACAAGGCCTGCGAGGATATCCGTTCACGCGGCGGCAAGATCACCCGCGAGCCGGGGCCGATGAAGCACGGCAGCAGCATCCTGGCGTTCGTCGAGGATCCGGACGGCTACAAGATCGAATTGCTGTCGCCGTCGCGGGCTGATTAAACTATGCTTTGTAAGTGATGGCTTACAAGGTGAATGAGCATTCGGCTCGGCCGGACGAGGTGTTGCATGGCTAGCGAGAACTACGCGCAGCGGCTGATTCAGGCTGTGCAGGAGTTGTCCATGGCAAGGAGTCTGGATGCGGTTGCGGATGTCGTACGCCATGCGGCGCGTGAGTTGGTCGGCGCCGATGGCGCCACCTTCGTTTTGCGTAACGGCGAGCAATGCTTCTACAAAGACGAGGACGCCATCAGTCCGCTGTGGAAGGGCCAGCGCTTTCCGCTGCAAGCCTGTATTAGCGGTTGGGCCATGCTCAATCGGCAGGCCACGGTCATCGAAGATATTTATCTGGACGAGCGTATTCCCCACGCGGCCTATCGGCCGACCTTCGTTAAAAGCCTAGTCATGGTGCCGATTCGTACCCTCGAACCCATAGGTGCCATCGGCACCTACTGGGCCAATCAGCACCGTGCTACGACTAGTCAGGTCGAGATGCTCCAGGCCCTGGCCGATGCCACCTCGGTAGCCTTGGAAAATGTTCAGATGTATGCCGAGCTGGAGCGCCGGGTGCAGGAGCGGACCGCACAGTTGGCCGAGACCAACCAGCGCCTGCAGGACGAGATGTTGGTACGCGAAGCGGCCGAGCAGGCGGTGCGGAAGATGTCACTGACCGACGAGCTGACCGGGCTGTATAACAGGCGCGGTTTTCTGCTCCTGGCTGAGCGGGAGCTGGAATCGGCGCGTCGGCGTCAGGGCCGTAGCCTGCTGCTCTATGCGGATCTGGACTACCTCAAGCAGGCAAACGACCGTTTCGGCCATGCCGCAGGCGATGTCATGCTGATCGATGCGGCTCAGGTGCTCAAATCTCTGTTCCGTGCCACCGATGTGGTGGCCCGCTTGGGCGGCGATGAGTTCGTGGTGCTGGCCGGTGATTACAACAGCAGTGAAGAGGTGCTGCTGCGTCTAGACAAGGCGCTGGCGGAGTTCAACCGCCGTAGCGGTCGGCAGTTGTCGCTAAGCGTTGGAGTCGCTGAATCTTCGTTGCAGGCGGGCGAGGGGTTGGAGGATTTGTTAACCCAGGCCGATGCGGCCATGTACGCCAACAAATTCGCAAGGCGTCACTTGCAGGCAGTGGTCTGACGGCATGCCGCTACAACGAAAAAGGCTATGTCCCAGCTATGCGTTGTATGCAGTTATGCCCTGTAGGAGACGCGCCCCCATGGCGAATGCAGCCCGCAGGGCCGCCGGCCGATTGCTTGATGAATATGGCGAAAGGTTCGCCCCGAGGTCGGGCCTTCTACACTATCTGCACCATTCGATACTTGCGTAGAAACCAAACAGCGCGTGCAACACGCAATTGGGACAGAGCCAAGAAAAAGCCCCGCGAACTGCGGGGCTTTTTGCTTAAGCGGTAGGGTAGTGCGTTACAGGTCGAAATCGTATTCGGCCAATTGCTTGTTCAAACGTCGCTCGTCAAGGAAGTTATCGATGATGCGGCGCTTGGTCAGATTGGTTTTTGCCACCTCGACCGGCGCTTCCGCGTCCTCGGCATCTTCCGCGACAAAGTCTTCATCGAGTTCAAGATCTTCTTTAGCAGTGCTCATCTGTTTCACTCCAGGCTACCGGGGCCCTTTGCGCACCTTATAGCGGCAAAACCTGAGCGGGTAAAAAAGATTTTTTCAATCGGAGTGAAGGTTTTTCTATATAAAAACTATTCGTCCGATGTCTTGTGCTTGTACTCGCACAGGTCCTCGATGCGGCAGCTGCCGCAACGCGGCTTGCGCGCCTGGCAGACGTAGCGGCCGTGAAGGATCAGCCAGTGGTGCGAATCGAGGAGAAACTCCTTGGGCACGAACTTCAGCAGCTTCTTTTCCACTTCCACGACATTCTTGCCGGGAGCGATGCCGGTGCGGTTGCTGACCCGAAAAATATGCGTGTCGACGGCCATCGTCAGCTGGCGGAAGGCGGTATTGAGCACCACGTTGGCGGTTTTGCGTCCGACCCCGGGGAGGGCCTCCAGGGCTTCGCGGGTCTCGGGAACCTGGCTGCCGTGGCGCTCGACCAGCAGGCGGCAGGTTTCGATGACGTTCTTCGCCTTGCTGTTGTACAGGCCGATGGTCTTGATGTATTCGCTCAAGCCATCGACGCCCAGGGCATAGATCGCCTCGGGGGTATTGGCCACCGGGAACAGCTTGGCGGTCGCTTTGTTGACCCCGACGTCGGTGGCCTGGGCCGAGAGAATCACCGCGATCAGCAGCTCGAACGGCGTGCTATAGGCCAGTTCGGTTTTCGGCTCGGGATTGTCCTCGTGCAGGCGGCGGAAAATCTCGTGGCGTTTGGCCGCGTTCACTCGATCACTCCGGTCACCCGCACGCGACGGTTCTGCACCGGCGCTGCGACCTGGCGCGCCTTGGCACGTTCGCTCAGTACCTCGTCGATACGGTTCTTGCCGGCGATCAGCAGGCCGAGCACGAGAAACGCCCCCGGCGGCAGTATCGCCAGGAGGAAACCCTTGTAGTCGCCGATCAGGGTGATCTGCCAGTCGCTGGCGATCGGACCGAACAGCAGGTGCATATTGGCGAAGATCGCGCCGGTGCCGAGCAGCTCGCGCAGGGTGCCGATAATCACCAGCACCATGCCAAAGCCCGTGCCCATGGCCAGGCCATCGTAGGCGGCGCGGGCGGGGTCGTGCTTGGCGGCGAAGCCGTCGGCGCGGCCGAGGATCACGCAGTTGGTGGTGATCAGCGGGATAAAAATGCCGAGTATCTGGTACAGCTCGTAGGTGAAGGCTTGCATCAGCAGTTCGATGCAGGTGGTCAGCGCGGCGATGATCATGACGAAAGCCGGCAGCCGCACAGCGGTGTTGACCACCCCGCGTACCAGCGATACCGCGGTATTGGAGCAGATCAGCACCACAGCGCTGGCCAGCGCCAGGCCCAGAGCGTTGACCGTGGAGTTACTGACCCCAAGCAGCGGGCACAGGCCGAGCAACTGCACCAGGGCCGGGTTGTTCTTCCACAGACCGTTGAGGGTGATATCGCGATAGCTGGTGCTCATGGCGCGGTTCCTCGCTGATTATCGACGCTCGGGTTCTGCGGCTTAGGCTGGGCACTGATGGAGTCTGCCGCGGGCGCGCCGTTGCCGAGCAGTTCGCTGCGATGCGCATCGAAGTAAAGCAGGGCGTTATGCACCGCCTTGACCACCGCGCGCGGGGTAATGGTGGCGCCGGCGAACTGGTCGAATTCGCCGCGGTCTTTCTTCACCGCCCAGCCGGCTGCGTTCGGGTTTTCCAGCGATTTTCCGGCAAATCCATGGATCCACTGGCTTTTGCTCGGATCGATCTTGTCGCCGAGACCAGGCGTTTCACGGTGCTGGAGCACCCGCACACCAGCCAGACGGCCATCGGCATAGATGCCGACCAGCAAGCGGATCGCACCGCTGTAGCCATCCGGCGCGGTGGCCTGGAGAATCACAGCTGCAGCTTGACCGTTCTTCAGCGCGATATACGCCTGTTGCGGGCTACGGCCGCCGAGCAGCGGGTCTTGTACGGCGATGCTGTTGTCCAGCAGGTGATTGTCGTGGCTGTCGGGCGGCAGAATCTCGCCCAGGGCACGGACCTGGGCTTCACGGGCGGAAGCTTCGATACGACCGGCGGTGGCTTGCTGGATCAGGGTCACGACGCCCACCGTAACCACGGCGAACAGGCCGAGTACTGCACTGTTTTTCAGCATTGAGCGGCTGATTTCGGGAAGCATGTTCATTCGCCCAACTTGAAGCCGCGACTCGGCTTGCGATGGCCATAGGTGCGCGGCCGGGTGTAGTAGTCGATGGTAGGCGCCGCCAGGTTCATCAGCAGCACGGCGAACGCCACCGCATCCGGGTAGCCGCCCCAGGCGCGGATCACGTAGACCAGCACGCCGACGCCGATACCGAAGATCAGCCGCCCCAGGTTGCTGGTGGCGCCGGAGACCGGGTCGGTGACGATAAAGAAGGCGCCGAGCATGGTCGCGCCGCTGAGCAGGTGAAACAGCGGCGAGCCGTGGGAGTCCGAGCCGCTGCCATTCCAGAACAGCAGGCTCATGACGAACAGCCCGGCGAGCATGCCAACCGGCGCGTGCCAGGTGAACAGGCGCTTATGCAACAGGTACAGGCCGCCGGCGAGGAATGCCAGGTTGACCGCTTCGCTGGCCATGCCGCCGAAGTAGCCGAACGCCGGGTTCTGTTGCCAGAGTTCGTCCATGGTCAGGCTTTTATTGATCTTCAGGGCATCCAGCGCGGTGGCCTGTACCCAGCCGTCCGGCAGCTTGGCGAGGCCCAGAACCTGCTGCAGGCCGCCGAGCAGGTCGACACTGTGCGGCGCCGGCCAGCGCGTCATGTCGAGCGGGAAGGAAATCAACACCACGACGTAGCCGAGCATCGCCGGGTTGAACGGGTTCTGCCCGAGGCCGCCATACAGCTGCTTGCCGAATACGATGGCGAAGCCGCAGGCGACCAGCGTCAGCCACCAGGGCGCGTAGGGCGGCAGGGCCAGGGCCAATAGAACCGCAGTGACCAGTGCGCTGTAGTCCTTGAGGAAGAATCCCAGCGGGCGTTTGCGCAAGGTCAGGATCGCTGCCTCGAAACCCAGGGCGCAGGCGCTGGCCCAGATCAGGTTGAGCAGGGTGCCGACACCGAACAGCCAGGTCAGCGCGAAGATGCCCGGCACGGTGGCGAGCACGACCTGCAGCATGACTTGCTGGGTGCGGTTGCTGCCCTTGGCGTGGGGCGATGTGATGCGGGGCAGGGCCATTGGCGCTCCGGTTGATGTCTTGCATGGGCTACGGCTTACGCAGCCTTGATAACTGTTCAAAAACCCAACCCGGATGCGCTCCGGGTATGTTGGCAGGCATGTGTGGCGCCGCAGCCCGGATTGCAGCCGGGCTACGGCGCGCCGCTCAGCCTGCGTGCTCCTGTAATCTGCTTTCCGCTTGCGCCAGGCGTTCGCGCGCCGCTGTCAGGGCTTCGGCCGCGCTGCTGTCGTCGCGCTCCAGCTTGCGCAAGTCGGCGCGGGCGAAGGCGACTTCGGTTTTCAATGCGCGGGTGGCCTCATCGACTGGACGCTTGTCGCTGCGCACCAGCTCCGGTGCCGGCTTGTTCGAGGCCTTTTCGGCGGCATGCAACGCTTGCTCGGCATTGGCCAGGGCATCGCGCAGTTTGCCCAGTTCGGCTTCGTCGCTGCCGGCTTTCTCCGCCTTCTTCAACTCGGCACGCTTCATCGCCAGTTCGATCTTGGCTTTTTTCAGCGGGTCGATTTCCGGGGGCGTTTGCGCGGCCGCGGCGGGTACAGCGGGCGCCTGGCTTTCCAGGTTGGCCAAAAATTGCTCGGCGGCTTGCAACTGGTCGCGCAGCTGTTGCAGTTCGCTGTGTTGCTCCTCGCTAGGCGCTTCGAGTTTCTCCAGCTTGCGCACTTGGGCGCGCAGCATGGCGGCGTCGATCTTGGCTTTTTTCAGCGCAGCGTCATCGGCGACGGGCTTTGCGCTCGGTGCCGGTGCTTCAACTTGCAGGCCAGCGAGCAGTTTCTCCGCTGCTTCCAGTTGGCCGCGAAGCTGCTGTAGTTCGCTTTGCTGCTCCTCGCTGGGCGCTTCGAGC
>NZ_CAMPHI010000032.1 GCF_946885955.1 uncultured Pseudomonas sp.
TACCGGCCTGTCACGCCGGGGGTCGCGGGTTCGAGTCCCGTCCGCTGCGCCATATACGAAACCCTCAGATAGCGATATCTGAGGGTTTTTTATTGCGCGCGACAAACTGTCATCTTGCGTTCATCTGCCTGCTCTAGCTTGATTGGCATGTTCCTTGTTTATCCGCTTAGGGGAAAAGCGAAAAACATTGAGCGATCACCAAAGAATCAAGTGGGAGGTATTGCGATGGATGACTATCAGGAAGAACTGCTCGAGTCCCACGCGGCTGAGCCGGACATTGCACAGTGGGATGAAGACGCTACCGAGTTGTGAAGCCGGCAGCCTGCCGCGGTCTCAGTCGGCTTTGCGCTGGTCGCGGCGAAATTCTCCCGGCGTCTGCTGATTCCAGCGTTTGAAGGCGCGCTGGAAGGCTTCGGCCGAGGCGAAGCCGAGCAGGTAGGCGATCTCGCCGAATGCCAGTTCGGTATCGCGGATATAGGCCATGGCCAGGTCTCGACGGGTTTCATTGAGGATGGTGCGAAACTGCGTGCCTTCCTCGGCGAGCTTGCGCCGCAGGGTCCAGGTCGGCAACTGCAGGCGCGCGGCGACCTCCGTCAGGTCCGGTTCGCGGCCATGCAGCAGCGGCCCCAGTAGCTGAGCGACGCGTTCGCGCAGGTTACGAGTGCGGGTCAGTTGTTCCAACTCTTGCTCGCAGATATTCAGCAGCTGCTGCCAGGTGCCGGGGCAATGCTCGGGGTTACGCAGGTTGAGGATTGCCGTGCTCAGGCGCAGCTGATTGTGCGCCGCGGCAAACTCCACCGGGCAATCGAAAAGTGCGGCGTACTGCTCGTTGTACGCGGGCGGCGGAAATTCGATCTGCACCTTTTCCACCGGCAGCCGTTGACCGGCGAGACGGCTGAGTTGGTGGGTCCAGCTGGAGAGCACCGAATCGATCACGAAGCGGTTGTAATCGTTGTAGGGGCTGATCGAATAAAACCGCAGCCAGGCGCCGCGCGCATCTTCATGTAGGCTGGAGTGGCCGCGATAGTTGGAAGCGTAGAGCGGCTCGAAGCGAATCAGGGTGCGCGCGGCTTCGCGCACCGTCGGTGCCTGGGCGGCCGTGACGCCCGCCAGGCCCACCTGGCTCAGGCGGCTCAGTTGACCCATGAGCAAACCGATACCCGCTTCGCCGGTCTGCTGGATGGCGGCGTGGCCCATGCGCATATAGCGCGGGATCGACAACCGCGCCTTGGCCTGACTCAGGCGCGCAGTGTCGAAGCCATAGCGCTCGAGCAATGGCTGTGGATCCTGCCCCAGTTGGCGCATGGCGTCGGCAAGGCTATGCAGAAAGCCCAGAGACAGATCGCCCAGGCGAACCCGTGTGGTTTTCATGGTCTGTACGCGCGCGGAAGTTGCCACTCAGAGTAGGGTGGTCCCGTTGTCTTGCCAAGTCATGCTGTTAATTAGGATCAATAAGTTGTCATTTTAAGTCATTGAGAGGTGCTGCTCCGCTCTCTATCGTCTTGGGCATAGCGACCGCGGCTCTATCGAGGCCTCGGCATTCCCGTGAAGTCCCCCTGTTCGATGTGGAGAGCCCCATGACTGCCACCCAATACCCTCACCTGCTGGCCCCGCTGGATCTCGGTTTCACCACCTTGAAGAACCGCACGCTGATGGGCTCCATGCACACCGGCCTGGAAGAAAAGCCCAACGGTTTCGAGCGCATGGCGGCGTATTTTGCCGAGCGTGCCCGTGGCGGCGTCGGTTTGATGGTCACCGGCGGTATCGGCCCGAACGATGAGGGCGGCGTGTATTCCGGCGCGGCCAAGCTGACCACCGTGGACGAGGCTGAAAAGCACAAGATCGTCACCCAGGCGGTGCACGAAGCGGGCGGCAAGATCTGCATGCAGATCCTCCATGCCGGTCGTTATGCCTACAGCCCCAAGTCCGTCGCGCCGAGCGCGATCCAGGCGCCGATCAACCCGTTCAAGCCCAAGGAGTTGGACGAAGAGGGTATCGAGAAGCAGATCCAGGACTTCATCAACTGCTCCGTGCTGGCCCAGCAGGCCGAGTACGACGGCGTCGAGATCATGGGTTCGGAAGGCTACTTCATCAACCAGTTCCTGGTCGCTCATACCAACCACCGTACCGACCGTTGGGGTGGCAGCTACGAAAACCGCATGCGCCTGCCGGTGGAAATCGTCCGCCGCGTGCGTGAGGCCGTGGGCCCGAATTTCATCATCATCTATCGCCTGTCAATGCTCGACTTGGTCGAAGGCGGCAGCACCTGGGACGAGATCGTGCTGTTGGCCAAGGCCATCGAACAGGCCGGCGCGACCATCATCAACACCGGCATCGGCTGGCACGAGGCGCGTATTCCGACCATTGCCACCAAGGTGCCGCGAGCGGCCTTCACCAAGGTAACCGCCAAGCTGCGTGGCGAGGTAAGCATTCCGCTGATCACCACCAACCGCATCAATACTCCGGAAGTGGCCGAGCAGGTGCTGGCCGAAGGCGACGCCGACATGGTCTCCATGGCCCGGCCGTTCCTCGCCGACCCGGAATTCGTCAACAAGGCCGCCGAAGGCCGTAGCGACGAGATCAATACCTGCATCGGCTGCAATCAGGCCTGTCTGGATCACACCTTTGGCGGCAAGCTGACCAGCTGCCTGGTCAACCCGCGTGCCTGCCACGAAACCGAACTCAACTACATTCCGACCACCGCTGTGAAGAAGATCGCCGTGGTCGGTGCCGGCCCTGCCGGCCTGTCCGCCGCTACCGTGGCGGCCGAGCGTGGCCACAGCGTGACGCTGTTCGATGCGGCCGGCGAAATCGGTGGCCAATTCAACGTGGCCAAGCGGGTACCGGGCAAGGAGGAGTTTTTCGAAACCCTGCGCTACTTCAAGCGCAAGCTGGAAACCACTGGCGTCGATCTGCGTTTGAATACCCGGGTGTCCGCTGCCGAACTGGCCGCGGGTGGTTTTGACGAAATCATCCTGGCCACCGGTATTGCCCCGCGCACGCCGGCGATTCCCGGTATCGACAACACCAAGGTGATCAGCTACCTGGACGCCATCCTGCAGCGCAAGCCGGTCGGGCAGCAGGTCGCGGTGATTGGCGCCGGCGGCATCGGTTTCGACGTGTCCGAATTCATTACCCATCAGGGCCAGGCCACCAGTCTCGATCGCCAGGCGTTCTGGCGCGAGTGGGGCATCGATAGCGACCTGCAAGCCCGCGGCGGTGTCGCCGGGATCAAGGCCGAGCCACATGCGCCAGCGCGTCAGGTATTCCTGCTACAGCGCAAGAAGTCCAAGGTCGGCGACGGTCTGGGTAAAACCACCGGCTGGATTCATCGCACCGGGCTGAAGAACAAGAACGTGCAAATGCTCAACAGCGTCGAGTACCTGAAGGTCGACGACCAGGGCTTGCATATCCGCATTGGCGAAGGCGAGCCGCAAGTGCTGCCGGTGGATACGGTGGTTGTCTGCGCCGGCCAGGATCCGCTGCGCGAGTTGCAGGACGAGTTGCTCGCCGCCGGGCAGACGGTGCACCTGATCGGTGGCGCAGATGTTGCCGCCGAACTGGATGCGAAACGGGCGATCGATCAGGGCTCGCGCCTCGCGGCCGCGCTCTGATCGGCGACAACGGACAGGCCATATAACAACCAAGGTGCGCCGCTATGTCTTCGCTACCCCTGCAATCCAAGGCCGCCGCTACGCTTGCGCAGTGGCATGAACTGATCGCCAGTAACGATCTGCATACACTGCAGCAGTTGCTGCACCCGCAGGCGGTGTTCCGCTCGCCGATGGCCTTCAAGCCGTATGCGGGCGCGCCGGTGGTATCGATGATTCTCAATACTGTGAGTCAGGTATTCGAGGGCTTTGCCTATCACCGGGAACTGGCCACACCCGACGGCCTGAGCGTGGTCCTGGAGTTCAGCGCAAGGGTCGGCCAGCGCGAACTCAAGGGGATCGACCTGATCCGCTTCGACGAAGACGGCAAAATCGTCGAGTTCGAGGTCATGGTGCGGCCAATGAGTGGTCTGCAAGCCCTCGGCGATGAGATGGGCAGGCGCCTGGCGCCTTATCTGAGTGCGCTAAAGGCCTAGGCGCCTGCTGGCCTCTCGGTGTCGCGCGGCGGCCAATATGCTATTGCGTCACAGTTTTCATCCTGTCACGGGTCTCTGCGACCCGTGCGGCAGGGTGACTGCCAACCCAGTCACATTGCTGGCTTTGGTTTTTCCCCTAGACTTGCTTACATGCGGGCGATGAGCCTGAAACAGCGAGTGCTTCCGAGTTGATCCGGGGGCGAGTCGTCGAGCGGTCTAGACCGCTTTTTGGCCTGGAAAGAGAAGCCGATGAGCATGCAGAACAAAGCGCAGATGGTCGAAGCCGTTATGTTCTTTAATGAGCAGGGCGGCATCTGCAAAGAAATGCTGCTTCCCGAATTCGAGGCTTTGCTCGACGGGGTCGTCAATTTGCCTGAATTTGCCGATCAGCAATTGCGCGTCGCCTATGTCCTGATCAACCCGCGTCTGCTGATCAAATCCCTGGTGTTCTTCTACCTGGACTTCGACGAGCGGGGCGCGCCTGATGCGGGTTGGAACATCCCATTGCAGCACCTTGCCGAGCGTGCGGGCCGAGGCCCCGATCTTGGCGCCGGACCGATCCGCCTGGCGTGCCGCAGCCAATGCCCGGTGTCCTGGCATCAGATGCACCTGTGGGATCCGAACCTGGCGCCGGGCAAGAACGACCTGACCTTGCTGCGCGATGCCGTCAAACGCAATTCTCTGGGGCTGCTGATCGATGACGACAGCACGCAGGCCGTCGCGCCCGAGCGCCTGCACATGGCTTCCGAAGACAAATGGTATGCGCCGGATGCCGCGCAGGAAATCGCCGACATTGCCACGGAAAAGCTCGACCGTGATCAGCGCCAGAAAGCCGCGCAACTGATCAAGCAGCAGCGTTTGCGCATTGCCAGCGTGACCCAGGCCCATGAGGAAGAGCTGGCCAAACTCAAACTAGCCAACGATCAGCAGAGCAAGAACCTGCAGGCGCAGATTCACGGGCTGCACCAGGCGCTGCAACAGCAGGAGGCGCTGAATGCCAGCCTCAAGGAGCAATTGGCCGCTCAGGCCGCGAGCTTCCAGGCGTCGCGCGAGGAAATGACCGAGCAATTGCGTGCCCTGGAGCACCATGGGCGCAACAAGGGCGATGTATTGCGCTCCCAGCTCGAAGCCGAGATGAAGGCGAAGATCGCTGCGGCGGTGGTCGAGTACAAAGAGCAGATCGCTATCCGCGATGTCGAACTGGCCTACAGCAAGGAGCAGGATGGTCAGTTGCAGCGCGAGATCGAGCGTCTCAAACGCGAGCACGACGAACAGGCCGGGCAGAGCGGCGAGCAGATTCTCGAGCGGCTATCCAGGCTGGGTGTGGTGTTCGTGGTTTATCACCCGGGGGCGGGCCATCTGACCATCGCCCTGCAGGATATTGCGCGTTATCAGGACAATCCCATGGCCTATGTCGCGGCCAAATGCTTCGTCTCCGAGGCGCAATACAGCCAGTGGCTGGGCCACTATCAGCAGCCATCCTGTGAGGCCAGGCTCCCCAATGGCGAACGTTGCTCGATCCCGATCGACCGGGTCGATACCCCCAGCCGATTCGTTCTCGGCGAGTCCAATTGCTGCGCCCGGCACAAAGCCAGCAGCCGTTTGCGTACAGTCAGCTAAGCCTTGCCATTATCCGTTATCGATTGGGCGCCCAGGGCGCCGCTTGAACCATTGCGCCTGGAGTGGGCCAGACAGGCCGGGGTCGAACTGGCGATATTGCGCCTTGATCTCATCGATCCGCTGATCAGTGGCAACAAATGGTTCAAGCTCGCGCCCCATCTTCAGGCGGCAGCTGCCACCGGTGCGCAGGGGCTGATCAGCCTGGGCGGCGCGCACTCGAACCATTTGCATGCATTGGCCGCTGCCGGACGGAGGTTCGGCTTCCCCACAGTCGGTCTGCTGCGCGGCACGCCGCAGGATACCGCCACGGTGCGCGATCTTCAGCGTTTCGGTATGCAGCTGCATTGGTTGGGCTACGGCGGCTATCGCGCACGGCATTTGCCGGACTTCTGGCAGCCCTGGCACGAGCGCTATCCAGAACTGCACGCGGTACCCGAAGGCGGTGGTGGCTTGCCGGGGGCGCTGGGTTGCGCGCCGCTGGTCGCGCAGATCCGCGAACAGCTGCCCGTGCTGGGCTGGTCGGATTATCAGGGGCTCTGGTTGGCAGCCGGGACAGGGACCACGCTGGCCGGTCTGGTGATCGGCGAGGCCGGTGAGCATCCGGTGCATGGCGCCATGGCGGTGCCTGCCGATCATGGCGTGGCTGAGCAGGTGCGGGGGATTCTGCGCGAAGCGGGCCGAGCTGATGAGGGCTATCGCTTGGTCGAGGCGTGCCGGGGAGGCTTTGCCGCGGTGGACGGAGAATTGCTGAAATTTCTTGAGCACAGTGAGGCTGTCGCGCAGGTGCCGCTGGAACCGGTTTACGGCGCAAAAGCACTAATAGCATTGCGCCAGCAGGTGGAGGCCGGTTACTTTGCCAGTGGTTGCCGTTTGGTTTTCCTGCATACCGGCGGGTTGCAAGGGCGCCAGGCGGCTATATCGCGCCTGATGCCGACAAGTCCGCGAGCCCTGCCGGCGCCGGACTACACTGAATCATGACCAGCGGAGCCTGGATATTTCAATGAACGAACCCCTGAACCCTGAGCAGCTGCGCAGCCTGACTCCGCTGAATGTGTTGTCGGAGCAACAGTGGCGCGAATTGCGTAGCCAGTTGAGGCCGCATCCGCTATTGGCCGGGCAGCTGCTGTTCCGCCAGGGCGACCAGGCGCGTCTGACCTATTACCTGTTGGCCGGCGAAGTGTTGCTGCAAGGGGCCGATGGTCAGCAACAGCGTCTGAGTGCCGGCAGCGAGGCGAGTTGCCATCCGTTGTCGCCGAGCCTGCCGCGTCTGCATGAAGTCCGTGCGCTGAGCGATGCCAGCGTGCTGTCGATCGATACCGCGACTCTCAACCGCTTGTTGACCTGGCGTTTGGCCTATCAGGACCTGTTGCTGGAGCTCGGCAATAACCATGAAGAGGTGGAGTGGCTGGAGCGGCTTTTGGAAAACCCGTTGTTCGCCAAGGTGCCGCCCTCCAATGTGCGTGCGATGCTGAGCCGATTGCAGCGTATCGAACTGCCGGCCGGCAGCACTGTGCTGCAGGAAGGCGACTTCGGCGATTGTTGCTATTTCCTGAAAAGCGGTCGCGCTGAAGTATTCCGTAGTGCGGAGAGTGGTCACCAGGTGCTGGCCGAGCTGGAGGTGGGCGCCTGTTTCGGCGAGGAGGCCTTGCTCGCTGATCGTCCACGCAACGCCACCGTTACCCTGCTCGAGGATGGTGTGGTGTTGCGCCTGGATCGCCAGGATTTCTTTTCCCTGCTCAAGGCGCCGGTGGTCAACGAGGTGTCGCTCGGCGAAGCCGCCCGCCTGCTCAGCGCCGGCGCGCAGTGGCTGGATGTACGGCTGCAGGAGGAGTACGAGCGCGCGCATGCCCGGGAGGCGCTGAATATGCCGTTGCAGTTGCTGCGGCTGAAGGCGCGGCTGTTGGACAAGGAACGCACCTATCTGTGTTATTGCGACAGCGGCAAGCGCAGCGCCAGCGCGGTATTCCTGCTCTCGCAATTGGGTTTCGATGGCTATTCCCTGCGTGACGGCCTGGATGCCTTGCCGGCGGTGCAGCGCGATGGTCTGCTCTGCGAGAGCGGTCCAGGCTATCTGGTGCGTTCCGGTGGACGGATCGAGCGCAGTCGCTAACCCGCGCGCGCGCCAGCTCTACAAAAGCACACCTTGTAGCCCGGATAGGCCATGGCTCAATCCGCGATCTCCCCATCCGGATTGCGCTGCGCCTATCAGCACTATGGGGTTGTTGGACTTTCTACTGCTCCAGCGGCAATCCCGGCGCTGCCGCTTGCCCGTCGGCCCCTTGCTCCGGCCATTGGTCGCTGACCAGAAACACCCGCTCCGCCTCCCGCCAATCTCCCGCCGAGTCCTCCAGCAATCGAACCAGCAACTGGGCGTTGGCCTGAGGGGGCAGTGTGTCCAGCCAGTGCTGGAAATGTTCCGTCGGCCATAGCGCGGAAGATTCGATGCGCGCCGGTGACAGCCAGGCCTGACGTGGAAGCGGTTGCCAACGGCCCGCAGCGCCTTGTGCCGCGAAGTCAGCCCAGTCGCGCCGATGCAGCCAGCGCCCGCGCAGGTGCTCAGGGTTGGCGCCTTGCGGGGCCACGCACGGGTTGCCCCAGGGATAGAACAGATAGCCGCCGAGCCAAAGCGCAGCCTGCGTTTGGTGAATGTTGCGTTGCGCGAGCGTTGCCTGCGCTTCGGCGCGGGTGGACAAGGGCAATTGGTGATGGCTGAGGTGGTCGAGTTTGATATCCAGCCGGTCGTGGCTACCGGGGCCCAGCCAGTGCGAAAGCAGCTCGCCACCGGCCCGCTCCGGGCCGAGATAGAGCTTGATCGCCAACTCCAGGTGGTGCACGCCTTGTTCGTCGCGCAGCAGTAGATCGAGTTCGCCGAGCGTATGCCCGCCATCGCGGATCGGCAGGTTGGCGGCCAGGACCTCGACTCCGGGTGCCGCGTGCAGGGCGAATTGCCAGAGGCGCTCATAATACAGACCAAGGCGGCGCACCGAGCTTTGCGCCAGCCAATGCTCCAGGCTGCTGGCATCGCGGTCGAGGGTCAACAGCCAATCCGCCAGCAAGTCCGGCGAGCGCATCCACGGGCTGGCGCTGAGCGGATGGCGTTGCGGGCGCGGAGGGTTGCTGAGCAGAGGTGGTGAAATCAGCACCCAGGCCAGATCGCGCACCGCCGCATGGCGCAATTGATGGATAAGGTCGGCAAGTAGGCTCAGGGGCATCATGTCGCGAGCATAGCGCCAACCCCTGGCCGGCGCTGCTATAAATCCGCAGTACAGGCGCCGTTTAGTCCGGCCTGGTTCCCCGCTGGAAAGCGTCAAGTTTGCGGCTGCCGCAGGCTTTCGCCCATAATCCAGGCCTATTGACCCAGAGCTGGCGGGAACACCATGGAGCAGTTTCGCAATATCGGAATCATCGGTCGATTGGGCAGTACCCAGGTGCTCGACACCATTCGGCGCCTGAAGAAATTCCTGATCAGCCGCCACCTGCATGTGATTCTTGAAGAAACCATCGCCGAAGTGCTGCCTGGCCACGGCCTGCAGACCTCGTCGCGGAAAATCCTCGGCGAAGTCTGCGACCTGGTGATCGTCGTCGGCGGTGATGGCAGCATGCTTGGCGCCGCTCGCGCCCTGGCGCGCCACAAGGTTCCGGTGCTCGGGATCAACCGCGGCAGCCTGGGCTTTCTCACCGACATTCGACCCGACGAGCTGGAACTCAAAGTCTCCGAGGTACTCGAAGGCAACTACCTGACCGAGAACCGTTTTCTGCTCGAGGCCGAGGTGCGTCGTCACGGTGAAGCAATCGGTCAGGGCGATGCGCTCAACGATGTGGTGCTGCACCCCGGTAAGTCGACGCGAATGATCGAGTTCGAGCTGTTTATCGACGGGCAGTTCGTCTGCAGTCAGAAGGCCGACGGCCTGATCGTCGCTACCCCGACCGGTTCGACCGCCTATGCTCTGTCGGCCGGCGGGCCGATCATGCACCCCAAACTGGATGCCATGGTGATAGTGCCGATGTACCCGCACACCCTTTCCAGCCGCCCGATCGTGGTGGATGGCAATAGCGAACTGAAGATTGTCGTGTCCCAGGATATGCAAATCTATCCGCAGGTTTCCTGCGACGGCCAGAACCACTTCACTTGCGCGCCCGGCGACACCATCACCATCAGCAAGAAGCCGCAGAAACTGTGTCTGATCCACCCGCTGGACCATAACTACTATGAGGTCTGTCGGACCAAACTGGGATGGGGCAGCCGGCTCGGTGGGGGCGACTGAATGTACCTGGACTCCGCGCGTGGCTATGACCTGATCGGCGATGTCCATGGCTGTACCGATGCCCTGGAACACTTGCTGACCACCCTCGGCTACCGTTTGCAGGGCGGCATCTGGCGCCACCCCCGGCGCATGGCGATTTTTCTCGGCGATCTGGTCGACCGCGGCCCGCGTATCCGCGATGCGCTGCATCGGGTGCGCGATATGGTCGATGCCGGTCAGGCGCTGTGCATCATGGGCAACCATGAGTTCAACGCGCTCGGCTGGAGCACCCCGGCGCCACCTGGCAGCGGGCGTCAGTTCGTGCGTGAACACAGCCCCAGGCATGCCCGTCTGAACAAGGAAACCCTCGACCAGTTCGCCGACTACCAGGAGGAGTGGCGCAGTTTTCTCGACTGGTTCTATCAGCTGCCGCTGTTCATCGATGCCGGCTATTTTCGCGTCGTGCACGCCTGCTGGGATGCCGAACTGATCGAGTCGTTGCGCGCGCAATTTCCCGATGGCTGCGTCGATCAGCATTTTCTCCAGGCCTCGGCGGTGCCCGGCAGTTTCGCCAATACCGTGCTCGACCGCCTGTTGCGCGGCACCGATATGCGTCTACCGCACGGTATGACCCTGACCAGCGACGATGGCTTTACCCGTGCGCATTTCCGTACCAAGTTCTGGGAGGAAGACCCGCAAACCTACGGCGATATTGTCTTCCAGCCCGATGCCTTGCCGGAGCTCGCCGCACAAACGCCGCTGAGTGAGCTGCAAAAAAGCCAGCTGCTCAGCTACGGCGCCGACCAGCCCTTGTTGTTCGTTGGCCATTACTGGCGCAGCGGCAAACCGGCGCCGATACGCCCCAACCTGGCGTGCCTGGACTATAGCGCGGTGCTCAACGGCAAGCTGGTGGCTTACCGACTGGACCAGGAAACCCGGCTCGATGCGAAGAAGTTCGTTTGGGTCGATGTCGATCGACTGGAGGCACCCCGATGAGCCTGGTCGCTGCATTGCGTTTGCCAGAACAGGTCGATCTGCGTGGTTTCATCCGCCTGTTGCAGCGTGCTCAAGTGCCGCACCGTGTCGCGGAAGAGGGGGGCGAACAGGTGCTCTGGGTGCCAGGCGAGGCGCTGGCCGAGCAGGTGCGCGAGTTGTATGCGCGTTTCCCTCAGGGCGATGTCGAGCCGCTCGCCGGGCAGCGGCCGCCAGACGAAGCGGGTACACCGGCGTCAGGCCTGGCCGTGCAACTGCGCGCGCACGCGATGACCACAACGATCCTGGGGCTGACCTTCCTGGTCGCCGCCTTGACCCTGGTTGGCGATAATTTTGCGGCGATCAGATGGTTGAGTTTCGTCGACTTTCAGGTTCAGGGCCGGCACCTGTATTTCGCCGAGTTCAGTCAGACCCTTGCCAGCGGCCAGTGGTGGCGCTTGCTGACTCCGATGCTGCTGCACTTCGGCTGGCTGCACCTGGCGATGAACAGTCTCTGGTACTGGGAGTTGGGTCGGCGTATCGAAACCCGACAGGGGCGTGTGGCGTTGCTGGGCCTGACGCTGTTGTTCGGTCTGGCGGCGAATATCGCCCAATATCTGTATGCCGGCCCGTCGCTGTTCGGCGGTTTGTCCGGCGTGCTCTATGGTTTGCTCGGGCATTGCTGGCTGTATCAGCTTCTGGCGCCGAACCCCATCTACCGTCTACCGCCCGGGGTGCTGGTGATGATGCTGGCCTGGCTATTGATCTGCATGACCGGGATCTTCGAATTGCTGGAGTTCGCCGCCATTGCCAACGCCGCGCATCTCGGCGGCTTGCTCATTGGCTGCCTGACCGGCGCACTGGGCGGTGCGCTCGCGCGTCGGCATCGGTAAACTGGCGCTTCGCCTTCGCCGCTATTCATTTGCAGTTATCCATTCGGAGCCACTATGACGTCCTTTGCCGATGCTATCGACAATATCACCCCGGAGATTTATCAGAGCCTCAAGCTGGCGGTGGAGATCGGCAAATGGCCCGACGGCCGCAAGCTGACCCGGGAGCAGAAGGAGTTGACGCTGCAGGCACTGATCGCCTGGGAAGCGCAGAACCTGCCGGAGGAAGAGCGCATCGGCTATATGGAGCAGCAGTGCGAATCCCATCCCGCAGCAACGCCCGATCTGTTGTTCAAGACCTCGGATACCCTGCACTGATGATCGAGTTGGCCCGTGGTGCCCTGAGCAAAATGGCGGTGCAGCTGGATGCGCCGGTGCAATACAGTTTTCGCCTGGGCGAGGAGCAGGTCGCGGTCAATCCGTTGATCGGCAAGACCCTGCGCCTGGAGTACCTCGGTGCGATCCATTGCAGCCACTGCGGACGCAAGACCAAGAGCAGCTTCAGCCAGGGCTATTGCTACCCCTGCATGCAGAAACTGGCCCAGTGCGATGTCTGCATCATGAGCCCCGAGCGCTGCCACTACGATGCCGGTACCTGCCGCGAACCGAGTTGGGGCGAGCAATTCTGCATGACCGACCATATTGTCTATCTGGCCAATTCCTCGGGCGTGAAGGTCGGCATCACTCGCGCCAGCCAGATTCCCACGCGCTGGATCGACCAGGGCGCAACCCAGGCCCTGCCGATTTTTCGCGTGGCCACCCGCCAGCAATCAGGCTTTGTCGAAGACCTGCTGCGCAGCCAGGTCGCCGATAAAACCAACTGGCGCGCCTTGCTCAAGGGGCATGCGCAACCGGTGGATTTGCTGGCCATCCGCGACCGGATAATGGCCGCCTGCGATACCGGCCTGACTGACCTGCAGCAGCGTTTCGGCATCCAGGCGGTGCAGCCGTTGCCCGATCAGAGCGTGGTCGATATCGCCTACCCGATCGAGGCCTATCCAGCCAAAATCAACAGTTTCAACCTGGACAAGAATCCGCTGGCCGAAGGCACGTTGCTCGGCATCAAGGGCCAGTACCTGATGTTCGACACCGGCGTGATCAATATCCGCAAGTACACTTCTTATCAGCTGGCCGTTCACCAACTGGCCCTCTGACCATCCCTATTCGCCAACCCGGCGCCAAGGCGCTGTAGATAAAGGGCCACAAGCCATGCGCACCGAACAACCGAAGATGATTTACCTGAAGGATTACCAGGCGCCGGATTATCTGATCGATGAGACGCACCTGACGTTCGAGTTGTTCGAGGACCACACCCTGGTGCATGCGCAACTGGTGATGCGCCGCAATCCGGCGGCTGGCGAGGGACTGCCGCCTTTGCAACTGGACGGCCAGCAGCTCGAGTTGCTGTCCCTGGCGCTGAACGACCGCGAACTGGCGCCCGGCGATTACCAGCTGAGCGACAGCCACCTGACGCTGCAACCCGACAGCACCAGCTTCGTGATCGACAGCAGCGTGCGCATTCATCCGGAAAGCAACACCGCGCTGGAAGGGCTGTATAAGTCCGGCGGCATGTTCTGTACCCAGTGCGAGGCCGAGGGTTTCCGCAAGATCACCTACTACCTCGACCGCCCGGATGTGATGAGCAAATTCACCACCACCCTCAGCGCCGAGCAGCACAGCTACCCGGTACTGCTTTCCAATGGCAATCCGATCGCCAGCGGAAGCGAGGAAGGTGGCCGTCACTGGGCGACCTGGCAAGATCCGTTCATGAAACCGGCTTACCTGTTCGCCCTGGTGGCCGGCGACCTCTGGTGCGTGGAAGACAGCTTCACCACCATGAGCCAACGCGATGTCGCGCTGCGCATTTATGTCGAGCCGGAAAATATCGACAAATGCCAGCACGCCATGGACAGCCTGAAAAAGTCGATGCGTTGGGATGAAGAGGTGTACGGCCGCGAGTACGACCTGGATATCTTCATGATCGTTGCGGTCAACGACTTCAATATGGGCGCCATGGAAAACAAGGGCCTGAACATCTTCAATTCCAGCTGCGTGCTGGCCAAGGCCGAGACTGCCACCGATGCCGCCCACCAGCGCGTCGAAGCGGTGGTCGCTCACGAGTACTTCCATAACTGGTCGGGCAATCGGGTCACCTGCCGCGACTGGTTCCAGCTGTCGCTCAAAGAAGGCTTCACTGTATTCCGCGATTCCGAGTTCAGCGCCGACATGCATTCGCGCACGGTCAAGCGCATCGAAGACGCGGCCTACCTGCGCACCCATCAGTTCGCCGAGGACGCCGGCCCGATGGCCCACTCGGTGCGCCCGGAGGCCTTTATCGAGATCTCCAACTTCTACACCCTGACCGTTTACGAGAAGGGCGCGGAAGTGGTGCGCATGATCCATACCCTGGTCGGCGTCGACGGCTTCCGTAAAGGCAGTGATCTGTACTTCCAGCGTCATGACGGCCAGGCGGTGACCTGCGACGACTTCATCAAGGCCATGGAAGACGCCAATGCCATCGACCTGAGCCAGTTCAAACGCTGGTACAGCCAGGCCGGTACGCCGCGTCTGGCGGTTAGCGAAGACTACGACGCGGCCGCGAAAACCTATCGCCTGACGTTCAAGCAGAGCTGCCCCGCCACGCCAGGGCAGAGCGAAAAGCTGCCCTTCGTGATCCCCGTGGCCTTGGGCTTGTTGGGTGCTCAGGGGCAGGCATTACCCCTGCGACTGCAGGGTGAGGCGAGCGCAGGCGAGGCGTCGCGCGTGTTCTCGATTACCGAGGCCGAACAGCTGCTGACCTTCGTCGATGTCGAGGAACGGCCCCTGCCTTCATTGCTGCGAGGCTTCTCCGCGCCGGTCAAATTGAGTTTCCCTTACAGCCGCGACCAACTGATGTTCCTCATGCAGCACGATGACGATGGCTTCAATCGTTGGGAGGCCGGCCAGCAGCTCGCCGTGCAGGTGCTGCAGGAGCTGATCGGCCAGCATCAACGGGGCGAAGCGCTGGTGCTGGACCAGCGCTTGGTGACCGCACTGCGCAGCGTGCTGGAAAACCCGACGTTGGATCAGGCGATGGTCGCCGAAATGCTGTCCCTGCCGGGCGAAGGCTACCTGACCGAGATTAGCGAGGTGGCGGATGTCGAGGCGATCCATGCGGCGCGCGAGTTCGCTCGGCAACAGTTGGCCGAGGCGCTGTTCGAGCCGCTCTGGCAGCGTTACCAGGCCAATCGGCAGGTTTCCCGCGATAGCGCCTACGTCGCCGAGGCGGCACATTTCGCCCGCCGCAGTCTGCAGAACATCGCCTTGTCCTACCTGATGCTCAGCGGCAAGCCGGAAGTCCTGGCGGCCTGCCTGGAGCAGTTCGAGGTGTGCGACAACATGACCGAGCGCCTCACCGCGTTGGCGGTGCTGGTCAATTCGTCGTTCGAAGAGGAAAAGGCCAAGGCGCTGGCGAGCTTCGCCGACTACTTCAAGGACAACCCGCTGGTGATGGATCAGTGGTTCAGCGTGCAGGCCGCCAACGCGCTGCCCGGTGCGCTGGGGCGTGTCCAGCAACTGATGCAGCATCCGGCCTTCACCCTGAAGAACCCGAACAAGGTCCGTGCGCTGATCGGCGCGTTCGCCGGGCAGAATCCCGTGGGTTTCCACCAGGCCGACGGCAGCGGTTACCGCTTCCTCGCCGATCAGGTGATCGTGCTCAACGCTTTGAATCCGCAAATCGCCTCGCGCTTACTGTCGCCGCTTACCCGCTGGCGTAAATACGACAGCGCCCGCCAGGCGCTGATGAGGGCTGAGCTTGAGCGCATTCTGGCGTCCGGTGAGTTGTCCAGCGATGTCTACGAAGTGGTCAGCAAAAGCCTGGTTTAGCATCAGGCGAGAGTAACCCTTGGCCGATAAGGGCCAAGGTGGAGATCTGGAAGTGTTACCGGTCATGGGGATCGGTAGCACTATTCTGTTACTGGGCAAAAAATCCGGCGCAACGCTCGATTAATTACATACTTAAGATTTCCGCGTGCGGCTTGACGCTACCCATTGTTGCCGTGTAGCGCACTGCTTGCCTGCTGTTTGGCGCTGGCGATACGTCGCTGAAGTGCTGCATAAAACAAGCGCTTTCCACTTATTACCAAATAATCCGCTTGCTGAATGAGCAGTCATAAAGTGGCGTGAAGTTATTGGTTTGCCTTGTGTAATTTTTTTATACGCTCGTTTGAATTGGCACCATGGTTGCAGTGCGATATCTAGCGTATGACTTTAGCTGGAGCGCTAGCGTCGTGCTGTTCGGAGCGTATCAGATGCGCCGGTTTTGGCCTCTTGCAGCGGCGCTATCACCCATTGCAGGCGGGTTCCGGCAAATCGGCGGGTGATCCTTGATCATGCAGGTTCGAGTGAGCGGCGGACGTTGCCGACGCATCGGTCGATGCGCTTCGATCGTTGGGTGGTCTGCTCGAAAGACCGCTACAGTTGATGCGTCCTTTTCGCTTTTTTATGCGTCAGGAATGCCGGTCATGCGGGTTGGTTTTAACAAAACATAACCGCTCGCTGATTGTCAGGCCTTTTGAAAGCTCGATAGCATAGGAGGTCTGCTAACAGGCAGTACCACCTATAACAATAAGGGGGAAGGTATATGAGTGAGCCCGTTTTGCGGCGCACCCAAGCCGGTCTTGCCGCAGGTTTGCTCTGCGCACCGGTGTTCCGCGTTCAATCGCCGTTAGCTAGAGCGCTTTCTTTGTGCGGTCTATTGTCCGTTATGAGTTTTGCCGCTGTTCCTGCCTGTGCGCAAGCCAACGCCGAAGCCTCAGCCGCAGCCGGCTATTCCGTCCCGTCCGACCTGGCGCAGCACACTCTGTTGCTCGATGTGGCCCATGCCGGCAAACGCCTGGTGAGCGTCGGTGACCGTGGCCATATCCTTTATTCCGATGACAACGCCGCCACCTGGGCGCAAGCCAAGGTGCCGACCAAGCAATTACTCACCGCGGTATTCTTCGTCGACGACACCTACGGCTGGGCCGTTGGTCACGACGCGCAGATTCTTGCCACCCAGGATGGCGGGAAGACGTGGGTCACCCAGTTCAAGGATGTCGAGCGCGAAGAAGGCTCGCCATTTCTCGACGTCTGGTTCAAGGACCGCGATACCGGTTTTGTCGTAGGCGCCTACGGGGCGCTGCTGATGACCAGCGATGGTGGCAAGAACTGGGAAGACATCGGCGATCGTCTGAACAGCGACGAGGGCTATCACCTCAATGCCATAGTTGCGGTGAAAGACGCCGGCTTGTTCATCGTCGGCGAACTGGGTGGCATGTTCCGTTCGGCCGATTGGGGCCAGACCTGGGAAGCGGTCAAGGGACCTTACGAGGGCTCGCTGTTCGGGGCGCTGGGTACCCATGAAGCAGGAACCCTGCTGGTCTACGGGCTGCGCGGTCACTTGTTCCGCTCCAGCGATTTCGGCGACACCTGGGAGCGGATCGAGCTGAATACCCCTAATAACGGCCCGCTGGAGTTCGGTCTGGCGGACGGCAACTTGTTGCAGGACGGTTCGATAGTTGTGGTCGGTCACGGCGGCAGCGTGCTGAAAAGCACCGACGGCGGCCGTACGTTCGACTTGATCAATCGCAGGGATCGGCTATCGCTGGCCGGCGTCGCTGCACTGGATAATGGCAACCTGATTCTGGTGGGGCAGGGCGGCGTGCATGTCGCTTCGCCAACTGGCGCCGAGCTGGGCCAACCATAATAAGCCGGGAGAGTTTGCATGAGTAAGCATCAACAACAACCTGCGTCTTTCCTTGAGCGGTTGATCTTCAATAATCGCCCGGCGGTCATCCTGCTGTGCCTGCTGATCAGCATCTTTCTGTTCTACCAAGCGTCCCAGGTGCGCCCGCAAACCAGCTTCGAGAAGATGATTCCGCTGGGGCATCCCTATATCCAGAACATGATGGATCACCGCGACGATCTGTCCAACCTGGCCAATACCGTGCGTATCTCGGTTGAAGCGGTCGACGGCGACATCTTCAGCAAAGACTACATGGAGACGCTGCGGCAGATTCATGACGAGGTGTTCTACATTCCCGGTGTCGATCGTTCAGGACTGAAATCCCTGTGGAGCCCGAGCGTTCGCTGGACCGAAGTGACCGAGGAAGGTTTCTCCGGCGGTGAAGTCATCCCGCAGACCTACGATGGATCGCCCGACAGCCTTGAGGATCTGCGCAGCAACATCCTCAAGTCCGGGCAGGTCGGTCGCCTGGTGGCCAACAACTTCAAATCGAGCATTATCGATCTGCCCTTGCTCGAGTCCTATCCCGACCCCGAGGATCAGGGCAAGCAGGTGCCGCTGAACTACCAGAAGTTCTCCCATGAACTCGAAGAGAAGATTCGCGAGAAATACCAGGCGCAAAACCCCAATGTGAAAATTCACATCATCGGTTTCGCCAAGAAGGTCGGCGATCTGATCGATGGCCTGATCGGTGTGGCGCTGTTCTTCGCCGTGGCCATCGGTATCACCTTCGTCTTGTTGCTGTGGTTCACCCACTGCATCAAGAGCACGGTCGCGGTATTGATCGCCACGCTGATTGCGGTGGTCTGGCAGCTCGGTTTGCTGCACACCCTGGGCTTCGGTCTGGACCCCTATTCGATGCTGGTGCCGTTCCTGGTATTCGCCATCGGTATTTCCCACGGGGTGCAGAAGATCAACGGCATCGCCATGGCCTCGGGTGAGGCGACCGACGCCTTGTCAGCGGCGCGCATGGCGTTTCGCCAACTGTTCATCCCCGGCTTGGTGGCGCTGCTGTCGGACGCCGTGGGTTTCGTGACCTTGCTGCTGATCGATATCGGCGTAATCCGCGAACTGGCCATCGGCGCATCCATGGGTGTGGCGGTGATCATCCTGACCAACCTGATTCTGTTGCCGGTGATCATTTCCTACATCGGCATCAGCAGCAAGGCGGTGAAGATCAGCCGGGAGGAGGCCGTCAAGGAGCATCCGTTCTGGCGTAAGATTTCCAATTTTGCCCACCCGATGGTGGCGCCGATTTCCGTGGTGATCGCTCTGGGGGCGCTCGGCGGCGGGATCTGGTACGGGCAGAACCTGAAGATCGGCGACCTCGATCAGGGGGCTCCGGAACTGCATCCGGATTCGCGCTACAACCTGGATAACGACTTCGTCATCCATAACTACTCCACCAGCTCCGACGTACTGGTGATCATGGTCAAGACTGCAGTGGAAGGTTGCTCGACCTACCAGACGCTCTCGGCCATGGACGAGCTGATGTGGAAGATGCAGAACACCGAAGGCGTACAGTCGGCGATTTCCATGGTCACCGTGTCCAAGCAGGTGATCAAGGGGATGAACGAGGGCAACCTGAAATGGGAAACCCTGTCGCGCAACAAGGACGTGTTGAACAATTCGATCGCCCGTGCCGATGGCCTTTACAACAGCGACTGCTCGCTGGCACCGGTGCTGGTGTTCCTCAATGATCACAAGGCGGAAACCCTGGAGCGTACCGTTGCGGTCGCCGAGGCGTTCGCCAAGGAACACAGCAACGACGACCTGCAGTTCCTGCTCGCAGCGGGTAACGCCGGCATCGAAGCCGCGACCAACGAGGTGATCGCGGCGTCCGAAGACACCATGCTGATAGCGGTCTATGCCGCGGTGAGCATCATGTGCCTGCTGACGTTCCGTTCCCTGGCCGCGACCCTGTGCGTGATCCTGCCGCTGGTGCTGACTTCGGTGCTGGGCAACGCGCTGATGGCGTTCATGGGTATCGGCGTGAAGGTCGCGACTTTGCCGGTGATCGCCTTGGGCGTGGGTATCGGTGTCGACTACGGCATCTATATCTACAGTCGTCTGGAAACCTACTTGCGCCAGGGACTTTCGCTGCAGGAGGCGTACTACGAGACGCTCAAGTCGACCGGTAAGGCCGTGCTGTTCACCGGGGTTTGCCTGGCCATCGGTGTGGCGACCTGGATCTTCTCGGCGATCAAGTTCCAGGCCGATATGGGCTTGATGCTGACCTTCATGTTCCTCTGGAACATGATCGGCGCGATCTGGCTGCTGCCGGCCCTGGCGCGCTTCCTGATCAATCCGGAGAAGTTGCGCAACAAGGCCTGAGGCTGAGGCGCGTTACATAAAAAACCGCGGCCCCGGCCGCGGTTTTTTTTTTGCGCTATGTCCCCATTATCTGTTGCATGCTGCGATGTCTTTTTGGCGGCGCGCTCGCGCAGCAAATGCAGCGCGCAGGGCTGGCCGCTCACTGTGCTACGGGGCAGCCGAAAAGATTCGGAGCGTCCAGCTGCGAAGCTCATGTATGGCGTGGCGTTGGCTGTGGGGGAAATGCTGGAGCGCTCGCCCAGGGCTGCTCATCGATCGCAGCAACGCCCACCTGTGGGCGCGAACCAGGGGTTGCAGCGGTTGTTTCGGAAAGGCCTGCGGTGGGGCATCTGCCTGGTTGGCGTGCTGCGCAGTGCTGATGAGGTCGGGCTGGATGAGCAATCAATCAGGGCGTTGCTTGGCGTCACCGTGCCCTTGGGGCCATCTAGAGTTCGGACGTCGCGGTATCAACCGGCACCTGGCCGGTCGATACCGCGGGCGATCAGTGTTTTTTGCCCCAGAGTTGCTCCAGCCGTGCGTCGCGACCGCAGCCACTGCGGTAGTAGGTGTAGCGCACGGGGTTACGCTGATAGTAGTTCTGGTGATACTCCTCGGCCGGGTAGAAGGTGGTCATCGGCAGGATTTCGGTGGCGATATCCTGCTTGAACCGGCCAGAGGTCTGCAGCGCGGCTTTCGAAGCTTCGGCCAGGGCCTGTTCTTCGGCATTGGCGTAGAAGATTGCACTGCGGTACTGCGAGCCATGATCACAGAACTGCGAGTTGACGGTGATGGGGTCGATGGTTGGCCAGTAGGCTTCGAGCAATTTGGCGTAGCTGGTTTTACTGGTGTCGTAACGCACCTGCACAGCTTCGACATGGCCCGTGCCGCCAGCCGATACCTGCTGGTAGCTGGGGTTGTCGACGGTGCCGCCAATATAGCCGGAGGTAGTCGCGACCACGCCGGGCACCTTGTCGAAATCCGATTCGGTGCACCAGAAGCAGCCGCCGGCGAATACCGCCACGGCGGTGTTTGCCGGCATTTCCTCGGTCGCGGTTTTCGACGCTTGCGCGGAGGTCTGCCCGCAGGCTACCAGCAGCGAGCTGAGTATCAGCGTGGCGGCGATGGCCGGCACCCGGGTGAATGATGACAAGCGCATGTTCAACTCCTCAATTGCGGCAGGCTTTCGCCCGCGACGACAAAGCGCAGCGCCAACCCATTGTTGCACCAGCGTTCACCGCGTGGTTTCGGGCCGTCGTCGAACATATGCCCCTGATGCCCGCCACAGCGGGCGCAATGGTATTCGGTGCGTGGGAAAAACAGCTTGCGGTCGCTCTTGAGGCCGACATGGCCCTCAATTGGCTGGGTGAAGCTGGGCCAGCCAGTGCCGCTTTCATACTTGTTCTGGCTGTCGAACAGCGGCAGGTAGCAGGCGGCGCAGACGTAGGTTCCACTGCGTTTTTCGTGATTCAGGGGGCTGCTGCCCGCGCGTTCGGTGTCTTCTTCGAACAGCACCGCATAGGCGTCCGGCGACAGCAGTTCGCGCCAGGCACTGTGCGGTTTGTCCAGTGGGGTAAAGTCCAGCGCCTGGCTCACGGCCGCGGCGAGGCTCGAAGGGGCATAGCTGCCGAGTAGCGGCAGGGCGGGAAGCAGGGCCAGGCCCCGGATGAAGTTACGTCGTTTCATAGCGACTCCAGGTGAGCTATCTGCTGAATAGACTGGGCACTCGCCGATTTGTTACAGGGCCTGCGGCCAGCGATCTGCCGACTGGATAAACCGGGACAGGGACCCCGCCCGGGTCAGGGTGGGGTGACGGCCATGTCGCCGGGTTGTTGCTGGGGCGCTTCGATGATGGTGCAGTTGCGCCCGGCTGATTTGGCCTGATACAGGCACTTATCGGCGCGTTGCAACCAACTCTCCCAATTCTCGCCGCTTCGCAGAATGGCGCCGCCGATCGACATGGTCACCGGGCCGCCGGGGCCGATCAAATGCCGTGCCGCCTGTTGCTGAACGTGCTGCGCTGCGGCCATCAGGCCGGATCGGTCGGTGTTAGGCAGAAGTAGCAGGAACTCCTCGCCGCCGAAGCGGAACAAGCGGTCTTCCTTGCGCGAGGATTGCTTGATCAGCTCGACGCACTTCATCAACACCTGATCGCCCGCCTGGTGGCCGAAGGTATCGTTGATCCGTTTGAAATGGTCCAGGTCCATCACCAGAATGCCGAAATTGCTGCCATGCCGGCGATGCAACGCCATGGCGATCCGTAACTCCTCGTTCATTGCCCGGCGGTTGCGAGCGCCGGTCAGTGGGTCGCGGATCGCCAGAGTCTGCAATTGATCGCGCTGGTGGCGGGTGCGGTAGGCGAAGATAAAGGTCAGCAGGCCGGCCACCGAACTGGTGACCAGAAATGAGACCATCTGGTAGCTGCTCTCGAATACCGAACCCGGCACCAGCAGGGCATAGCCGACCAACGTCAGCAGTACCAGGGCGGTTGCGAGCACGGCCTTGCCCGGCGTGACCATAAAGAAGTTGAAGAGGATCAGCGGGTACAGCCAGAACACCCCATTGACCCCGAGGTTGATTGCCACCAGGGTTGAGCCCAGGGTAAAGACGATGGAGAGGTAGAGGCCGGACTTTTCCGTATTGCCGCTGCGCCAGGCGTATACCACCGCAATCAGGGTCGAAAGTACGATCACGCAGTCGGCCAGGCCAACCAGAAAGTTGCCCTCCAGCAGCCGGTAAATCGCATAGGGCGAAATGCCCATGACACCGATCAGCCCCATCAAGGTGATGATGGACAGCTGGAAGTCATTGCGCAGGCGCGTAAGCACTCGCCGGGTTAGCATCGCCATAGCGGATTCTGTAGTTGTTATGCGCTCAAGGATGCCGAGCTTTGTCGGCGTCTGGCAAGGGCAAAAGTTGAGCAAGTTGCCAGTATTTGTGCCAAACGGCTGGTGAAGTGACGGTTATGGACGAGCAGCAGCAATAAAGCTGCTCTCGCCGCATCCGAATCTACGGGAACCTGCAATCCCGTAGCCCGGATAAGCCCAGGCGCAATCCGGGAAAAGCCTGCGCATGCACCGCCGCTCCCGGATTGCGCCAAAGGCTTATTCGGGCTACCAAAAGCTAATAGATCACTTCCAGTCGAGAATCGGCCAGCCGGCCTGTTCGGCGTGCCGGCGTAATACCGGGTCCGGGTTGACGGCGTAGGGTTGGCTGACCAGTTGCAGCAGCGGCAGGTCGTTGCGCGAGTCGGAATAGAAGTAGGCGCCATCCAGGCTTTCGCCCTGTTCTTCAAGCCAGGCCTGCAGGCGCGTGACCTTGCCTTCGCGGTAGGTCAGCACGCCCCGGGTACGGCCGCTGTAAGTGCCGTGTTGCTCTTCGATGTCGATGGCCAGCACGTCTTCGACGTTCAGGCGCGCGGCGATGGCGCTGACCAGAAAGTGCGCGGAGGCGGAGATGACCAGAATGCGGTCGCCAGCGGCGCGGTGGGTGGCCAGGCAGCGGGTGGCATCGCTGTAGAACAACGGCTCGATCACATCCTCGACATAGGGCTCGACGACGAAGGCGACTTCTTCGGCGCTACGGCCCACCAATGGCGAGAGGCTGAAGGCCATATAGTCCTCCATGGCCAACTTGCCCTCGGCGTAGAGCGCCATCAACTCGCGGTCGCGCTGGAGAAAGCTTTCGCCGTCGACCCAGCCGAGCTTGGCCATCTCGCTGCTCCACAGGCTGGCGCAGTCGCCATGGATCAGGGTTTCGTCCAGATCGAAAATCGCCAGGGCCATTACGCCACCTCCCGGATCGCGTCGGCGTCGATGCTCAGCGCGATGCGCTGGCCGCTGCCGTGCATGTCGCTCGCCGTGCGATTGAGCACATCGACCAGTAACTCCACGCCACGGGCCTCGACCCGGTAGCGGATGACGTTGCCGAGCAGGCTATGGCTGCGGATCTGCCCTTCGATGCCGCCTTCGCCGCCAAGCCGGATGGCCTCGGGGCGAATGGCGATGCGGCTGCCGATAGGGCGGCCGAGCAGGCGGCTGGCGGCGTCGGCTTCAAGCAGGTTGTAGTTGCCGATAAAACCGGCGGCGAAGGCATCGACCGGTGCGGTGTAGAGGGTTTCCGCATCGCCGCTCTGGACGATCTTGCCGGCATTCATCAAAAAGATCCGGTCGGACATGACCAGGGCTTCCTCCTGGTCATGGGTGACGAAAATGGTGGTCAGGCCGAGCTCCTGCTGAATCGCGCGGATCTGCTCGCGCAGGTGTTTGCGAATCCGTGCGTCCAGCGCCGACAGCGGTTCGTCGAGCAGCAACAGGCGCGGGCGGGTGACCAGAGAGCGGGCCAGGGCCACGCGCTGGCATTGGCCGCCCGACAGCTGGTGCGGGTAGCGCGTGGCGAAGTCGCCGAGTTCGACCATCGCCAGAGCCTCGCGCACGCGCTCGGCGCTCTCGTCCTTGGCGACCTTCTGCATGCGCAGGCCGAAGGCGACGTTCTGCTGCACGGTCATATTGGGGAACAGCGCGTAGCTCTGGAACACCATGCCGATGCCGCGTTTCTGCGGCGCTTGCGGCACCAGGTCGTCGCCATCCAGGAGGATCTGCCCGCCGCCCACTTCGGTAAGGCCGGCGATGCAGCGCAGCAGGGTGGATTTGCCGCAGCCCGAAGGGCCGAGCAAGGTGATGAATTCACCCTTGCCGATTTCGCAGTGGATATCGCTGAAGATCGAGGTGTCGCCGTAGCTTTTGTGCAGCCCGCGAATGCTCAGATAACTCATGACTTGTCCTTGTTCAGGCGGTTGGCGGCCCAGGTGAAGACCAGCACGAAGAAGAAATAGGAGATCACCAGGGCGCTGTTGAAGTGGCCGCTGCTGTTTTTCATGTTGTTGAGGTAGACCTGCAGCGTCTCGTAGCGGGTGCCGACCAGCATGTTGGCGAACACGAACTCACCGAACAGGAAGCTGAAGGAGAGGAACAGCGAGACCATCAGGCCCTTGCGCAGGTTCGGCAGCACCACCAGAAACGCCGCTTTCCAGGTGCTGGCGCCGAGCAGGTGGGCGGCGTCCATCAGGTCCGGCAGGTTGATCGCCTGCAGGTTGTTGGTGATCGCGCGGTACATGAAGGGCAGGGCGATGGTGAAGTAGCAACCGATCAGAATCCACGGCGTGCCGGTCATCGCCAGCGGCCCGGAACCGTAGAGTTGCAGCAGGCCCACCGAGGACACCACCGGCGGCACGGCGAACGGCAGCAGAATCAGGATATTCATCAGCCCGTCGAGCTTGGGGAAGTGGTAGTGCACCACGAACAGCAGCGGCAGGATCAGGACCACCGACAGCGCCAGGGCGCCGAAACACACCAGCAGCGACTGACCGAAGGCATCGAGAAAGCGTTGATCGCTCCACAACGCCAGATACCACTTGAAGGTCAGGCCGTCCGGCAGGATGGTCGCCGACCAACTGGTCGACAGCGAATAGAGCAGGGTGCCGGCCAGCGGCGTCAGCAAAATCAGAAACAGCAGCCAGACCACGATGCGGTGGTACAGCGCCGCCGGTATGGCGTCAGCGCGCGACATGACGGTTCCTCTTCAGCAACAGTTGATGGGCCACGGTGATCACCGCCATCAGGCCGACCAGGATCATCGCCAGGGCGCTGGCCAGGTTCGGGTCGAGGGAAATATCGCCGGAAACCAGGCCGGCGATGCGGATCGGCATCACGTTGAAGTTGCCGGTGGTCAGGTAGTACACGGTGGCGTAGGCGCCGAGGGCGTTGGCCAGGAGAATGACGAAGGTGCCGAGCAGCGCCGGGGTCAGCACTGGCAGGCCGATATGCCGCCAGAAGTCCCAGGTATTGGCGCCAAGCAGTGCGGCGGATTCGCGCCAATCCTCGCGCAGGGCATCGAAGGCCGGGTAGAGCAGCAGCACGCCGAGGGGGATCTGAAAGTAGGTGTAGAGCACGATCAGGCCGTTCTTTGAGTAGAGGTTGAAGCTCTCAATCAGGCCGATCTTGATCAACAGCAGGGTCAGTGCGCCGTTGAAACCGAGCAGGATGATAAAGGCGAAGGCCAGCGGCACCCCGGCGAAGTTGCTGGTCATGTTGGAGAAGGCCATGACGAAGTCGCGCAGCTTGGAATCGACCTGATGCAGCGAATAGCTGCCGAGGATGGCGATGGTCATGCCGAACAGGCTCGACCAGAAGGCGATCTGCAGGCTGTGCTTGATTGCCTGCAGGTAGAACTTGGAGCCGAATATCTTGGCGAAATTGGCCAGGCCCCAACCCTCGGCGCTGTTCAGGCTATTGATCGCCACCCAGACCAGCGGCGCGATCTGAAAGACGATAAAGAAAATCGCGAACGGCAGCAGGCACAGCGTCGCCAGCCATTTGCCCTTGAGCTGCGGCGACAGGCGCGCGCGCGGCACGGCGATGGGCTGCGCCTCGCCGGGTAGTTTGGCGCTCTGTTCGAGTGGCGCGCTCATTTCAGTAACTCTCTACAGATGGGTTTGTCGTGGGCCACGCCAAGCAGCTCGCAGATGGTGCCGCACAGCTCGGTCTGTTTCGGTTGGGCATCGCTGCTGAGGCTAAAGGCTGAGCCGAGCACGAACAGCGGTACTTCGCGTTCCTCTTGCAGCAGGCCGTTGTGCGAGCGGTCGTTGTTCATGCCATGGTCGGCGGTCACCAGCACCTGGTAGCCGGCATCCAGCCAGCCTTGCAGGTAGTCGGCGAGCAGCACATCGGCACCGCGCGCGCTGTTGCGATACTGCGCACTGTCGAGGCCGTGCTTGTGGCCGGCGTCATCGATGTTCATCGGGTGTACCAGCAGGAAATTCGGACTGTGGCGCAGGCGCAGGCTTTCCGCGTCGGCGAACAGGTGGGAGTCGGGATAGTGGTCGGCATAATAAAAGTGCCCATGCTGGATCGGCAGCTCGGGATCAAAGGTATGACGGTCGCGGGCCGCAACGAAAGGCGCACGGTTATACAGCTCGCTGATCCAGTGATAAGCCGCCGCGGCGGTGCCGAGGCCGGCGTCGCGGGCATAGTGGAAAATGCTGCGCTGGTTGGACAGGCGCACCACCTGGTTATGCACCACACCGCTGTCGATCGGTGCGACGCCGGTGAGGATGCATTCGTACAGCGGGCGGGACAGCGACGGTAGCTCGCATTCGAGCTTGTACAAGCCCGCGCGTTCGGCGCCGCAGTAAGCCTGCAGATGGCCGAGCGCATGCCGGGCGACGTGGTAGTTGAGGCCGTCGAGTATGACGAGGATGACCTTGGACGCCATGGATTGTCCTGTGATCGTTAAGTGATTCGTAGCCTGGGTTGAGCGAAGCGATACCCAGGGCAGTTTCCCGGATGTCGCTTCGCTCGACCCGAGGTACGGTACCGCATTCCTCAAGGGCGTAGCCTGGGTCGAGCGCAGCGATACCCAGGGCAGATTCCCGGGTGTCGCTGCGCTCGACCCGAGCTACGGCACCGCATTCCTCAAGGACGTAGCCTGGGTTGAGCGAAGCGATACCCAGGGCAGTTTCCCGGGTGTCGCTACGCTCGACCCGAGCTACGGTACTGCATTCCTAAGGACCGTAGCCTGGGTTGAGCAAAGCGATACCCAGGGCAGTTACCCGGGTGCCGCTACGCTCGACCCGAGCTATGCGTCACTCCATATTGATGATGACGTTTTCCTGCCATTGCTGCGGCAGGGCTTTGGAGGTGGCTTCCCAGGCGGCGGCATCCTTGATCGGCTGAACCTTGGCGTACTGCTCGTTCGGCAACAGCTTGGCCTGAACCTCGGCCGGCAGGGTCAGGTGCTCGGCGCGGATCGGCCGGGCGTTGCCTTTGGCCAGGTTGATCTGGCCGGCGTCGCTGAGGATGTACTCGCGCGCCAGCTTGGCGGCGTTGGGGTTCTTCGCGTACTTGTTGATGATGGTGCTGTAGCCGGAGATCACCGAACCGTCGGACGGAATCAGCACTTCGAAGCGGCTCGGGTCGATCTGGTCGCGGTAGGAGAGGCCGTTGAAGTCCCAAACCACGCCGACTTCCACTTCGCCTTTTTCCAGGGTCTGAATGGTCGGGTTGGCCAGCGACAGGCGGCCCTGTTCGGCAATGGCGGCGAAGTAGTCGAGGCCCGGCTGGATATTCGTTTCGTCGCCGCCGTTGGCGATGGCCGCCGCCAGCACGCCGTTGACCGCTTGCGCCGCGGCGCTGACATCGCCGATGGCGACGCGGTACTTGCCGGCTTTCACGTCGGCCCAGCTATGCGGCACGTCCTTGACCAACTGCTTGTTGACGATAAAGGCGATGGAGCCGGTGTAGGCGAGCATCCAGTGGCCGTCGGCGTCCTTGGCCCAGCTCGGGATCTGTTCCCAGGTGCTCGGTTTGTAGGCCTGGGTAACACCCTGCTGCACCGCGATGGGGCCGAAGGCCGCACCGACGTCACCGATATCGGCGCTGGCGTTGTCTTTCTCGGCGGCGAATTTGGCGATCTCCTGGGCCGAACTCATGTCGGTGTCCATATGCTTGAGGCCGTAGAGTTTCTCCAGATCGGCCCAGGTGTCCTTCCAGTTGGCCCAGCTGTCCGGCATGCCGACGCTGTTTACCGCGCCTTCCGCACGAGCGGCCTGTTCCAGCGCCTTTACGTCCATATCGCTTGCCATGGCCGATGCCGCCAGGATGGTCGAACCTATCAATGAAGCCAGCAGTCGTTTTTTCATCGAAAACTCCGTTACGGTGAGTGTTGGTCTAGATCAGCAAGAACCTGGCCAATCTATGCCATCTGGATGACAGTTTTATGTCGTCTCCCGCCTTGCCCTGGCGTTTTGCCTCGGGGCAGACTAGCCCCTCCCAGCGTAGACTACTGTTGGCTTGGGCATTGCCGGATGGGCCAAGGTTTAACGCAGGTTGTAGGCTACGATTGTCATCGTTCAGTCACCGGAATTGCTTAGGATCGCCACAAAGTGCGGTCTAGGCGCATCGGTTCAGCATGTTTATTGATTTGGACTAGTCCAATAGAGGGTCATCGATGGGCGATAGTGCGCCGCGGGCGGTCACCGCCATTTGCCGGGCTTTGCAAGAACAGATCGAACACGGCTTATTGCCCTCGGGCAGCCAACTGCCCGCCGAGCGCAAGCTCAGCGAAGTATTCGACACCACCCGCATTACCCTGCGCGAAGCGCTTGGTCAGTTGGAAGCCCAAGGGTTGGTTTATCGCGAGGAGCGTCGTGGCTGGTTCGTGTCCCCGGCGCGCATCGCTTACAACCCCTTGGTGCGGTCGCACTTCCACGCCATGGTCGGCGAACAGGGGCGGGTGCCGGCGACCGAGGTGCTGAGCGCGCGGCTGATGCCGGCCAGCGCGGAAATCTGCCAGATCCTGGCGTTGCCGGCGTTGTCGAGCGTCTACCAGATCCGCCGCGCGCGGCGCGTCGACGGGCGCCTGGTGCTGTATGTCGAGCACTACCTCAATCCAGCCTACTTCCCCGGCATTCTGGATTTCGACTTGACCCTGTCGCTGACCGAACTGTACGCCAGCGAATATGCCATTCACTACGGCCGGGTACGCTTCGACATGGTGCCCACCGCGCTGCACAACGAGGCGGCGGCGGCCTTGAAAGTCGCGGTCGGCAGCCCGGCGCTGCGCATCGTGCGGGTCAACCGCGACCAGCATGGCCGCATCATCGACTGCGACCTGGAGTTCTGGCGCCACGACGCCCTGCATGTCAGCGTCGAGGTGCCGGAGTGAGCCGGTTACACCGCGCTCAGCTCTGACATTTCTGCCGAGAACTCCAGGGTTTGCCCATCCAGCGGCACCCGTACACGCTGCCCAAGACCTTGCTGAGCGGCCGCTTGCAGCAGCCCGGCGCGGGTCGTCGGGCAATGGTCGAGGGCTTCCAGGTGGTTGGCGATGACAATGCCCTCGCTCAGTTGTAGCGCCGCGAGGATGTCCGCCTGGCCCATGATGATCTCGCCGCCGACATCAAAGCGCGCCCCGCCTGCCGGCAGCACGCTGACCGCCGGTGCCAGCTCGGTCAGGCAATGGCGTACCTCGGCGGTGAGCAGGGTGTCGCCGGCAATATAGAGGCTGGGTTCCCCGGGGATCTGCATGAAGTAACCGTGACCATGGGCCATCAGCCGGCCGATCCAGCCCTCACCATGCAGGCAAGGGATCGCCTGGATGCTGCCATTGAAGAAGGCGCCGCCTGCTGGGCCAGGCAGCACCTGCACATTCAGGCGGCGTTTGCGCAGGTAATCCGCATCCTCCGCCATGCACAACACGGGGATGTCGCCAGCGCGCAGCCAGTGGATGGCGGCGCGGTCGAGGTGGTCAAAATGGCCTTTCTGGCAATGGGTGATCAGGCAGTGGGTCACCCGTTGCAAGTGTTCGCCGGCATTGTCCGGCAGTTCGACCAGTGGGTTGCGCCGACGTCGGGCGAGGTATTTGAGGGTGGGCAATTGGCCCTTGGCTGCCAGCATGGGGTCGACCAGCAGGCGCACCTCGCCGAACTCGACGATCAGGGTGGCATTACGCAGTTGAGTGATTTTCATGGCGAACTCCGGCATAGGAGGGGCCATTGTAAAAATCTCGGTGCGGGATAAAGATGGCGAGGATTGCCATAAAACGGACATTTCATGCCTATCCAGAAAATCGGTCTGTTGCTGTATCCCGGTTGTATGCCAGCAGGCTTGTTCGCCTTCGCCGACCTGTTGGTGGCCGCCAATCGGCGTATTGGCCAGCCGCGTTTTCAGCTGTGCTGGGTGGGGCTGGATAGCCAGCCGGTGGACTGCGCCCAGGGCATGCGCCTGCAGCCGGAGAGCAGCCTGGCGGAAGCGGCTTGCACTGCCGTGCTGATCCCCGGGCTTTGGGCGGACTCGGAATCCAGGATCGTTCGGGCGCTGGAGGCCAATAACGGCTTGATTCGCGCCCTCGCCCAGTTACCGCGTACGACACAACTCTGGAGCTACTGCACCGGCGTATGCCTGTTGGCGCAGAGCGGACGCTTGAATGGCGAGCCGGCGACCGCTACCTGGTGGCTGGCGCCGAGCCTGCAAACACGGTTTCCCAAGGTGGACTGGCAGTTCGAGCGGACTCAGGCCGTCAATCGCTTGAGCGCCACTGCATCCGGCGTCAGTGGTTACCTATCGATTGCCCGAGCGCTGATAGAGCAGCAGATGGGTGAGGCGATCTATCGCGATATCGCCAAGTTGATGGTATTGCCGCGCCCCGAACCCGCTACCTCGGTGTTTCGCAGCATCAATTTGATGGAGAACGCCGACCCTCTGCTACGCAGGTTGCATCTGCTGGTGGAGCGGTTGCCGGCGCAGGAGCTGAGCGTGCAGCGGCTCGCCGATCAACTCGCGGTTTCCGCGCGCACACTGGCGCGCAAAGTCCAGGCGCTGACGGGCAATGCGGTGTCGGATCAGGTGCGGCTGATCAAGCTCAATCAGGCGGGGGAGCGGCTGATCGTCACGAGCGATTCGATCAGCCGCATCAGCGACGCACTGGGCTATAGCGACGAGTCCAGCTTTCGCCGGACCTTCAAACAGGTCACCGGGATGACCCCAGCGGCCTATCGGCAACAGTTCAAGCACTAGCAGTGCTCAGGGCAACTCGGCGCTCGCGTAGAACGCGCTCAGCACCTTGACCAGATGCGCCAGGTCGTGGCTGCCGGCCAGTTCGCGGATCGAGTGCATGGCGAAGGTCGGCAGGCCAATGTCGACGGTGCGCACGCCCAGCTGGCTGGCGGTGATCGGGCCGATGGTCGAGCCGCAGCCCATATCGCTGCGGGTGACGAAACTCTGCACCGGCACCTCGTTTTCCAGACACAGGTGGCGGAAGAAACCGGCGGTTTCGCTGGTGGTAGCGTAGCGCTGGTTGCTGTTGATCTTGATCACCGGGCCGGCGTTGAGCTTGGGGCCGTGATTGCTGTCGTGCTTGTCGGCGTAGTTGGGGTGTACGGCGTGGGCGTTGTCGGCGGACACCAGCAGCGAGCGCTGGATGGTGCGGACGAAGTCCTCGCCTTCAGGCAGTACGCGGCGCAGCACCTGTTCGAGCATCGGCCCGTCGGCCCCGCAGGCCGAGCAGGAGCCGACTTCTTCGTGGTCGGTGCACACTAGCACGCAGCTTTCCGTGTCCGGTGCGGCGAGCAGGGCTTGCAGTCCGGCGTAGCAGGACAGCAGGTTGTCCAGTCGCGCCCCGGCGATAAAGTCACCATTCAAACCCACCACCGCAGCGGCCTGGGTATCGTAGAAACTCAATTCGAAGTCGAGCACCGCATCGGCGTTGAAGTCGTGTTGGCGCGCCAGTTGCTCGGTGAGCAGGGCGCGAAAGTCCGCCGCTTCGGGGTCGACTAGTTGGGCGAGGATCGGCGGTAATTCGGTTTGCGCGTTGATCGGCCAGCCCTGGTTGGCCTCGCGGTTGAGGTGAATCGCCAGGTTGGGGATCACCGCGATCGGCGCCTGGAAGTCAATCAGCTGGCTTTCCACCTTGCCGGCGCGGCGGTAGGTCACCCGTCCGGCCAGCGACAGATCGCGGTCGAACCAGGGCGCGAACAGGGCGCCGCCGTAGACTTCCACACCAAGCTGGAAGAAGCCTTGTTTTTGCAGTTCCGGCTGCGGCTTGACCCGCAAACAGGGGCTGTCGGTATGGGCGCCGACCAGGCGGATGCCGCCTTCCAGCGGCGAGCGCTTGCCGAGCTTGAAGGCGATGATCGAGGAGTCGTTACGGGTCACGTAATAGCGGCCGCCGGCTTCGGTATGCCAGGTGGTGCGCTCGTCGAGATGCTGGAAACCGGCGGCTTCGAGGCGCTGGGCCAGGCTGGCGGTGGCGTGAAAGGGGGTGGGCGAGGCCTTGAGGAAATCGATCAGGCCTTGGTTCAGTTCTTCGTGCATGGGGCACTCCAGGCGGCAATCGCCGGAGTTTATCGGAATTGGCCGCCCCAAGGGGCCGCACACAACAATCGGCTGAGGAAAAGCGATGTCACGCGGGAATCCCGATCAGGCTGAGCAAATAGCCATCGAACTCGGCGAATTGCCCTTGCAACTGGCTGCCGGCCGGCCAGTCGGCGTGCAGGTCGATCAGCAGGCGCAGGCTGGCGTGACCGTTGGGGTCCGTGTCGACCAGTTCGGCGTCGTGAAAATAAAATTGGCGCAGGACCAGGGGGTAGAGTGCTTTGAACAGACTTTCCTTGAGCGAGAAGGTCAGGCCGATGCGGGTGGCGCGTTGCATGGTGGACAGCCCCTCCAGTCGCGACAGTTCGGCCGGGGTGAGAATTTGTGCGGCCAGACGTTCAGCGCGTTGCTCGGGCAGGTGCTTTTCCACATCCAGGCCGAGGCCGCGCCAGGCACTACGCTGAGCGACCACGGCGCCGGCCCAGCCCGCGCCGTGGCTGATGGAGCCAGCCACGCCGGCCGGCCATTGCGGTGCGCGATCCTCGCCAACCGCCGGCACCTCTGCTACGCCGGTGAGCGCACGCAAGGCTTCGCGCGCGCACAAACGCCCAGCCAGGTGCTCGGCTTGGCGCTTGACCACGCCGTTCACGTTCGGCACGCCGCAGCGCTGAAAATCCTCGGGGTGCAACAAGGCCGCATCGAATGCGGTGCTGACCATGCGCACGCCGGGCAAGGGATGCGGCAGTGGCCAGTGGTCGCTGGGTTGAGTGCAGTAGGCCGGCAGGTAGAAGTCGTTCATGCCGGCATTCTGCCGTGCGCAGTTGCGCGGAGCCAGTCAACGCTGCATTTACATTTCTTTGCAAAGCGCCAACAAAGCAAAACGAACTCTGTACGAGACTTTTGTCACACTAGCGCCGCGTTTTTCGAAACGCAGGTGAGGTTATTGTTGGAGCTCCGGTTCCGATTTAAATGCGGGAGCCCGATAGGGATCCCGTTTTTTTTGCCTGCTCGAATCTGTCGGGCCTGGCCATGATGAGCGAGTGTCCGCGGGCCGCGAGATCGTTCCATACCCAGGCGAAGCACCGCCCGGCTAGCTCCTAGACCGGGATCAGGCGCAGCCGCCGCGAGTCCTCGATCGTGGTGCGTGTGGCGAAGATGCGGCGATCCAGATCGCCCTTGAGCGTTTCGAACAAGTCCAGGGTGAACACCCGATTGCCGATATACCAGGAATGGGCCGGGTTGCCGAGAAAGCCGTGCGGCTGGTCGCTCAGTTGCATGTTCGGGTCGAGCAGCAGCGCCAGGTGATAAGCCGTGCAGTCGACATCCGCCGTTTTCGTCGGCGCGAGCAGCGGTAAACCGATACGACCCGCCCGCGGCGCCACCCCGGCGCGCTTGACGTTGGACAGCTTGAGCATGCTGTCGTCGAGGCTGAAATAGTTGGTCAGACGTGTGCAATGGCGGTACAGCGACGTGCTGCGGGGATTGCCGTCGCTCAAGGACGCGGAAGAGACATCGGCACCGATCAGGCAGAGTTGGCTGACCATCCAGCTGTTGTCGGCCAGTTGCGCATCGTCCGCGTCGTCGAAGGCTTCGCGCACCACGTATGCGCCCATCGAGTGGGCGATGATGTGGGTATTCACCGCGCAATCGTGGGTCTGCTTGGCGGCGAGCAGGGCGATCAGGTCGGTAACCAGGTACATCGCCGAGCGCTTGGCGTCGTGGCGGTCCTCCAGATAACCGATCGGGCGTTTGTCGCTGGGCCAGTCGAACGATACCACTGCGCCTTTCCAGCCGACGCCCTGGAGATCGGCCTTGAGCCGGCGGTGGCGCTCCAGCACGACTTCACTGCCGTTGTTGTAGCCATGCACGTAGACCAGGATGTCGCCACGCGCGGCGCCGGTACGCTCGTCGGTCCCCCAGATCGCCTCGTCCAACAGCTGTTGCAGCCACGCCTTGATCCACGCCTCGCCGCTGCGCCCATGGCGCGGTAAGGGGATGTCCGCATCTGCGGGCACCACGAGCATGCGCGAAGGGCCGGGTTCGGCATTGAATACGCCGCCTTTGATCTGGCGGGCGCTCACCACGAAATCGTTCATGTTCCTGTCTCCGTGTTCCATGTGAGATGGGCAACGCGGCCGCAGGGAAGAAAGGGCAGGCGATCAAGAGGAACGGCAGAATCTGGCAGGTTGCCTTGGCTCCGCATCGCTGGTCGTTGCACCCACGGCTACACAGCTGACTTCAGCTATGACAACTCCTGGCGCTATCTTGCTCGGGCGAAAGGTCTGCGCGGTTGTGCACCAGGCACCGTGCTCAGCTTTTCTGGGCGCGGTAGCAACTAAAGGGTTCGGAACTAAAGGGTTCGGAACTAAAGGGGGGCGGAGTGATTAAAAATAAATCACTCCGACGCTATTAGGGCTTGGGCCAAGGGCATAACGCCGGGCTTGGACCAGGAGGAGCGGTCGCTCCCCGTTCTTCTGGGCGCGGCGTAAAAGGGAAAACCAGGCGCCGCCATGTTTGACGCTTTGGAGATGCCGAAAACTTGTACCCAAGCCCGCTCAGGCGATAAGCAAGCCCATCCAATAAATAGATTTCGCATTACAAATCGCAGCATATATGTCCGTTCGTGCCGCTTCTCTTAGGGACTACACTGCGAGCTATAACGAAAATCAAGAATCCCGCCGACTGGCCGCTAACGGAGACGTCATTCCGTGCATCTGAACCGGGCGTTTACTACCTTCATCGCCATCCTGGTTACGTGTCTGAGTTTCAGGGCTTTGGCGCAACCAGAGCCGATCGAGATAACTCCAGCGACAACAATCCAGGCCCAGTTCCAGTTCTGGGAGGACAGGACGGGCGAGGCCTCGATTGAGCAGGTTATCGCCCTGCCCGATGAGCGCTGGTCGCTGATCCCCACTGGTAGCGCCACCTTCGGTCTTACAGAGTCTGCATACTGGCTGCGCTTCGCTATCAGAAATCGGACGCCGCTAAACCTGCAGACGATTGCCGAACTGGGCTACTCCCAGTTGGATGACGTGGTGTTCTACGAATATGCGGGAAACACCCTGCTAAAAGAGCTGAAAACTGGCGACAGCCGGCCTTTTTATCCACGTGACGTGGACCATCCGAGCATGTTGTTGCGGGTGTCCCTGGCTCCTGAAGAAATGAAGACCGTTTTGGTCCGGGTCGCGACGTCCGGCTCGATGATCGTGCCGCTGCGGATCTGGCGTGAACAGGCGTTTTTTGAGTCAGCCGCCCATGAGTTGAAACTGCATTTTTTCTACTACGGCTGCATCTCCGTCATCATCCTCATCAATCTCGCTGTTTACCTGAGCCTGCGCGAGAAACTCTATCTCTACTACGCCCTTGCGCTGTTCGGTTATCTGCTGTTTTTCGCCTCCATCAAAGGCTTCAGTTTCCAACATCTCTACCCCTATATGCCGGTGCTGCATGCCAAAGCGCTGCTGGTGTCGATACCGTCTCTGGCGCTGTTTTCACTGCTTTTCTGCCGCGAGTTTCTCAACACCAGAATTCACAGCCCGCGGCTGGATAAAGTGCTGATCGCAATGATGGTGTTCGAGACGCTGTATCTCCTCTCGGCGCCTCTGCTCGACTACCACACGGGTATCCAGGTGGCATCGTTCTCCGCGTTGTTCTTCTTTTCGCTGCTGCTGGTCGCCGGGCCCGTTGTGTGGATGGACGGCATTCGGGCTGGCGCATTTTTTACCCTGGCGTGGACTCCTCTTACCATCGGCGTACTGGCAACGGCCGGTAGGGCGCTCGGGTTCTTTCCTGAGAGCTTCTTTACCGAATACGCCATGCAGATCGGTTCCGCGCTCGAAGCCTTTATCCTGACCCTGGCGCTGGCGGATCGGCTTTATCGTGAGCGCGAAGACAAGATCACAGCCCAGGCCGCCAGCCTGCAGGAGGCTCAATCGCGTAACGTCGCGCAGAACCTGCTCACCGAAGCCTTGACCCACGACCCCGTAAGTGGGCTGCCCAACCGCAACCGCTTTGAGTGGATGGTCGATCAGCAACTGCAACAGGCCCCAGATCGCCGTTATATGGTGGGCTTGGCCCGGATCACGCGCCTGGATGAAATCAACCGCACGCTTGGCCTGGCCAGGAGTGAGTGGATAGTGAAGCGAGTGGCGGAGCAAATGGTCGAGCTGGCCGCCGGTCTACCCTTCATTCAAGCTATTCGCGACGATCAAGGCCGGGAAGAGCGGGTGTATCAGCTGTCGGGCGACTGTTTCTGCTTACTGGTTGACATGGATAAAGCGGGAACCAATTTCTCCGCCCTCAACACCGCACTAAGGCGCTTGGCCGAGCCGGTATCGCTGGATCACCTGGCGATTGAGCTGCACCCGCGCTTCGGCGCGGCCAGCTACCCGGAGCATGGTCGAACTGCCGCCGAGCTGATCCGCAACGCCCATGTCGGCATGGAAATCGCGCCCCGGGACGGCAACGAAACCGGCATCTATTCGCCGAAGCACGATATCTACAACGAGAGCCGACTGACCTTGATGGCCGATCTGCGCAAGGCCCTGCAACAGAACCAGATCATGCTCTATTACCAGCCCAAACAGGATTTCCAGACCGGGCATATCGTGGGCGTGGAGGCGTTGATTCGTTGGCACCATGAGGAGCGCGGCTGGGTAAACCCGGTAGATTTCATCCCCCTGGCGGAAGAAACCGGCGTTATCACCCAGCTGACCCGCTGGGTGATCGGGCAGGCCACGCGAGATTTGGCGGACCTACACAAAGACAACGGCGAGTTGAGCGTCGCCATTAATATCTCGGCGCGCGACTTGGAATCGAACGAGCTGAAGAACGTATTGGCGCTGGCACTTCAGCAGAATGGGCTGCAGGCTAGCTTCGTAACCCTCGAAATCACCGAAACCGCCGCCATGCTCGACCCTGCCCGCAGCCTCAAGGCGCTGAAGGCCCTGGCGGATCTGGGGCATCACATCTCCATCGACGATTTTGGTAGCGGCTATTCCTCTTTGTCCTATCTCAAGCAGCTGCCTGCCTCGGAGTTGAAGCTGGATCGCTCGCTGATACACGATATCTGCAGCAGCGAAAGCGCCGACGTGATTGTCTCCACCGCCATTCAGATGGCGCGCAGCCTTGGTTACCGGGTAGTGGGCGAAGGCATTGAGAGCGCCGAGATAGCCGGCCGCTTGAAGGCACAAGGCTGCGACCTGCTGCAGGGCTTTTGGCTGTGCAAACCCAAGCCGATGGCCGAACTTAAACCATGGTTGAAAGACTTCGAGGCCCAAGGGCACGCGGCTAGTTCCTTGCCCCTATAACGCAGCGTGTTTTTGCAGAGGGTTTTCACCGCAGTAATTTGATGGGTATCGCATTGCTCAACCTGCGCGGCCCGACCGATCTGCGAACTAAGGCACGAACGGTTTGAACCACTTGTTATGCGCCGATTACTAGTATTTGAGAAAGCTCAACCGGAGAGCAGAACTTCAGGCCTGGGCAGATGGATGATACAAGCTCTTGGTTTAGTCGCACTCTCGACAGTATTGTTTTTTCGTCGAGGGTTAAGAAATAATTGCATTTGGATTGTTGTGCCTGAAATATATGCATGGCGTCGTCTGAATCGAATATTTTCCTAAGTGCTATGAGCCTTGGATGTGTCCAGCCTCCATTTAGCGTGCACATTCCTAATGGCGCACTATTTATGGCCCCACTATAGGACGATACTTCCATTGGGACTTTCTCGAAAAGTGAGAAAAGAAATAGCAGCATAGATGCGCGAGCTTTGTTTGGCGTTCCTTGAAATTCACTTTTTGTTTTTGCTGAAGTAACAAGCTTAATTTCAGAGTCTTCTGATATTTTTTGATATGCCAGAGCCGTCTCGTCAGATATTTTCAGATCTGTGATGCGTGAGAATATGTTTGTATCAAGATACACGATCATGGACTTCCCTCTGGCGCAGACGTGTTCAGGTGCATAACGTATGGTTAAGGGGCGGGCTTCAGCCCGTCCCAGTGAGCGTAGCGAACGATTTGAACCATTTGTTAGCTGCTGGCATTGAGGCGATTTAAGAGAAATTCTGCAATTAGCCCGACAGACTCAATGATGCTATGCGCCTCTTCTTGACTCAATGTAGAAATACATAACCTCCCGTGCCCAGTGCCTTCTCTATTTCTGACTTTATTTATTGATGTTGCCAGATTAAAGACGGATCGCTCGTAATCTTTGATAGCCGGTTCGTTGGGTTCTTTAGGTGTTTCAGGGGTTGCCATTTGCAGTGCTGCATATGCCTGCCCCATTAAGGTGGGAAAATTTGCGTTTGTTGGGTGATGACCAAACTTCGTATGAATTATGTGCTTTGCTGTTGCTTCAAGCAGGTCTTTTCCCGTGCCAGAAAGTAGAGCAGCATCTTCAGATCCTCGTTTGGCTCTCTGAGCATAGGCTTGAAGCGCTTCTGTAAGATGATGGCCTTTTAAAGTGTCTAGAATTTTCGGCCGGATATCACCGTTTTCAGATAAAGAATAGTTCTCGGCATCAAAAGCACTTATTGCATTTAGTATTTGCTCTCTGCCAACGAAGTTTGGCGACGTTTCTCTGAATCCACCGACTGCCTTAACGTGGGAAAGAATTAGAGCAATTAGTTTGCTGCCAGATTGAGGGTTATGCTCTATTGCCCAATTTAGAGTTGCGCGTATTCTCTTGGCCTTGCCCACAGTTTGGCCTTGAGTCTTTGGGTCGGCTGATGTAAGTCCAGCTTTGCCAATTTGTACTTCGAGGTCATAGTGCGTTGGCTCTCTTGATTCAACTTGTGCGTCATCAATGAGTTTGGAAATTGCAACTATGATCAGGTCTGATATTGGCAATTCCATATTTTTCAGGGTTTCTCCAGTTTCTTTACAGCTAACAGTGATTAGATGGAATGGTCATATGTAGGCATTATTTCTATACCTAGGAATAAATATCCAAATCTAGCCGCTTGGTGTCTATATCTGGGTGCCATATTGGCTCAACTCCTTCTTATGCCTTAGATCCATTGCCCATTCCATAGGGGGGAGGTTGGGGGAGTGCTGACGCGTGAAGTCTGTCTGACGGCGAATTGGTTACTGGATAGCCGAATAGCTTCGACAATAGGCATTCCCATAAAAAACGACAAGCCAAAGCTGAGGGGCGGTGGCCTTACCCCTCCTGCGCCCGATAAGCCCCCGGTGTTAGCCCGGTCCATTTCTTAAACGCCCGATGAAACGCCGATGGTTCGGAGAAGCCTAGCTGCTCGGCAATATCCTGTATCGCCAGTTCGTCGCGGCCCAGGTGGTAGATGGCCAGGTCGCGGCGCAGGTGGTCTTTGAGTTCTTGAAAGCTCGAGCCTTCTTCGCGCAGATGGCGGCGTAGGGTTTGTGGGCTTATATGCAGGTGCTGCGCGACGGCTTCGAGATCCGGCCAGTTGCTGCAATCGCGCCCCAGTTGACGGCGGATCCGGCTGATCAGGCTATCGCCGCCATCGGGGCGGGAGAGCAGGTCGGCGGGGGAGTGCAGGAGGAACTGCTTGAGCGTGCGTTCGTCCTGCAGCAGCGGCATCGTCAGGTAGCGGCTATGGAACAGCAGACTGGTGCAGCCGGCGGAAAAGCGCCGGTTGCAGGGGAACAGCAGTTCGTACTCGGCCGCGTGGGCCGGTTCGGCATAGGTGAAGGTGGCTTCTTCCAGGCGGATGCGTTGGCCGATCAGCCAGCTGCCGAGGCGATGCCAGATCACCAGCAGGCTTTCCACCAGGAAGTGATCCGGGTCGCAGAGCATCGAGTCGTCCACGCTTAGCCGAGCCCAGTCGCCTTCGCGCTGGATACTGATGGTCGGCGCTTCGGGAAACAGGCTGTAGAACAGTGCGCCGCGACCCAGGGCTTTTTCCAGTGAATGGCAGTGGATGATGGCGTGGCACATCATGGCGAAGGTGCCGCGCTTGCTGCGCTGGCGGCCGAAGCCCAGGTATTCGTCGTCGAGGTTTTCCCAGAGCAATTGCAGCAGACGGGCGAACTGCTCGGGCGCAACCCGGGCACGGGGTTCGTCGAGCAATGCCGGCTGAATACCCGCCTGGCGCAACAGTTCGGTGCAGCCATATTGCTGACGCTCGGCACCGCGCAGGGCGGCGCGGACAAAATGGCTGGCGATGGTGCGTTCGCGCATGGCAGCTCCTTGGCGTTGCGCGATGGTAGGCAGCTTGGTCTGCCGAGGACAAGGTGTATTCAGGCCCGGGACTAGCAGGCCATTGAAAAACTACCTACGTTGGCAATACGGCGTTAAAAACCGTCTCAAAATGCTCATTTACAGCAGTAAACTCCGCTTTTTCGACCGTTTTTACCTTGTCTTGCCTGCCTCGCCTACGTTTTCAATGGCCTGCTAAGGGGGCGCCAATTCCTGAGTTTGCGATAGCGTTTTCAGCGCGGCTGTCACCTCATCCGCCGGCAACGGCTTGGCATACAGGTAGCCCTGCACTTCGGCGCAACCCAGGCGCCGCAGTTCATCGGCGGTACGTTCGTCTTCCACGCCTTCGGCTAGGGTTTTCAGCCCCAGCGATTGGGCCATATGCAGGATGGCGGTGACCAGGGTGATGCTGTCGCTGGTCTTGGTCAGGTCGCGGATAAAGGATTGGTCGATCTTCAGCTTGTCCACCGCCAGGCGGCGCAGGTAGGCGAGGCTGGAATAGCCGGTGCCGAAGTCGTCGATCGACAGCTTTACCCCCAGGGCTTTGAGCCGCTGCACGGTGATCAGCACTTGTTCGGTGTCGTCGATCAGGCTCGATTCGGTCAGCTCCAGTTCCAGCGCCGAGGCGGGCAGGCCGCTGGCGGCGAGGGCGGCGATCACCACCTGTTCGATATTGCCTTTATGCAGTTGCAGCGCCGACAGATTGACCGCCATCCGCGGGATCGCCAGGCCTTCCCGCTGCCAGGCCATGGCCTGATGGCAGGCTTGGTGAATGACCCACTCGCCGATGGGAATGATCAATTGGCTTTCTTCTGCCACCGGAATAAAGCGCATCGGCAGCACCAGCCCCCACTCTGGATGGTGCCAGCGCACCAGCGCCTCGGCGCCGACGACGCGGCCGCTGTGCAGGTCGAATTGCAGTTGATAGTGCAGTAGCAGCTCCCGGCGCTCCAGTGCATGGCGCAAGCCATTGATCAGGTTGAGCCGTTCGACCATTTCCTCGTTCATCGTCGAGTCATAGAAGCGCCAGGCCCGACCACCGTCGCCCTTGGCTTTGTACATGGCGGTTTCGGCGTTGCGCCGCAGGGTTTCGAAATCCCGGCCGTCGTTCGGCGCCATGGCGACACCAATGGTGACCGAGACGTTGATGCTGTGGCCAAGCACGCTGAAGGGGAGGGCTAGCTGAGCGGCGATGGTTTCCGGAACGGCGGCGACTTCTTCGATGTCGTCCATGTCCGTTAACAGGATGACGAACTTGTCGCCGCCCGGCCGGCAGATGGTGTCGGTGCTATGCAGGCACTGTTGCAGGCGTTCGGCGACGCCGCGCAGCAGGTTGTCGCCGCAGGAGTGGCCGAGCGAATCGTTGATCAGCTTGAAGCGATCGAGGTCGAGATAGAGCAGCGCCACATGGGTGCCATCACGGGTGGAGGCGGTCAGCGCCTGCTCGGTGCGATCCTGCAGCAGGGTGAGGTTGGGCAGGCCGGTGAGGCCGTCGTAGAACGCCAGCACTTCGACCCGCTGCTCGGCCGCCTCGCGCTCGGCGATTTCGACGCTCAAGCGCTCATAGGGTGCACGCACGCTGGAGACGAACACCACGCGGTAGATGAAGCAGTAGGCGATGACTTTGTAGACATGGCCGAGCAGGCTGAAGAGGTCGTTGACGTTGCTGTAGGCGGTAAAGCACAGCTCCGAAAGGATCGACAGCAGTACCGCCACCAGCATGCCTTGGGTGTCGTAGGGCTGCTCCTTGCTTTGCAGTCGGTTGAAGCGCAGGGCGGCAACCACCAGCAGGGCGATGATCAGCCATTCCATGGCGATCTTGAATGTGGTCAGTCCAGAGGCGGGGATAAAGGTGCGCGGCCATAGGTGCGGGAAGCCCAGTTGCAGCAGGTAGACCCCGCCAACCAGCAGCAGCGCCGCTGCCAGCAGCAGATAGCGGCTGTTCACCGACGCCAGCGGTTGCCAAGGGCGAAAGGCGATGACCAGCAGGGTTGCGGCCGCCACCAAGCGCGCGGCCAGCCAGAAATCGATGGCTTTTTCCACCGAGGCGGGAGTAACGAAGGTCGGCATGCCCAGGTAAGACATCGTGTGGGCGAAATCCAGCAGGCCGACGGCGAGAAAGCCGCAGGCCAGCACTATCAGGTTGGCCGGACGCTCTGGGCGATAGGCGTGCCAACTGACGGCAAACACCAGGATGGCCACGGCTATCGCGAAGGACTCGGCTACGGTATGCAGGGCAACCGGAAACCAGGCGATGTCCAGCCAGTGCTTGGCCCCCGGCGGCAGCATCCACACCGCCAGCAGCAACAGCGACAACCCACCGAGCAGCAGGGCTGGGAAACGACGGCTGGAAGCAGGCAGCTGGGACGACGATGGTTTGGGCATGACTGTTTCGCCGATAAGTGGGGGCGCCATAAGCCCTAATGAGTATAGGGAGATTTTGCCCGCTGATCCGGCCCCGCTACTAAATACCTATGGGTGAGCGCGAGCTGACCGATTGGGTCAATCGAGCCTGAGCGCATGGGTCATTGAGCCTACGGGGCGACGGCGCCTAACCTGCGGGACGACTCAGCAAGGAGCGATTCCCCATGCAGCGCATCCATTTCGATACCGAGCACAACTTATTTCGCGATGCATTCAGCGCTTTTCTGCGCAAGGAAGTGCTGCCTCATCAGGAACACTGGGAAGAGGCCGGGATGGTCAGCCGTGAGGTCTGGAAAAAAGCCGGCGAGATGGGTTTTCTGTTGCCCTGGGCGGATGAGCAATACGGCGGCGCCGGGCTCAAGGATTTCCGCTACGAGCAGATCATGTGCGAGGAGTTGGCCAAGATTAACGAGGCGGGCTTTATGCTGCCGCTGCACTCGGCGCTGTGCGGCCCCTATATCGCCGAATACGGCAACGCGGAGCAGAGGGCGCGTTTTATGCCCGGCATCGTCAGCGGCGAGCTGATTCTCGCGGTGGCGATGACCGAGCCCAGTGCCGGCTCGGATCTGGCCGGCATGCGCACCACTGCGGTGGACAAGGGCGACCACTATGAACTCAACGGCTCCAAGGTATTTATTTCCAACGGCATCCTCGCCGATCTGGTGATAGTCGCGGCCAAAACCGACCCGGCCAACAAGCACGCCATGGGTCTGTTTCTGGTGGAGCGCGGCATGCCCGGTTTCGAGCGCGGCACGCCGCTGAAGAAGCTCGGCATGAAGAGCCAGGACACCGCCGAGTTGTTCTTCAATAACGTCAAGGTACCCAAAGAAAACCTCTTGGGCGACGCCAAGGGCGGCTTCCTCTACCTGATGAATATGCTCGCCCAGGAGCGCCTGACCAATGCCTGCGGCGCGGTAGCCGGTGCCGAAGCGGCGTTGCAGGTGACCATCGATTACGTGCGCGAGCGCAAGGCGTTCGACCGGCCGATCTCGCACTTTCAGAACACCCGCTTCAAGTTGGCCGAGATGCGCACCCAGATCGACGTGGCCCAGGTGTTTGTCGACCGCTGCGTGATGGACCACAACCAGAAGAAGCTCACCCCGGAAGTGGCCGCCGAGGCCAAGCTGTTCACCACCGAATTGCTCGGCAAGGTGGTCGACGAGGGCGTGCAGTTGCATGGCGGCTGGGGCTATATGTGGGAATACCCGATCTGCAAGATGTACGCGAACGCGCGCATCCAGCGCATCTTCGCCGGCACCTCGGAGATCATGAAAGAGATCATCAGTCGCGGCATGAAGCTCTGAGCTGCGGCTTCACATGGAATGGTGGTGCGCGTGGCGCACCCTACAGCATTACAACCTTCCACCGTAGGGTGCGCCGTGCGCACTTCGGCTCCAGGGTTGACCAACAGAGGAGAGCATCATGTCCACAGCCACGGGTGCCATAGATGCCTGGGCCCAGCCCGCCAACGGCCGCGCGCGCCAGCTGTTGCCGGAAGTCGTTCGGCTGTTCGAGAAGTCCGGCTCGGCCCAACTGCTCGACCAGCCCTTGAGCGCGGAGCAGACGGTGGCGCAGATGGATCAGGCCGGGGTGGATAAGCTCATGCTCGCCGCCTGGTGCCGGCCCGAGGGCTGGGTGTTTAGCAACGACGAGATTGCCGAATACACTCGCGCCTATCCCGAGCGTTTCGTCGGCGTCGCCACTGTCGACCTGAGCAAGCCAGTGGCGGCGGTGCGCGAGCTGGACAGGGCGGTCAGCGAGTTGGGCTGCAAGGCGCTGCGCATCGTGCCCTGGCTGTGGAAGTTGCCGCCCAATCACCGCCTGTACTACCCGCTCTATGTGAAGTGCATCGAGCTGGATATCCCGTTCTGCACCCAGGTCGGTCATACCGGCCCGCTGATGCCCTCGGAAACCGGGCGGCCGGTACCGTATCTGGACGAGGTGGCCCTGGATTTTCCCGAACTGCGCATCGTCGCCGGGCATATCGGCCACCCCTGGACCGACGAGATGATCGGTGTGGCCTGGAAGCACGATAACGTCTATATCGATACCTCGGCCTACCTGCCGCGTTATTACCCGGCGCAGTTGCTGCAATTTATGCAGAGCTATGGTCAGGACAAGGTGCTGTTCGGCAGCAACTTTCCGCAACTGTCGCTGCAGCGCTGCATAAGCCAGGTTGGCGAACTGGGGCTGAGCGCCGAGGTGCAGGTCAAGTTTCTGCACGATAATGCTCGGCGGGTGTTCAAGCTCTGAACCGCGGTCTTGAACCGGGGCTTTTGTAGCCCGGATGCAATCCGGGGATTGGTCTTATGGCCACCACCGCTTCCCCGGATTTCATCCGGGCTACAGATTTGGGCGTTGGCCACCGTCGGGATGCCAGCGGCGGACAAGGCTGCGCCATGTCCTCCCTACCAAAGCGCACTTCGAACGCAGATAACCCTTACATATAAGGAACCATTGCAATGAGCGGTCCGTTGTCCTCGCTGAAAATCCTCGATTTCTCCACGCTATTGCCAGGACCATTTACCTCGCTCTTGCTCGCCGATATGGGCGCCGAGGTGCTGCGCATCGAGTCGCCAAGCCGCATGGACCTGGTGCGGGTGGTGCCGCCTCACGACGGCGGTGTTTCCGCCAGCCACGCCTACCTCAATCGCAACAAACGTAGCATCGCCTTGGACCTGAAACAGGCCGAGGCGGTAGAGCTGGTCAAACAGCTGGTGCTGGAACATGACATTGTTCTGGAGCAGTTCCGGCCCGGGGTGATGGACAAACTGGGGGTCGGCTATGAGGCGCTCAAGGCGATCAACCCGCGGCTGATCTATGTGTCGATCACCGGCTATGGCCAGACCGGGCCCTACAAGGATCGCGCCGGCCATGACATCAACTACCTCGCCCTGGCCGGTGTCGCCAGTTACACCGGCCGGCGCGACAGCGGGCCGCTGCCGCTGGGCATCCAGGCCGCCGATATCGCTGGCGGCTCGCTGCATGGGGCGATCGGCCTGCTGGCCGCGGTGATCCAGCGCCAGGCAACGGGGCAGGGCCAGCACGTGGATATCAGCATGACCGACTGCGCCTTCAGCCTGAACGGCATGGCCGGCGCCGGCTTTCTCGCTGCGGGTGTCGAGCCCGAGATGGAAAACCAGGTGCTCAACGGCGGCAGTTTCTACGACTACTACCGCACGCGCGACGGTCGCTGGTTTTCCGTGGGCAGCCTGGAGCCGCAATTTATGCAGCAACTCTGCGCCGCCATCGGCCGCCCGGAGCTGGCGGCGCGCGGTCTGTCGCAGAAGCCGGAGGAGCAGCGTGCACTCAAGCGCGAGATTGAAATCGAGTTCGAGAAACGCGATTTTGCCGACTGGTGCCAGGTGTTTGCCGAGCTGGATGCCTGTGTCGAACCCATGCTTACGCTGAGCGAGGCGGTCGAGCATCCACAGCTCGTCGCCCGCGACGCTGTCTGCGCAGTGCCGCGTGCCGACCTCGAGCCACAGCGGCAGATCGCCTGTCCGATCAAATTTTCCGCCGGCCTGCCCGCGCCCCGGCATATAGGCGCGGCCCTGGGTGCACATACCGATGAGGTGTTGGCGGAGCTGGGCTGCTCGGTCGAGCGCATCGCCGAGCTTAAAGCGGCGAAAGTAGTGGCTTGAGGCGCCACGCACCCTGCTAGGCAGCGGCCGACGCTTTCCGGTAGCCTGTCGGCGAATTTTGCCGGGGCGGTAAGCACTGTGCTCGATGCGGTCATGGCCTGGCCGACCGTGCACGATCCGTGCTGCTCCACCGAAGTCGCTGGGGAACGGATAAAACATGTATCACGGAGAACGACTAAACGCCTGGACCCACCTGGTCGGCGCCGTGCTGGCCTGCATCGGGGCGGTCTGGTTATTGGTACTGGCAAGCCTGGACGGCGAGCCGCGCAAGATCGTCAGCGTGGCGATTTACGGCGTTACCTTGATCCTGCTTTACAGCATCTCGACGCTTTATCACAGCCTGAAAGGGAATGCGAAGGTGGTCATGCGCAAGCTCGATCACTTGTCGATCTACCTGTTGATCGCCGGCAGCTATACCCCGTTCTGCCTGATCAGCCTGCAAGGAGCCTGGGGTTGGTCGTTGTTCGGGGTGGTATGGACGTTGGCGCTGGTCGGCATGCTGCAGGAGATCAAACCGCGTTCCGAGGCGCGGGTGTTGTCCATTGTGATCTACGCGGTAATGGGTTGGATCGTGCTGGTGGCGATCGAACCGCTACTCGCGGCCCTGGGTACGGCTGGCTTCGCCTGGTTGGCCGGTGGCGGCGTGCTCTACACCGTGGGCATCATCTTCTTCGCCTACGACAGTCGCTTTCGCCACTGGCACGGTATCTGGCACCTGTTCGTAATGGCTGGCAGCCTGATGCACTTCGTCGCGGTGCTGCTTTACGTTCTGTAAACGAATAAAACTCAAATGTGGAGTTGATATGCCGGTTGGTCCCCTTGTTGCTGCAACGCTTCGCTGGAAGACGCGCCTTGTCGCGCTGTTGGTAGTACTGGCCGGCCTCAGCGCCAACGCGGCGCCCATCCAGGCAGCGGAGCCCTTGCATGCGCCACAGTCAGCGGCAACTGCCAAGGCGCTGGCGCAACCTGTGCAGTTGCTGGAGCGCCCGGCGGTGAATCTGTTCAGCCGCCGCTATACGCTGGCGCCGGAGGAATTTCGCCAGAATCTGCGCAAGATGGCCATCCAGTTGGGTATGGCTGCGGTGCGCCGCGGCAAAGTCAAAGTTACCGGGCCCCTGACCGTGGTGCTGCCCGACCTCGCTGGCAATAGTGCGCAGCAGTTGAACCTGGAGTTGGGGTTCCCAGTATCGTCCGGCGCTTTGATCGTGACTCAGCACAAGATGATCCGCGAAGAATCGAGCCTGGTGCTGAGTACCGACTTCGATCACCAGCGCAATGACGTCGAAGGTACCTGGCAAGTGCTGTTCGACGCTGCGGCTGCCCAGGGCTTGACCCCGGGCAATCAGGGCTATGTGGTGATTCATGACGATGGCAGCGAGCGAACCGAATATCAGCTGGTGGTGAGCCGATAAGTACGCTGTTGCGGCCACCGATAGCATTTATTCCAGGCGCTGCACGCCCGTGAAGCTCAGGGTCACCTTGCAGCGCCGGCAGAAATACCGTCGCCCCTTGGCGGCCAGGGCATGACGCTGGGCCGAGAACGGGAATTCGCCCTGCGGGCAGTCGCAGCGGTAGATGAATTGGCTGGTTTTGCGGCGGGTCACGGCGTAGCTGTGGCAGCGGTTGGGCGGCAAGTGGTAGACGCCACGCATGATCAACTGCCATTCCTCGCCGTGGGGCTGAATCTTCAAACCGAACAGCTGATGGGCGATCAGGTGCGCCACTTCATGGGGTACCGTCTGCTTGAGGAAGTCCTCGCGGTTTTCCAGGTACAGCTGCGGGTTGAAGCGCAGCTTGTTTTCCGTCAGGTGCGCCACCCCGGCCTTTTGTCCGCGTAGCTTGAAGCTGACTTCGGCGCGTACGAAGGTTTGCTTGAAAAAGGCTTCGGCCTGCTGATAGCAGACTTCGACGCGGGCATGCAGATGTTCGGGCATAAGCTCGTTGCCGGGTTGGGATGCGGGCGATTATGCCGCAATCGCCAGGGCCAGACAGTTACCGTTCGCCGGGTTCACTCTGCAGGCGCTGTTCCTGGGTGCTGTAGCTCTGGTCTTGCTGCACGTTGCGCTGGTACGTGGGGTTGAGTGCCAGTAGCCACAACAGAATCATCCCAACCAGCAGGTTGACCAAGACCAGCAAACCGACGCCCCAGGTCGAGACCGCGTAGAGAAACGCCTGTCGGTAGCCGATGTGCATGAATTTCGGCAGGCCGACATACAGCAGGTAACTGGCGTGCGCAGCCGCTAACAGCAACACGCTGAGGGCGACCCAGCGCGTCGGATAAAGCGCACCGAGGCCGGCGAGGAAAAAGGGTGTGCACAGGTAGGTGATAAAGCCCACGCATTGGTTGTAGCTGGGCTGGGCCTCGAAGGTGCGCGATAGCCAGCGTAGAAAGGCGCCCATGACGAAGGCGCCGATGATGATGGTCAGATACAGCAGCAGGCTCAATTGCAGGGCGCTGAAGCTGTCCAGGCGGACATGCTCGTCCTCGACCAGACTCCAACCGACGAAACGGGTGCCGACAAACAGGCAGGCGGCGGGGAGCAGGGCGAACAGCAGCAGGTAGGGCAGGTAGCTGAAACCTTTGCCGCTCTCTTCGTGGCCAATGTCTACCCAGGCGCGTTCTGGACGGGTCAGCAGGCTGAAAAAATGCGAGATCATGCGGGGGCCTCCATCTGCCGGTCTGGCCTGTGATGCGCGAGCGCATCGCAATCGATGGAGTTTTGAACGATGGATGCGCGCGCCGGTTCCATGAAATTGCGCGCCCCTGCGGCGCTTGCCGCCCGCCGCGCAGCAAAAGGCCGCCCGAAGGCGGCCTGTCATGCGTGTATCGCGCTCAGTTGATCAACTGGTATAAACCGGGCCGACGCCGAAGCCCCAGAGGATCACCGAACTGGCGATCATCGCGACCAGCACTACCAGGCCGACCGCCAGCACCGAGCTGGAGAACATGAAGCCTTCATCCTCGGGTATGCCCATGAAGGTCGGTATGCCCACATAGAGCAGGTAGACCGTGTAGCAGATGGCTGCCGTGCCCACCGCCATGGCCAGCCACAGGTTGGGGTAGAGCGCCGCCAGGCCACCGATGAATAGCGGGGTGGCTGTATAGGCCGCGAATACCACGCACTGGGTGAAGTTCGGGCTGGCGTCATAAGTGCGCGCCATCCAGTGGATAAAGGCGCCCATCACGGCGATGCCGGCGAGCATCGCCAGGTAAGACATGACGGTCATCTGCATGGCGCTGGCTTCGGTCAGCATCACTGGAGTTCGATCGCCGATGGACCAGCCGACCTGGGTGGTGCCGATAAAGGCCGAGAGTGCGGGGATGGCCGCCAGAATCAATATATGGGTGAGGTACATGTGGCTGATGCTTTCTTCTTCGCCACGGATGTCTTGCCATTCCTGGTCAGGATGGGTGAAGAGTCCCACTACGTGATGAATCATGCTGACACCTCCATTTATTATAATGATCGCCCCCCAGCGAAGCGCCCGGCGCGTATGGACAACGCTACCGGGTACCGGGCCGAACTTCTGCGACCGTATGTCGCAGTATAGGCAGGGATCTTCCAAGTGGAGGGGGCAGGTTTTAGAGCAAATTGGACTCTCAAACTCACCCGTAATAGCGTTCCAGGATTTCCATCGCTTTATTGATCGACTGCAGGCGTGTCGTGCTGCCGCCCCGGTCGGGATGGTGAATGCTCACCAGTTGCCTGTAGCGGTGCTTGATGGCGCTGAAATCGAGCACATGGGCGTCGTCGACCAGCTCGAACAGCTCCAGCGCCGCGCGCTTTTCCTCGCCGCCCTGCATGCGCGTCCAGAAACTGGCCAGCAGCTTCTCCACCGCCTGCTCGTCGGTACTGCTCAACTGGCTCATGTCGAGGTAATAGTCGCGTAGCGGGTCATGCTCGCTGAGCTCACGGCTGCCGGCCTGGTACGGCAGCAACTGGACGCACAGCGGGCTGATCTGGAGAAAGGCGGCCTGCTCGGCCAGCAGTTGGTCGCGCAGGCGATAGAGCGCGTTGAACACCAGGAAGTGGGTGCGGAACAGCACCAGCTTGTCGGTCAGCGGCAGGTTGGGAATATGCGTGCAGTGGCGATCCTTCAGTTGCTGAATCAGCTGATACTCGCTGATCCCGGCGGGCGCGCCCTGCAGCAGCCGATGCAGTTGCTGCGCCAGATCGTCGTAGGGATAGAGTTCGTCGTTCATCGGTCGAGCCTAGGGTCTGTTGCCGTTTCAGCGCAAGCCGCGTTGCCGCGAAAAATCTCGCCAGGCTAGGCGTAGGACGCCGGCAATGGTTGTTCCCTTGCCAAGTCCTACAACAACGCATGGCGAGTTTTTCCGCGCAACCCGCAGGGCCGGGCCTGTTTTAGCGCGATACTGCGTTTCTCGACACTCATTTGGAACAACCAAACTTCGCGTCTCGTGCCTTGCCTCGCGCTAAAACAGGCTCCGGCGCGGTCGCGATGAAATGGCAACAGACCCTAACATTTCGGTTTCAATAGGGTAGGGCTCGCGGAGCTTTCTGCGTAAAATGCCGCACTTTCGTAAGCCTCCGGATTTCAGCGCATCATGGGCAGCCTCTCGGTCAATCAGAACAAACTGCAAAAACGCCTGCGTCGTCAGGCCGGCGAAGCCATTGCCGATTTCAACATGATCGAGGACGGCGACAAGGTCATGGTCTGCCTCTCCGGCGGCAAGGACAGCTACACCATGCTCGATGTCCTGCTGCACCTGCAGAAGGTCGCACCGATCAAGTTCGAGATCGTCGCGGTGAACATGGACCAGAAACAACCGGGCTTTCCCGAGCATGTATTGCCGGCCTACCTGGAATCCATCGGCGTGGCCTATCACATCGTCGAGAAGGACACCTACTCGGTGGTCAAGGAGAAGATCCCGGAAGGCAAGACCACCTGCTCGCTCTGCTCGCGTCTGCGCCGCGGCACGCTCTACACCTTCGCCGATGAAATCGGCGCGACCAAGATGGCCCTGGGACACCATCGCGACGATATTCTGGAAACCTTTTTCCTCAATATGTTCTATGGCGGCACGCTCAAGGCGATGCCACCGAAATTGCGCGCCGACGATGGCCGCAACGTGGTGATCCGGCCCCTGGCCTATTGTAGTGAGGCCGATATCGAGGCCTATAGCCAGCTCAAACAGTTTCCGATCATCCCGTGCAACCTTTGCGGCTCGCAGGAAAACCTGCAGCGTCAGGTGGTCAAGGAAATGCTGCACGAATGGGAGCGCAAATCCCCCGGTCGTACCGAAATCATGTTCCGCGCCTTGCAGAACGTGGTGCCTTCGCAGCTGGCCGATCGCAACCTGTTCGACTTCCAGAGCCTGAAGATCGACGATACCGCGGCCCCGCGCTTTGTCGATGTGATGAACCTGTGAATATCGGCGGGCCGGATAAGTTCTGACCCATCCATCGAGAGGCGACTTTCGCGACGGCTCGTTCGGGCAAACGGACGGTGCCGCAAGGATCAGCATGCGCGATTACAAATGGCTTAATGAATACTGTTTGAACCGCTTCGGCTCCATCGCCGCTCTGGAGGCGCGCCTGCCGCAACCTACGAGCGTGCAGGCACTGCGCAAGATCAGCGACGATCGCTACCTGTCGATCCTGAGCCTGCGAATCTTTCGTGCGGGTCTCAAGCACAGCCTGGTGGATGCCAAGTGGCCGGCCTTCGAGGAGGTCTTCTTCGGCTTCGACCCGGAAAAAGTGGTGCTGATGGGCGCCGAACGCCTGGAAAACCTGATGCAGGATGCGCGCATCATTCGCCACCTGGGCAAGCTCAAGAGCGTGCCGCGCAATGCTCAGTTCGTGCTCGATGTGGCGAGGGAAAAGGGCAGTTTTGGTGCCTTGATCGCCGACTGGCCGGTGACCGATATCGTCGGCCTGTGGCATTACCTGGCCAAGCACGGCTGCCAACTCGGCGGCCTGTCGGCACCGCGGTTTTTGCGCATGGTCGGCAAGGATACCTTTATCCCCAGCGACGACATGGTCGCCGCGCTCAAGGCGCAGAAGATCATCGACAAGGCGCCGACCAGTCAGCGTGACCGCGCCGCGGTGCAGGCCGCGTTCAATCAGTGGCACGCCGAGAGCGGCCGGCCGATGTGCCAGTTGTCGGTGATGCTGGCGCATACGGTCAATCACTAGGAGCCTGTCGGACTTAACACTGTTCTACTGCGGAAAAGCCGGACTTGGCCATTTTTGCTGCTCTTTCTCGTTAAATAGCTAGCTATTCGCCTCGAAAGACCAACAAAACTGACTCAAGCCGAGCTTTCCCTCGCTACGAACGGTCAAGTCCGACAGGCACCTAGGATTGCCGCAGGGCGGCCTGCTAGATTGGAAGTGGGCCGCGCGGCCCGCCATCGCGCAATCGAGGCCATTATGGAGATGGAGCAGAAAATTCAACGTATCGCGGACGCCATCGAGCAGGCCGAGCGAATTCTGATCATCACCGGCGCCGGTCTTTCCGCCGACTCCGGGCTGCCGACCTACCGTGGCCTGGGCGGCCTGTATAACGGCCACACCGACGAGGGCCTGCCAATCGAGGCGGCGTTGTCCGGCAGCATGCTGCAACGCGACCCGGCGTTGTGCTGGAAGTATCTGGCCGAACTGGGCAAGGCCTGTCTGGGTGCGCAGCCGAATGCCGGCCATCTGGCCATCGCCGAGTTGCAGCGGCGCAAACCCGAATGCTGGGTGTTGACGCAGAATATCGACGGCTATCACCGCGCCGCCGGTAGCCCGGCCGAGCGCCTGATCGAGATACACGGCGAGCTGGCCCCGCTGTATTGCCAGTCCTGTGGCGCCGTCGACCCGCAGTTGCTCGAACACCTCAGCCGTCCGCTGCCACCGCGGTGCCGACAATGCAACGGCGTGCTGCGCCCGCCCGTGGTGCTATTCGAGGAAATGCTGCCCGAACGGGCCATCGATACGCTCTATGCCGAATTGCGCAAGGGCTTTGCCGCGGTTATCAGCATCGGCACCAGTTCGAGTTTTCCGTACATCATCGAGCCGGTGCTGCGGGCGCGTCAGACCGGCGCTTTCAGTGCGGAAATCAATCCGGGGCATAGCGATCTGAGCGCCATCGTCGATGTGCATTTGCCGATGGGAGCCGCGCAGGCGTTGACGCGTTTGCAGCAGATCTGGCGCGCTGCGGGGTAACAGGCGCGGCGGTTATCGATCGCCGCGGCGGCCCGGTCCAAGGTATGGAATCGACGGTTGGTGCTGTTATCTGCGTCACGTCGCTTCGCGCAGACTTTGCATCCGCGGCGCATTGAGGGCATAGTCGCCGCCTTGAATCGATACCCGACACGGTCGTGCCCATGCTCAAACGCCTCGCACCCCTCGTGCCCCTTGCACTGATCACGCTGCTGGCAGCCTGCGCCAGCCCTCCACAAATGCCCTCCGGGCAGGTCTCCGCTCGCTCGGATACGGCCGCTCAGCATGCCGATCATGCTTCTCGCCGCGCACTCGATAGCGAAACCGATAGCCAGGAAGAACCCGCCAGTCAGCTCGGCGAGCGCGACTACGAACTACCATCGCTGGCCGACAGCATCCTTAGCCACGGTCTGGCGCTGGTCGGTACACGCTACCGCTATGGCGGTACCTCGGTGAAATCGGGTTTCGACTGCAGCGGCTTCATCGGTTACCTGTTCCATGAGGAAATTGGCGTGCAATTGCCGCGCTCGACTCGTGAAATGATCAATATCGATGCACCGCTGGTCGAGCGCGACGAACTGGAACCGGGCGATCTGTTGTTCTTCAGCACCAACGGTCGTGGACGCGTCAGCCACGCCGGCATCTATATGGGTGATGACCAGTTCATCCATTCATCGAGCAGCCGCAGCGGCGGCGTGCGTATCGACAGTCTGGAAGATCGCTACTGGAACCGTACCTTCATCGAGGCCAAGCGGGCCCTGGTGCTGGCCCCGAGCGAGCAGTCGCACCTGCAGCGTTGAGCCGCGGCGCGCCGGCAAAGGTTGCACGGCGCCGGTCAAGCCGGCAGAGTAGGGGCCATTCAGGCTGTGGATCGTCACGCTTATGCCCGTCACTCTCCGTGTTGTTCTGCTGTCATTTCTCGCATTGCTGGGCGCCTGTTCCAGCTCCAGCCGCGCGCCAGTCCCGCAAGCCCCGGTCTATTCCACTGAAAGCAGCTATCACGGTGGCGCCGAGGATGTGCTGTTTCGCGCCTTGGGTCTGGTCGGCACGCCCTATCACTATGGTGGCAACACGCCGGCCGGCGGTTTCGACTGTAGCGGCCTGATCGGCTACGTCTACCGCGACGCCGCGGGCATCCGGTTGCCGCGTTCGACCCGGGAGCTGATCGCCATGCGTGCACCGAATATCGATCGCAATCAATTGCAAAGCGGCGACCTGCTGTTTTTCGCCACCAGCGGCGGGCGCAAGGTCAGCCATGCCGGCATTTATGTCGGCGACGGGCGTTTTGTCCACGCCCCTTCGAGCGGCGGCACCGTGCGCCTGGACAGCCTGAGCAACAGCTACTGGCAGCGCGCCTACCTGAATGCCAAACGGGTGTTCAGCGCCGATCTGGCCAGCAATCCCTGAACGGTCTGGCCGGCGGTACGTTCACTGGTGGAGCCCTATGACCAACCGCACCCTCGATCTTGACGACAACCTCTATCAGTACCTGCTCGACGTTTCCCTGCGCGAGACGCCTCTGCTCAAGCGCCTGCGCGAGGAAACCGCGCAACTGAGCAATGCCCGCTGGCAGATCGCCCCCGAACAGGGCCAATTCATGGCGCTGCTGGTGCAGTTGACCGGCGCCAGGCGGATTATCGAAGTCGGCACCTTCACCGGTTACAGCGCCCTGTGCATGGCCCAGGCGATGGACGAAACGGGGCGGCTGATCTGCTGCGACATCCCCGGCGACTACAACGCCGTAGCCGAGCGTTACTGGCGCGAGGCGGGTTTGGCCGAGCGTATCGAACTGCGTCTGGCGCCGGCCCTGGACACCCTGGCGGCGTTGGAAGCGCAAGGGCTGGCGGAACATTTCGACATGATCTTCATCGACGCCGACAAAGCCAATTATCCCGCCTATCTGGAACATGCCCTACGCCTGGTGCGTCGGGGCGGCCTGGTGCTGTTCGACAACAGCCTGTGGAGCGGCCGTGTGCTTGAGGAAAACCCGCAGAGCGCCGACACCCGCGCGATCCAGGCGCTCAACCGGGCGCTGAAGGACGATCAACGTGTGGATCTGTCGCTGCTGCCGCTCGGCGATGGCCTGACGCTGTGTCGCAAGCGCTGAGTGCTTGAGGGGGACGTGGCGTTCTTGGGCGAGTTTCGGGTTAATCTTGCGAGCGCTCCCGGGTTGCATCCGGGCTACTTTCAGATCGCCGTTTAATCGTTTCCCATGCCCGAACCGATTCGTCTCCCGCCGCAACCCGACGCCTGCGAACTTTGCGCCCGCGCCGCGCCGTTGACTCGCCACCATCTGATCCCCAAAGCCCTGCACGACAAAGCCTACGTGCAAAAGCGCTATGCCAAGAACCAGCGCATCAGCGCCACGCTGTGGGTCTGCCGCGCCTGCCATAACCAGATTCATCGGTTGTTCAGCGAGAAGGAACTGGCCCTGACCTACAACAATCGCGAGGCGCTGCTCGGCGATGAGCGACTGCGTACGTTCGTCGAGTGGTTGGCGGCGAAGCCGGCGGGCTTCACGCCGCGGCACTGAGATTTCTTTCAGCGCATCAAACAGTAATTGATTAGCTGCTCTTCAATGCTTTGGCGTTGCCGTAGGATCAACGCGACTACCAGTAACTGCGTGACTTCGTCGTAGCTGTACAGGATGCGGTACTCATCCATATTCCACTCGCGGTATTGGCTGATACCCAGCAAGGCCGCTTGCTGGCAAACCGGGGCGGCTAACGGGTGAGCCTTAAGACGCTTTTCCAGGGTGTCGATCAAGGTGGCCAATCTGGCTTGTGCCAGTTCGACACCCAAATATGGGGCCAGGTGGTGAATCTGTGAAATCAGGCTTTCTTCAGCGGTGGTTGTATAGGCGATCTTAATCGTCTTGCTCATCTGCGGAGGCTCCTGCCATTCCCTGGGCAGTTGGGCCGCGCTGTTTCAGGCGTTCCAGCAGGGTATCTCCCGAGATCAAACGTCCTTCGGCCTTGTCGCGCTCGGCGAAAGACAGCAGCTTGATCAGCGCCAAGGCCTCATCGCGGCGCTTGCGCTCGGCGTAGGACTCGACCACATAGGCCGGTACGCCATTTTGGGTAATTACCATCGGCTCGCTTAGATCCAGCGAAGCAGCATGCTGCTTAAGGTAACTAATGGTTTGGACTTTCATGGCTGTCTCCTGGTGGTGGAAGGAAGTGCGGCCCGAAACGAGCGTGGCTGCCTTCAAGAGAGCGAACCGCTTACGCTGTGCTGGGCTGAATATGGTCTGAATTTAGATTGATCGCAACCCGTTGTTTTTTCTTTTCCGATGAGGGGACCTCCATCTCGCGCCCCAAAGCAATCCCAGTTTGACGCCCAAACCCGAACTCTCTACCCTTCGCGCCTTGCAACAGGTGCCCCTGACGCTGTGCGTCCAAGGGGTGAAACAGGGAAGTCGGTGCGTTGTGCCCAGCAGGCCAACTATTCCGACGCTGCCCCCGCAACGGTAGGCGAGTCAACGACCGCAACACAGCCACTGTGCTCACGCATGGGAAGGCGCGGTTGGAACCCTTGGGTTCACTCGCAAGCCCGGAGACCGGCCTGTCGCAGTCCATGGCATCGCGGAGGGCGTTGCTGGGCGTGGGTGCCGCGTTTTTTCCGCGGGCCTGCGCGCGTGTTCTCCGCCTGCCTATCCCAGCCAATGTCGCGCGGGTGGCACGACGGAGAACCTATGTTGATTCGCAAACCTGTTGCGCGATCGGCAGCCTGTGCGCTGCTGAGTCTTTTATCTTTTCCCCCGGCCTTTGCCGCCAGCCAGCCGCTGACGCTGGATAGCCAGCTGGTGACCGCCACGCGCACCGCGCGAACCGCCGAGCAGAGCCTCGCCGCGGTGAGCGTGATCGACCGCGCGCAGATCGAGCGCAGTCAGGCGCAATCGCTGCCGGAGCTGCTCAGGCAGGTGCCCGGCGTTTCCCTCAGCAATAGCGGCGGGCCGGGTAAAGCCACCGCGCTCTATATGCGCGGCAGCAATTCCAACCATGTGCTGGTGCTGATCGACGGCATCAAGGTTGGCTCTGTGACCTCTGGCGGCGCCGCATTGCAGGACCTGCCGGTCGAGCTGGTCGAGCGCATCGAGGTGGTGCGTGGGCCACGCTCCAGCCTGTATGGCTCGGAAGCCATCGGTGGGGTGATCCAGATTTTCACCCGCAAGGGCCGCGGCGAGGGGACCAGGCCGTTTTTTTCCGCCGGCTATGGCACCCACGACAGCTACAGCGCCAGTGCCGGCGTCGCCGGTGGCGGCCAGCAGGGCTGGTACAGCCTCGGTCTCAGTGGCCTGGACACAGACGGCATCAACGTCAAGCAAGCGGACGCCAGCGGTTATGAAAACGATGCCGACGGTTATCGCGATCTGGCCCTGGCGTTGAGTGGCGGCTACCGCTTCGACAATGGCCTGGAGCTGGATGGCAACCTGCTGCGCAGCAAATCCCACAGCGACTACGACCAGGTCAACAGCAAGCGCACCAGCGGCTTTCGCGCCAACTCCGATGGCGTGCAGAGCGTGGTCGGCGGTCGTGCGCGCTTCGCCCCGCTGGATGCCTGGCAAGTCACCCTGCAGGCCGGGCGTGGCGAGGACAAGGCCGATCATTATCAGGATGGCGAATTCGATTCGCGCTTCGACAGCCGCCGCGACAGCCTGAGCTGGCAGAACGACCTGAGTCTGGCCGAGGGCCACAGCCTGAATATCGGCATCGATTACCAGCGCGACGAGGTCAACGGTACCGTCGCCTACGCCATGGACAGCCGCGACAACCAGGGTGCCTTCGTCCAGTACCTCGGCGAATACGGCCGCCATGACTGGCAACTATCCCTGCGCCGCGACGACAACGAACAGTTCGGCCGCCACGACACCGGCAATATCGCCTGGGGCTATGCCCTCAGCGAGGCGTTGCGGCTGACCGCCAGCTACGGCACGGCCTTCAAGGCGCCGACCTTCAACCAGCTGTATTACCCCAGCTTCGGCAACCCGGACCTGCAAGCCGAGGAATCGCAGAGCGTCGAACTCGGCCTGGTCGGGCGACATGATTGGGGTCACTGGGCGGTGAACGCCTACCGCACGGAAATCGACAACCTGATCGCCACGGTGCGGGTCAATGGCCTCAGCCAGGCCCAGGGCGTCGACCAGGCGCGCATCCGCGGCCTCGAACTGCTGGTCGGCAGCGAGCTGCTGGGCTGGCAATGGAATGCCAACTACGCGCTGATGGATGCGCAAAACCGTTCGCAGCGGTCGAGTCGCAGCGGCATTCCCTATTACGGCAAGGAACTCAACCGGAGGCCGAGCCAGCTGTTCAACCTGGATATCGACCGCGCCATCGGCGCTTTTGCCATCGGCGCCAGTCTGCATGCGCAGAACTCGACCTACGACGATCTGGAGAACCAGCGCGAACTGGCTGGCTTCGCCACCCTCGACCTGCGCGGCGAATACCGCCTGAACCGCGAGTGGCGCCTGCAAACACGGATCGCCAACCTGCTGGACGCCGACTACCAGACCGCCGAGGGCTTCAATCAGCCCGGCCAGGCGGTGTATTTCACCCTGCGCTATCAGGCGCTTTGATCGAATCGCGAGGAGATCCCGATGCTCAAGCTTTGCCCCCGCACTCAACTGGTGGCCGGTCTCGCCCTGGCGCTGCTGATGGCGATGACCCGTGGTCAGCATTTCGCCACGCTCAATCTGCCCAGCGCGTCCTGGGCTGTGTTCTTCCTCGCCGGTGCGCTGCTGCGACCGCGTTGGCTGTTTCCGGCGCTGTTTATCGAGGCGTCGTTGCTCGACTTCGCGGCGGTGCGGTGGGGCGGGGTCAGTGACTGGTGCCTGTCGCCGGCCTATTGGATGCTGCTGCCGGCCTACGGTTCGCTATGGCTGGGCGGGCGGCTGTATGCCCGTTGGCATCGCGAGCACCTGAGCAGCCTGGCGCTGCTTATGGCGACGGTGATGATCGCCGCGCTGGTCTGCTACCTGTTTTCCGGCGGTGGCTTTCTCTACTTCTCCGGACGTTACCCAGAACCGAGCCTGGCCTTGCTGGCCGAGCGGATTGGCGTTTATTGCCCCCGTTATCTAGCCAGTTTGGCGCTCTATGTCGGCCTGGCGACGCTGTTCTATGTGGGCTTCCGGGCGGCGCAAGCGGCGCCAGAGCGCGAGGTCCGACCGTGAACGAGCCCGTACCCGGTGCGCGGCACTGCCCGGCGCTTTTGATCGCTGCGCCGGCGTCCGGTCAGGGCAAGACCACGGTCACCGCGGCCCTGGCGCGCCTGCACCGGCGCCAGGGCCGACGCGTGCGGGTATTCAAGTGCGGCCCGGATTTTCTCGACCCGATGATCCTCGCCCGCGCCAGCGGTGCGCCTGTCTATCAGCTGGACCTGTGGATGGTCGGCGAGGACGAGAGTCGGCGCCTGCTCTGGGAGGCCGCGGGCGAGGCCGATCTGATCCTGATCGAAGGGGTGATGGGCCTGTTCGACGGCGCGCCTTCGGCGGCCGATCTGGCGCGGCGTTTCGGCGTGCCGATCATGGCGGTAATCGACGGCTCGGCGATGGCCCAGACGTTCGCCGCGCTGGCCCATGGCCTGGCGACCTTTCAGGCGGACCTGCCGTTTTCCGGGGTGCTCGGCAACCGCGTCGGCAGCACGCGCCATGGCGAGATATTGCGCGATTCGCTGCCGGCGTCGATCCGCTGGTATGGCGCCTTGCCGCGCAGCGCCGAAGTCGAGTTGCCGAGTCGCCATCTGGGTTTGGTCCAGGCCGAGGAGCTCAGCGATCTGGACGCGCGCCTGGATGCCGCTGCCGTTGCCCTGAGCGCCAGCGCCGATACCGAATTGCCGCCTGCGGTTGCATTTGCTGCACCAGAACCCTGCGCCCTTGAGCCGCTGCTTAAGGGTGTGCGCATCGGCGTGGCGCACGATAGCGCCTTCGCGTTTATCTACCAGGCCAACCTGGATTTGTTGCGCGAACTGGGCGCCGAGCTGCGCTTGTTTTCACCGCTGGCCGACAGCCAATTGCCTGAAGTCGACAGCCTCTATCTGCCCGGTGGCTATCCCGAATTGCACCTGGCGCGGCTCGAAGCCAACCAGGCCATGGCGGCGGCGATCCGCGCCCATCATGCCGCGGGTAAACCAATCCTGGCCGAGTGCGGCGGCATGCTCTATCTGCTCGACAAGCTGACCGACCAGCAGGGCGCCAGTGGCCGCATGCTCGGCCTGCTCAGCGGCGAAGCGACCCTGCAACTGCGGCTGACCGCCCTGGCCCTGCAGGAAGTCGAACTGCCGGAAGGGCGTTTGCGCGGCCATAGCTTTCACCATTCGGCGCTGACCAGCGCGCTTGAGCCTATTGCCCGTGGCGAATGCCCGAACTACAGGCGCACTGCCGAGGCGGTTTATCGCCTTGGCCGGCTGACCGCGTCCTATATCCACTTCTACCTGCCGTCCAATCCGCGGGCGGCGGCCGCGCTCTTTCTGCCCAGCAGGCCGTTGAAAAACGTAGGCGAGGCAGGCAAGACAAGGCAAAAACAGGCGAGG
>NZ_CAMPHI010000033.1 GCF_946885955.1 uncultured Pseudomonas sp.
CGGGCTACGGGATGCGGTTCGTAGCCTGGGTTAGCCGTAGGCGTAACCCGGGAAGAGGCTATAGAGCGCGTCGCACTACTAGCGTAGCGCCCTGTAGATATTCCCCAGCAGGTGCTCCGAGGCTACCAAGCGCATCCGCATACCAGCGCACTTGGCGTCGTTTGAAGGCCTGCTTTAGGCAGCCAGACTGCTGCGAAAGCGTCGCAGTGCCCAACCGAAAAACACCAGGCCGATGGCGCTCAGCGCCGCGAGTTCCGGCCAGAGTACGCTGGGGCCGGCGCCGCGGAACAGGATTGAGGTGCTCAGGCTGAGGTAGTGGGTGGAGGGCGAGAGCTTCATCACCTGCTGCAACCACATCGGCATGCTTTCCAATGGCGTGCTGCCGCCCGAGAGCATCAGCATGGGGATTACCACCGGAATCGACAGCAGGCCGAACTGCGGGATCGAGCGCGCCAGGGTGGCGAGCAGAATGCCCAGGGCCGTGCTGGCGAACAGGTAGAGCGCGGTCACCGCGAGAAAGAAGGCGAGCGAGCCGGCCAGCGGCACACCGAGCGCACCCTTGACGATCAACTCCAGCGATAGCCAGGTGCAGATCACCACCACCAGGGCATTGCTCCAGATCTTCGCCAGCATGATCTCCAGGGCCGTCAGTGGCAGCACCAGCAAATGATCCAGGGTGCCGTGCTCGCGTTCGCGTAGCAGCGCGGTGCCGGTCAGCAGAATGGCCAGGATGGTGATGTGATTGACGATCTGGAACAGCGCGAGAAACCAGCCGCCTTGCAGATTGGCGTTGAACAGCGCGCGGCTGGTCAGCTTTATCGGCACCTGTTCGGCGGCATCCTGGTTGATGTAGTCGAGCAGTTCGCGTTGAAACACCTGGCCCAGGTAACGCGCACCCATAAATGCCTGGCTCATGGCGGTAGCGTCGACATTGACTTGCAGCGCCGGCTGGCGTCCGGCCAGTAAGTCGGCCTGGAAGTTCGCCGGCACGTCGACGACGAACGTGAAGCGACCGCTGTCCAACGCGGCGTCCAGTTGCACGTAGGGCAGCAGCTGTGGCGCTTGGAATTCCGGCGGTTGTACGGCTTCGGCCAGGCGCCGCGAGAGCGGGCTGCGGTCTTCATCGACGAAGGCCACGCTGGCATGGTGTACGCCTATCACCGAGCCGGTGGCTGGCATGTAGATGGCGACGCTGAAGGCGTAGAGCAGAAACAGCAGCAATACGCTGTCGTGGCGCAGGCTGGTCAACTCCTTGAGACCGAGGCGGAAGATATGCGCGAGTCTTCTCATGCTAGGCCTCCTGTTTCTTCAGCAGCCACACGCTGAGGGTCGTGGCGACGAGAAAGAAGGCCAGCAGCGCCAGGCATTGCGGCCACAGTGCGCGCAAATCGAGGCCCTTGGTGAAGGTGCCGACGGCGATATCGAGAAAGTGCCCGGCCGGGAATACATGTCCCATCAGCGCCGAGCCGCCGTCCAGGGAGGAGCGCGGCACTATCAGCCCGGAATACTGAATGGTCGGCAGTGTGGTGATGATCATCGCGCCGAGGATCGCGGCGATCTGGGTGCGGGTGAAAGCCGAGATCAACAGGCCCAGGCTGGTGGTGGCGAGCACATAGAGTAGGCCGCCGAACGCCAGGGTCAGGCCGCTGCCCTTGAACGGCACGCCAAATAGCAGACGATTGAGCGCCACCAGCAATGCCAGGTTGAGCAGGCTGACCGCCAGGTACGGCAGCTGCTTGCCGAGAAGGAATTCCAGGCGGGTCAGCGGCGTGGCGTAGAAGTTACTGATCGAGCCCAGCTCCTTTTCCCGTACCACGCCGAGCGCAGTGAGCATGGCCGGGATAAACGCCAGGATCAGCCCCATCACGCCGGGGCCGATGGCATTCACACTGATCACGTCCTGGTTGTAGCGAAAGCGGGTTTCCAGGTGTGCCGCGGCCGGGGTTCCAAGCGGCGGGCTGCTCTCTGTCAACAGGCGCTGCAGATTGGCCAGGTGCACGGCCTCGACATAGTTGCGGCTGGTCTCTGCGCGGAACGGCATGCCGCCGTCGATCCAGGCGGCCACCTGGGGTTGGCGGCCGGCGAGCAGGTCACGACCGAAACCGGGCGGGATCTCCAGGGCCAGCTTCAGCTCCGAGCGTTGCAGGCGCCGGTGCAGCTCGTCGGCGTTGCCGATAGGCGCGCGCTCGTCGAAATAGCGTGAGCTGCGAAAGGCTTCCAGATAAGCGCGGCTGTGGGGCGATTGATCCTGATCGAGGGCGGCGAAGGCGATGTGTTCGACATCCAGGGAGATGCCGTAGCCGAAGATCACCATCATGAACAGCGCACCGAACAGGGCGAACAGCAGGCGCACCGGGTCGCGCAGCAGCTCCTTGCTTTCACGCGTGCTCACGGCGCGCAGACGGCGCAGGCTGAAGCCGCGTTGAGGGGGCGGAGTCTGGGGCCAGCTGGGCGCTGCCGGGGGCGCTGGCGGCGCGGTGTTGCTGCCTTGGACCTGCTCCAGGCAACGGACGAAGGCCTCTTCCAGGGTTTGCCCGGCGAACTGCCGCTGCAGCACGGTCGGGGTATCGCAGGCCAGCACCCGCCCGGCATGCATCAGCGAAATGCGGTCGCAGCGCTCGGCTTCGTTCATGAAGTGGGTGGAGAGAAAGATGGTTACCCCTTGCTCGCGGGACAGCTCCACCAGCAGTCGCCAGAAGTCGTCGCGCGCCGCAGGGTCCACCCCCGAAGTGGGCTCATCGAGGATCAACACTTCTGGCCTATGGATCACCGCTACCGCCAGCGACAGCCGCTGGCGCAGGCCCAGTGGCAGCTCGCCGGCCGCGTCGCCGGCATGTTCGGTCAGGCCGAAGCGCTCGATCAGCGTACGGCTGCGCGCGCGGCCCTCGTCCGCCGGCAGGTCGAACAGGCGCGCGTGCAGCTCGAGGTTCTGCCGCACCGACAGCTCGCCATACAGCGAGAAACTCTGCGACATGAAGCCGACCCGCTTGCGTGTCGCCAGATCGCCGGCATCCACCGGCTGGCCGAGCAGGCGCGCGCTGCCCTCGCTGGCCGGCAGCAGGCCGGTGAGCACCTTCATGGTGGTGGTCTTGCCGCAGCCGTTGGAGCCGAGGAAACCGAAGATTTCGCCGCGCCGAATGGCGAAGCTGACCTTGTCGACCGCGGTGAAATCGCCGAAGCGCAAGCTGAGGTCGCGGGCCTCGATGGCGATTTCGCTGGAATGCGCAGGCAGTGGCGGAATCACCAGGGTCGTTTGTCGTTGCGTCCCATCGCCCTGGAATTGGGTGAAGGCATCGTCCAAACGGCCGCTGACGGTGGCTTTGGTCAGCTCGACGGTGTTGCCGGCGGCGATCAGGCGACCGCGGTCGAGCATCAGGCAGCGTTCGAATTGCTCGGCCTCTTCCATATAGGCGGTGGCCACCAGCAGGGTTAGTTGCGGCCGCTGCGCGCGCACCTGTTCCACCAGTTCCCAGAAACGTCGCCGGGACAGCGGGTCGACGCCGGTGGTCGGCTCGTCGAGGATCAGTAGGTCCGGCTCGTGGATCAGTGCGCAACACAGCCCGAGTTTCTGCTTCATGCCGCCGGACAGTTTGCCGGCCGGGCGGTCGGCAAAGGACGTCAGGTCGGTGGCCGCCAGCAGGCTGGCCATGCGCGCCTCGCGCTCGGCGCGGGGCAGGCCGAACAGGCTGGCGAAGAAATGGATGTTTTCGGCGATCGACAGCTCGGGGTAGAGGTTGTGTCCCAGGCCCTGGGGCATAAAGGCGATGCGCGGGTACAGGCTGGCGCGGTGGCGGCGCTGCTGGATCGGCCCGCCGAGCACCTCCAGGCTGCCGCGTTGCAGTTTTTTCACCCCGGCGATCAGCCCCAGCAGGCTGGATTTGCCGGCGCCGTCCGGGCCGATCAGCGCGCAGCGCGCACCCACCGGCAATTCGAAGCCGATGCCGTCCAGCGCCAACTGCCGACCATAGCCATGACCGAGGCCTTCGGCGCGGATCGCCCACCGATTCATTGCAGGTTGGCCGGCCAGGCAACCTCGGCACTGCGTACGTAGCCCGTGCCGGGCATGCCGGGTTTGGCCTGGGGTACGGCGGCCGGATCGCTCAGGTGCAGCTTGACGCGAAACACCAGCTTCTGGCGTTCGTCGCGGGTTTCCACTTCCTTGGGCGTGAACTGCGCCTTGGCCGCCACATAGCTGATAATGGCCGGCAATGCCTGGTGCGGCAGCGCATCGAGGACGATGCGCGCTTCGTCGCCCAGGGTCAGGCGGCCGGCCTGGGCTGAGGTCAGATAAACATTCATGTATTGATCGCTGAGGTCGATCAACAGCAACACCCGTCCGCCCGCGCCCAGTACTTCACCGGGTTCGGCCAGGCGTAGTTGCACCAGACCGTCGAGCGGCGCGCGCAGGCTGCTGTCATCGATCTCGCTATCCAGTTGGGCAACCTGTGCCTGGGCGGCACCTACGGCCGCCTGGGTCGCGGAAACCTGGGCGGCAGCCGCTTCCACGCCGGCACTGGCGATATCGAAGCGAGCCTGTTGCTGGTCGAGTAACTGACGGCTGGTATGGCCGCGCTGAAACAGCTCGCTGAAACGCTTGAGCTCCTGTGCGGCCAGACGCCGTTCGCTGTTACGCAGGCGCACATTGGCCTGGCTGGCGACGAGGTTTTCTTCGGCGCGACGTACTTCGGCCGCAGCCTGGGTACGCTGGGCTTCCAGGGTACGGGTATCCATGCGGGCGAGAACCTGGCCCTGAACTACGTGTTCGCCCTCACGCACCCGCACTTCTGCCAGGCGACCGGGGTATTTGCTGGCGACCTGTACCTCGGTTGCCTCCAATCGGCCATTAGCCATCGCCAGGCCTTCCGCCAAGCGCTCACGCAGCGAAGCCCAATAACCATAGCCCCCGGCTGCGATTAGCCCGAGCAGAAGTGGCAGGATAAACAGGCGGGAAGACTGAAATTTGTTCGCCATAGGGTGCGTCCTGCAGATTGACTGGATCAGTCTGCCACCCGCACGGGATAGGGCCTTGATACACATCAAGCGACATGCGCTGCGCCGCTGTTGATGGCGTTCGCCGTATATTTCGGCACCGGTAACGGTCTGAGGTGTCTCGTCCAGCCCCGGGTATCGCTTCGCTCAACCCGGGCTACGGGATGCGTAGCCTGGGTTAGCCGAAGGCGTAACCCGGGAAGGGGCCTCTAGAGCAATTCCGCCGCCAGCTGCTGCAGCCGTTCCTGGCGTTCGCTGTCCTCCAGCCGTGTTCCGGGGTTCAGCGATGACCATTCGGGGTGGGCGCGGGCTTTGTGCAGGGCGGCGGGCAGTTTGCCGTCGCGCCAGGTATTGTCCTGCGGCGTGGCCAGCTTGATGCGCTCGACGGCGGCGTGGCCGCGGGCGTCGAGGGTTTGCAGCAGCAGTTGCTGACGCAGGGCGAGTAGACGCAACACCGCGTCGTCCAGGGTCAGTTCGCGTTGGCCCATGAGCTTGCCTTTCAGGCGTGCGCCATAGCTGCGCAGGGTCTGCGCGCCGCCGCCGATCAGCGCGCCTACGGCCGCCGCCGCACCGAGGGTGATGCCGCCGACCAGCAGGTCGATGCCGATCCCGGTGGCCGCGCCGGCCGCCATGCCGCCGCCGAGGTTGACCCCGAGCTGCTTGAGGGTTTCCGGGTTGAACAGGTCGTCGCCCCAGCGGCCATCGAGCAGCGGCAGGTCGTCGGCCTTGGCGTCGTCCTTGCGGAACGCATAGAGCCGCAGCAGGGCTTCGACGCAGCGTTGCTCGCGCTGGCGAATGCTGTCGCGCAGTTCGCGGATCGCCGCCTGTTCCAGTGCCGGCTCGGTTGTCACGCTACGGCGGCAGGCGGCGCAGTCGAGCAGCAGTTCGGCGATCAGTCGCGCACCGCTGTGGTGGCGGGCCTGGCGCTGGGCTTCGTGGTCGTCGATCAGGCGTTGCAGCGGTCCGCGGGCTTTCTCCAATAGCAGCGCCAGGCTTTCATACAGGCGCCGCTCGCCGTCCAACGGCGGCGCCACGCTGTCGAAGCGCACCAGGGCGTGCAAACCGAGACGCGCCAGGGCCTCGCGCCAGTCATCTTCGCGGTGTGCGTTGCTGGCGACGAAGTTGAGCACCGGCAGCAGCGGCCGGCCGCACATGCTAAGAACCGCCAGCTCGTCGCGGTACTTGGCCAGCACCGGCTCGCGTGCGTCGATCACATAGAAGCCGGCGTCGGAGGCGAGCAGTTGGCGCAGCACCTTGGCTTCCTGCTCGAAACGCTGGCGCGCTTCGCTGCCTTCGAGAAAACGCGCCAGACGTGCCGGGCCATCCAGGCGTTCGCCGGGGCGATCCAGGGGCTCCAGGTAGTCGAGCAGGGCGATGGCGTCTTCCAGGCCTGGCGTGTCGTACAGCTCCAGCAACGCATCGCCGTCCACCGACAGGCGCGCGCCCTCGACATGTCGGGTGGTGCTGGGGCGATGGGACACCTCGCCGAAGCCGGCATCGCGGGTCAGGGTGCGCAGCAACGAGGTCTTGCCGACATTGGTATGGCCGACCACGGCGAGTTTCAGCGGGCGGCTCACAACAGCCCCCGTAGCCCGGATGCAATCCGGGAAATATGTGGCGGCTGAGTACAGCTCCCGGATTGCATCCGGGCTACGAAGCGATCGATGTCAGTCATGGCCGCTCTCCAGCCAGGTGAGCGGGGCACTGTCGCTGTGGCTCAGTTGCAGTTGGTCCAGCGCCTGATGCCAATCGCCCAGGCGGTCGCTGTCGAGGGTTTCGCCGGGTGGCGGTTGCAGCAGCCAGATGCGCGTGGCGGCGGCCGAGCGCGCCAGTTCGCCGATCAATGCCAGGCTGCCGCGATCCGGCGAGCGCCGTGGATCGCAGGCGATCAGCAGGCGCGCTGGCGGGAAGCGGCTGAGTTGATCGAGCAATTGTTTGCGCTGTTCGCGGCTGTCGAGCACGCCAGCATCGCTGACACCTTTGGGCAGCGCTGGTGGCCAGGGGAGATCCTGATCCAGCTCTACGGCCACCACCAGTGCGCCGGTGCTGGCCCCCAAATGGGCGCCGCCTTGCGCCTGGCTGAGTCGGGCCGGCGCAGCATCGCTGACGCCAAGGCGCTGACTGCCAGGCAGCAAGCGTTCGCGCAGTGATTGGTAGCCGGGTAGCCGCAGATCGAGGCTGAGGCGCGCCTGGCCATGCCGCCAGCGCCACAGGCATAACAGCGCCAGCAACAGTCGCGGAAGCACGCCGTAGACCGCCAGCACCCCGAGCAGCCAGCCGGCCCAGGCCTGGCGCGCGGCTTCCAGATCCAGCGGCGCTGCACTGGCGCGGATCAACTCGATATCCGGCTGCGGGAAACCGAGCACTGCCGGCAATGCGCCCAGGGCTTGGGTCAGGGCGACGAAATTGTCGCCGCCGAGAATAGTGGTCTCCCAGACGAAGCCGTAGCGGCGGGTGGCGAATAGCATCAGCAGGCCGAGCAGGGCGCTGCTCAGGGTCAGCAGCCAGAAGCCATGCACCAGCAGACCGAGCCCCCAGCGCGCCAGCCGCCGGCGTTGCAGCAAAACCAGCAGCGCCGGCGCCAGGTGCGCGGCCTGGGCGTCGCGGGCCAGCTTGGCGCTGAGCCACAACCACAGCCGCCCCAGTGCGCCGCCGCTGTCGCCGGCCAGCAGCAGGCCCAGAATCCAGCCAAGCAGCGTCAGCAGATGCAGGCCGAGCAGGCTGCCCAAGGCCCAGAACACATTCACCGGCCGCTGGCCGTCGCCCAAAGCGGCGAGCGCCAGGCCGAAACCGCTGACCAGTGCGAGCAACAGCAGGGCGCCGAGCGCCAGCCGCGCGCCTTGGCGCCAGTGCCACAGTGCCGCCAGCTGGCCGTCGCGCTCAGCCAGCGACAGCGCGCGATTTTCGATGCGTTCGGCCAGGGTGCCGCCCTGTGCCCGGGCGCGGCGGTTGGCTTCGCTGTCCTCCAGCGGGCCGGCCTGTTCCTCGCGCAGGCGAATCGCCTCGCTGAGCCATAGGCGTTGCAGTTGGTTCGGAGCTGGGGCGGCTACGGTCACACGGCGTCTCGTTGGTTGGATCAGGGGCTGAGCATAACCCCGGCGCTGCGTTGGGAAAAACCAGGCGATGTACCAATTGGCTGCGGCGCGCGGCTTTTATCGCGTTCCAGCCGGCGCAGCGCAACCGCGAACGGGGATGGCCACAGGTTGCTGGTCGCTTGGCCATGGTCGCCGGCTGCGTTGATATCCGTCACTCTGCTATTCTCGCCGCCATGAAAAACTCTCTCCCTCTCTGTCTGATCGCCGCCCTCGCGCAGAATCGCGTGATCGGTCGCGATAACCAGTTACCGTGGCACCTGCCGGCGGATCTCAAACACTTCAAGGCGCTGACCCTGGGCAAGCCGATCATCATGGGGCGCAAGACCTGGGACTCCCTTGGCCGCCCATTGCCGGGCCGGCTCAATCTGGTAGTCAGTCGGCAAGCGGAGCTGCGTTTGGAGGGGGCCGAAGTCTTCGAGTCGCTGGAGCAGGCCATTCAGCGCGCCGAGCAATGGGCGTGCGAGCAGGGTGTCGACGAATTGATGCTGATCGGTGGCGCACAACTTTATGCCCAAGCCCTGGCGCGGGCGGACCGGCTGTACCTGACCCGGGTCGGTCTGAACCCCGAGGGCGACGCCTGGTTCCCCGAGTTCGGCGACGCCGATTGGCAGCGCACGGCTCTCGACGAACATCCGGCCGAGGGCGAAATCCCCGGCTACGACTTCGAGACTTGGACCCGCGGTTGATTCCCCGCCGTCTGCGGTTTTCTTGATCCTGGCCAATTCGGGCGTCGTGCGCGGCGCCTATCCTTGCCGTCCGGCAATTGCAGTGACAGGTCTTACCCCATGAGTGGAGTCGATTCCGACAGCCCCGAGGCGAACGCTATCGCCGCGATTTTTATCCGTCATCCTTTGTGGGAGGACGCCCTGGCGCTGTTGCTCGGCACCGCGATGGTGGCCCTGGGCATTACCTTCTACAGCCAGGCGGGTTTGCTCACCGGCGGCACCGTGGGGTTGGCGTTTCTCATGAAGTACGTACTCGGCGCGCCATTCGGGCCGCTGTTCTTCCTGATCAACCTGCCGTTCTATGCCCTGGCGATCTGGCGTATGGGTTGGCCGTTCACCCTGCGTACGTTTTGCGCGGTGGGGTTGGTGTCGCTGCTGGCCGAACTCACCCCGCGCTGGCTGGCCTTTGCCGAGTTGAATGTAGTTTACGCGGCGCTGTTCGGCGGCTTCGCCATGGGCCTGGGTTTGCTGATGCTGTTCCGTCATCGCGCCAGCCTCGGTGGGGTGAATATCCTCGCGCTGTATTTGCAGGAACGCTTCGGCTTGCGCGCCGGCAAGGTGCAGATGGGCATAGACGTACTGATCGTCCTGGCGGCGGTGGCGATAGTGCCGCTGGACAAGGTCGCGCTGTCGATCCTCGGTGCGCTGGCGTTGAATATGGTGCTGGCGATCAACCACCGCGCCGGGCGTTATATGGGGGTGAGTTGAGGGGCCGTTCGCCATGTCCCCGACAAAAAGCGCGGCCGGTAGCCCTAATACGCTTAGGACAAAAGCGTAACCAGCTCGCTCCGTACGCTTCGCCCGTCCAGCCATAGCAGCCCCAGGGAAACCGGCAGCTTGAAGCGTCGCGGGCCGGCGCTGCCGGGGTTGAAGAACAGCACGCCGTCGCGCTCGACCTGGGCGGGTTTGTGCGAGTGGCCGCTGATCACCAGATCGATGCCGGCGCTGAGCGGGTCGAGCTGTAGTTCCTTCAGGTCGTGTAGCAGGTGGAGCGTCAGGTCGCCGAAGGTCAGGCTCAGCCGCTCGGGCAGGGCTGCGGCCCAGGGCTGGGTGTCGTTGTTGCCGCGCACCACCTGTAACGGTGCCAACTGGCCGAGAGTCTGGAGGATCTCCGGCTTGCCGATGTCGCCGGCGTGCAGGATATGGTCGCAGCCCTGCAATGCGCTGAGTGCCTCGGGTCGCAGCAGGCCGTGGGTGTCGGCTATCACCCCGATTTTCAGCATGAGATTGTTCCTCTGACGCGGCTCTAGGATTTTTTCAGAAGATTCAGGCAAGCATAAAAAAGCCCGACAGGATGTCGGGCTCGCTTGTTGCGGGTTACCGGCGATCAGGGCACCAATTTTTCCAGCAGCGCTTTGTCGCGTACCGCGCCCTTGTCGGCGCTGGTGGCGAGCAGGGCGTAGGCCTTGAGTGCGGTGGTCACCTTGCGTGGGCGATGCTCCACCGGTTTCCAACCTTTTTTGTCCTGTTCGTGGCGGCGATGGGCGATTTCCTCGTCGCTGAGCAGCAGGTTGATCGTGCGCTCGTGGATATTGATCAGGATCTTGTCGCCTTCGCGCACCAGACCGATGGCGCCGCCCGCGGCGGCTTCCGGCGAGGCGTGGCCGATCGACAGGCCCGAAGTACCGCCGGAGAAGCGGCCGTCGGTGAGCAGGGCGCACTGTTTGCCCAAGCCTTTGGACTTGAGGTACGAGGTCGGGTAGAGCATTTCCTGCATGCCAGGGCCGCCTTTCGGGCCTTCGTAGCGGATGATCACGATGTCGCCGGCCTTGACCTCGTCGTTGAGGATGCCGCGTACCGCGCTGTCCTGGCTCTCGAAGATCTTCGCGCTGCCTTCGAATACCAGAATCGACTCGTCGACCCCGGCGGTTTTCACCACGCAGCCATCGAGGGCGATATTGCCGTAGAGCACGGCCAGGCCGCCTTCTTGCGAATAGGCGTGCTCCACCGAACGGATGCAGCCTTCGGCGCGATCGTCGTCCAGGCTCGGCCAGCGGGTGCTCTGGCTGAACGCGGTCTGGGTCGGGATGCCGGCCGGGCCGGCCTTGAAGAAATGGTGGACGGCTTCGTCTGTAGTCTGGGTGATATCCCACTGCGCGATAGCCTCGGCCATGGTCGGGCTGTGCACCGTGGACACATCGGTGTGCAGCAGGCCGCCACGGGCCAGTTCGCCGAGGATCGAGAAGATGCCGCCGGCGCGGTGCACGTCTTCCATGTGGTACTTCTGGATATTCGGCGCCACTTTGCACAGCTGCGGCACCTTGCGTGACAGGCGATCGATGTCGCGCAGGTCGAAGTCGATCTCGGCTTCCTGGGCGGCGGCCAGCAGGTGCAGGATGGTGTTGGTCGAGCCGCCCATGGCGATATCCAGGCTCATGGCGTTTTCGAACGCCTTGAAGTTGGCGACGTTGCGCGGCAGCACCGACTCGTCGCCCTCGCCGTAATAGCGCTGGCACAGCTCGACGGCCAGGCGCCCGGCGCGCAGGAACAGCTGCTCGCGATCGCTGTGGGTGGCCAGGGTCGAACCATTGCCCGGCAAGGCGAGCCCCAGGGCTTCCATCAGGCAGTTCATCGAGTTGGCGGTGAACATGCCGGAGCAGCTGCCGCAGGTCGGGCAGGCGCTGCGCTCGTATTCGGCGACCTTCTCGTCGGAGGCGCTGTCGTCGGCGGCGACGACCATGGCATCGACCAGGTCGAGGCCGTGGCTGGCCAGTTTGGTCTTGCCGGCTTCCATCGGCCCGCCGGAAACGAATACCACGGGGATGTTCAGGCGCAGGGCGGCCATCAGCATGCCGGGGGTGATCTTGTCGCAGTTGGAGATGCAGACGATGGCGTCGGCGCAGTGGGCGTTGACCATGTATTCGACCGAGTCGGCGATGATCTCGCGCGAAGGCAGCGAATAAAGCATGCCGTCATGGCCCATGGCGATGCCGTCGTCGACTGCGATGGTGTTGAATTCCTTGGCCACGCCGCCGGCTTTTTCGATTTCGCGGGCGACCAGCTGGCCCATGTCCTTCAGGTGCACGTGGCCGGGCACGAACTGGGTGAAGGAGTTGGCGACGGCGATGATCGGCTTCTTGAAGTCCTCGTCTTTCATCCCGGTGGCGCGCCACAGGGCGCGGGCGCCGGCCATGTTGCGGCCGTGGGTGGAGGTTTTCGAGCGGTAATCGGGCATGGAGCACTCCTGGCGGCGAACAGGCCGTGGAAAAAATGGCGGGCGACTGGGCAAGCCGAGGCCGGCGGAAAGACGCAGTTTACACGCTGAAAATAAGCCTGTTGAGTCGTCATGCCCCGGATGTCTGGAGGCGAACGACCAACAGGCTGTTGAAAAGCGACCTGCGCTGCCGACGCCTGGTTAAAAACAGGCTCGGCGCCCGGTCGGAATGCTCATCCAGCTGTTAGCTATTGGGCAGCAAGCGGCAGGTCAGGCTCTTGATATAGCGGGTTTCGACAATCGCCGGATGCACCGGATGATCCGGGCCTTGGGCGCCGCGTTCGAGCAGTTGGATATTGCGATCCAGGTGGCGCGCGCTGGTCAGCAGAATGTTCTGCAAGTCGTCTTCCGGCAGGTGCATGGAGCAGGACGCGCTGACCAGGATGCCGTCCTTGTTGAGCAGGCGCATCGCCGCTTCGTTGAGACGACGGTAGGCGGCTTCGCCGTTCTTAAGGTCCTTTTTGCGTTTGATAAATGCGGGTGGGTCGGCGATCACCACGTCGAAACGCTCTTCGGCGCTTTTCAGCTCCTTGAGTGCGGCGAACACGTCGCCTTCGATACAGGCGACCTGTTCGGACAGGCCATTGAGCGCCGCGTTGCGCTCGACGCCGTCGAGGGCGAAGGCCGAGGCATCCACGCACATTACTTCAGTGGCGCCGAAAGCCGCCGCCTGCACGCCCCAGCCGCCGATATAACTGAACAGATCGAGCACTCGCTTGCCTTTGACATAGGGTGCCAGGCGAGCGCGGTTCATGCGGTGGTCATAGAACCAGCCGGTCTTCTGGCCTTCGATCACCGGGGCTTCGAACTTCACCCCGTTCTCTTCCAGGGCGACCCACTCCGGCACCACGCCGAACGCAGTGTCGACGTAGCGCTCCAGGCCTTCGGCGTCGCGCGCCGCGGAGTCGTTCTTGAGCAGAATGCCGCTGGGCTTGAGCACCTGAATCAGCGCGGCCAGCACCTCGTCCTTGTGCCGCTCCATGGCGGCGGAAGCCAGCTGCACCACCAGAATGTCGAAGAAGCGGTCGACCACCAGCCCCGGCAGCAGGTCGGAATCGCCGTATACCAGGCGATAGCAGGGCTGGTCGAACAGGCGCTCGCGCAGGCTCAGGGCGACGTTGATGCGGTGCACCAGCAGGGATTTGTCCAGCACGTGCTTGACGTCACGCGACAGCAAACGCGCGCAGATCAGGTTGTTCGGGCTGATCGCGACCACGCCCAGGGGCTTGCCGCCGGCCGCTTCGAGAATCGCCTGATCGCCCGCGGCGAAGCCGTGCAGCGGCGTGGCGGCGACGTCGATTTCATTGCTGTAGACCCACAGATGGCCGGCGCGCAGGCGACGATCGGCATTGGCTTTTAGGCGCAGGCTGGGCAGGGACATGGGTGGGCGCTCCGAAAAAAGAGCGGAAGTATACCAAAGGGCGCCCGGGGCCGAGGGGTTGGGCGCATCGTCGCGACGATACGCCCGGCTGCGGGGCGGTCAGGCCGCCAGCGCCTCGATCAGTTTCTGGTTGAACGCCGGAATATCGTCCGGCTTGCGGCTGCTGATCAGCCGGCCGTCGACCACCACTTCTTGGTCGACCCAGTTGGCGCCGGCGTTGCGCAGGTCGTCGCGCAGCGATGGCCAACTGGTGATGGTCTTGCCCTTGACCAGGTCGGTGCTGGCGAGAATCCAGGCGCCATGGCAGATCACCGCGATGGGTTTGTTCGCGCGGGCGGCATCCTTGACCAGCTCCTGGGCCATCTCGTCCATGCGGATAGCGTCCGCGTTGACCACTCCGCCCGGCAGCACTATGGCGTCGTAGTCTTCGATATGGGCGCTGTCGAACGTCCGGTCGACGGCGAAGCTGTCGCCCGGCGTGGTGTGGTGCCAGCCGGTGACCCGGCCGGGCTTGGCGGAAAGAATTTCGGCGTTTGCGCCGGCCTGCTCCAGCGCTTGCTTCGGCCCGGTCATCTCGGCCTGTTCGAAACCGTCGGTGACCAGCAGGGCGACGCGTTTGCCTTTCAGGGACTCGCTCATGCGAACCTCCTTGCTGTGGGTGAGAGGGTGTTCAATGTCCGACCGGCTGACGTGGGAAAGTTCAGGTAAAAGCGCCAGCGCAGTTTTCGCGACAACTGGTTAGACTGTGAAGGTCATCACCTTCCCGTCGATGTCCCCATGGCTTACGAACTCTCCGCCGAACAGCTTCAAAAAGCCTTGCAGGGCATCAGCGTGCCGCCGCAGCCGCAGATCATGGTCGACCTGCAGATGGAGCAGTTCATGCCATCGCCGGACCTGCGCAGCATCGCCAAGCTGATCAGTCAGGACCCGGGGTTGTCCGGCGCCTTGCTGAAGATCGTCAACTCGCCGTTTTTCGGCCTGGCCAACCGCATCGCCTCGATCCAGCAGGCGGTCAACCTGCTCGGCTGCGACACCGTGATCAACCTGATCAACGCGCAGTCGATCAGGGGCGAGCTGACCGACGAGACCATCGTCACCCTCAACCGTTTCTGGGACACCGCCCAGGATGTGGCCATGACCTGTCTTAGCCTGGCCAAGCGCATCGGTTACCAGGCGCCGGACGAGGCCTACACCCTGGGGCTATTCCACAACTGCGGCATCCCGCTGATGATCAAGCGCTTCCCCGGTTACATGACCGTGCTGGAAGAAGCCTACGCCAGCGCGAATGGCGAGCGCCGGGTGGTGGATACCGAGAATCGTCTGCTCAATACCAATCACGCGGTGGTCGGCTATTTCACCGCCAAGTCGTGGAACCTGCCGCTGCATCTGTGCGATGCAATCGCCAGCCATCACAATGCCCTGGTGATCATCTGCGATGACAATGCCGATGCGCAGCTGAAGACCCTGCTGGCGATTCTGAAAATGGCCGAGCACATCTGTGAAAGCCATCGGGTGCTGGGCAACCAGGCCGAGGATTATGAATGGCAGGGCATCGAGCAAGTGGTGCTGGAGTACGTCGGTCTGTCCGAATACGATTTCGAAAACCTCAGGGAAAGCATCCGCGATCTGGGCGCTTCCTGAGCCATGTCCGTGCCGCTCTACACAGCTGGTCGCTGTGCTAAGGTGGCGGCCGCCCACCTTGTCCACCTCGATCGATCGCCATGCCCGAACTGCCCGAAGTCGAAACCACCCGCCGCGGTATCGCGCCCTATCTCGAAGGCCAGCGCGTCAGTCGGGTGATCGTGCGCGAGCGGCGCTTGCGCTGGCCGATCCCCGATGACCTCGATGTGCGGGTGTCCGGGCAGCGCATCGAATGCGTCGAGCGGCGCGCCAAATACCTGCTGATCAAGGCCGAAACCGGCAGCCTGATCAGCCACCTGGGCATGTCCGGCAGCTTGCGCCTGGTCGAATGCGGTTTGCCGGCTGGCAAGCACGAGCATGTCGATATCGAGCTGGAGTCCGGCCTGGCGCTGCGTTACACCGACCCGCGGCGTTTCGGCGCCTTGCTCTGGAGCGCCGACCCCTTGAGCCATGTGCTGCTCAGCAAGCTCGGCCCAGAGCCGCTGACCGAGCTGTTCGATGGCGAGCGCCTGTTTCAGCAGTCGCGCGGCCGTTCGATGGCGATCAAACCCTTCATCATGGATAACGCGGTGGTGGTCGGGGTCGGCAACATCTATGCGAGCGAAGCGCTGTTCGCCGCCGGCATTGACCCGCGCCGCGAGGCCGGTTCGGTCTCCAGAGTGCGTTACGTGAAGCTGGCGGCGGAGATCAAACGCATCCTCGCCCATGCCATCGAGCGTGGTGGCACCACGCTGCGCGACTTCGTCGGCGGCGACGGTCAACCGGGGTATTTCCAGCAGGAACTGTTCGTTTACGGGCGCGCTGGCGAGTTCTGCAAGTGCTGCGGCGGTACCCTGCGCGAGGTCAAGCTGGGGCAGCGCGCCAGTGTGTTCTGCTCGCGCTGCCAGCGCTGAGCGGCGGGTGCTTTGGGCGCACCAGGTCTCTACAATTCGCGCATTGGGCTCGAATAAAACAATAAGAAAACACCGAGGTTGGCGATGTCCAGTAACTACCTGCCCCCTAATCCGCTGGCCGAGGCGCTTGGCCACGGGGTGCTGAAACTCATGGGCTGGCGCATCGAAGGCGAGCTGCCCAAACTCGATAAATTCATCGTCATAGGCGCGCACCACACCTCCAACTGGGATTTCGTGGTGTTTATCGCGTTCAAGTTCATCCTGCGTCTGAATGCCCGCTGGTTCGGCAAGCACACGATATTTCGCTGGCCGTTTGGCCGCCTGCTGCGTGGCTGGGGCGGCATTCCGATCCGCCGCGATCGGCAGGTCAATACCGTGGAATTGGCGATACAGGCGTTTCGCGAGCATCGCCAATTCGTGCTGGTGCTTTCGCCGGAGGGCACGCGCAAGAAGGTCGTGCGCTGGAAGACGGGCTTCTATCACATCGCGCTCGGAGCCAACGTGCCGCTGGTGCTGGGAGCGCTGGACTATCGCAACAAGCGGGTGGTCATCGGACCGATCTTTTGGCCCAGCGGCGACGAAACGGCCGACTTGAAAAAGATCTTCGAGTTTTACCGGCCGTTTATCCCGAAAAAACCTGAATACGCCTTTTATGGCGATTGACGGCCGTCACGCTGACAATTGTCAGAGCGCTGTTATAGTTAGTCGTACTGCCTCCTAATAGCTGAAGGATCGCCCCATGAAAGTGTTTCGTTCAACCGCTGCCGTCCTGGCGCTGACCACCGGTTTGCTGGCACTGCCGGCGCACGCCGAAGTGGTTCAGCAAAACAGCAGCGGCGACCCTGTTTATACGGCCGATGCGCCCAAGGCGTTCTCCATGGTCGGCGACCTGCTGATCGCGCGTCCCTTGCTGATCGGCGCCACGGTGCTCGGCGCGGGGCTCTTCGTGGTCAGCCTGCCGTTCACCGCCGCTGGCGGCAACATTGGCGAAGCGGGTCAGGCGCTGGTCGTCGAGCCGGGCAAGTCGGCCTTCGTGCGCTGCCTGGGCTGCACCACCAGCGGCTATCGCCGGGACTGATGCTGCGCTGACCGCTTATTCGTGCGCAATCCCCTGCTCCGGTTGCGCGCGTTCGCCTGGTCGGCACTGTTTGCCCTGCTGGCGCTGAGTTTCTTTTTCAGCGCCGGCTGGCTTGCACTGTGCGCCGGGCTCGCGCTCTTCCTGTTCGGCATGCAATGCCTGGAAGAAGCGTTGCGCCAACTGGCTGGCGGCCAGCTCGAGCGATTGCTGACGCTGAGCACCGCGACGCCCTTCAAAAGCCTGATGTTCGGCGTGACCGCGACCATGCTGGTGCAATCCAGCTCGCTGGTGTCGCTGCTGACCATCGCCTTTCTCAGTACCGGACTGATCCAGTTGGCAGCCGGTATCGCGATCATTTTTGGCGCCAACCTGGGTACCACCAGCGGTATCTGGTTACTGGCCATGGCCGGCCAGGATATCAGCCTGGGGCCGCTGGCCCTGCCGCTGCTGGTATTCGGTGTGCTGGGCGGCTTTATCAGCCCCCGTGGTCAGGCGCTCGGGCGGGTCGCCCTCGGCGTGGCGCTGCTGTTCCTCGGCATCGATCAGATGAAGGCCGGTTTTTCCGCGGTCGCCGGCGATTTCGACCCCCTGCAATACCAGTTGCCCGGCGTTGCCGGCGCCTTACTGTTCGCCCTGACCGGCACGCTGGTTACCGTGGTCCTGCAGTCCAGTCATGCCACCTTAATGCTGACCCTGGCCGCGTTGGCGGGTGGTCAGCTGGCGCTCGAACAGGGCCTGGCGATTGCCATTGGTTCCAATCTGGGCAGCACCGTCACGGCGGTGATCGGGGCCTTGGGCGGGACCCGCTCCGGGCAGCGCCTGGCGTTGGCTCATGTGCTGTTCAACCTGACCTGCGGCATTCTGGCCCTGCTTCTGCTGGTTCCGCTCGTGGCCCTGGTGCAAGGATTGACCGCGCCTCTGGGGCTGGGCGGCAATGCGCTTATCCAGTTGGCCTTGTTTCATACCTTGTTCAATGCCATGGGCGTGGCGCTATTCTGGCCCTGGCAGGATCGGCTCGCCGCCCTGTTGCAGCGCTGGTTACCGGAACCGCTGGAACCGGCGGTTCTGATCACCGAGATCGTGCCGTCGGAAGACCAGCTCAGCCATGCCCGTTACCTCGACGACGATGCCCTGGCGAGCGCCGAGTCAGCCGCCAGTGCCGTGGTGCAGGAACTGCAGCACCTGGCGCGCTTGAGTCTGGAGGTCATCTGCCACGCACTCTACCTGCCGGTCGATCAGCTCAATCGCAGCACGCCGGACGACGAACGCCTGAATGCCTCCCCCGATACCCGCGGCCTGGACGCCGAGCAGCTGTATCAGCGCTATATCAAAGGTGTCTATGGCGATCTGTTGGCGTTTATGGGGCGTCTGGAAGTGACGCTGGACGAGGCGCACCAGCAGTTCTGGGTGCGCTGCCAGTTGGCCGCCCTGCAATTGGTGGATGCGGTCAAGGATGCCAAGCACCTGCAGAAGAACCTGGGGCGCTACCTGCGAGAGGAAGAGGGGCCAGCCCGCCAGGCCTATGTCGAACTGCGTCGGCACCTGCTGCACATGCTGCAGGAGATGCGTGAGCTGGGGCGCATGGAGTTACCGGAGCAGGCCTGGAGCGAACGCGTCGAGCTGCTCGACCAGCAAGCCGCCGACTTCGACAACCGCTTCCGCCAGCATTTGTTCGCCAGGGTGCGCGAGCACCAGTTGAATGGCCAGCAGGCCAGCTCGCTAATGAACGACCTGGGCTACACCAGCCGCATCACCCAGAGCCTGCGCAACGTGTTGATTCTCAGCCAGGGCGAGGGCAACGAGCTGTTCCGCCCGCTGCGGCAGATGATGGCCGAAGACGGCCCGCTGATTCAGCTGAGTTGAGCGAGCGTTCACCAGAAGCGGCTGGCGCTAGGCCTTGCCGGTGATGATCAGGTATTTCTCCATCAGCTCGTCCTTGCTCTCGACATGGTTCTCGTCGAGGGGGATGCAGTCGACCGGGCAGACCTGCTGGCACTGGGGTTCGTCGTAGTGGCCGACGCACTCGGTGCACAGGTTGGGGTCGATCACATAGATCTCTTCCCCCTGGGAGATCGCGCCGTTCGGGCACTCGGGTTCACAGACGTCGCAGTTGATGCAGTCGTCGGTAATGATCAGGGACATGAAGTAGCCACTCCTGCTGCGACCGCAATCGCAGCCTTGTGAAACGCGTAAAGACAATGCGGCGAATTGTGCCGCATTGATGCCGCGCATGCACGTGGCGTGCGTCGGTCTGCTAGCGCTTGAAGCGCTCGGTCAGGGCTGCGCCCACGGCGGGATGGACGAAGTTGGAGATATCGCCGCCCAGCGCCGCGATTTCGCGCACCAGGGTCGAGGAAATGAACGAGTACTTTTCCGACGGGGTGAGGAACAGGCTTTCCACGTCCGGCGCCAACTGGCGGTTCATATTGGCCAGCTGGAATTCGTATTCGAAGTCCGAGACCGCACGCAGGCCGCGCAGCAATATATTGGCGCCTTGCTCCTTGGCGAAGTGCGCGAGCAGGGTGGAAAACCCCATGACCTCGACATTCGGCAAGTGCTTGGTCACTTCGCGAGCCAGTGCGACGCGCTCATCGAGGGTGAACAGGGGGTTTTTCTTCGGGCTGGCGGCGACGGCAATGATCACGCTATCGAACAGGCGCGAGGCGCGCTCGACCAGATCGCCGTGTCCCTTGGTGATGGGGTCGAAGGTGCCGGGGTATAACACTCGATTCATCGCGATGTCCTGGCGGGTCCGTTGGGAAGCGGATGGTAGCGCAGCGATCCCCTCGGGGCCAAGTTGCAGCGAACCACTCAGCTTTGGCCGCGCGTCATCAGGTGCAGCAGCAAGGCGAGCGCCAGGCAGGCCAGGGCTACCCCGTCCGCGATAACCACGCGGCGTAGCGCCTCGTTGTAGCCGGGGCCACTCCAGGCCAGCAACAGGAAGCTGAGCACGCTTGCCAGCCCGGCGAACAGCGCGAGGGGCTGGAGCGCCGGGCGCCAGGCGGCGTAAAGCAAAAAGGCGCCGAGCAGGCCGAACAGCACGGCGCGGCTGCGCATCAGCAGCAACAGGTTGGGTTCCTGGAACGACAGGCCATAGAGCGCCGCCAGCCGTTCTGCGCCCAGTACACCACTGAGTGGCAGCAGATGGATGATGCCGGCGACGATCAGCAGGCCTGAAATGATCCTGGGCAGCATGGTTGGGCTCCTATAAATGATTGGGCTCCTATAAGACGCGTCACGTGGAAAGCCGCTCGGCCAGCCGGGTCGCCAGTTTCGCCGTCAGGCCGTAGATCGACAGCTGAGGGTTGGCGCCGATGCTGGTGGGAAATAGCGAGCCGTCATGGATCGACAGGTTTGCTAGCTGATGATGCCGGCCGAGGCTGTCGGTTACCGCTTGGCGCGGGTCTTCGCCCATGGCGCAGCCGCCCATCACGTGGGCGCTGCCCAGGCGGGTGCGGTACAGCTCCAGGCTCAGACGGTCGATCAGGCTCCTGGCCTCGGCCAGGGTCTTCACGTAGCCGGCGTCGGCGTGCAGCGGCAGCACCGCCTTGGCTCCGGCGGCGAACTGGATTTCCGCCATGCTGTGAAACGCCCGGCGCACGCCGTCCCAGGTGTAGTCGGTCATGCGATAGTCGAGCACCGGGCTGCCATCGCCGCGCAGTTCGACCTGGCCTTCGGCGCTGTCCGGGTGGAAGCCGTCGCGCAGCAAGGCGAGCATCACGTTGGTATGCGGCAATTGTTCCATGCGCAGGGCGTTGTCGATGCCGAAACGGCCGAGCAGGGTCGCGGTCAGCGCCGGTTGCAGGGGTGGCACTTCGAGTTTGTAGGACATGTGCCCGGCGGTGCCGTCCTGCCACTGGAAGTGGTCGGAGTAGATCGATTGCGGCGCGCCGTAGAACGGGTTGATCACCTGCTCGAACTGCGCCGCCGAGAAATTCACCAGATGCAGGAAGGTGCGCTTGCCGACGCGCTGGTGTGGGTCGGGGGCGTTCGAGCGCAGCAACAGGCCGGGGGTATTGATGCCGCCACCGGACAGTACATAGTGCCTGGCCTTGACCAGAACTTTGCGGCCGTTGGGCGCCACGCTGCGCTCGTCCATGCCCAGGCACTCGATGCCGCTGACCTGATCGCCGTCGAACAGCAGGCGTTCGGCGCGCGCCAGGTAGAGCAGTTCTCCGCCCTTTTCCAGGGTTGCTGGAATGGTCGTGACCAGCATCGACTGCTTGGCGTTGGTCGGGCAGCCCATCCCGCAATAACCGAGGTTCCAGCAGCCGCGTACGTTGCGCGGGATCACGTGCCAGCTGTAGCCGAGCTTGTCGCAGCCGCTGCGGATCACCTGGTTGTTGGCGTTCGGCGGTACGGCCCAGGGCGCGACGCCCAGGCGCTGTTCCATCTGTTCGAACCAGGGCGCCATCTCCTCCGCGCCGTGGCCCTGCACGCCATGCTCGCTCGCCCAGTGTTCGAGGGTCGGGGGCGGGGTGCGGAAGCTCGAGGTCCAGTTGATCAGCGTGGTGCCGCCCACCGCGCGGCCCTGCATGATGGTGATGGCGCCGTCCTTGCTCATGCGGCCTATGCCTTCCTGGTACAGGCTGGCATAGGCCGGGCCCTCGAGCATCTTGAAGTCGCTGCTGGTTTTCAGCGGGCCTTCCTCGATCAGCAGCACCTTGAAGCCGGCGGCGCTGAGAATTTCCGCTGTGGTGCCGCCGCCCGCGCCGCTGCCGACGATGGCGACATCGGCTTCGAGGGTCAGGTCATGCTCCAGGCGCGAGCCGTTGTAGGTTTTCCAGCCGCGGGCCAGGCCGTCGGCGAACAAATCAGGTACGGGCATTTAAGGTTCTCTTTGGTGGGACGCGCTCAGCCGTCAGACGGTAGGTGGGCCGGGATAGCCGCAATGCGCCCATGACTCCGCGCGGTCGTACCAGCTCATCATCACCAGTTGCAGCAGCGAGGCGTGGCCCATTTTCAGCAGGTCGAGGGAGCTGTTCTGCCAGCGCTGGAGAAAACTCCGCAGTTCATCGGTCGAGGCGTTTTCCCAGCTGCCCCATATGCCGGTCAGCGGGCCGCGGGTAACCGGCATGGCCAGCACGTCGAACAGTTGCAGGGTGAGCTTGAGCAGTTCCGGCGAGAGATGGTTGAGGCTGTAGTCGAGGCTTTGCAGCGTGCCGGCGATGGCCTGGGGCATCGCCTGTGGATCGACCGCGCCTTCGAGCATCACCGGGATCGCGGCGTGCAGAAAGGCCAGGTCGCTGGCGCGGATCACCGCGAACCCGGCTTGCGGCGTGCTCGCCGAGCAGCCGCTGAGGCTGGCGGTGAGGCCGGCCGTGGCGAGGAAGGCCGAGCCGAGCAGGCCGACCTTCAACAGATTGCGCCGCGACAGGCCGGGCGTTGCGATAGGGGTGGCGTTCATTTCTGGGTTTTCCGGCGACGGCGATTAGCGAACGAACAATTTATAGATCAGCTTCTGCAGCGCCGTGCCGTAAGGCGGGTAGATCAGCTTGGCGGCGTTGAAGCGTTGCTTGATCAGCACGCCCTTGGCCTTGCTGAACGTGAGGAAGCCTTCGTGGCCGTGGTAATGGCCCATGCCGGAGGGGCCGATGCCGCCGAACGGCATGTCGTCCTGGGCCACGTGCAACAGGGTGTCGTTGAGGCACACGCCGCCGGAGTGGGTTTCATGCAGCACGCGCTGCTGCTCGGCCTTGTCGTAGCCGAAGTAGTAGAGCGCCAGCGGCCGGGCGCGTTTATTGATGTAGGCGAAGGCGTCATCCAGCGTTGCGTAGGGGACGATCGGCAGCAGTGGGCCGAAAATTTCCTCCTGCATGACCTTCATCTCGTCGCTGACGTTGAGCAGCACGCTGAACGGCATGCGCCGGCCCTGGCCCTGCTCGTACAGCGGAACAACGCTCGCGCCTTTGCTTTCGGCATCCTTCAGGTAGCCGTTGAGGCGCATATGCTGGCGTTCGTTGACGATGCTCGTGTAGTCCGGGTTGTTCTCCAGCTGCGGGTAGAAGCGCCGCACGGCGGCGCGATAGGCCTCGACGAAGCCTTCGACACGGTGCTCGGGTACCAGCACATAGTCCGGCGCCACGCAGGTCTGCCCGGCGTTCAGGGTCTTGCCGAAGGCGATGCGCTCGGCGGCATCCGCCAGCGGTACATCGGCGGAGACGATGGCCGGCGATTTGCCGCCCAGCTCCAGGGTCACCGGGGTGAGGTTTTCCGCCGCGGCGCGCATCACGTGCTTGCCGATGCTGGTAGCGCCGGTGAACAGCAGGTGGTCGAACGGCAGCTTGGAGAACGCCACGCCGACTTCCGCCTCACCGAGCACCACACTCACCAGGTCTTCGGGAAAGACCTTGGCCAACAGGTCCTTGACCAGTTGCGAGGTGGCCGGGGTCGACTCGCTCATCTTGATCATTACCCGGTTGCCGGCCGACAGCGCGCCGACCAGCGGGCCGATGGCGAGAAACAGTGGGTAGTTCCACGGCACTATCACCCCGACCACGCCGAGCGGCTGATAGATCACCCTCGCCGCAGCCGGCATGAATTGCAGGCCGACGCTACGCCGCGAGGGCTTCATCCATTTTTTGATGCGCTTGGTCGCGTAGTGGATGCCGTGCAGGCTGGGCATCAGCTCGGCGATCAGGGTTTCGTCGGCGCTGCGGTTGCCGAAGTCCTGGGAAATCGCCTGGATCAGCGCCTCGCGCTGCTCGCTCAACAACTCGCTCAGGGCCTTGAGCCACATGATGCGCTGCTCGGCGGACGGCATGCGGTTGCCGTCGAACGCCTGGCATTGCAGCGCGAAGCTGGCCTGCAGTTGGTCGATCTGCTGCTGGCTGTGTTGCTGATTCTGTTGCAACTGGGCGATCTCGGCGACCATGGGCTGGCTCCTCGGCGTGGCGCTGGCGAATTCGGCTCGCCGGGGTGGGCGAGCGGTCGATCCACCTGGGTGGGCTAGAAAGGTCTGCTGGATTTTTAGAGCAATTACTCTAATCTGTCAAATGCCAGCAGTCGGCGTGTGCCGCCATAGCCAGGCGCGCGGGTGGCGCCGCGGGCACTTCACCCTGTACCTTTACCGGGCTTCCGAGCCGAGATAGAGCAGTTATGGCCATTCCACCGAAAACCCGCGAGCGCATCGTCCAGGCCAGCCTCGAGTTGTTCAACGCCCAGGGCGAGCGCGCGGTCAGTACTAATCACATCGCCGCGCACCTGGGCATTTCCCCGGGCAACCTGTACTACCACTTCCGCAACAAGCAGGCGATCATCGCCGAGTTGTTCGGGCAGTACGAAACCCGGGTGGACACCTTCCTGCGCCGGCCCGATGCCCGTGCGATGACCATCGACGACAAAACCTTTTATCTGGAAGCGCTGCTGGCGGCGATGTGGCATTACCGCTTTCTGCATCGCGATCTGGAGCATCTGCTCGACAGCGATCCGGCACTGGCCGAGCGTTACCGGCTGTTCGCCAAGCGTTGTCTGCTGGGCGCACAGGATATCTACCAGGGCTTCGTCGAGGCCGGCATTTTGCTGATGACCCCGGCGCAGATCGAGGCGCTGACGCTCAACGGCTGGATCATCATGACCTCCTGGGTGCGCTTTCTCTGCACCACGCGCGGTAATCCGGGGGATCTCAGCGAGGAGATGCTGCGCCGCGGCATCTATCAGGTGCTGGCGCTGGAAGGCGGCTATATCGCGCCGCAAGCGCGGGATGCGGTCGAGGCGCTGTACCGCAAGCTGCATGTGCCGCTGGAGCAGGTGCTCTGAGGTCACGGCGAAGCGCAGGCTACTCTTACCAAGAAGCGCTGCTGGCGGTTGCCGCATCGGCAGGTTCCTGGGTGCTCACAATCAGCCACTAAATTTAAGCGAGCTCGGGTATATGTGCAGTCGCTGGCTATGGGGTGTGATCTTGGGCAGTGTTTGCTGCGCGTTGGCGCACGCAGACAGTGGGCTGCGGGTCTGCCAGCACGAGCCCGAGAAGTATGGCTACCGGCTTGAACTGGTTGAGTTGATTCTCGAGCGCACGGCCAAGCGCTATGGGGCGCGCCAGATACTGCCCGGCGACGGCCAGGACCCGCCGCAGGATCGCTGTCTTGCGCTGCTGCGCAAAGGGCTGGTGGACCTGGCCTATGTGCCGCCCACCGAGGAGCGTCAGCGCGACTTTCTGATGCTGCCCTTCGATCTGCACAATGGCATGTTGGGCTACCGCGTGTTGTTGATCCATCGCGCCGACGCGGCACGATTCGCCCGGGTCAACAATATCGACGATCTGCGCCAGCTGCTGGGCGGCTTTGGCAGCCAGTGGAGCGACTATGCCCTGTTCGCGCACAATCGCCTGCCAGTGGTCGGGGTGGTCAACCCCGACAATTTGCTGCCGATGCTCGACAAGCACCGCTTCGCTTACTACCACCGGGGGTTGCACGAGGCCTGGAAAGAACTGGCGGCACACGCTCAGCAGTACCCGCAACTGATGGTCGAGCCGCATCTGGCACTGGTCTACAACTTGCCGGTGTATTTCACCTTTAACCGCGATGATCCGGGGCTCAAGCAGCGCTTTGCCGAAGGCCTGGCGCAGATCCGCGCCGATGGCAGCTTTCGCGCGCTGTTCCTGCATCACTTCGGCGAACTGGCGAAACAGGCGCAATTGGATAAACGCACCTTGATTCCCCTCGAAAACCCATCGTTCAGCGGGCAGCCAAGCCGTGACACCAGCCTTTGGCTGACGCCCGAATAGTGGGTGTCGACGGAATGGGTTGGTTGCGCCGTGTCAGGCATTGACCAAGTCTGTCAGCCACTGCGGAATACGCCGCTCCAGGTAGTAACCGGGCCTGCGTGGCGAGCCGTCGACGAAGCCGACATGGCCGCCGTGATCGTGCAATTCCATTTCGGTGCTGGCCGACAGTTCGCTGAGATCAGGCACGCTGTGGCTGAACACGAAAGGGTCGTCGGCGGCCTGGATGATCAGCGTCGGGGTCTCGATGCGACCGAGGAAGTAGCGGCTGGAGGCACGCTTGTAATAGTCCTGGGCGTCGGCGTAGCCGTGCAGGGGCGCGGTGATGCGGCCGTCGAAATCCCAGAACGTGCGCATACCGTCCAGCGGACCGAGTTTCTCCAGGGTCGACAGGCGATCGGCCTGGCCCTGGTGGCTGAACAGGCGTTGCTTGTCCTTCACGTAGGCGATCATTTCGCGCATGAAATGCGCCTGATAAACCCGCGAGAAACCGAGGCCGATACGGTCGGCGCACTGGTCCAGGCGAAACGGCACCGATACTGCCACCGCGCCCTGCAGCTGGCTGTCCGCGCCGCTTTCGCCGAGGTATTTGAGCAGCACATTGCCGCCCAGGGAGTAGCCCACGGCATACAGCGGTGCCAGCGGCCGTTGCGCGCGCAGGTGGCGCACGGTTTCGGCCAGGTCCTCGCTGGCGCCGGAGTGATAGCCGCGCGGCAGCAGGTTGGGCTCGCCCGAGCAACCGCGCCAGTTCAGCGCCACGCTGGCCCAGCCGCGCGCCGCCAGGGCCTGCTGCAAGCCCAGTGCGTAGAGCGAGTTGGACGAGCCGGTCAGGCCGTGCAGCACCAGCACCAAGGGCGCTTTCGCCTCGTGCGGGCCATGCCAGTCGAGGTCGAGAAAGTCGCCGTCCTCCAGCCATAACCGCTCGCGTTGGCGCTGCAGCGCCGGCGGTTTGCGGCACATTGGGTTCCACAGTGTTTGCAGATGCGGATTGGGGAGCCACCAGGCGGGTTTGAAGGTCGGCTTCATGCTGGTTGCCTGTCGATCCTGTGGTGCTGCAAGACCCGCAATTCCGTAGCCCTGATAAGCGACAGCGCAAGCAGGATTACCGAGTTCCGGATTGCGCCAAGGCTTATCCGGGCTTCGCTCAGGCCCCCGGCGCGCTGCGTTGCCATAGCGCGTAATACACCTGCCCGGCCTTCTGTTCGCGGTGCAGGCGCCAGTTGCCCGGCATGCCGAGGCTCGAGGGTGGGTTTTCGCTTTCGGTATACACCCAGGCATCGGCGGCGAGCCAGCCCTTTTCTTCCAGCAGGTTACAGGCGGGCAGCAGCAGATCCTGGCTGAACGGCGGGTCGAGAAACACCAGGTCGAAGGGGCTGGCGGGCTGGCTGCTCAGGTAGGCGATGGCATCGCTCTGGAGCAACTGACCGTTATCGCAGCGCAGGGTCGCCAGGTGACCGCGCAGGCTGGCCACAGCGGCGGGGTTGAGGTCCAGCGCCAGGGCGCTGCCGGCCCCGCGCGAAAGGGCCTCGAGGAACAGCGCGCCGCTGCCGGCGAAGGCGTCGAGCACCTTGGCGCCTTCGACGTAGGGCGCCAGCCAGTTGAACAGCGTCTCGCGCACCCGGTTCGGCGTGGGGCGCAAGCCGGCGGCCATGGGGAAGTCGAACTGCCGCGAACGCCATTGCCCGCCGATGATCCGCAGGCGGCCATCGCCGCCATGGGAAGGTGCCGCTTTATTGGGTTTGCGCATCAGTGCTCCGGTACGCCCGCAGGTTGTTCGATGGGCGTATCGCTGGGTGGAGGCAGTTCTTTCTGTTCGACGGTCGGGCCGGCGCTGACGATCACCAGCGCATCGGCATCGAGGTGCTTGGTCATGGCGGCCTTGACCTGTTCGACACTGAGCGCCTGAACCTCGCGCATAAAGTCTTCCAGATAGGTCAGCGGCAGGTCGTAGAACCCCATGGAGCCGAGCTGGCCGACGATATCGGCGTTGCTCGCGGTGGACAGCGGGAAGCTGCCGGACAATTCGCGCTTGGCATCGTCCAGTTCCTGCTGGGTGGGCCCCTTGGCCAGGTATTCGCGCAGCAGATCCTGGACCAGTTGCAGGGTGCCGGTGCTGAGTTCGGCGCGGGTTTGCAGGGTGATCATGAACGGCCCGCGCGTCTGCATGGCACTGAAGCCGGAGTAGACGCCGTAGGTCAGCCCGCGTTTTTCCCGCACCTCGGTCATCAGGCGCGTGCCGAAACCGCCGCCGCCGAAGATCTGGTTGCCCAGGTAGAGCGCGGCGTAGTCGGGGTCGCTGCGTTCGATACCGAGCTCGGCGATCATCAGGTGGGTCTGGTTGGACGGGAACTCGATATGACTGAGCCCGGCCTTAGGCGCTTGTGGCTCGCCAATCGGCGGCAGTGCCGGGCCGCGTGGCAAGGCGGCGGAGACCTGGGCCGCGACGGTTTCGGCCTCTTCGCGAGACAGGTCGCCGACCAGGGCGATCACCGCATTGCCCGCCGCATAGGCCTTGGCATGGAACGCCAGGAGCTGCTCGCGGCTGATCTGCGGGATCGATTCGGCGCTGCCGTCGCTTGGGTGGCCATAGGGGTGGTCACCATAGAGGCGTTCGAACAATTCCAGGCTGGCCAGCTTACCGGGGTTCTGCTTCTGGTACTCGAAACCGGCCAGCAGCTGGTTCTTGATCCGCGCCAGCGAGTCTTCGGGGAAGGTCGGCTGGCCGAGTACCTGGTTGAACAGCGCCAGCGCCGGCGTCCGTTGTTCCGGTGCGCTGAGGCTGCGCAGGCTGGCCACCGCCATGTCGCGGTAGGCACCGTTGCCGAATTCCGCGCCGAGACCTTCGAAGCCGGCGGCGATGGCGCCGACGTCCTTGCCCGGCACGCCTTCGTTGAGCATGGCGTTGGTCAGCATCGCCAGGCCGGGTACGCCCTGGTCCTGGCTGCTACCGCCAGCAAAGGTCAGGCGCAGGTCGAACATCGGCAGTTCACGGGCTTCGACGAACAGCACTTTGGCGCCTTCCGCGGTGCGCCAGGTCTGGATATTCAGGTCGCGCCGGCTTGGCGGCTGCTCGCCGAGTTCGGCCAGCGAGGTGATAGTGGTGGCGGTGTTCGACTCCTGCGTCTGCGCCGCTGGTGGCGGGGCGACTTCGGGATTGTCGAGCGTCAGTGCGAGCATCGTGACCAGGGTCGCGATCACCAGGCCGAGCAGGCCATAACGCATACCGTTGCCCTTATTCATCGTCCTTCTCCTCGGGCAATACATTGGCGACGCTCAGGCGGTCGCGGGTGAAAAAGTCGTTGGCGGCTTTCTGGATATCTTCCGGGGTGACGGCCTCGAGCTCGGCGAGCTCCTGATCCATCAGCTTCCACGACAGACCGACGCTCTCCAGTTGGCCGATGGAGGTGGCCTGGCTGGTGATCGAGTCGCGTTCGTAGACCAGGCTGGCGATGACCTGGGCACGCACCCGGGCCAGTTCTTCGGCGGAGGGAGGGTTCTTTTGCAAGTCCTCGAGTTGGCGCCACAGGCCGCTTTCGACCTGCGCCAGGGTTTTGCCGGTCTGCACGTTCGGCGTCGCCGACAAGATGAACAGGCTATCGCCGCGCGCATAGGCGTTGTACCAGGCCGATGCGCTCGATACCAACTCCTCGCCGCGCTCCAGGCGCGTCGACAGGCGAGCGCTGTAACCGCCGTCGAGCAGGGCGGCGATCAGGCGCAGGGCGTGCACCTGTCGCGGCGACTCGGCGGTCGCCAGGCCGGGCACGTTGAAGCCCATGATCAGGCTCGGCAGCTGGGTCTGCAGGTACAGGGTGGTGCGTCGCTCGCCAGGGGTGGCCAGCTCTTGCGGGATTTTCGCCGGCGGCACCTCGTGCCTGGGGATGGCGCCGAAATAGCGCTCGGCCAGGGCCTTCACTTCGCTGGCGCCGACATCGCCGACCACCACCAGGGTGGCGTTGTTCGGTGCGTACCAGGCGTGGTACCAGGCGCGCAGTTCCTCGACGTTCATGCGCTGCAGGTCGGCCATCCAGCCGATGGTCGGCGTGTGGTAGCCGCTGGCGGGGTAGGCCATGGCCTTGAAGCGCTCGAAAGCCTTGCTCGAAGGCTGATCGTCGGTGCGCAGGCGGCGCTCTTCCTTGATCACTTCGATCTCGCGTTTGAATTCCTCGGCTGGCAACTTGAGGCTGGCCAGGCGATCGGCTTCCAGCTCCAGGGCGACGTTCAGCCGGTCGCGCGCCAGCACCTGGTAATAGGCGGTGTAGTCGTCGCTGGTAAAGGCGTTTTCCTCGGCGCCGAGCTCGCGCAGGATGCGCGAGGCCTCGCCGGGGCCGAGCTTGCGGCTGCCCTTGAACATCATGTGTTCGAGGGCGTGGGACAGGCCGGTCTGGCCGGGCGTCTCATAGCTGGAGCCGACCTTGTACCAGAGTTGGGACACCACCACCGGCGCGCGGTGATCCTCGCGAACGATGACCTTGAGGCCGTTGTCGAGGGTGAATTCATGGGTCGGTTGGGGGGCTGCGGCCATGGCTAGCAGCGGTGTGCCGATGGTGGCGAGCACCAGGGTTGCGGCGCGTAGAACGATCATATGCATGGGAGTGGAGTCACCGTGATGGGCTGTGTGCGTCGCCGGGACAGCCGCTGACAGGCTGCGGGAGAGTCGTGCTGTGGAAATCGTCGACGGATTCTAGCCTTATGCGGCGCTGAACAGAACCTTGGGGCGTCTGCGCCATGAGCTCATTTCCAGGTTGTGGGTTACGCAATTATTGCGAGATCTGTCCTGGCGGGCTCGTTTGCAGACCAAAGCCGCGTTCATCGCAGAACGCCGCCAGGTAATCGATAAATACCTGCACCTTGCGCGTGGCTCGACGATGGCTGGGGTAAACGGCCAGAATCAACGGGCCGAACGCGTCCGGGTCGAAGTCGTATTCATCCATCATCTGCTGTAACTGGCCGCTATCGAGGTAGGGTTTGACGCTCCATAGCGGGCAGGCGTGCAGGCCCACCCCCATCAGGCAGTTGGCCAGCAGCAGATCGTAGTTGTCGCTCTGCAAGCGTGCTCGCGGCACGGGGGTGCGCAGGCGCACGCCATCGAGCGATATCCAGCGGTGGTGCGGATCCAGCGCCGGATGCTGGTAGACCAGCCACTGATGGCGATCGAAGGTCTGCGGCGTGACCGGGGTCGGGTTGGCCGCCAGGTAGGCGGGGCTGGCGCACAGCACTATCTGGTTGCGCCCCAGGGGTTTGGCGATCAGCCCCGGCAGATCGCTGCGGCCCTCGCGCAAGGCCAGGTCATAGCCACCTTCGGCCAGGTCGACGAAGGCGTCGCAGAGGTCCACGCGCAGGTTGATCTGCGGATGCTCGGCAAGAAACCCCGCACAGGCTTCGTCGAGAAACGCCCGGCCAAAGGCCAGGGGGGCGGTCAGCCTGAAGTTGCCGTGCAGGCCGTGCTTGAGCTGGCCGATTTCCTCTCCGGCGTCGTGCAGGCGCTGCAGCACCTGCCGGGCGGTCTCCAGGTAAAGCCGGCCAGCTTCGGTGAGCGCGGTGCGCCGGGTGCTGCGCTCGAACAGCTGGGCGCCCAGTTCGGCTTCCAGGTGACCGACCGCCTTGGTCAGGGCGGAGGGCGTCTTGCCTAACTGCTCGGCGGCGCGGCTGAAACTGCCGTGTTCGGCGGTGGCGACAAACATGCTCAGGGCGCTGAGCTTGTCCATTGGTTTTTCCTGTTTGGCAAAAATGTTTTGCTTGGGAGTGCGGTTCTGCACCGCGTTGCGAGCCTTTAGTCTCACGGCTAGACCAATAAAAACAAGAGGCCCGCACAATGCAACGATTTATTCCCAGCCTAATGGCCGCAGCCATGGCTTTTTCCTCTATGGAAGCTATGGCGGCCGCTGATCTGCTGCTGTTCAACGGCAAGGTATTCACCGGCGAGCCCGGCCAGGCGCTGGCCCAGGCGGTGGCGGTAGAGCAGGGCAAGATCCTCAAGGTGGGCGGCGATGCCGAGATCAGGGCCTTGGCCGACGCCGATACCCAGCTGATCGACCTGGGCGGCAAGGTGTTGATGCCGGGAATGATCGATAGCCATACGCATCCGATCATGGCGGCCCTCGGCAGCATGGGCGCCAATCTGTACGACGAGGTCAAGCCGCTGGACCAGTTGGAGCGGTGGATCATCGCCGAGGACCAGGCCGGCCGTGCGCGTCTGGCCGATATCATCAGTATCGCCGGGGTCAGTTCGGCATACTGGGAGCAGAGCGCCGGCCTCGGCAAAATCTTCAATCAGGGCCGCTGGGCCGAGCAACCGCTGGTGCTCCTTGGTATCGACGGGCACACCGGCTGGGCCAACCAGGCGATGCTCGCGCGGGTGCAGATCGATGCGGCGCTGGTGAAAAGCCTGCCCGAGAAGGAGCGTGGCTATATCGGCCACGATGCCGACTTCAGGCCGGATGGCTACCTGGCGGAAAATGGCTGGGACCGGTTGCGCAGCCAGTTGCCCGCACCCACGGCGGCGATGATGCTGGACGCTGGCCGCGAGGCGGTACGGGTCAACAACCAGGTCGGGATCACCGCCTGGATGGATGCGGCGGCCAATGCCGGTGTCGGCGACTCGGTATTCGAGCTGCGGCCGACCGAACACACCCTCGGGGTGTTGCCGTTGTACCGTGAACTGGCCGAGCGCGGCGAACTCAGCGCCCACGTCGCCGCGCTGTTGATCACTCATCCGCAGAGCAAGCCGGATGATCTGCAGGTGCTGGAAAAGGTCATGCGGCAATTCCAGGGCGTGGCCAACCTGACCTTCCCCGGCATCAAGGTGTTTGCCGACGGCGTGATGGAATTCCCCGGGCAGACCGCCGCGGTGCTCGATCCGTTCAAGAACAGCCTCAAGCGCGGCCAGTTGCTGATCGACCCGGCCGGCTTCGGCAAGCTGGTGGCCGCCGCCGAGCAACATGACTGGATAGTCCATGTGCATGCGGTGGGCGACCGCGCGGTGCGCGAATCGCTGAATGGTTTCGAGTATGCCCGCACGCTCAAGCCGGGCACGCTGCCGCACAGCATCACGCACCTGCAACTGGTCAACCCCAAGGAGTTTCCGCGCTTCAGGCAGCTCGGCGTGATCGCCTCCATGCAGCTGCTCTGGGCCACCGCCGAGAGTTACACCGAGGAGCTGGTCAAGCCCTATGTCAGCGCCGCGGCCTACCAGTACCAGTATCCGGCGCGCTCGCTGCACAAGGCCGGGGCGATGATCGCCGGGGCCAGCGACTGGCCGGTGTCCAGCCCCAATCCGTGGAATGCCATCGCCCAGGCCAGCACCCGCAAGGGCCCGCTCGGGGTGCTCAATGGCGCCGAGAGCATCGATCGCGAAAGCATGTTCTACGCCTACACCCTGAACGCCGCCAAGGCCCTGCGTCTGGATGCGCAGATCGGCTCACTGGCGCCCGGCAAGCAGGCCGACCTGATCGTGCTCGATCGCGATGTATTCACCGTCAGCGACGAGGAATTGTTCGACACCCAGGTGCTGCGGACCTTCTTCGCCGGCAAACAGGTCTACGCGCCCGCGTCCTGATACCCACTCCGTCCGCCGTGTCGTTTCGGTCCTGCTCCCCGCTTCGGCGGGCGGGCGGAGCCTTGGCCGGCAACCCGCACTACTCATAACAATAAGGAATTCCCATGCGCGCACTTCCCCTTGTCACCCTCGCCAGCCTGGCGCTGTTGCCCATCAGCGGTCAGGCGCTGGAGTTGAGTGAAGAGTTCAGTCTGCTGGTCACCCCGGAGCTGGTCAGCGACTACCGCTCCAGCGGCATCTCGCAGACGCTTGGCGATCCGGCGGCCCAGCTGGACCTGCTGCTGAGCCACGCCAGCGGTTTGTACGCCGGGATCTGGAGCAGCACGGTCGAGTACGGCTACGACTGGCTCGAGGGCGATGACTACGGCACTCGTCAGGAAGTCGACTACTACGCCGGTTACTACTGGCAGATCAGTGATGGAGTCAGCCTGGACAGCATGTACAACAAGATCACCTTGCCCGGCGAGAGCCAGTTCAATAGCGCCGATATCACCGTTACGCTGGATATCTATGGCGCTTTCCTCGGTGCCAAGCACACGGTCGATACCGCGGAGGCGATCTTCACCAGCTTTGTCGGCTACCGCACCGAACTGCCTCTGGAGATCGGCCTTGAGCTTCGCTACGAGAACGTCGACTACAAGGATGAGGCATTCTTCAACCGCGACTACAGCCATGCTCGCGAGGATTACAACAACTGGAGCCTGGGGTTGCGCCGCGATCTGCTCGGGGTGAACTGGGGGCTGAGCTATATCGACAGCGATCTGTCCCGGGCCGAGTGTGCGAGCTTCGCCGGCTATGACGACCTGTGCGGCGCCACACTGGTGGCCAGCGCCCGCAAAACCTTCTAACAGGCTGTTGAAAAACTACCTGCGTTGCCATCGCTGCGTTAAAAACAGGCCCGCGTGCGAGCCCAGTCAAAATGCTCATTTACAACACGTACTCCGCATTTTCGCCTGTTTTTGCCTTGCGCTGGCTGCCTCGCTTACGTTTTTCAACGGCCTGCTAATGCCTGCCCGGTGGGGCGCGAGCGGTGTCTCACCGGGTGCCATGTCACCCATTCAACACAAGGACAGGCGCATGAACCTGCCATCTCTCAACACCCTGCTCGCGGCTCTGGGGCTTTATTGTCTGGCTGGCGCCGCCTCGGCGCAGTCGCAGGTGAATATCTACAACTGGACCGACTACATCGCCCAGGACACCCTGGCGAGCTTTCAGCGCGACACCGGCATCCAGCCGGTGTATGACGTGTTCGACTCCAACGAGACCCTGGAAGGCAAGTTGCTGGCCGGCAACAGCGGCTATGACGTGGTGGTGCCGAGCAATCACTTTCTGGGCCGGCAGATCAAGGCCGGGGTGTTTCAGAAGCTGGACAGGAACCTGCTGCCGAACTGGCAGAATCTCGATCCGCAGCTGCTCCAGCGTCTGCAGGTCAATGACCCGGGCAATCAGTACGCGGTGCCCTACCTGTGGGGCACCAATGGCATCGGCTACAACGTGAAGAAGGTCCGCGAGGTACTGGGCATCGAGCGGGTCGAGTCCTGGGACGTGCTGTTCGAACCGGAGAACCTGGCGAAGCTGAAGGCCTGCGGGGTTTCCTTTATGGATTCGGCCGACGAGCTGTATCCCGCGATGCTCAATTACCTGGGGATGGATCCCGACAGTACGCGGATCAAAGACTACAAGGTTGCCGAGCGCAAGCTGCAGGCGCTGCGCCCCTACGTCACCTACTTCCACTCGTCGCGCTATATCTCCGACCTGGCCAACGGCAATATCTGCATCGCCTTCGGCTATTCCGGCGATGTGTTCCAGGCCATCAGCCGCGCGGAAGAGGCGGGCAATGGTGTGGAGCTGGCGTACGTGGTGCCCCGCGAAGGCGGCAACCTCTGGTTCGACATGCTGACCATTCCGGCCGATGCGAAGAATGTCGAGCAGGCCCATTCCTTTATCGATTATCTGTTGCGGCCCCGGGTTATCGCCGACGTCAGCGAGTATGTCGGCTATGCCAACGCCAATGCCCGGGCGGATGCGCTGATGAACCCGGAGGTCCGCCAGAACCCCTCGATCTACCCTTCCGTCGCCGTCCAGCAAAGGCTTTATGTCTCCGCGGAGCTACCGCCTGAAATCATGCGCTGGATCACGCGTTCCTGGAACAAGCTCAAATCCGGTCGCTGACCGACAGCCCTGTCCATGACACGTCACAATTGAGGTTGCTATGTTCATTCGTCAGGTTGCGGCGCCGGCAAGCCCGGTGCGCACCATCGCCCTCTGTTTCATGGTCGCGCTGGTCGAGGGCTTCGATTTGCAGGCCGCAGGCATCGCGGGCCCTCAGGTTGCCAGGGAGTTCGGCTTGTCAGCGGTCCAGCTCGGTTGGTTCTTCAGCGTCGGCTTGATCGGCCTGTTGCCCGGCGCCCTGTTCGGCGGCTGGCTGGCGGATCGGTTGGGACGCAAGGCCGTGCTGGTGACGGCGGTGTTGCTGTTCGGCACCTGCTCGTTACTGAGTGCCTATGTCGACAGCTATTCGGCGCTGCTGCTGGCGCGTCTGGGTACCGGCCTTGGCCTGGGCGCCGCCTTGCCGATTCTGATTGCGCTGTCATCCGAGGTGGCCGATGCCGGCCTGAAAAACACCGCGGTCAGTCTGACTTACTGCGGTGTGCCCCTGGGCGGCGCGCTTGCGGCGCTGATGGCCGTGCAGGGCGCCGGCAACGAATGGCGGCCGATTTTCTACGTGGGAGGGATGGTACCGATTCTGATTGCCGGGCTGCTGGCGATGTTCCTGCGTGGGGCGCCGGTTGCTCGCGGTGATGGTCAGGGTATGCCGGCGACCAGCGGGCTGTTCGCCCAGGGGCAGGCCGGGGCGACGCTGCTGATCTGGTTGAGCAGCTTCTTCACCCTGGCGGTGCTGTACATGCTGCTGAACTGGCTACCGTCGTTGCTGGTTGCCTTGGGTTACGACCATGTCCAGGCGGGCTATGTGCAGCTGCTGTTCAATCTCGGCGGCGCTGCCGGGTCGGTGCTGACCGGACGCTTGATGGATCGTGCCAGCCCTGTGCTGGTGGTGCTCAGCACCTATATGGGCATGCTCGCCTCGCTTGCGGCGATCGGCCTGGTGCAGCGTTTCGAGCTGTTGTTGCTGGCGGGGGCCGCCGCCGGGTTCTGCGCCATTGGCGGCCAACTGGTGCTGTATGCGCTGGCGCCAACCCTCTATCCGCTAAATATCCGCGCGACGGGGATTGGGGCGACTGTAGCGGCAGGGCGCCTGGGTTCCATGGCGGGTCCGCTGGTCGCCGGGCAGATCCTGGCCTTGGGCCTGGGTGGCGCCGGTGTGCTGTGCGCCGCCGCCCCGGGTCTGTTGTTCTCCGCGGGGGCGGCTCTGGTGCTGATGCGTGGCCAGCGCCGCGGGGTTGGCGCCGAGGTAGAGGCGGTCGGCGAGATCATCAATGGTTAAACGGGCGAGATGATTCTGCGCCATCCGCCGCATGGGGCGGATGGCATAGGGCTCTGCGGGGTTGGCGCTGCTTGTGTTCTTGGCTACAGCGACAGATAGGTCTGCTGCGTAGCGGCTTATAGTGGTAAAGTCGCGCGCAACTCTCGTGTGTTGCCGGTCGACATGATTGGCCTGATGCAGGCTGAACCTTTTGCGGCCGGAGCCTTGCGCGCGATCCCTGGGGGCTGCCGCTCGGGAATGATCTGGAGTCACTCCGGCTTGCCGGCGATCATGCCTGGTTCCGCTGTGAATTTTACTCCGTGGCGCCTCCAGTTTTATATTCTGCTGCGCAGACCAACATCCCGGTTCGCCCTCTGGCGCGCCGCATCTTTGAGATAGCCGTCCTCCATGCTTGGTTCCAACGACGACAAGAAAACCCCCGCCGCGGCGCCCGCGCCTGCTGCCGACAAACCCGCCGAGAAGAAAGACCTGTTCGGCTGGTTGCGCAAGAAGCCGCAAGCGGGCAGCGCCGAACCGGCGCCAACTGCACCGGCCACGCCTGTCGAACCGCCCTCGGCTGAGCCAGTTGCGCCTGCAACGGCTGCGCCCGACGCCCCCGCGCCACAGGCACCCGCCACCGTTACCCCTGAACTCACGATTGCAGCGCCCTCTCCGGTCGAGCCTGTCGGCGAAGTCGCCCCGGCACCGCGGCCGTCGCGCTTTCGCATCAATGCCGGCAGCGAAGTGCTGCATGCGCATATCGAAGAGCCACCTGCGCAGCCGGAACCGGTGTTGCCGGTGCCGGCAGCGCCGCTGGAGGCGCCGGTAATCATCGAGGCGCCACGTGCGGATGAACCCGGCGTGGGTTTCTTCGATCGCCTCAAGCAGGGATTGTCGAAAACCAGCGCGAGTATCGGCGAGGGCATGGCCAGCCTGTTCCTCGGCAAGAAGGCCATCGACGACGACCTGCTCGAAGAGATCGAAACCCGTTTGTTGACCGCCGACGTCGGTGTCGAAGCCACCAGTGCGATCATCCAGAGCCTGACGCAGAGGGTCGCGCGCAAGCAGCTGACCGACAGCGGCGCCCTCTATAAAGCCCTGCAGGACGAACTGGCCGCGCTGCTCAAGCCGGTCGAACAGCCGCTGCGCATCGACCAGAGCAAGGAGCCCTATGTGATCCTGGTGGTCGGCGTGAACGGCGCCGGCAAGACCACTACCATCGGCAAGCTGGCCTCGCGGCTGCAGGGCGAGGGCAAGAAGGTCATGCTCGCCGCCGGCGACACCTTCCGCGCCGCGGCGGTGGAGCAATTGCAGGTATGGGGCCAGCGCAAGAACATTCCGGTGATCGCCCAGCACACCGGCGCCGACTCCGCGTCGGTGATTTTCGATGCCGTGCAGGCCGCCAAGGCCCGTGGCATGGACGTGCTGATCGCCGATACCGCCGGGCGTCTGCACACCAAAGACAACCTGATGGAAGAACTGAAGAAGGTCCGCCGGGTGATCGGCAAGCTGGATGAAAGCGCGCCTCACGAGGTGCTGCTGGTGCTGGATGCCGGCACCGGGCAGAACGCGATCAACCAGGCCAAGCAGTTCAACCAGACGGTGAACTTGACCGGGCTGGCATTGACCAAGCTGGACGGCACCGCCAAGGGCGGGGTGATCTTCGCCCTGGCCAAGCAGTTCGCCCTGCCGATCCGCTATATCGGGGTTGGCGAAGGCATCGACGACCTGCGAACCTTCGAAGCCGAAGCCTTCGTCCAGGCGCTCTTCCAGTCCCGGGAGTCGTAATGATCAAGTTCGAGCAGGTCGGTAAACGCTATGCCAATGGGCACGTCGGGCTGCACGAGTTGAGCTTTCGCGTGCGCCGCGGCGAGTTTCTGTTCGTTACCGGCCACTCCGGCGCGGGCAAGAGCACCCTGCTGCGTCTGTTGTTGGCGATGGAGCGCCCAACCAGCGGCAAGCTGTTGCTCGCTGGCCAGGACCTGGGGCAGATCACCAATGCGCAGATCCCCTTTCTGCGTCGGCAGATCGGCGTGGTGTTCCAGAACCACCAGCTGCTGTTCGACCGCAGCGTCTACGACAACGTCGCCCTGCCGCTGCAGATCCTTGGTCTGTCCAAGCCGGAGATCGGCAAACGCGTCGGCGCCGCGCTGGAGCGGGTGTCGCTGGCCGACAAGGCCGAGCAATTTCCCAGCGAACTCTCCACCGGCCAGCAGCAGCGCGTCGGCATTGCCCGCGCGGTGGTGCATCGCCCGGCGTTGCTGTTGGCCGACGAACCGACCGGAAACCTCGATCCGCGCCTGGCGGCGGAAATCATGGGCGTGTTCGAAGATATCAACCGGCTCGGCACCAGTGTGCTGATCGCCAGTCACGACCTGGCACTGATCGCACGCATGCGCCACCGCATGCTGACCTTGCAACGCGGCCGTTTGATCGGCGACGGGGAGGCCGTCTGATGAGCGCCACACGCATACCGCCACCGCAACCCGCACAACGGGTCGGCGCCACGCCGAAACAATCCGCTGCGCAAGGGCCTGGCGATGAGCAGGATTTCCGCAGCCAGGTGAATGCCTGGCTGGAAAGCCACCGCGCCAGCCTGGTCGATAGCCTGCGCCGGCTTGGCAAACAGCCGGTCGGCAGTTTCTTCACCTGCCTGGTGATGGCCGTGGCCTTGAGCCTGCCGATGGGCTTGTCGCTGCTGCTGGACAACGTCGAGCGCCTCGGTGGCACCTGGCAGCGCGCCGCGCAGATTTCCCTGTTCCTGCAGATCGACGCCAGCGAAGCCGAAGGGCAGGCGCTGCGTGATCGCATCGCCGCGATGGACGACGTCGCCGATGCCGAGTGGATCAGCCGCGAGCAGGCGCTGGACGAATTCCAGCAGCAGTCCGGCCTGGGCGAGGCGCTCAAGGAATTGCCGGATAATCCCTTGCCGGGCGTGGTACTGGTGACCCCGCACGAGATCGACAAGGCCACCCTGGAAGCCCTGCGCATGCGCCTGGCGGAGCTGCCCAAGGTGCAGCAGGCGCAACTCGATCTGCTTTGGGTCGAGCGTCTGACCGCGATTCTCAAGCTCGGCGAACGCTTCGTTTTTGGCCTGACCTTGCTTTTGGTCATGGCGTTGCTACTGGTAATCGGCAATACCATACGCCTGCATATCGAGAATCGTCGTACCGAGATCGAAGTGATCAAGCTGGTCGGCGGTACCGACAGCTATGTGCGCCGGCCCTTCCTTTATATGGGCGCGCTTTATGGCCTGGGCGCCGGGGTGCTGGCCTGGTTGGTGCTGGCGTACGGGTTGAACTGGCTGAATGATGCGGTGGTGGGCTTGGCCGGCCTCTACGGCAGCGACTTCGCCCTGGCTGGTGTGCCAGTCGACGATGGCCTGTCGCTGGTGCTCGGTGCGGTACTGCTCGGCTATATCGGCGCCTGGCTGGCGGTGGCGCGGCACCTGAACGAGCTGGCGCCGAGGTAAGGCGTAGTCGCGACATCTTCAGGCCCTCTCCCGGCAGGAGGGGGCGGTACGAAGCGTCGGGTAGTGGACATTTTTTGTAAGCTATTGTTTTGCTTGATATTGACTATATGTAAGGGAACTTGTATAGACGTTCCCAGTCCTATAGCTCAGTGCTAAACTGCTGCACGTTTTCGTGAGTCGGAGGGTTCACATGTCCACTTCTTTGCAACCTGTTCATGCCCTAGTCCCAGGCGCCAACCTGGAGGCTTACGTGCATGCGGTCAACAGCATCGCGCTGCTGACCCCCGAGCAGGAGCGCGAACTGGCCGAAAGTCTCTACTACAACCAAAACCTTGAGGCCGCCCGGCAGATGGTGCTCGCGCACCTGCGTTTCGTCGTGCACATAGCACGTAGTTATTCCGGCTATGGCCTGGCCCAGGCTGATCTGATCCAGGAAGGCAACGTCGGCCTGATGAAGGCGGTCAAGCGTTTCAACCCCGAGATGGGTGTGCGCCTGGTGTCCTTTGCGGTGCATTGGATCCGCGCGGAAATCCATGAATTCATCCTGCGCAACTGGCGCATCGTCAAGGTCGCGACGACCAAGGCGCAACGCAAGTTGTTCTTCAATCTGCGCAGCCAGAAGAAGCGTCTGGCCTGGTTGAACAACGATGAAGTGCACGCCGTGGCGCAGAGCCTGGGCGTGGAGCCGCGCGAAGTGCGCGAGATGGAGAGCCGCCTGACCGGCCACGACATGGCCTTCGACCCGGCCGCCGATGCCGACGACGAAAGCGCCTTCCAGTCCCCCGCGCAGTATCTGGAAGACAACCGTTACGACCCGGCGCGCCAGTTGGAAGACTCCGACTGGAGCGACAGCTCCACCGCCAATCTGCATGACGCGCTCGAAGGGCTCGATGAGCGTAGTCGCGATATTCTCTACCAGCGCTGGCTGGCCGAGGAAAAGGCCACGCTGCATGAGCTGGCGGCCAAATACAACGTTTCCGCCGAGCGCATCCGGCAGTTGGAAAAGAACGCCATGAACAAGCTGAAAAGCTCGATCGCGGCGTAATCGCGACACCGTATAGAAGCCGCACCCGGGTGCGGCTTTTTTCTGCCCGGAGAAAATCATGAAAATGCCGCCGCTGCGTCTCCAGCATTGGCTGATCTTTGCCGCTGTTGCGTTGCTGTTTTTTTCCTGGGGCGTCTGGTTGATGCGCGGGATGGGGCCAGCCGAGCCCTGGCCGGGTTTCGACGAGCTGCGCACCGAGGTGCTGGCACCGCTGGCCGACGATCGCCTGAGCCTGGAGCAACTACACGAGCGGCTCGGCGGCGAATTGTGGATGCAGCCGCGCCCGGAGGGGCCACGCCTGTTGTTTCGTGGCGCCTGGCCGATCGACGATGGTGAATCCTGGCTGCTGGAAGCCGAACTGGCCCTCGGTCAAGCCGAGCGCACCAGCCTGGCCGGGGTATTCGGCGTAGTAGGGCAGCAGGCAGAAGAACCGCTGGGCGAGCAGATGCTGGCGCAATTGAGTCGGCACCAGATAATCAGTCTGACGCTCAGGCCGGAGCAGGACGAGGCGCCCGCCGCGCGCCTGGCCAGCAGCATCGGTCAGCCACGCCTGCGCCTGGAATTGGCCGAGGGGCAGGCCTGGGTCTATCCCGAGCTGGGCTTGACTGCTCACCTGCGCGACGAGCAGTTGCGCCTGCTGCAGGTGGTGCCGCGTGAGGCGCTCAAGCGGTAATGGAAGTGTGCCGCCACTGCGTTACAGCCAGGATGGCCACCACTGCGGGTAGTCTGGTCGCAGGCGGTCGAGGTAGTGGCTGCCGCCCAATTGCCACATCTGCTGACGGATAGCAGCGGCGCGGCGGCTGACGTAAGAGCTCGGTCGGCCGGCGTTTCTCGCTCGCGGGTTGGGCAATACGGCGGCCAGCAGGCTGGCCTGCTGGCGCGACAGGTAGGGTGCGCCAATCCCGAAATGGCGCTGGGCGGCGGCCTCGGCGCCGAACACGCCGTCACCCCATTCCACGCTATTGAGGTAGACCTCGAGAATCCGCTGTTTCGGCCAGAGCAGTTCGATCAACGCGGTGAACCAGGTTTCCAGGCCCTTGCGCAGCCAGCTGCGGTCGGACCAGAGGAACAGATTCTTCGCCACCTGCTGGCTCAGGGTGCTGGCGCCGCGTAGCGAGCCGCCCTGCTGATTGTGCGCCAGCGCCGCGCGGATCGCCTGGAGGTCGAAGCCCCAGTGCTGGTCGAAGCGTTGATCTTCGGCGGCGATTACCGCGATCTTCAGGTTGTCCGGCAATTCTTGCCACGGGCGCCAGCTGCGTTGCAGGTCGATAGGGCGTTTATCGATCCAGGACTCGATCTTGCGCTCGACCATCAGCGCGGTCATCGGCGGTGGCGCCCAGCGCAACAGCAGTACCAATAGCGCCGAGCCGGCCATCGACCAAAGCAGAATCTTCAACAGGCGGCGGAACAGGGATCGGAGCATGCGGGCTTGGCCGGTACGGGTTTGCGCGCCATTATAGCCGGCACTTGGTGTCTATCTGGAGTGATGCATGGCTCGCCTGTGGCTGTTGTTTTCCGCTTTCGCCGGCTTTACCGGTGTCGCCCTCGGGGCATTTGCCGCCCATGGGCTGAAAAGCAGGTTGTCCGCCGACTACCTCGCGGTGTTCCAGACCGGCACCCATTACCAATTGATCCACGCCCTGGCATTGCTCGGCGTCGGCCTGCTGGCGCTGCACGTGCCCGGACGCCTGGTGAATATGGCCGGTGGCCTGTTCGCCCTGGGTCTCCTGCTGTTTTCCGGCAGCCTGTATGCCCTGAGCCTCAGCGGCGTGAGCAAGCTGGGCATGATCACCCCCTTCGGTGGCCTGGCGTTTCTCGCTGGCTGGTTGTGTCTGGGGCTGGCGGCCTGGCGCCTGGCCTGATCGGCTGACCCGGAGGTCAGGTTACAGGACGAACGGCGCCCTTTGGTCTTGGTCATCGCCGATGATCGGGCTAGAATGCCCGCCCTTTCCCATGTTGGGAGCCTGCCGCCATGCAGATTCAATTAAACGGTGAAGCCTTCGAACTGCCCGAAGGGCAGACCGTCGCCGAGCTGATCGATCGCCTGGATCTGGCGGGACGCCGTCTGGCGGTCGAACTCAACCTGGATATAGTGCCGCGCAGCCAGCACGCCACCACCGCCCTTCGCGAGGGTGATCGGGTCGAGGTGGTACACGCGATCGGTGGCGGCTGACGTTACCGCCTGCAACCCCTGCAATGCCCGCAGCCCCGCCATGAGGATATTCCGATGAGCCAAGTCCGTAGCGATAAGCCTTTTACCCTGGCCGGTCGTACCTATAATTCGCGCCTGCTGGTGGGCACGGGCAAATACAAGGATCTCGATGAGACCCGTGCGGCCATCGAGGCCTCGGGTGCGGAGATCGTCACAGTGGCGGTGCGCCGCACCAACATCGGCCAGAACCCGGACGAGCCGAACCTGCTCGACGTGATCTCGCCCGAGCGCTATACCATTCTGCCCAACACCGCCGGCTGCTACGACGCCGTCGAGGCTGTGCGCACCTGCCGTCTGGCCCGTGAGCTGCTCGATGGTCATAAGCTGGTCAAGTTGGAAGTGCTGGCCGACCAGAAGACCCTGTTCCCCAATGTGATCGAAACCCTCAAGGCCGCCGAAGTGCTGGTCAAGGACGGTTTCGACGTGATGGTGTACACCAGCGATGACCCGATCATCGCTCGCGAGTTGGCGGCCATGGGCTGTATCGCGGTAATGCCGCTGGCCGGTTTGATCGGCACCGGGCTGGGCATCTGCAACCCCTACAACCTGCGCATCATTCTTGAAGAAGCGACGGTTCCGGTGTTGGTCGATGCCGGCGTAGGTACCGCGTCTGATGCGACCATCGCCATGGAGCTGGGCTGCGAGGCGGTGCTGATGAACAGCGCCATCGCCCACGCGCAGAATCCGGTGATGATGGCCGAGGCGATGAAATACGCGATCGAAGCCGGCCGTCTGGCTTATCTCGCCGGGCGCATGCCGAAAAAACTCTATGCCAGCGCTTCGTCGCCGCTGGATGGCCTGATTAAGTAATGAGCAGAACATGACCGATTCGCAGCAAACCCCGGCAGCGGCCGAGAAAACCCCAAAACATCGCGAAATCAAGAGTTTCGTGATGCGCGCCGGACGCATGACCGAAGGCCAGCAGCGCGGCCTCGATCAAGGTTGGGCGAAGTTCGGTCTGGAGTTGGAGGCCGGCGCGCCGGACTTCGATACGGTATTCGGCCGTAGCGCGCCGCGCACCTTCGAGATCGGTTTCGGCATGGGCCATTCCCTGCTGGAAATGGCCGCGGCGGCGCCGGAGCAGGATTTTATCGGCGTCGAAGTGCATCGGCCGGGCGTCGGCGCCTTGCTCAACGGCTTGATGACGCAGAACCTGAACAACGTGCGGGTTTACAGCTGCGATGCGTTGGAGGTGCTGCGCAAGTGCGTGGCCGATGCCAGCCTCGATCGCCTGTTGCTGTTTTTTCCCGACCCATGGCACAAGTCGCGCCACCACAAACGGCGTATAGTCCAGCCCGCTTTCGCCGAGCTGGTGCGGCAGAAGTTGAAGGTCGGCGGCGTGCTGCACATGGCCACCGACTGGGAAGCCTATGCCGAACATATGCTCGAAGTCATGAACGTCGCGCCCGGGTACCGCAACCTGGCTGCCGACGGCCGTTGCGTGGAGCGCCCGGCGGAGCGACCGACGACCAAGTTCGAGCGACGCGGCGAGCGCCTCGGCCATGGCGTCTGGGATTTGAAGTTCCAGCGCATCGACTGACCCGTTTCGAGCGCCTGTCCAGTTTCAGCGCTAGAGTAAAAAACACGGCAACCAGGATGATTGCCCAAGACCGGGATAACCCGGCGCCAGGACGGTTCCTCACCGCAGCACTCAACAGCAGGTCGTTGAAAAACGTAGGCGAGGCAGGCAAGACAAGGCAAAAACGGCCGAAAAAGCGGAGTTTACGTGTTGTAAATGAGCATTTTGAGGCTGTTTTTAACGCAGTATTGCCAACGCAGGTAGTTTTTCAACGGTCCGAAAGGGCGCGACCTCCGGTCCCGTCACATAATTAGCGGCGTAGTCTGTGCGCCGTGGGGAGACGACTGTGTTGAAAATATTTCCGTGTCTATTGCTGGCCAGCCTGGCAATGCAGGTGCAGGCCAAGGTCGATAGTGCCCAGGCGGATCGCCTCGGCCAGGATTTGACGCCGCTGGGCGGCGAGCGCGCAGGGAATGTCGCCGGCACCATTCCGCGCTGGGAGGGTGGTCTGGCGCAGCCGCCGGCCAACTATCAGCCGGGCATGCACCACCCCGACCCCTATGCCGGCGAAGCGCCGCTGTACCGGGTCGATAGCCAGAATATGGCGCAGTATGCGGCGCAGTTGCCGGTCGGCACCAAGGCTCTGCTGGAACGCTATCCGAGTTACTACCTGCAGGTATTTCCGACTCACCGTAGCGCCGCCGCCCCGCAGCGCATCTATGACGCCACTCGTTTCAACGCGCAGAACGCCGAACTGATCTCCAACGGCAATGGCGTATCCGGAGTTGCCGCCGGCATCCCGTTCCCGCTGCCGCAGAATGGCCTTGAGGTGATCTGGAATCACATCATGCGTTACCGCGGCGACCAGATCAGCTTCGTCAGCAATCTGGCGGCGGTACTCTCCAGTGGTAGCTACAACCTGCTCAAGCAGGAGCGCGACGCCTATTTCCTTTACGGCCGTGAAGGGGTCAGTCCGAAGGATCTGGATAACACCCTGTTCTATTACCGCAACAAAGTGGTCGCGCCGTCGAAACTGGCGGGTTCGGCACTGGTGGTGCAGGAAACCATCGACCAGGTACTGGCGATCCGCAAGGCCTGGCGCTTCAACCGCGGCGAACGCCGGGTGCGCCGCCTGCCGTCGCTGGCCTATGACGCCTTGCAGCCGGATACCAGCGGCATGGCCATCGCCGATCAGGTCGACACCTACAACGGCGCGCCAAATCGCTACGAATGGACGCTGATCGGCAAGCAGGAAATGCTGGTGCCTTACAACAGCTATGCGGTGCACCAGAAGGGCATTCCCTACGACACCATCCTGCAGGAGAAGACCCTCAACCCGCAGCTGTTGCGCTACGAATTGCACCGGGTTTGGGTGGTCGAGGCCGATCTGCGTAAAGGCCACAGCCATATCTATGGCAAGCGCCGCTTCTACCTCGACGAGGACAGCTGGCAGATCCTCGCGGTCGACCTGTACGACAAGGACCGCGAATTGAGCGGCCTGCAGGAAAGCCACCCGATCAGCTACTACGAGGTGCCGATGTTCGGCAGCACCCTGGAAACCATCTACGACTTCAAGGGCAGCCGCTACTTCGTCGATGGGCTCGACAATAACGAGCCGATGTACGACTTCAACGCCAAGCTCAGCCCACGCGATTTCACCCCGCAGGCTCTGCGTATCAATAACTGAGTCGTCGCTGCGCAGTATGGAAGCCGCCCAATCGGGCGGCTTTTTTGTTTGTGCCTGGCGCTCGGCCGCATAAATCACTTTATTGTATATACAATACAAATATGAAAGGCACGCTCTTGGGTCGTTCTCGTCGTATCAATAGTTATGTCCAGTTTAAATGAGGGCTTGACGGTCTCTGGCTTCCTTTATAATGTATATACAAATGCATCTGTAAAGGTTCGTTCCGATGCCTGTAGCCCCCGAAAAAAACCTGTTGTGGCGTGACGTGACTGTGTTCGACGGCCTGCAAACGCTGGCGCAGCCCATGGCTGTGATGGTCGCGGCGGGGCGCGTCAGCCTGATGCTGCCGATGGACGACTTCGACGAGGCGTTGGCCGTCGGCGCCGTCGAGGCGGGCAGCGGCGGGGTGATGACTCCTGGTCTGATCGACTGCCACACCCATCTGGTCTACGCGGGCAATCGCGCTGATGAATTCGAGCAGCGTCTGGAAGGTGTCGCTTACGCCGAGATCGCCAAGGCCGGTGGCGGCATCCTCAGCAGCGTGCGCGCCACCCGTGCGGCCAGCGAGGAACAATTGCTGGCGCAGAGCCTGCCGCGCTTGCAGGCGCTATTGGCCGATGGCGTCACCACGGTGGAAATCAAATCCGGCTATGGCCTGAGCGTTGCGGACGAACTGAAAATGCTGCGGGTCGCCCGCCGCCTCGGCGAGCTGCTGCCGGTGCGCGTCATCACTACGCTGCTGGCGGCCCATGCCTTGCCGGCGGAGTTCGCCGACGATAGCGACGGCTATATCGAGCTGGTGTGCAACGAGATCATCCCGGCTGCCGCGGCCGAAGGCCTGGCCGATGCGGTGGACGTGTTCTGCGAACATATCGGCTTCAGCCCGGCGCAATGCGAACGGGTGTTTCAGGCTGCCCAGGCCCATGGCCTGCCGATCAAGGCGCACGCCGAGCAGCTCTCCAATCAGGGCGCCAGTGCCCTCGCGGCGCGCTACCGTGGCTTGTCGGCCGACCATATCGAGTTTCTCGACGAGGCTGGCGTGCAAGCCATGGCCGCGGCCGGCATGGTCGCTACGCTGTTGCCCGGGGCTTTTCATACCCTGCGCGAAACCCAGCTGCCGCCCATCGGCTTGTTGCGCCAATACGGCGTGCCCATGGCCGTGGCCAGCGACGCCAACCCCGGCACCGCGCCGATCTGCTTCCCGACCCTCAACCTGAACCTGGCCTGCACACTGTTCCGTCTGACCCCGCGCGAGGCCCTGGCCGGGATGACCGCCCATGCCGCGCAGGCCCTGGGTGCGCCAGCCTTGGGCCGTATCGCCGTCGGCGCTGCCGCCGATCTGTGCCTGTGGGATGTGCGCCAGCCGGCCGAACTGGCCTATGCGATTCAGCCGGGGCGCCTGCGTCAGCGTATTTTCCAGGGCGTCATCAGTCACGATAAAGAGGCCGTTCGCCATGCGCACTGATCGTCATTCGATGGACCTCTGGCAGGGTCGGATCGACCCCGAGGCGGACAGCGCCCGCTGGCACCAGCGCATTCAGCCGCTTGCCGACTCCAGTACGCCCGGCGTGGCCCTACTCGGTTTCGCCAGCGACGAAGGGGTGCGCCGCAACCATGGCCGCGTCGGCGCCGTGGGTGGCCCGCTGGCCATACGCAAGGCGCTGGCCAACCTGGCCTGGCACCGCCGCGGCCCGGCCTACGATGCCGGCGATGTGCTCTGCGCCGATGGCGATCTGGACAGCGCCCAGGTGCGTCTGGGTCACAACGTCTGCGCGCTGCTGGATGCCGGGCACCTGCCGATCGTCCTCGGCGGCGGCCATGAGGTGGCGTTCGGTAGCTGGCAGGGTATCGCCGAGCACATGGCCGGCGCTCAGCCGGCAGGCGCAGCCCCAAGAATTGGCATCATTAATTTCGATGCGCACTTCGACCTGCGCGACCCGACCCATGTGCAGTCGTCCGGCACGCCTTTCGCGCAGATCGCCGAGCAATGCGCCGCGCGCGACTGGCCGTTCGCCTATGCCTGCCTGGGTGTCAGTCGCGCGAGCAACACTCTCGCCTTGTTCCAGCGCGCCCGCGAACTGAACGTACTGGTGCGCGAGGATCGGGACATAAGCGAAAGCCGCCTGCCCGAACTGGTGGCCGAGTTACAGGCGTTTATCGCCGGTTGCGATGCGATCTACCTGACCATCGATATCGACGTGCTGCCCGCCTGCGAAGCGCCGGGCGTCAGCGCCCCGGCCGCCCGCGGTGTGCCCCTGGCGCTGCTCGAGCCGCTGCTCGAAAGCGTCCGCGACAGCGGCAAGCTGCGCCTGGTCGACCTTGCCGAACTGAACCCGGAGCAGGATATCGACAGCCGCACCGCACGGGTCGCCGCGCGTTTGATTCATCTGCTGTCCCTGACCGGCTGAAGCCAGCCACTTCTCTGACAACAACAATTACAGAGGAAGCATCCGATGACTGATTCCATCGACCGTTCGTTCCAGCAGGAGCGTCATCATGTCTGAACAACTCAGCGCCACCGTCAGCGTGTCGAAGGGGCGCGCCCTGGCCCGTTTGCTCGGCTACAGCCTGATCGGCCTGCTGATCTTCTTCATGCCGTTCGACATCGGCGGGCGTTCGACCATTCTGCTCGACCACACCGCCAGCGCCTTACTCGTCCATGCCCGGCCGCTGGTGATCGGCATCGCACTGCTGTTCATGCTCTACGGCGCGCTGCAGCCCTGGTACAGCGGCAGCTGGCGCGGCGACCTGACTCGTATGGTGTTCAGCGTGCTCAAGGTGGTCGGCCTGCTGATCGGCGTGGCCTACCTGTTCGGTGTCGGGCCGGCGGCCTTGTATCAGCCGGGCATGTTGCCGTTCCTGTTCGACAAACTGGTGCTCAGCCTGGCGCTGATCGTGCCGCTCGGCGCCCTGGCCCTGGTGTTCCTGATCGGTTTCGGCCTGCTCGAATTGGTCGGCGTGCTGATGCAGCCGGTGATGCGGCCGATCTGGCGCACCCCTGGCAAATCGGCGATCGATGCGGTGGCCTCGTTCGTCGGCAGCTACTCGGTCGGCTTGCTGATCACCGACCGCATGTACCGCCAGGGCCATTACAGCGTGCGTGAGGCGGCGATCATCGCCACCGGTTTCTCCACGGTGTCGGCGCCATTCATGGTGATCATCGCCAAGACCCTCGGCCTGATGGACATCTGGAACCTGTATTTCTGGAGCGCGATGCTGGTCACCTTCAGCGTCACCGCGGTCAGTGCGCGCATCTATCCGTTGTCGCGTCTGCCGTCCGAGAGCCGCGCCGAGCCGTCCTTGCCGGCCGGCGACAGCCGCATTGCCAGCGCCTGGCGCGCCGGTATCGAGCAAGCGGCCAGCGCTCCGTCGCTGCTCAGCGCGCTGCGCGAAACCTTTGTCGACGGCCTGCGCATGACCGCGGCGATCCTGCCGAGCATTCTCGCGGTCGGCCTGCTCGGGTTGCTGGCCGCCAAGTACACCCCGCTGTTCGATGCCATCGGCCTGCTGTTGTACCCGCTGGTCTGGCTGTTCGGCCTGGACCAGCCGATGACGGTTGCCGGCGCACTTTCCTCGGGGCTGGCGGAGATGTTCCTCCCGGCCATGCTGCTGAAAGACGCCGATACAGTGGTCAAGTTCGTCACCGCGATCGTCTCGGTGAGCAGCGTGCTGTTCCTGTCCGCGTCGATTCCCTGCGTGCTCGCCACCCGGATTCCCCTGCGTTTGCGCGACCTGTTGCTGGTCTGGCTGCAACGCACCCTGTTGAGCCTGCTGTTCAGCATTCCGCTGGCCTACCTGGCGTATTACCTGGGCTGGCTGTAAGCCGCCTGCCGTCACCGAATTTGTAGAGAGGAGCCTGAGATGACCCGTTTCCGCGACACCGAAATCCGCGCCGCCCGCGGTACCACGCTGACCGCCAAGAGCTGGCTGACCGAAGCGCCGTTGCGCATGCTGATGAACAACCTCGACCCGGAAGTGGCCGAGAACCCCAAGGAACTGGTGGTGTACGGTGGCATCGGCCGCGCCGCGCGCAACTGGGAATGCTTCGACAAGATCGTCGAGGTGCTGACCCGCCTGGAAGACAACCAGACCCTGCTGATCCAGTCCGGCAAACCGGTCGGTGTGTTCGAAACCCACAAGGATGCGCCGCGCGTACTGCTCGCCAACTCCAACCTGGTGCCGCACTGGGCCAATTGGGAGCATTTCAACGAACTGGATCGCAAAGGCCTGGCGATGTACGGACAGATGACCGCCGGCAGCTGGATCTATATCGGCAGCCAGGGCATCGTCCAGGGCACCTATGAAACCTTCGTCGAAGCCGGGCGCCAGCACTACGGCGGCAGCCTCAAGGGTAAGTGGGTGCTGACCGCCGGCCTCGGCGGCATGGGTGGCGCGCAGCCGCTGGCGGCGACCCTGGCCGGCGCTTGTTCGCTGAATATCGAATGCCAGCAATCGCGCATCGATTTCCGCCTGAAGACCCGTTATGTCGACGAGCAGGCCACTGATCTGGACGACGCCCTGGCGCGCATCGACAAATACACCGGCGAAGGCAAGGCGATCTCCATCGCGCTGTGCGGCAACGCCGCCGAGATTCTTCCGGAACTGGTTCGTCGCGGCGTGCGTCCGGACATGGTCACCGACCAGACCAGCGCCCACGACCCACGCCACGGCTACCTGCCGGCGGGCTGGAGCTGGGACGAGTACGTCGCCCGCGGCAAGACCGAGGAAGCTCTGGTGGTCAAGGCCGCCAAGCAATCCATGGCCGTGCATGTGCGCGCCATGCTGGCTTTCCAGCAGATGGGCGTGCCGACATTCGACTACGGCAACAACATTCGTCAGATGGCGCTGGAAGAGGGCGTCGACAACGCCTTCGACTTCCCCGGCTTCGTCCCGGCCTATATCCGCCCGCTGTTCTGCCAGGGTATCGGCCCGTTCCGCTGGGTGGCGCTGTCCGGCGACCCTGAAGACATCTACAAGACCGACGCCAAGGTCAAGGAGCTGATCCCCGACGACGTCCATCTGCACAACTGGCTGGACATGGCCCGCGAGCGCATCAGCTTCCAGGGTCTGCCGGCGCGCATCTGCTGGGTCGGCCTGAAGGACCGCGCGCGCCTGGCCCAGGCGTTCAACGACATGGTTGCCAGCGGCGAGCTGAAGGCGCCGATCGTGATCGGTCGTGACCACCTCGACTCGGGCTCGGTGGCCAGCCCCAACCGCGAAACCGAATCGATGCAGGATGGCTCCGACGCGGTGTCCGACTGGCCGTTGCTCAACGCCCTGCTGAATACCGCGGGCGGCGCGACCTGGGTATCGTTGCACCACGGCGGCGGTGTAGGCATGGGCTATTCGCAGCACTCCGGGGTGGTCATAGTGGCCGACGGCACGCCGGAAGCCCGCGCCCGCCTCGGCCGGGTACTGCGTAACGACCCCGGCACCGGGGTGATGCGCCATGCCGATGCCGGTTATGACATTGCTATCGATTGCGCCCGCGAGCAGGGTCTGGACCTGCCGATGATCGCCGCCACCCAAGGAGCCAAAGCATGAGCCTGTTCACCCTGACCCCCGGCCAACTGAGCCTGGCCCAGCTGCGCGCGGCCTACCAGAACCCGCTCAAACTGCACCTGGATGACAGCGCCCATGCCGGCATCGAAGCCAGCGTCGCCTGCGTCAATGCGATCATCGCCGAGGACCGCACCGCCTACGGCATCAATACCGGCTTCGGCCTGCTGGCCTCGACCCGGATCGCCAGCCAGGACCTGGAAAAGCTGCAGCGCTCGCTGGTGCTGTCCCATGCCGCCGGTATCGGCGAGCCGCTGGACGACGCCATGGTGCGGCTGATCATGCTGCTCAAGGTCAACAGCCTGGCGCGCGGTTTCTCCGGCATCCGCCTGAAGGTGATTGAAGCGCTGATCGCCCTGATCAACGCCGAGGTCTATCCGCACATCCCGCTCAAGGGCTCGGTCGGCGCCTCCGGCGACCTGGCGCCGCTGGCGCATATGTCGCTGCTATTGCTCGGCGAAAGCCAGGCGCGGCACAAAGGCCAGTGGCTGCCGGCGAGCGAGGCGCTGGCGATCGCCGGCCTGGAACCCATGACCCTGGCGGCCAAGGAAGGGTTGGCCCTGCTCAACGGCACCCAGGTGTCGACCGCCTACGCGTTGCGCGGGTTGTTCGAGGCCGAGGACCTGTTCGCTGCCGCCACCGTCTGCGGCGGCCTGACCGTCGAGGCCGCGCTGGGTTCGCGGGCGCCCTTCGATGCGCGCATCCATGCCGCCCGTGGTCAGCGCGGACAGATCGACGCCGCGAGCATTTATCGCCATCTGCTCGGCGACAGCAGCGAGGTCGGCCGTTCCCACCAGGCCTGCGACAAGGTGCAGGATCCCTACTCGCTGCGCTGCCAGCCGCAAGTCATGGGCGCCTGCCTGACCCAGTTGCGCCAGGCCGCCGAAGTGCTGGCGGTGGAAGCCAACGCGGTGTCCGACAACCCGCTGGTATTCGCCGCAGAAGGCGATGTGATTTCCGGTGGTAACTTCCACGCCGAGCCGGTGGCCATGGCCGCCGACAACATCGCCCTGGCGATCGCCGAAATCGGCGCGCTGAGCGAGCGGCGCACCTCGCTGATGATGGACAAGCATATGTCGCAGCTGCCGCCATTTCTGGTGGCCAACGGCGGGGTCAATTCCGGTTTCATGATCGCCCAGGTCACCGCCGCCGCATTGGCCAGCGAGAACAAGGCCCTGGCCCACCCGCACAGTGTCGACAGTCTGCCGACTTCGGCCAACCAGGAAGATCACGTGTCCATGGCCCCGGCCGCCGGCAAGCGCCTGTGGGAAATGGCCGCCAACACCCGTGGCGTGCTGGCCATCGAGTGGCTCGGCGCCTGCCAGGGCCTGGACTTCCGCGAAGGGTTGAAAAGCTCGCCGCTGCTCGAACAGGCGCGCCAGGCGTTGCGGGCCCAGGTGCCGTACTACGTCGAGGACCGCTTCTTCGCCCCGGACATCGCCGCCGCCGATGCCCTGCTCGGCGAACGGGTACTGACCGCGCTGTTGCCAGCCGGGATCTTGCCGTCCGCGTGATCCCGCTCGGGCGTCGCCGCCCCGGGGCTCGAGTCTGGGCCCCGGCGCGGCATCTCGGCGTACGTCGCCAGCGGCAGGACGCGCTATCATCCGCGCATCGGGCGTAACCCAAGGAGCCGCTGTGACCAGTCCCACCCCGCGCTACAAGGCGATCGAAGAATTCCTTCTGGAGCGTATCCGCAGCGGCGTCTTTCCGGTCAACCATCAGATTCCCGCGGAGGAGCAACTGGCGCGGGATTTCGGCGTCAGCCGGATGACCGCGAACAAGGCGATCCGCGATCTGGTGCAGAAGGGTTACCTGATCCGTCAGGCCGGGCTCGGCACCTTCGTCACCGACCGCAAGGCCGAATCCTCGCTGCATGAAGTGCTGAACATCGCCGCCGAAGTCCGCGGCCGCGGCAACGATTACAGCAACCTGATCCTGCGCTGCGAGGCGATCGAGGCGGACGACGAAGTCGCCCTGCGCCTCGGCGTACGCGTCGGTACGCCGACCTTCCACAGCATCCTGGTGCACCGCGAGAATGGCCTGCCGATCCAGCTCGAGGATCGCTACGTCAACCCGCGCTGGGTGCCGAACTACCTGGAAACCGACTTCGCCCGGTACACGCCGAACGAAGTGCTGGTCGCCGCCTGCCCGATTTCCGATGTCGAGCACGTGGTCGAGGCGGTGCTGGCCGATGGGCAAACCGCTGAATGGCTGGCTATGGACCCCGCCACCCCCTGCCTGAGCATGATCCGCCGCACCTGGTCGGACGATCACCTGGTCAGCTATGCACGGCTGATTCATCCCGGGGACAGGTACAAGCTGCGCTCGGCGTTGCGGCGCGGCTAGGACAGCTCGCCCCACGGCCGGAGCGGTTCGCAGAAATCTGTAGCCCGGATGCAATCCGGGAATGTTTTGTCGGCTCCAGATTTCCCCCGGATTTCATCCGGGCTACGGGACCGCGTGTCTGCTCGTAGCCCGGATTGCGCTGCGCAGCTACGGAGGCTAATCCAGCGCGGCGCTAGCTACGATCCGCCAACACGCCAATCAGGAAGAACACCAGCAACAGCACCGGCGCCAGGGTGTAGTTGTTGAAGTGGCCGAGACCCTGGGACAGCCAGGGGGTGAGGAAGACCATCGCCAGGCCATAGCCGACCGCGCAGACCAGCACGAAAATCAGGGTGCGGAAGAAGAAATTCAGCCCGCTGATCGAGCGTTGCACCCAGGCATTGATGCCGGGGCCGAAGAGTACGAACAGCGTGGCCATGATCGCCAGGGAGATGTCGTACAGGTGGCTGCGGCTCCAGCGTGACAGGGTGGCGATCAGGTCGAGTAGCAGGTCCATCCAGTTTCCTTAGCCTTCGATGCGCAAGGCGGTTTCAGGGTAGAAAGTGTTGCAGCAGGTCATTGAGAAACAGCTGGCCTTCGCGGGTCGCGCTCAGGCGCGCCGGGTCGGTATGCATCAGCCCGCGCGCTTGCGCTTCCTCGCGCGCGGCGGCGAGCAGGGTTTGGGGCAGGCCGGTGCGTTGGCTGAAGAGTTCGCTGGCGACACCGTCGGTGAGGCGCAGCACGTTCATCAGGAATTCGAAGGGCAGCTCGTCCGCGCTCAGCACGCGTTCGCCGGCGCTGAAGCGCTTGCCGCTATCCAGATAGTCCTTGGGCAGGCGGGTTTTCCAGGCGCGCTGAATAGTGCCATCCGGGGCGCTCAGTTTGGCGTGGGCGCCGGCACCGATGCCGAGGAAGTCGCCGAAGCTCCAGTAGTTGAGGTTATGCCGCGCCGCCTTGCCGGCTTGGGCGTAGGCGGAGACCTCATACTGCGCGTAGCCATGCTCTGCGAGTAATGCCTGACCGGCTTCCTGGATATCCCAGAGGATATCGTCCTCGGGCATCGGTGGCGGCTGGTTCCAAAACACCGTATTCGGCTCGACGGTCAGCTGATACCAAGACAGGTGCGTCGGCTGCTGGGCGATGGCGATGCGCAGGTCGCTCAGGGCGTCTTCGATCGACTGGTCCGGCAGGCCGTGCATCAGGTCCAGGTTGAAGTTGTCGAAACCGGCGGCGCGGGCCATATCCGCGGCGCGCACCGCCTCGTCGCCATCGTGGATGCGCCCCAGGGCCTTGAGTTTTTCCGCCTGGAAGCTCTGCACACCGATCGACAGGCGATTGATCCCGAGCGCGCGGTAATCGCGGAACTTGGCTTGCTCGAAGGTGCCGGGGTTGGCTTCCAGGGTGATTTCGATATCGGCGGCGAACGGGATACGCCGTTCGACACCTTGCAGCAGGCGGCCGATGGCCTTGGCGGAAAACAGGCTGGGAGTGCCACCGCCGAAGAAGACCGAGGTCAGCGGACGCTGGTGCACCCGTGGCAAATCCTCATCGAGGTCGGCGAGCAGCGCGTCGACGTATTCTTCTTCCGGCAACGTCGGCCCGGCGGCGTGGGAGTTGAAGTCGCAATAGGGGCACTTCTTCACGCACCAGGGGATATGGATATAGAGCGCCAGGGGCGGCAGCTCGAAGCTGCAAGCCGCAAGCTGCACGCGATCCGCGGTGCTTCTACTTGCGGCTTGAGGCTTGCCACCTGCCGCTGCTTTCATAGGCCCAATCGCTGCTTGAGCAGGGCCATGGCCCGGGCGCGATGGCTGAGCTGGTTCTTATCGGCGGAGGCCATTTCGGCGCTGGAGCATTCGCGTTCGGCCACCCAGAACAGCGGGTCGTAACCAAAACCGTTTGCGCCTTGCGCCGCATGCAGGATGCTCCCGTGCCAGAGCCCTTCGCAGACGATCGGCAGCGGGTCTTCGGCGTGTCGCACCAAGGCCAGGCAGCAGACGAACTGGGCACCGCGCTCGGCATCCGGTACGCCTTGCAACGCCTCGAGCAGTTTGGCGTTGTTCGCCGCATCGCCCTGGCCGTCGGCATAACGTGCCGAATAGATGCCCGGTGCACCGCCGAGTGCATCCACCGCCAGGCCGGAGTCGTCGGCCAGCGCCGGAAAACCGGATACCCGGGCGGCATGACGGGCCTTGAGAATGGCGTTTTCGATAAACGACAGGCCGGTTTCCTCTGGCTCCACGTCGCTGAACTCGCCGATGGCGCGCACCCGCACGGCATCGCCGAGCATGGCCTGGAGTTCCTTGAGTTTGCCGGGGTTATGACTGGCCAGCACCAGTTGCTTGAATTTCATCATTCGTCTGGGAAAAATTCCTGGTCGAAGTTGAAGCTGTGTGCCACGCCATCGGGACCGGTGAGGTTGATGGTGAAACGCAGCATTTCGCGTTGGCTAAAGGGGAACTGCGCCAGGTAGTAGATGGCGCTGCCTTCGGTGATCTGCTTGAAATCCAGGGGATGGCTGCGCCCGACCAGGTCCTTGACCTCGCCGCCAACCTGGGCGGTGGTCGCTTCGCCAGACTGGCGCGCCGAGATATTCACCACGCCCAGCGTCTTGCTGCGCACCAGACCGTTGGCGGCGGCGATATCGGGCTGCAGGAAGCCGGAATTGAAGGCGCTGTAATGCACATCCAGGTCGCCGAAGCTCTGCTTGCGCTCGGCAGCGGCGGGCAGGCTCAGGCATAAGGCGAGTAGAGCGAAGACTATGCGGTTCATCGGGGTTCTCCTGTGGATGACTACAGCTCGACGCTTCAGATGGCGGCCGGAGCGTCCGTGACGGCGGGGCCGCTGATCCGATAGATGCCGATTTCACCTAACAGATTAGGCCAAATCCGGCTGGCCCAACCATGGCGGTGGTCGCGATCCACGGCCAGGCGATCCATGACCTTGGCATCTTGCGCGTGGCACAGGCGTTCGAAGTCCTCGAAGGTGCAGAAGTGGATATTCGGCGTGTTGTACCAGGTGTACGGCAGGAAGTCCGACACCGGCATGCGGCCCTTGGTGGTCAGGTACCAGCGGCAGCGCCAGTGGCCGAAATTAGGGAAGGTGATGATGCAGGTCTTGCCGACGCGGAGCATTTCCGCCAGCACCTTGTCGGGGTAGTGCAGGGCCTGCAGCGATTGGGTCATCACCACCACGTCGAAACTGTTGCTGGCGAAGTTGCCCAGGCCCTTGTCGAGGTTCTGCTCGATCACGTTGACGCCCTTGCTGACGCACTGGGCGATGTTGTCCGGATCGATTTCCAGGCCGTAGCCGCTGACCCCTTTGTGTTCGCCGAGCCAGCTGAGCAGCTCGCCATTACCGCAACCCAGGTCGAGCACCCGGCTGCCGGCGGGAATCCATTCCTGAATGATGTCTAGGTCCGCTCGCATGGCTTACACCTGAATCCGTTTCATATAACTGTCGAAGGCCTGCAGATAGCGCGGGATGGGCATCAGAAAGGCGTCGTGGCCTTGCGGCGCGTCGATTTCCAGGTAACAGACGTTCTTCCGTGCGGCGGTCAGCGCGTCGACTATTTCCCGCGAGCGCGCTGGCGAGAAGCGCCAGTCGGTGGTGAACGACATCACGCAAAAGTCCGCACTGACATGGGCCAGGGTCTTGGCCAGGTCGCCGTCGTGGCTGGCCGCCGGATCGAAGTAGTCGAGGGCCTTGGTCATCAGCAGGTAGGTGTTGGCGTCGAAACGCCCGGAAAACTCTTCGCCCTGATAGCGCAGGTAGCTCTCGACCTGGAACTCGACGCTGTGGAAGTCGTAGTTGAGCTTCTCGCTCTTCAGCCCGCGGCCGAATTTCTCGCCCATGGCGTCGTCGGACAGGTAGGTGATATGGCCGACCATGCGCGCCAGCATCAAGCCACGCTTGGGAATCACCCCGTGTTCCTGGAAATGCCCGCCATGGAACTGCGGATCGGTGAGGATCGCCTGGCGCGCCACTTCGTTGAAGGCGATGTTCTGCGCCGAGAGTTTCGGCGCCGAGGCGATGGCCAGGCAGTGGCGGATGCGTTCGGGATAGCTGATCGCCCATTGCATGGCCTGCATGCCGCCAAGGCTGCCGCCGATCACTGCGGCCCACTGCGCGATGCCCAGGTTGTCGGCCAGACGCGCCTGGCTGTTGACCCAATCTTCCACGGTCATCACCGGGAAATCCGCGCCGAACGGCTTGCCGGTCTCCGGGTTGAGGCTGCTGGGGCCGGTCGAGCCGTTGCAGCCGCCGAGGTTGTTCAGGCTGACGACGAAAAACTTATTGGTATCGATCGGCTTGCCGGGGCCGATGCAGCTGTCCCACCAGCCGGGTTTGCGATCTTCCGCGCTGTGGTAACCGGCGGCATGGTGATGGCCGGACAAGGCATGGCAGATCAGCACCGCATTGCTGCGCGCTGCGTTCAACTCGCCATAGGTTTCGAAAATCAGTTGATAGTCGGCCAGGCTACGCCCGCACGCGAGCGCCAGGGGTTCGGCGAAATGCGCCACCTGGGGCGTTACCAGGCCAACAGAGTCCGGAGGAAAGGCAGTCGGCATCGACCCTGCTCTGAATAAAGGAATAGGAGGAGTGAAAAGAGTAAAGGCAGCAGTCTAAAGAGCGTCGCCCCACGCGGCAAGCGCGTGGGGCGACGGGTTGTTCGAGGTTTGCTAAAGGCCAACTGTGAGCGCAGGTATCGATTACGCCGTTATTGAAGTACTTGTCCATGCTGTCTATAGGCGTTAGAGTCCGCCCGTCACGGTCAATCCCGTGGCCGGGTGTGACAACCTGAAATCTTCACGAAGGCGCGGTAGCGCCATAGCTGTATAGCCGGCGCTTTTTTTGTGCCCGGCTACCGCATTCTATGGTGGGCCGTGCGGGGCAGGCTTCGGCCTGGCCGGCTGTCCTTCGTGAGCCGGTTTGTCACCCCCGTACGGTCCGCCTCCCAAACCGTGTGACAACGGCTGGGTGACGGCTCCTTAAATTCACGAAGGAGCATAAGGATTATGCATTTTCCCCCTTTTACCCAAGGGCTCCGCCTTGGGGCCTGCTGTTACTCGTTCACCTCCGCCCTGGAGGTGCGCCATGACTGAATCCCACTCCGCTGTAATCCCCTTTCCGAAACGTATCGAACCGCTCGACTGCACCATTTCCGCTGTCTGCCACTTCCAGGCGGCGGCTGAGTTGCGGATGACGATGCTGCATAAGCTGTTCGATATTCTGGCGCGCACGGATGCGTCCACCGATAACGCCGGGCATTTGCGCGAGTGCTGCGACAACGCCCGCGAGCTGCTTAACGATGCGCAGGTGCTGTACCGCAGTGCATTGGCGCAAGGGAGGGTTGCCGATGACTAAGCTCTTCACCAGCTACCTGCCCAGCCACGACGGTCAACGCGGCGCGGTGATCGAGTGGACGCACAATTGCCAAGCGGCTTTCGATCAGGGCGTGGCCTGCGCCCAGGCCTGGTTGAACAACGACGACACCGGCTGGCTATGGGCCAACCTGATCGTCGAACGCGACGCCTTGCCAACCGGGGTGCAGCGCCGTGCGTTCGAGATTGGTTTTCTCAGCCGGGTGCACCAGCGTTTGTGCTCGCCGTTCGGCGGTGGGCACCAAGCCCGACAGACCTGTTTGCAGTTGTGAATCAAGCAGGATGGGCTACCCGCTAAGGTGAGCCCGTCCTGTGACTCGGTTCATGCTATTACCCCGCCAGTATTGAGCCCGAGAATAGAGCAGGGCACTCTGCGGGGCTCGCTCAATCAAGGATGGAGATCAAGGCATGCTGGATGCCAATCAAGCGCATATCACCCTCACCATCGAAGGCATTGCCACCGACCTTCAAGTGCTCGAATTCACCGGGCAAGAAAAGCTAAACAAGCCCTACCGTTTCGACATCGAACTGGTGAGCCCGTCGCCGGATATCGATCTCGATGCGCTGATCAACCAGCCCTGTTACCTGAGTTTCGGCCCGGCCGGCAAGGGTGTGCATGGCGTGATCTATGGCATCGGATTCGGCAACTCCGGCAAACGCCTGACGCGCTACCACATCACCCTGCGCCCGCAGCTGACGTATT
>NZ_CAMPHI010000034.1 GCF_946885955.1 uncultured Pseudomonas sp.
GCATCGGCCGCTCGGCGATCAGCCAGCAGATGAGCGACCTCGAACAGCGCCTCGGCCTGCGCCTGTGTCAACGCGGCCGCGCCGGCTTCGCCCTGACAGAGGAAGGTCGCGAGGTGTATCAGTCGACCCAGCAATTACTCGCAGCGGTGGAAAGCTTTCGCACCGAGGTCAATGGCCTGCACCAGCATCTGCGCGGCGAGTTGAATATCGGCCTGACCGACAACCTGGTGACGGTGCCGCACATGCGCATCACCAACGCCCTGGCGCGCCTGAAAGAGCGCGGCCCGGACGTGCATATCAATATCCGCATGACCCCGCCGAGCGAGGTCGAGCAAGGCGTGCTCGATGGGCGCCTGCATATCGGCGTGGTGCCGCTGAGCAATCCGCTGTCCGGGCTGGATTACCAGGTGCTGTACGACGAGCGTTCGCTGCTCTATTGCGCGGTCGGCCACCCGCTGTTCTATGTCGACGACCAGCAATTGCCGGATGCACGCCTCAACGACCAGGAAGCCATCGCGCCGACCTTCCGCCTGCCGCCGGAGGTGCAGAGCCACTATCAGGCGCTCAATTGCACCGCAAGCGCCTCGGACCGCGAAGGCATGGCCTTTCTGATTCTCACCGGACGCTATATCGGCTATCTGCCCGACCACTACGCCCAGGCCTGGGTGCAGCAGGGCCGCTTGCGCGCACTGAAGCCCGCCACGCGCTTCTACGACCTCAGCCTGGCCTCGGTTACCCGCAAAGGTCGGCGTCCGCATCTGGTGCTGGAGAGTTTCCTCGAAGCCCTGGCCGCCAGCGGTTAAAGGCCGAGCACAACGCTTTTGTAGCCCGGATGCAATCCGGGGAGCGCCATCGGCTGCACAGGTGTTCCCGGATTGCATCCGGGCTACGAGGAACCGTAGGTATTGATCCTTTATGGAGCGGGCATCGACACACCAGGTAACAACCACCGGTCATCTTTGCCGGGCGCGCGAGGTCACAGGTCTATGCTCGGAGGGAGCGCCGCGGCGCTCCTTTCGAGGATTTTCTGCATCCCCCTGCGGTGCAACCACGGAGGACTGTATGCCCAGCCGTCGCCAGTTCATTCAGCGCAGCGCCACGCTGCTCGCATTCGCCTCCACGCCCTGGTGGGCGCGCTCCGCCATGGCTCTGGCCGCCGACCCACTGCTGCAACGAACGATTCCCAGCAGCGGCGAAACCCTGCCGGTGATCGGCCTGGGGACCTCGCACACTTTCGATGTGCGCATTGACGATGCGGTCCTCGCCCCTCTTGAAGAACTGCTGCGCACCTTTGTCAACGGCGGCGCCAAACTGATCGACACCTCCCCCAGCTATGGCGCAGCCGAACAGGTCATCGGCGCCCTGCTGCAACGCACCAGCACGCAGGACAAGGCATTTCTCGCCAGCAAGATTTCCGCCACCGGCCGCGACAGCGGCCTGGCCCAGTTCAATCTGAGCCTGCAAGCGCTGCAGACCGAGCGGATCGATCTGATGCAAGTACAAAACCTGCGCGACGCCCGCACCCAACTGGCGTTACTGCGCGATCTCAGGGCGCAGGGCAAGGTGCACTATATCGGCGTCACCCATTATCAGGAGTCGGCGCATGACGATCTGCTCGACGTATTGGCCCGGGAGAAGGTGGATTTTGTTCAGATCAACTATTCGGTGGCCGAACGCAATGCCGAGAAACGCCTACTGCCCTACTGCGCCGACCATGGCATCGCCGTGGTGATCAACCGGCCCTTCCAGGGCGGTCAACTGCTGCGGCCGGTCAAGGACAAACCGCTGCCGGATTGGGCGATGGAGATCGACGCCAGCTCATGGGCGCAACTGCTGCTCAAGTTCATTCTCGCCGAGCCCGCAGTGACGGCGGTGATACCCCGCGGGTCCACTCCCCGCCATATGGCCGACAACCTCAAGGCCGGCCATGGCCGCCTGCCGGATGCGGCATTGCGCGCGAAGATCGTGCAGGCGTTCAGCTGAGTAGCCGCAGCCTCGGCCTGTTTCGCTGCTTAGCGGCCGATACCCGAGGCGATGGCCGTTCGCGGCGGAACAAAGCCCGTTAGCACCTGACGATTAGCACATAGACTTAGGTCGAATTGACCACCAACAGGTAAAATGCACGGCAGTGAGCCTTTATACTTGGCGACATGCCAGTTGCGCCGCGTTTTGAGCGCGACGCGCTTGTCTCCTCAATGACAGTGGGTTATCAGTGCTGTCGCAACCAGAACGGCTCGGAACCGCCCATGACTGTTGAAATTCACGCGCACAGCGCCAACCCCACCGGCAAACCCGCCGGACGCATTCGCCAGAAAAACGAAGAAGCGATCATCAAGGCTGCCGAGGAAGAGTTCGCCCGCCACGGTTTCAAAGGCACCAGCATGAACACCATCGCGCAGACCGTCGGTTTGCCGAAAGCCAACCTGCACTATTACTTCAGCAACAAACTCGGCCTGTATCAGGCGGTGCTGGCCAATATCCTCGAACTGTGGGACAGCACGTTCAATAGCCTGACCGTCGACGACGACCCGGCTCAGGCGCTGGCCCGCTATATTCGCGCCAAGATTGAGTTCTCCCGACGCAACCCGAAAGCCTCGCGCATCTATGCCATGGAAGTGATCAGTGGCGGCGAAAACCTCACGCAACTGCTCAACCAGGATTATCAGGCCTGGTTTCGCGGCCGCGCGGCGGTGTTCGAAGCCTGGATCGCTGCGGGCAAGATGGACCCGATCGACCCGGTGCACCTGATCTTCCTGCTCTGGGGCAGCACCCAGCATTACGCCGACTTCGCCTCACAGGTTTGCCGGCTCACCGGCCGCACGCGCATGACCAAACAGGATTTCGACCAGGCCGCCGACAACCTGGTGCGTATCATCCTTAAAGGTTGCGGCCTCACCCCGCCCGCCTGATGCCTTTTACCCTGCTCGGCCCCTGCGAGTACCGCGAGGAGATCCGCAAGAGCCGCTTTATCGCCCTCGCCGCGCCGGTTGCCAGTGCGACCGAGGCACAGGCGTTTATCGCCGCAGCCAGCGACCCCGGCGCCTCGCACAACTGCTGGGCCTGGAAGGTCGGCGACCAGTACCGCTTCAGCGACGACGGCGAACCGGGCGGCACCGCCGGCCGACCGATCCTCGCGGCCATCGACGCCCAGGACTGCGACCAGGTGGCGCTACTGGTGATCCGCTGGTACGGCGGTATCCAGCTCGGCACCGGCGGCCTGGCCCGCGCCTACGGCGGCGCGGCGAACAAATGCCTGCAAGCGGCCGAACGCCAGGCGCTGATCGCGCGTGATCGCTACCGCTGCCATTGTCTGTTCGCCGAGCTACCAATGCTCAAGACCCGCCTCGCGGAACTGGACAGCCTGCTGGAAAGCGAAACCTACGACGCCAGCGGCGCCGAGTTGCAGCTGGCAGTGCCGCCGCAGCGCACCGCCGAACTCAAGCGGCTGCTGGCAGATATCAGCCGCGGGCGTATTGAATTGCAGCACAGCGACAACCCTCAAAGCCACACTGCATCCCACAGTGGATAATCGCCGAGGTGCTTGACCAGACCCGCTCGCAATGGATTCGCCACAACATAACGGGCCACCGTACGCATGTCTTCCTCCTTGCGTAGTGCGCGGTCGTGGTACCCCTCCTGCCAAAGCGCGCCCTGGCGACCGAGTTGCTGGTTGACTCGGCGAGCGCTATTGCATTTGACCCTGCGCATTAACTCATCGAGCGAACGACCCTGCAATTGAACCAACCAATGCATATTATCGGGCATCACAACCCAAGCCAAGGAAGAAGCCCAAGACTGTTCGTGGGCGGCCCGCAGCTCACTCACTAGCAAACGCGCCAATGCGAAATTTTGGAACAGTGGCTGACGATATTGGACATTAGTGGTTAAGAGGTAGACGCGCCCTGATTCAGAAAAACGACCAAGGCGCAAATTTTGGCCCTGCGGCATTCCATTGCCTCCAATTTGTAGAAAATCGCGGCCAAGGCCGCTCCTACATTAAATACCGCGGTCCGTTTTCGTAGGAGCGGCCTTGGCCGCGATAAAAAACGAGTTAACCAGACACCAACTCGTGCTGCAGTGCTTCCACGACCATTCATTATTCTGCGCTGACAAGCATAGCGCAGACATAACGAACCGCGTCCATCTTGATCCTGACTACCAAGACAGCTATCGTCACCCCACGTCATCCGACGCACCTGGATCAGCAGACAGGGTCAACACTGAGCTGGCTAACCTGAACTCACCCTCAGAGGAGCCTGCTCAATGGCAGCTACCCGTATCTGGATCAAGAACCCTCTCGCTATCTTCACCGCCAATCATCTGGACGCCGCTGGCGGCCTGGTGATCGATAGTGGCGTTATCAGTGAACTGCTCAGCGCCGGCCAGCAACCTTCGCGCCCGTGCGATCAGGTATTCGATGCCCGCGAGCACGTGCTGCTGCCGGGCCTGATCAACACCCACCACCACTTCTATCAAACCCTGACCCGCGCCTGGGCGCCGGTGGTCAACCAGCCGTTGTTTCCCTGGCTGAAAACCCTGTATCCGGTATGGGCGCGATTGACCCCGGAAAAGCTGGCACTGGCGAGCAAGGTGGCGCTGGCCGAGCTACTGCTGTCCGGTTGCAGCACGGCGGCGGATCACCATTACCTGTTCCCGGACGGCCTGGAAAACGCCATCGATGTGCAGGTCGAGACGGTGCGCGAGCTGGGCATGCGCGCCATGCTGACCCGCGGTTCAATGAGCCTGGGCGAGGCCGATGGCGGCCTGCCGCCGCAGCAAACCGTGCAGCAGGGCGAGGTGATCCTGGCCGACAGCCAGCGCCTGATCGAGCGCTACCACGAGCGCGGCGACGGCGCGCAAATCCAGATTGCCCTGGCGCCCTGCTCACCGTTCTCGGTGACCCCACAGATCATGCGCGACAGCGCCGAGCTGGCGCACAAGCTTGATGTGCGCCTGCACACCCACCTGGCCGAAACCCTCGACGAAGAGGACTTCTGCCTGCAACGCTTCGGCCTGCGCACCGTGGACTATCTGGACAGCGTCGGCTGGCTCGGCCCGCGCACCTGGCTGGCCCACGGCATCCACTTCAACCCTGACGAAATCGCCCGCCTGGGTGCAGCCGGCACCGGCATCAGTCATTGCCCGAGCTCGAACATGCGCCTGGCCTCGGGCATCTGCCCAACCCTCGATCTGCAAGCCGCTGGCGCGCCGATTGGCCTGGGTGTGGACGGCTCGGCCTCCAACGACGCCTCCAATATGATCCTCGAAGCGCGCCAGGCCCTGTATCTGCAACGCCTGCGCTACGGCGCCGAGAAAATCACCCCGGAGCTGGCTCTGGGCTGGGCCAGCAGGGGCTCGGCGCAGCTGCTCGGGCGCACCGATATCGGCGAGCTGGCGGTCGGCAAGCAAGCCGACTTGGCGCTGTTCAAGCTCGATGAGCTGCGCTTTTCCGGCAGCCATGATCCGCTTTCAGCCCTGCTGCTGTGTGGCGCAGACCGTGCCGACCGGATGATGATCGGCGGCCAATGGCGGGTGATCGATGGGCAGATCGAGGGGCTGGATGTGGCGCAGTTGATCGCCAACCATCGTCAAGCGGCCAGGGAGTTGATCGGCGCTTGAGCAACCGAAGGGTGGACGACGCTTATGTCGTCCACCACTGCGCCCACCGCCGGTGGATGGGTGAAGCGCCACCCGGAACTGCCCGCAGAAGTGCCTGGCCGACCTTCACCTCGCGCAAGACCTGACCCGTTGGTTAAACTGACAGCCACGCCTGAATACGAGAGTCCGACCATGTACGACTGGATCACCGCTCTGCCCAAAGCCGAACTGCATCTGCACCTGGAAGGTTCGCTGGAACCCGAACTGTTGTTCGCCCTGGCCGAGCGCAACAAGATCGCCCTCCCCTGGGACGATGTCGAGGCACTGCGCAGCGCTTACGCGTTCAACAACCTGCAGGAATTTCTCGACCTGTATTACCAGGGCGCCGATGTGCTGCGCACCGAGCAGGACTTCTATGACCTGACCTGGGCCTATCTGCAAAAGTGCAAAGCGCAGAACGTCATCCACACCGAGCCGTTTTTCGACCCGCAAACCCATACCGACCGCGGCATTCCCTTCGAGGTGGTGCTCACAGGCATCAAGCAGGCGCTCAAGGATGGCGAGCGGCAACTCGGCATCAGCCACGGGCTGATCCTCAGCTTCCTGCGTCACCTGTCCGAAGAGCAGGCATTCGATACCCTGAAACAAGCCATGCCGTTTCGCGACGCATTTATCGCGGTGGGCCTCGACAGTTCCGAGATGGGCCATCCACCGAGCAAGTTTCAGCGGGTGTTCGACAAGGCCCGCAGCGAAGGTTATCTGACCGTCGCCCACGCGGGCGAGGAAGGCCCGCCGGAATACATCTGGCAGGCCCTGGACCTGCTGAAGATCGAACGCATCGACCATGGCGTGCGCGCCATCGAAGACGAGCGCCTGATGCAGCGGATTATCGATGAGCAGATCCCGTTGACCGTCTGCCCGTTGTCGAATATCAAGCTCCGCGTGTTCGACGACATGCGCCAGCACAATATCCTCAAGATGCTCGAACGCGGTGTAAAAGTTACGGTGAACTCCGATGACCCGGCCTATTTCGGTGGTTATGTCGGCGAGAACTTCGCCGCCCTGCACGATAGCCTCGGCATGACCCAGGAACAGGCCGAACGCCTGGCGAAGAACAGCCTGGAGGCGCGGCTAAGCTGAATCGTCAAGGCCATGCAGCCACTGCGCCAGCGGCTGCTAAACTTTCCGATCGAGGGTCGATATAAAGGTATATCCGTCGACCAGCAATCGAATGATGGCCATACAATAGCCAGCACACTCGCATGCAGTAGGCGCACCGCCGTCACCGAGGTAGCACGCTCTATGACACCATCCCTGCCATGCCGCCTCATCACGCCCGTACTGTTCACGCTGCTGTCGTGCTTCGGGTTGCAGGCGGTAGCCGAGGAGCAAATCCGCATCGTCACGGAGGAACTGCCGCCCTACAACATGACCCGGGACGGCAAACTGACCGGCTTGAGTACCGAGGTCGTGCAGGCGGTACTCAAGGAGGTGGGCGTCAAAGCGACTATCCAGTCCATGCCCTGGGCGCGCGCCTACGATATCGCGCTCAATACCGAGAATGTGCTGATCTACTCGATTACCCGCACCGCTCAGCGCGAGCATCTGTTCAAGTGGGTCGGCGTAGTCGCACCAATGGACTGGTATCTCTATGCGCGGCCCGACAGCGGCATCAAGCTCGACAATCTGGATGACGCGCGCCGCTATCAGATCGCAACGGTCAAGGAAGATGCTGGCGAACAGTACCTGCTGTCGAAGAACTTTTCCGTCGGCAAGAACCTGCAGTCGAACAACAAGTACGCCTACAACTATGAAAAGCTCAAGCTGGGGCGCGTGGACCTGTGGATTTCCATCGAGCTGAACGCCAGGTACCTGATCCGCCAAGCCGGCGACACGCCCGAAAAGGTGGCGGTGCCGGTACTGCGGCTACCCGACCTCGGTGAAGGCGCAGGACTGAATATGGCTTTCGGCCCGCATACCTCGGATGCCCTCGTCGAACGCTTCCGCCAGGGCCTGAAGACCATTCGCAGCAACGGTACCTACGACGCCATCGCCAAAAGGTGGCTGTAGGATGCCGGCGCTCCCGCCTGTGAGTACACAGGACAGCCGACCAACCGGCTCGCTCGGACGTCGACTGGTGCTGGCGACGCTTGCGTTTTGCCTGGTCTTCACCCTGTTCACCGTGGCGATACGGACTTGGTCGGCCTGGCAGGCGAACCTCACGGCGATGACCGACGAGCTGTCGCTGATCGATCAGGTATTCCAGCGCACCCTGTCCAAGGCGATCTGGGAGATGGACCGCGAGTCCCTGCAGACCCAGCTCGATAGCGTTGCCCAAGTCGCAGCCGTGGGTCGGGTGAAGCTGAGCATCCTGCGCGCCGGGCGCTCGCCTGAGGAAATGGAACGGCTGCGACCCTATCAACGGGCATCGCATCTGGCGCCCTCGCTTCAACGGATGTTGACCTACACACCTTATGAAGGCGCAGACGAAAATGTCGGCGAATTGACCCTCGAAGGTGATGAACGGGTGCTCTGGCGACGGCTGTCCAGCGAGGTGGCGAATATCGTCGTCACTCAGATCATTCAGTCGCTACTGCTGGCCGGACTGATCATGTGGATGTTCAATCGGTCGGTCACCGTGCACGTGCAACAGATCGCACGCCACCTCGAACAGCTGACCCCTGCCAACTTGAAGCGTACCTTGCGTCTGGAGCGTTCGGTAAGGCGCAAAGACGAATTGAGCCTATTGGAATCGGGGGTCAACGACCTGCAGGACAAATTATCGGACTACCTCGAACGACAGAAACAGGACGAGCAGGAACTGGCCGCGCGCCGCGATCAACTGGCGGAACTGGTCGAGGAACGCACAGCTGAGCTGCGTGAAGCCAACAGTCGCCTGGAAGAACTCTCGCGTAGCGACCCGCTTACCGGTCTGGCCAACCGTAGACACTTCGATGAGTTGAAGGAAATTGAATTCCGCCGGGCGCAGCGGCTGGCCCAACCGCTGTCGGTACTGATGTGCGATGTGGACTTTTTCAAACGCTACAACGATACCTACGGCCATGCCCTTGGTGATCAATGCCTGCAAGCGGTGGCCGCAACCCTCAAAAAGGTATTCGCCCGCGCTGGCGAACTGGCCGCACGGGTCGGCGGTGAAGAATTTGCCGTGCTGTTGCCGGGCTCCGATCTCATCAGCGCGCACAAGACAGCAGAACGACTGCGCCAGGCCATCGCCGCGTTGGCGGTGGCCCATGCCACCTCGCCAGTGGCTCCACATGTCACCCTGAGTATCGGCGTCGCGCAGTTCGATCCCGGCACCATGGATCGCTTCGATCAACTGATGCAGTGCGCCGACCAGGCGCTATATCGCGCGAAGTCCCAGGGGCGCGACCGAATAGCCGAATAAGACCAACGAGGCATCGTCATGACAACAGCTCAGTTCACCCTGATCGCGATATTACTGCTCGGCATGAGCAGTACCGGCGTTGCGCAAGGCATCAAGGTCGTCACCGAAGACACCTCCTACAGCTACCTGCAAGACGGCAAAGTAGCCGGAACGGCGACCGCGGTCGTCGAAGCCACGCTGCAGCGTGCCGGCCTGAACGACTACAGCGTGACCATCTACCCCTGGGCGCGCGCTTACGACATGGCGCTGCAGGAAAAGAATGTGCTGATCTACCTGATCGCCCGCACCCCCGAGCGCGAGGCACTGTTCAAATGGGTAGGCGAGATCGAGCACATCGACTACCCGATGTACAAATTGCGCGAACGCAGCGACATCCAGGTGCGCGATCTTCAGGAAGCCAAACACTACAGCGTTGGCGTGGTCCGCGACGATGTGCGCCACCAATACCTGAAGGAACAGGGCTTCACCAAACTGGTCGTTTCGGCGAACAACCGCGATAACTTCAAGCGCCTGCTGAACCGCCAGGTACAACTGGTGCCCATGCCGGAAAGCGATGTTGCCATGCAGTGTCTGGATGCCCAGTTCGATTGCGCCCGCCTGGAAAAAACCTTCACTCCAGAGCTGACGACCAGCCTTTATATGGCCTACAGCCTGAGCACCGACGATGAGATAGTGGCGCGTACCCGGGAGGCGTTCGACAACCTGAAAACCGAGGGCACCGTGCAGCAGCTGATCCACGGCGACCATTGAGCCCTTCCGCCCGCTGCCGCAAATGCGGCAGCGGCGCAGCGGGGATTGACCAAGCCGGCATCGCTAACAGGCCGTTTGAAAATCCACCTGCTAACCGAGGCGTCCAATCGGTGCATAAGGACTTGGATCGATAATCGGCTCGCGCCCGAGCAACAGATCGGCGAGCAAACGGCATGAGGCCGGCGCCAGCACCAAACCGTTGCGGTAATGCCCGCAGTTCAACCACAGCCCTTTGTGGCCGGGCACCTCACCGATAAAGGGCAATCCGCCCGGCGACCCAGGTCGCAACCCCGCCCAGTGTTTGACCACCTCGGCGTCGGCCAATGCAGGCAACAATGCCGCCGCCGATGCCTTGAGACTAAGCAGCGCCTCCTCGGTGGGCACTTTATCGAAACCGACATGCTCGCGCGTACTGCCAATCAGGACATGTCCGTCGCGACGGGGAATCGCATAGCGTCCGTCGGTCAATACGATGCTGGAGAGGAAGTCCTCCACACACTTGTAAAGAATCATCTGACCCTTCACCGGCTCGACTGGCAGTGCGATATCCAGGCTGCGCAACAATTCCCCGCTCCATGCCCCGGCAGCGACCACCACCTGGTCGGCCCGGATCTCTCCCGCAGCGGTACGCACCCCACAAACCCGCTCACCCTCGCGAATAAAGCCGGTCACCGCGCAGTGCTCATGCAGCGTCACGTTCGGCATCTGCACCAAGGCTGCACGCAATGCCTTGACCAAGCGCGGATTGCGCACATTGGCCACCCCAGGCATATGCAACGCCCGGGAAAAACGCCTGGCTAACGCAGGCTCCGCCCGATACACCGCCTCGACGGGCACCGACCGCATCGGCCGCCCCTCCCGCTCCGCCCACGCCAGCGGTGCAGCCGGCTCCTGATCGAGCCAATACAGCCCGGTGACATACACCTCCGGATCGATACCCGTATCGCTCCGCAACTGCTCGCCCAATTGCGGATAGAAATCCTGCGACCAATGCGCCAACGCCGTCACCGCCGGGCTATAGCGCCAAGGGTAAAGCGGCGAAACGATACCTCCGCCGGCCCAGGAGGATTCGCTGCCCAGAGCCCCCTGATCGAGCAAGTAGACCTCGGCCCCTGCCTCGCCCAGCAAGCGCGCCGATAGCAAGCCGATGGCGCCACCGCCAATAATCACAATTGTTTCTGTCACGCACACTCCTACGGCCCCCTTCGATCCCCTGAGTTGATAGCGGGCATGAGGGCTGTACCTATGACTGAGTTTAAAAATCCGAGAAAGATAAATCAGGTTCGCCACAGGAACCAGCGCTTTGCAGACGAAATAAAAAAGCGGAGGTATCAATACCTCCGCTTTTTATCACCGCATAGAATGACCAATCGTTCCGAGTTAACCAGGCATCATGACAAATACCGAGCTTTCCTCATTGCGGCACTCAACGCCGCCAGCAAGCTGCCAGGGTAGCGCCGGCCGCTTGACCTTTCGCCCCAGTATTGCTCAGGGTTAAGGTGCCGCAAGTATCATTGGCCATAGGCCCCTTTGGCACCGCTTGCAAGGTGTAGGCATATGCCGTCGGAGTACCGGAAAAACCGAGGTCGTAATATTTGCTCGTGCCGTCCTTCGGAGACTCGGTAAAAGGCAATACCGGCGCAGCGTTGGCCGCGGTCAAATACTTACCATTAGCCGTGTAGTAGCGCTCCATGAACTGCGCGAGCTCCGTTAGTGCGGTTTCGGCATCCACACGCCTCGCCTTACGCACATAGTCATCAAAGGAGGGATACGCAATCGCGGCTAGAATCCCGATGATCACAACCACAATCATCATTTCGATCAGCGTAAACCCTTTGCTAGCCGAGACGCCTTGGATTTCATCCGAGGACAACTTACAAAAAGACCGAGTCATCAGTTGTCCCTCACTTCATGCCAGGACTGACGGCCATAACGCTGCGAGACCGGTTGCGGAATACATTTGGGAGCGGCACCACTGGACCCGGCAAAACATAGCCACTTGTACAGCGAAGTTACGCCCTTGCTGACTCCATCGTCCACATCGGAGATGCCTGTCCAAGGTATATCGCCTTCATCATCATCGATGCTCACCATGTCGTTACTATCCAGAACGCCATCGCCGTTGGTATCGAAATAAACATAGTTAAGGCGAGCACCGCTGGACAGATTGACAGCCATGATCCAGCTGGTTCCGCCGAAAGCACAAGGATCGGCCGAAGGAGTCATGGTGGTAAAGATGACGCGGTCACTACGCAGGGTAGCCTTGGCTACTATGCGCTCACCTAGCGCTCCGGTAGCGCCTTCGCCTGCCTGCCACGCGAGGTCGAGGTACCAGCCTTTATCACTCGCTTGTATTGCGTTCTGAGTAATGGCTCGCCCCTGATTGCCATCGCTGAGCGTTGCCTCTGCAATAATCTCTTGTTCGCGCAAATTACCGCGACCATTGATCAGCGCCCCCCTGTCGATAATTCCGTAGAAGGTATCTATCGCTGGGCTTTCAGGAATTTCATTGTCGCCGGTCCGATAAAAGCTTCCGGTACCAAAAAACACCATATGTTCATTCTGATCGCTGAAAGCGGATACCAGCGGCGCGGTAATGGCCTGTCGCGCACCATCATCATCCTTGGCGATAAACAACGGACTACTGCCCAACGAGCTCGGAATCCCCCAGGTGGAAGGGTTACTTCCACTCAGATCAAGCCGCCAGAGATTACCCAAGGTGTCGGCAACATAAACCCGATCGGCAACCAGATCGGCATCGGTGTCGGAGGCCAGGGGAGCTCCCAGGCCGCCGGTTGTGGCAAGGGTGAACTCCTTGATTACGCTCCCGTCAGCGGCATCCAGCACCCAGACTTTGCCGTTGGTGGTTGCGCTATCGTGATAGCCGCTACTGACGATTACCCCAAACTTGTTGTTGGGCAAAGCGACCAGTGCTGATTGTCCAATGGTGTAACCCATGTCCGGGTGGCTGAACTCCCACATGACGCTGTCGCTCGACATGTCGTCCGGGTCGGTCACATCGAGGGCAAATATACTTTTTCCGCCGGCACCCGTACTACCTACAACCATGGTACGCCAGCCTGTATCTTCGCCCAGCCAGACGTCTGAAACCCGCGGAGTGCCGTCGACATAATAACGGTGGGAATAGGCCGAATCAGTCAGATGAATCAGGTTGCCCATAATGTTGTTTGGCACATAGGCGAAGAGCTCTCCCCCTCCGTTGGTCGCAGACTCATCACTGACTCTGGCATCAAAACCGTGCAGCATGCCGTCATTGGCCCCCACTATGACCAGTGGCGTACGATTCTGATACGCATCCGAGGCACGGAACGCAGTGTAAGCTTCCGCTACTTCTCCATCGTTCCAATCCAGCCGGGAGTATCCAAAATTCTGCTTGTAGATGAATTGCGGATCCGAGTTGACTATATCGCCCAAACGGCTACTGCGCTGACGGAAGGGCTGAGTGCGATCGTCATCCGATATCTCCAGCGACCGATCGCCCCGCAGGAAGGCCAGGCGGTTCTCCGCCATAGTGGTGTCTGCTTCCCCTTCCTTGATGAACATATTGCGTTGCGCCGCGTCGAGGCTGCTCCATGTGAAGTCGATACCAGTGGTCGAGCGCAGTGGACCATTAACCGAGTCTTCCGTAGGAGGAGGGCTGGTAAAAATATGCCTATTGGATACATCGGCCAGACTATCCAACGCGCTGGCAGCGCTCCAGGTTGCATCGGCTTCGACAACACCGTCGCTGCCGATTTTTTTTGCCAAAAGATCACCATTCCACCGCTTGCTATTGAGCAACGATTGAAAGACAGCTGTATCGGTTTCAAGTCGGGTCGAATTAGTCGCCAGCGATGCAGTAGTGCTCTCTACTTCATTAGCAATTTGAGCGAATGCCAACTTCAGACTTTCGATCATTTTGGCTGCGTCGCTGGCAACATAGAAGTTATCAGGGCGCGGGTAATCTGTGGCGAGCAGATCCGAAGTGGTGTGCCACCATGACTCAGGTAGCGCTTCGCTCCGCGAGTAAGGATCACCGAAGTTTCCAGGCACTTTGAAGCCGCCGTATTTGGCCGCCAACCAATACTGGTTACTGGATTTCCCTGCTAACACTTCATTTTCGCGAACATCCACCCAATAGGTAGAAACTGTCTGAGTGCCAGAAACATCATCACGCAAGTCTTTGGTATGGGCATCATAAGCAAGGCCTGCTATGTATGCAGAGTTACCACGACCGGTAAACGGAGTGTTGATGGTAATCCCTTCCAACGCTGCGACCTTAGCAGTCGCCGTAACAACATTAATTGTATCGTCCGAACTAACTTCGCTTGGAACTGCCGGCTCTTCAGACATGTTGCTATTACCTGGAAGATTCTTATCGCGATGCGTGTTGGTGTCTCCAATGCCTAATATTACGTTTTTTTGGCAGGCATACTGGATGGGATCAACCCAGTTGGTGATAACCGGAAAGCCATCGGATAACTCATAGCGAGCAGTGGCATCTCCGGTTATCGTGGAATAGGCTGATACATTTCCTTGATTTTTGAAATAGCGAAGCGATGTATAAAAAAGCTCGCTTACAGGGTCGATACTTTTATGATTTTTAGTGGTCATCTGACCAAATTTATTCAGATAGTTGATGACCCCACTATCCACCACTGCTGCATTGGTGGCTGTTGCATCCGCTGGATTTGGATTTTTAACCAACACCCCCGTAGTCGCGTCCCACTCATTGGCGGTATTGGCTTGGTTTCCGGCAATACCAGGTACGCGAACGGTTTGACCGACAAATTTCTGCTGGGCACGCAATACACCGCCATCGCGCAGAATGGCATGATCATTCAGATAACCAAAAACGCTGTAACGAATATCACTGGAGTATTGTTGTATCAACCCTTCTGGCTTATAGCCTTGTGAATAGCGCTCACAGTTATTCTCCAGACCGATAGTAGAATCGCAAACTTTTACTCGAATATAAACCTCAAATACCTGATTACCATTACCAACAAGATTGGTGTCTGAGGTATAATCGCTTACAGGTCCTGTCCAATCACCATTCAGGGTAAATCGCATACGACTACCTAAACCGTCGATGCGTGTATTGAAACTACTCCAATTTGCAGGCGTTGCACCACTCACTTTGGCGCCCCCCGAAATCCCCCGCCTACCACTGGTGTTTTGCCCTGTGTGTCGGGCTTTTTCCAGCCAGGTTTCGGTAGGCGTATCCTTGACGCGGTACCCACCTGTCAGCGCACTTCGAAAAGGATCGATAGTCTGAGTTGCGGCCCAGTTAAGGTAATTACCGCTCCATAGATTACCGGTGCAGGTACGCTCGGCATTTATGGACACGGGGTAAAAATGGCTATTTCGTCTATCGCTATTAACCGAGTCGTGGCTGTAGTCGTAACATTTATCGGAGTCAAAATAACCAACATATTTGTTGCTGACAGAATAGCTCCCAAGATTGGCCATACTGATGATGGTCGGCCACTCAACTGAAGGAACCAGAGCAAGGTTACCGGGCACACTTCCACCACCAAGTAACAATGGCGATTGGGAAACATCCGCATGAGCAATCGAGGCAAACATGACGGTAAATGACATCACGAAGGCGAGCCCCGTGTTCAGTAGCTTATAACGGCGAGCGAGGCTTTCCATCGCTATGACTCCTAAAGAGCACTTATGAAGTTGGTCATTTATTGCTCGACCAGAAAAATCGAACGCAGCTCAACATGGGAGACAACCTCTCCATCCGAATCGCGTTGCATACCATACCCATCGCCCTCAACCCTCACGAGGGCCCCCTCATCATCGAGAGGTTCGCCGGCTGCGGTATTGGTACGCAGATTGGCGAGTAGAGTCACCTTGTAAGCCGGCTCCTGCGCAACGCCGGGGAAATCCTCATAAGTACCTGTCGGCGAGGTCGACTCCAGTGCGCTTAGAGTATTATTTAAAAACATGTCGCCTATTACTTTCTCGCCTTGCCGTAATGCAGCCTCCGCGGCATGCTGTGCAAGGCCGCTATCACGCATGTTACCGGCCATATTTTCTTGCAGGGAGGTTCCACGCATACTGCTCAGACCAATGATGGTCAGCAATAACAACATAACCATGGCGATGATCAGAGTTGCGCCACGCTGGCTATGTCTAGGCATTGAAATTAATGCTCGATTCATGGGAGGCGATTCCTGATACCTATAGTGGTCGAAAAAACCTGCGCCAAGCGTCGGTCGTCTATGGTTACCGAAGACCCATTAAAATCAATTGTTTGGTTTTCCGAAACCACATTTATATCTGGACTGACAAGCAATAAAGAAACACGAACCGACACCACATTATCCCAATTAGCCACACTACTTGCCGTGACATAACTGGAGACCTGTTTATTTCCATCAGCAACGCCATAAAGTATCTGCATATCCTGAACACCCTCGATCAACTCCTCATCAACGGGCGCCCCAGAAGTGAAGGTAATTCGACGAAGTGAACGCAGATTGCCAGCAGCGTTATCACCTATGTAGTAACTGACACTTTTTAACTTGAGGATCTCCATAGATGAATCATAGGCATGACTAAATGAGTTACTGCCAGGGTTCTTGTTACCAGGCGATCCTGTGCTGCCTCTCGATAATGAATGAGCGCTAGCATTGCTACGATTCTGAAACATATCGCAACCTGAAAGATCAGAAACAATAATTATCGTACCTTGCGCAATACCACTCTCCGCAGTCAGGTTAATAGTATTCGCATTAGCAGGCGTATTCCCGCTTGCCGTTACCCCAGAAAGGTTAGAGGCATATTTTACGTGAATCACATCGCCCGCGACACGACTGGCCACCCATGAAGGGGCGGAGTCGGTTCTGCCATCTACAATCTTTGTGAAATCAAATAAATCGGAGTTATACCCTGTTCCACTTTCATTCAACAAGTTATTCAATTCACTAATACATTCCCCGTGATATCCGGCATTACGAATATCATTGGTCAGAAAATCAATGGCAAAACGCCCACTCTCTTGGACACGAGACAATGCATTGTTAGTGCTATATGTTTGCTTGCTCGCCAGAAATATTTGCAGAACCGCTGCGGTGATAAGAAGGCCAAGAACCAAGGCAACCAATAACTCTATGAGCGAAAGGCCTTTTTGCTGTTTCGGAAAAGTATTGATCATATTTCGGTCCTGTAAACGAAAGTTTCAATACCATCCTCGGCATTACTATCCACTTCTTTTATTCGACCTCGATTATCATTCCAACGTATGGAAATACTAACCAGCGTTCCCGTTTTCTCAACCTTCCCGGTCCCTTCTGGCAAGCTTAAGGCGAGAGTATTCAACCACTCGGCTTTATCTTTTTGCGCCTGGGTACCGCTTACCGAATTCGCACTGGAGGAATCAGGGAAATCAAAAACATAAGCATCACCAAGGGCGGCATCACGGTTTGCACGCATCCGATCAGCCAGGTCATAGGCAAGCACCGTTACCTGCGAGCGATAATAGGCACTTTGATTACTCTGCACACTTGTGACCTGCAGTAGGGCCAACCCCAATAGCCCAATGGAAAGAATGACCAGAGTTATAAGAACCTCGATAAGTGTTGTACCTTGCTGACGATATAGAAGGGGAAAAGGTATCATTAGCAGTCATCCTTACTCAAAGTAACGGACCCAGTCACGGAAACGGCAATCTGCTGTTTTTGTTTGCCATTACAACTGGAAGGCTCAACAGATAGGCTGGTGGCACCGGCCATCCCACTGCTCTGGAAGGTCACTCCGGTATTCGGCCCGACCACTGCGAGCCCCTGCGCGGCGTCCCAGACCTTGATCACATTGCCATCAGCAAGTATTAGCCAGCCACCGGCCCAATCCGTTCCATTTTCGCAGCCGCTACCAGCAGCATTCCTGCGACAAACAACGACCGACTTACGACGCTTGACAGCCTCTGAACGGGCAAGCTGGAGAGCCCCTTGGAGCTCGCTACCCAGCGATGAGGCGCGACTATCCCGCAACATGCCACTAAACGAAGGAACCGCGATACCAAGCACTATGGCAAGCACTGCAAGCGTGACCATCAGTTCGATAAGAGTGAAACCTTTTTGCGGCATAGTGCTCACTCCATAGATACCATCAAATAGCACAGGATCAGCCTTCTCTCTCGGCTTTGCTCCGTAGACAAACGGTAAAAAAAACCAGATCGACGGCCATTCATCGTCGGTGATCATACCCGCTTGGTACGATCGCTTTAAATTGCCATCATCTAAAACTGCGACTTTGCCCTACAAAACTGCGCATTTGCCCTACAAGGCGTGATAGATGGCACAACGTCTCCCTATTCTGCTTGGTTAGAGCCAAGCCGTATAAGTCGATGCGCTAGGAGCGCTCACTGATGAGTCATCAGCCGTCCAGGAAAAGGAATCAGATTTACTGCTGCCCGACTTGTACTGATTAGCAGGCTCATGAGCTAGGTGCTTCCTCGGGTCAGCCAGCAGCAAGCGATGGCCATGAGGCGGGGCTACGCGCGACAAGGGCAACGCAGCCACACCATAGCTCTAATCGTTAACGATCCACTTCGGAATTCCAGTAAATACGACGGCGGGTGTCATCAAGCGTCGGCTTGATTTCCGTTGGCTTCAAGCCTTCACAACCGATGCAAACGGTGACAGTTTCAGTCTCACAACTAGCCCCCACGCAATCGGGATCTTTCAATACCGAGACGGTACTGATGGTTGGCGCAATTGGCATGCCCCCGCCAGTAATGACTTCAGAACGGTTGCGGCCGCATGCCGAGCCGTTAAACAGACTCATGGCGTACCCCTTAGCAACTCCCAACGGCCTAGTACAGAGACCAACCTGAGTACCTCCAGGCTGATAGGAATTGAACAACACATCACCCGCAATAGCAGCCGGATTCACTATCTGCTCACCGCGCCCTGGCATGCTCATGAACCAACCGCGCTGCTCTGTACCAGGGTAAATCCCGTCAGCGTCACAATTCGGCTCCGCCGTTGCATTATTCATAAGCTGGCCATCTAGATCGACAGCGGCATCGCTCGCCGGGTAATCCAGAACTACGTAAAAACGATCGTCCACTTCATCCACATAAGGATAATTACTCTCCAGCGGCCGCTCCCGGTTTCCCGATCCTAGGGCGAGATACACCTTACCCAGATAGGGTAGCAACGCAGGTGCATTCATGAACTTCCGCGAGCCTCCCTGGGTATATGCAACCTTGGTGATTGCCCAATCATCGATCGCCTGAGCTGTGAGCGGTTCTGTTACAGGATCTGCAAAATTAATTCGCCAGATGTTGCCACCAGTATCTACTGCATATGCATAGTCAACCCTGCCGTCACTGTTCACATCGACGGTATTAATATCTGCGACGACCCCAGCTGTAGTAGCAAAACTCTTGAGCAGCTCACCAGTAGCAGCATTGAGCACATACACTGCATTTCCTTTTGAAGGATTATTCACCGCCGCATAGTCGCAGGTCGTTACAGAGGCATCGGTATCTTCACAAGCGTCAAGACCACCACCAAAAATAACCACCCGAACATCCGAAAACTGGCCTGCATTCAGAGGATCCGGAATCTTGATGATCGCTCCCTTTGGAGTAGACCACGTCTGTCCAAGCGCTTCAAAACCACTGTCGCACCCGACATCGGAATCCATATCTGGGCACCCTCGCCGCCAAAGCAAAGCAGGAGCATCAGGATCCGTCACATTCAACGCATAGACCATGCGCCCACCTCGACGCATGGTCGGGTAGATATAAGCAAGATCCACCTGATTATCAGCGTCATAACTCACAATCTGGCCGATGGATCCATCGAAAAAGTAATCCTTGGGTTCTGGTGCCGCCTCATCAGGATTCGCATCCTGGTTAGGAAAAGCCACACGAGGTGAGTTGTCATAAAGCCGCTGCAAACTACTGAAGTGCTCGGGCGCCACCAACCCCCATAACTCGCTACCAGTAGATGTAGAAATGGCCCGGAACAAACCGTCGTTGCTACCGTAATAAACGACGGTGCCTGCATCGCCGTAGTTGATCGGTAGCGGCCTCGAATGGATAACATCGCCATGAATGCTAGGCCTTCCATTGGATCCGCCAGACGTCTCGCCAACACCTACCGAACTACCCCGAAAATAATTATAAACGCTGGTACCGCCAATGCTCGCCGCATAGCTAGCACTAGTAAACGCGGTCAGTCCGTCAGCACCAACAGTCAATAGATTGCGCGCAGCTATATCGCTATTACGAGTGACTTGAGCGACACCGCCTTTCTCCACAAAAGGTCCGTCCGGCAAATCGGACCAGACGCTATTAAGGCTAGATACACACTGACTGCGCGGCGAAGGAGTTATACCAAGATCATTCCAATATTCTCCCGAATCCACACTCCAGAAACTCTCCGCACATTCGGTAGCGAAACCACTCAAGGGGTTAACAGCTTGATCACCTTGAGCATCAGCCAATTCGACCTTATTGCCAAAAAGGCCTAACTGGTAACGCTTCAAGTTACCAAACCATCTTGGGGCAGCAGCTTGGTCCGGGCGAAACATACCGATAAAGACTTCGTTCTCATTCTGCGCCCGATTGGTCGCACTCAACGGCAGGGTCACTGCGGCGAAAGTCGAACTCACCGAAAGTATCTTGGATAAGACATCATTAAAGGCTGCCTCGATGGCCTCTTCATTGGAAGCAGCATAATAGCTCCCCCCCCCCACATCGGCAGCACTACGCAACAAGCCGGAATGGCTAGAGTTCTGCTGCGCATTGAATACGTCAACAGTGAACATATTGACTTCAACACGAGTGGTTAGGGGGTCGCCATCGTCTACAGGCAGAGAAATAGGAATGCCATAAGTCTTAAGAAACTTAGCCCAATCATCCAGGTTCCAATCAACACCGGCCGTAGTGTTATATTCTCCTGTCGGCGTAACGGTTGTTGTTGTACTGGTCGACTGAACATTCAATTTATATCTATTGCTCGCACAACCTGACGAGCTAGCTGGAGTGGACGAACAGGAACAGTCACTCACCCCATCACAGAGGCCACCAGCCGAGGACTCTGCAGTAGTACAAGCACTAACACCATTATTATTGGTCTGATAACACTGCGCCGAAGCGCCAAGAACCTCGGTATCCGTATTTATAACTGTTGTAAGCAGCGGAATCGGCAACGGAGAACCACTTGCCTGCCCAGCCAACTTATCGGCAGTATCCTCTACACCGGCATACAGATCTGCCAGGAAAGCACTATTGTCCGCACTATCTGTCGAAGGACCACTATTATTGGGATTACCAACAAAAATCACATTGAGATTGGTGCAGATATTGTCCGAACTTAATGGCGAGCGAAATAACGAATACTGCGTACTATAACCATCCGGATCAGCCCTAACTTCCCCCGCAGGCAACCCGCCAGCGTCTGGAGTACCTGCGCCACCGTGAGACTGCTCCAACCCCGCCAAATAGCTGTACACATCGCGCATCAAGTTGCCATAAGGCGTACCCGAATTACGTTTTTCTTTATTGCCATTAATATCATCGAAAATCGTATCTAAGCGCCTACTGAGAACGGTATAGCTATCCTCCGTCAGTTCCTGCATGGCAAAGCGAACAAAAGCACCGTCCTGATTTGCGGTGCCACCAGTGGTGAACTCCAGCAACCCTACATTGACCTTGCCAACCTGCCCGGCCAGTGCAGTCTTGATCGCACGCACCTCGGCCTGTCCCTGCTGTAAGCCACCAGGCCACTGCTGGCTTTGCCGAGCCCAATTCGAGGTGTTATCCAGCACGACCAACACGCTGGGCAACCCAGAGTTGGTCGTATCATTGCCTACGAAAATGTCGATATCCTCCGCCTGCACGGAAGCCGCGACAACCAACAGCATTAAAAGACAAGCAATTTGTCTATTTAAAGTGGATATAAAAGCTTTCATGCTATACCTCCCTTGCACTCAACCCGGACAGGCTGTCGCGACATCATTCATCAATACTTTCAAAGCCACTCCTTGGCGAACTACAGCTTGAGCGGAGGTTAAATTATCCACCGCAACTGCACGTAATTCCCATACGGAATTGGCACATAACGAATACTCACTATCCTGCACCACACACTGAGCTTCTTGTGGGTTAGTCAAGTCCAGCTCGGAAATCTTGATAGGCTCTACAGTCACGCACAAAGGAGTATCAACCGTGACTGTTATGTCATTAACCCCGTCACCGTTTACGTCATAGCACTTGGTATTGGCGCTTCCGCATGAAACGATAAAGATATTGGATGGCTCACTGACGAATAACGTCGAACTAACCGCCTCTTCGATTGCCGCGTTAGCGACATTAAACGCCTGAGTCCGACTCTCCATATTTCCGACAATCTGCAAATTGCTTTGAGTCAGACTAAAACCAGCGACAGCCATTAATGTGACCAGCAGCAGCATGATAAGAGCCACGACTAGCACAACCCCACGCTGAGGCTTATGTATGGGCTTGCCTGTCATAATCATTACTCCCTTCGCCCGGCAACATTATTGACACGTACAGTAGTGCTATAGACTTGTCGTTTGAAACCGTCCCCAGGGTTGACCACCTCGATATCACCTAACCGATAAGTCCTGTCATCGGTGTAATTGAGTGTCTCATCCAGGTTACGGGCCAGCAACCAGACCCGTACTGCGACAACATCCTTCCAATTAGCGGTGCTGGGGGCTGAGGCATAGCTATCAGGTACTCCATCTCCACTCGAATCAATGCCATATTCGAAATGCAAATGTTCGATGCCATCTACCAAAGAAGTAATCGTGTAGGGAGATGTATCATCTGGATCGCCAAGTTCGGCGCGCATGAGCGTATCAGTGCTGTTAATGTAATAAATACGGCTCAGAAGTCGGTACACAGGCGCCCCATCCACACATGTCCGAGTGGTCGCAGTCATATCGGCCTCGTCAGTCCCGAGGGTAACCTCACCCGGACTATCCGTTTGACAGGCCGATACCTGGACATGATAAGCACCATCGCTGAAGTCATCGCAATTAGCACTACCAGCCTCACAGGAACTCGCTCGCCTAAGTGCAACATAATCATTGCCGTCTTTATAGTTGCTTAGGCAATTTGGTGCCGATGCGCTGGCCAAATTGTTTTGACCAAAGACAGGAACGCCCATGGCATCTGTTATATCCGTTTCACTACTCGCACAAGCGGGCGGCAACGCTGCCGGAAAATCCTGCGCACCCGTCTCGCCAAAAAAACCAGCATTACTTAGTTCGTCGGTCAACAACTGTATGGCATAACGACCATTTTCAATTTGCCGACTGGTTCGTTCTATCTCGCTACGCGTACGACTGTTATTAACAAATAACTCTGAGATCGCGAGCAGAATAATCAAGCCCAATGTCATCGATACCATCAGCTCGACCAGCGAAAACCCTCGATTGCGCCGATGCTGAATTCCCATTGAATAAATCGACATGGATTCAGCCCCCTAAATAAGCCAAGGTTACAAGGACAGAAGCCACGCGCCGCATATTGTCGTCTGCACCAAAACTGCCCTGAGCACAGGCTAGCGAAGGAGCAACCGTTGGACTCAACCCCTGCCACGCGACGGTAACTCTGATCACGACCTCCGACGTTGCAGAACCGCTTACCGTCTCGATGCAGCCTCGTGCACCAATCATCGCGCCGACCTGGGTTTCGTCCGCATCGTTCAGTGCAACCGAAGCGCCCTTTAAGGCCGCACTCCAAGAACAAAGATCGAAGGTTGTAGTATTAGCGGGATCGCAAGCGTCGTCCCCAAGAACGTTGCCGGTGCCATAAACGGCATTGCCGCTGTAACTGGAAGTACGAGCCGCGGCCGGATTCGATCGAATCCGGCTGACCATGTCTTCTACTAACATCAACGCCTGGGAGCGCTGATAGGATTCGAATTCTGCATTCAGCATTCTGCTTTGCAAGCCAGCTAGCCCCATTAGCCCGATAGCCAGAATGATTAAAGTGATCAATACCTCAATCAAACTGAAGCCGGATTGGTGCGACCAAGGCCTTTTAATTGACCGCATGATCAACATCCTCCTCGCTCCGTTGTTGCCCGCCCATCCAACCCAACACTCACACAACGCTTCTTGGTCGCATCGGTCGTGGACTGGAGCTCGAAGGTCACGTTGCCAGACGCTCGACCTGAGGGCCGGAAATCCAGCTCCGTCGCAGCACTAGTGATGGTTACCACCGCATTCAAACGCTCACGATGAATAGGTGCACTATCGGAGTTGACTGAAGCCGGGTCGGGAATTAACCAGCCATCGCCCCAGGCGTCACCGGTAGCGGGCCTCAAGCGTATAGTGCGATTACGCTTAATGGCTTCGGCACGCGCCAACAAAATACTAGAGTGAAGAGTGGCGGCAACAGTACGTACCTTCTGATCCGCAACCATGTCGCGAAATGCGGGTATAGCAATACCCATCAAGACCGCTAATAGTGCGATCACCGTAATGAGTTCAATCAAGCTAAAACCAGCATGTGCGGAACGGCCGCGGCACGTGATCAGGCCCTGCTGCTTCACCGTAGAAGACATAAGTGTTACTCGTCCAATTCGTTTGCTGAACGATCCGCAGCTATCAGACTTACCATGGATTGGCACCCCATAGTTTGTTTCCTGCCTGATCGATACTTAAATTTCCATCACCCGCCTGAGTCGTACCAGCATTGGGCGCAGCGGTAATGGTGAAGGTTGGGGGGGGGCCAGCAGAAATATTAGTAAAAGTGATAGTGTAATTTCTTGCGACGCTGGTTGGTGTTGAAGCATTGAGTAGCGCGACCGACCCCGCGTAGGATCTGGTATCAATCAAAAACTGCTGCTGCTTTTGCGCAAGCTCCATCAAGAAGGCCTGCGCGTCGGCACGATTGCTCTTGATGATGTATTTCTGATAATTCGGGTAGGCGATAGCCGCTAAGACCCCAATTATGCCTACGACAATCATCAACTCAATCAGAGTAAAACCGCTTTGTCTTGTTCGCAGCACGTGACCACCTTCCTAGAAAAAACCTTGAGAATACGCAATACCGCTTAAGCAGCGCCTCAGATGGGATCAAAGCCTGAATGATTCACTTGGCCCCAATCATCGCACCCACCAGCTCTATTTGTAGAAAGCCGCTCGACAACCGGTGCTTTCACTTCCACCAACGGTGCTCCAAGATTGTTATTCAAAAGATGCAATCGCCAACCTTGCAAATCAGGACGTCGAGGCTAAGTTATAGGCGGGCGGTCTAACGGCAGCCAGCCATCAACGATAGGCGGCGGCTAAGTCAAGACCACTGGCGCTCTCCCAGCAGGAAGCTGGGCAATCTAGCAAGGAGGCATGAATGCCATGTATCGCTACGCTCACGGTTTTACTCTTATCGAACTCCTTACCTCGCTAGGCATCCTCGCTCTACTGATTAGCTTTGGAGTACCTGCTACCCAGAGGCTTGTCGGCGATCAACAACTGGTCGCCGCCGGCAATACGCTAGCCGCGCACCTCGCCTTTGCCCGCAGCGAATCGATAAAGCGTCGTCGACCAGTCCTGGTCGATAACGGCGACGGTAACTGGGCAAGCGGCTGGCAGGTATTCGTCGACTTGAACAACAATGGCCTACTGGACGAAGGAGAACCCTTACTCCAGCAGGAGGCGGCGCTCGCCGCAGACATCATCGCGAAGGGCAATACTCCGGTCCAACGCTATGTCCGCTACACCTCGCTTGGTAACGCCAAACAACTGGGCGGAGCTTTTCAAGCGGGAACATTGACGCTATGTAGCGCTTCAGGGGAGCAAACCGTTAGGCGTCTGATTATTAGCGCCAGCGGTAGGCTGCGCCGTGAAAGGGATGCCCCTGGACCGTGTTAGAGCGCTGAGATCCGGCGGACAACGGTGCTCAGAGCTGCTGAACGCGCAACTCCTTCGGCATCGAGAAGGTCACATTCTCCGGCCGCCCATCCAGCTCGCTCTCCCCTGTCGCACCCCAAGCCTGAAGCTGGCTGACTACCCCCCGCACCAGCACCTCCGGTGCCGAGGCGCCGGCGGTGATGCCGACCCCGGCAACACCGTCGAACCATTCACGCTTGAGGTCTTCGGCCCCATCGATCAGGTAGGCGGGGGTGCCCATGCGTTCGGCGAGTTCGCGCAGGCGGTTTGAGTTGGAGCTGTTGGGGCTGCCGACCACCAGCAGTACGCCACATTCAGCAGCAAGCTGTTTGACCGCATCCTGACGGTTCTGCGTGGCGTAGCAGATGTCGTCCTTGCGCGGCCCGCCGATGCTGGGGAATTTCGTGCGTAGGGCGTCGATGACTTTGCTGGTGTCGTCCATCGACAGGGTGGTTTGGGTGACGAAGGCCAGGGCCTCGGGGTTGCGCACCTGTAGGCGCTCGACATCACCTTCGTCTTCCACCAGGTAGATGGCGCCGCCGTTGCTGGCGTCGTATTGGCCCATGGTGCCTTCGACTTCCGGGTGGCCGGCGTGGCCGATCAGGATGCACTCGCGGCCTTCGCGGCTGTAGCGCACCACTTCCATATGCACCTTGGTCACCAGCGGGCAGGTGGCGTCGAAGACTTTCAGACCGCGACTTTCGGCTTCGCTGCGCACGGCCTGGGAGACGCCGTGGGCGCTGAAGATGACGATCACATCGTCGGGAATCTGATCGAGCTCTTCGACGAAGACAGCACCGCGCGCGCGCAGGTCTTCAACCACGAATTTGTTGTGTACCACCTCATGACGCACATAGATCGGCGGACCGAAGACTTCCAGGGCGCGGTTGACGATCTCGATGGCGCGGTCGACACCGGCACAGAAGCCGCGGGGATTGGCTAGTTTGATATGCATGGTGGTTATCTCGGCGCGCGCAGCAAGAAGTGGACAGTGTTACGTGGGTAGGTCAAAGACTTGGACAGGATCGCCAGCAAGCTGGCTCCTACAAAAATCTAGACCGCCTTGACCTCGATAATTTCCACATCGAAGTTCAACGCCTTTCCGGCCAACGGGTGGTTGAAGTCGATGGTGACCTGATTATCGTCAAAGGCCTTGACCACGCCCGGCAGCTCGGCGTTCGCGGCATCATTGAAGATCACCAGCAAACCTTCGGACAGCTCCATCTCCTGAAACTGGCTGCGCGGCATGATCTGCACGTTCTGTGGGTTGCCCTGGCCGAACCCCTGTTCGGGTCCGATCGACAGGCTGCGTTTATCCCCGGCCTTGAGGCCATAGATCGCCTGTTCGAAACCCGGCAACAGGTTGCCGTCGCCGACCTTGAACGTAGCCGGTTGCTTATCGAAGGTACTGTCGACCACATCGCCGTTTTCCAGCTTGAGGGCGAAGTGCAACGTAACTTCCTTGTCCGGGCCGATACGCTGCTCTTGAGTTAGAGGGTCAGTCATGCGCGGGTTCTCCGGATTTCTCGCTTTTGAACATGTCCAGCGCCAGCAGTATGGCGCCGACGGTAATGGCGCTGTCGGCGATATTGAACGCCGGGAAGTACCAGCGGTGCTGCCAGTGCAGCAAGATGAAGTCGACCACGTGGCCAAATAGTATGCGGTCCAGCAGGTTGCCCACGGCACCACCGAGCACCAGCGCCAGGGCCAGGGCCAGCCAGGTTTCACCGGGCTTGAGGCGCTTGAGCCAGACCGCCAGAACCACGCTGACCACCAGCGCGATGGCGGCGAAGAACCAGCGCTGCCAGCCCGCCGCATCGGCCAGGAAGCTGAACGCCGCGCCGGTGTTGTAGGCCAGGGTCCAGCTGAAGTAATCGGGGATCACCACGATCTGCTGGTACATGCTCAGGTTGCTGTCGAAATAGAACTTGGCCGCCTGATCGACCGCGAAGACCAGCAGGCTCAGCCAGAGCCAGGGCAATTTACCGAAGCGAGCACTCATAAGCGGCAATCCTTGGCGCAAAAGCAGCCCTCAGCCCTTCTCCCGAAGGGGAGCAAAAGCACATTACGCATAGTGGCGAACCTCACCGGCGCCTTCGATGTTTTCCACGCAGCGACCGCAAATTTCCGGATGCGCCGGGTTAACCCCGACGTCTTCGCGGTGGTGCCAGCAACGGGCGCATTTGGCGTGGCCGGACTTGACGATCTTCAGCTTCAGGCCAGCCACCTCGGTGCTCACCGCATCGGCCGGCGCATCGACCAGCGGTGCCAGCGTGGCGGTCGAGGTGATCAGCACGAAACGCAATTCGTTACCGAGCTTGCTTAAGTCGGCGCGCAAGGCATCTTCGCCATAGAGGGTGACTTCGGCCTGCAGGTTGCCGCCGATGGCCTTGGCCGCACGTAGCCCTTCCATCTCCTTGTTCACCGCGACCTTGACCGCCATGACCCGCTCCCAGAACTCGCGGCTCAGTTCGAACCCCTCGGGCAGCTCGCTCAGCCCCTGGTACCAGCCATTGAGCATTACCGACTCGTTGCGCTCGCCCGGCAGGTATTGCCACAGCTCGTCGGCGGTAAACGACAGCACCGGGGCGATCCAGCGCACCAGGGCTTCGGCGATATGGAACAATGCGGTCTGGCAGGAGCGCCGCGCCACGCTGTCGGCGGCGGTGGTGTACTGACGATCCTTGATGATGTCGAGGTAGAAGCCGCCCAGCTCCTGCACGCAGAAATTGTGCACTTTCTGGTAGACGTTCCAGAAACGGTAGCTGTCGTAGGCCTCCTCGATTTCGCGCTGCAGCAGCAAGGCGCGATCCACCGCCCAGCGATCCAGCGCGAGCATGTCCTCGGCCGGCAGCAGATGCTGCGCCGGGTCGAAGCCGCTGAGATTGGAAAGCAGGAAACGCGCGGTGTTGCGGATACGTCGATAGGCGTCGGCGCTGCGTTGCAGGATCTGGTCGGATACCGCCATCTCGCCGGAATAGTCGGTCGACGAAACCCACAGGCGCAGGATATCGGCGCCCAGGCTGTCGATGACTTTCTGCGGCGCGACCACGTTGCCCAGGGATTTGGATTGCTTACGCCCCTGCTCATCGACGGTGAAACCGTGGGTCAGCAACTCCTTGTAAGGCGCGTGACCGTCGATCGCCGCGCCGGTCAGCAAGGACGAATGGAACCAGCCGCGATGCTGGTCGGAGCCTTCCAGATAGAGGTCGGCGCGCGGACCGCTGGTATGGCCGAGCGGGTGCGAACCGCGCAGCACGTGCCAGTGCGTGGTGCCGGAATCGAACCATACGTCCAGGGTGTCGCGGCCCTTGTCATAGAGCGCCGCCTCGTCGCCCAGCAGCTCGGCAGCGTCGAGCTTGAACCAGGCCTCGATGCCGTCCTGCTCGACGCGCTTGGCCACTTCCTCCATGAGTTCGAGGGTGCGCGGGTGCAACTCGCCGCTTTCCTTGTGCAGGAAGAACGGGATCGGCACGCCCCAGTTGCGCTGACGCGAGATGCACCAGTCCGGGCGACCGGCGATCATGCTGTGCAGACGCGCCTGCCCCCAGGCCGGGACGAACTTGGTTTGTTCGATACCCGCCAGGGCGCGCTCGCGCAGGGTGGCGCCTTCGTTCGGCTGTTTGTCCATGCCAACGAACCACTGCGCGGTGGCGCGGTAGATCAGTGGGGTCTTGTGGCGCCAGCAGTGCATATAGCTGTGCTGGATCGGCTCATGCTTGAGCAACGCACCAACCTCGTCGAGCTTGGCGACGATGTTCGGGTTGGCCTTCCAGATGAACTGTCCGCCGAAGAACGGCAGCGACTCGACGTAAACGCCGTTGCTCTGCACCGGGTTGAGAATGTCGTCGTTGCTCATGCCGTACTGCTTGCAGCTACGGAAGTCGTCCTCGCCATAGGCCGGCGCGGAATGCACGATGCCGGTACCCGCACCGGTTTCCACGTACTCGGCCAGGTAAACCGGCGAGAGGCGCTCATAGAACGGGTGGCGGAAGCGGATCAGCTCGAGCGCCGCGCCCGGCGCGGTGGCCACGACCTCACCCTGCAAGCCGTAGCGCTGCAGGCAGGACTCGACCAGCTCCTCGGCCAGCAACAGCAGACGGTCGCCAACATCGACCAGGGCGTAGGTGAATTCCGGATGCACATTCAGCGCCTGGTTGGCCGGAATGGTCCAGGGCGTGGTAGTCCAGATCACGATGCTGGCCGGTTTGGCCAGAGCCGCAAGACCGAAAGCAGCAGCCAGCTTGTCGGCATCCTCGACGACAAAGGCCACGTCGATGGCATCCGACTTCTTGTCCTGGTACTCCACTTCGGCTTCGGCCAGTGCCGAACCGCAATCGAAACAGAAGTTGACCGGCTTCAGGCCCTTGAACACGAAGCCTTTCTCGACCATCTGCGCCAGGGCGCGGATTTCGCCGGCCTCGTTGGCGAAACTCATGGTCAGATAGGGGTTGTCCCACTCACCGAGCACGCCCAGGCGGATAAAGCCCTCCTTCTGCTCGGCGACCTGTTCGGCGGCATAGGTACGGCAGCGCTCGCGGGTCAGGTCCGCCGGCTGGTTCTTGCCGAAGGTGGTCTCGACCTTGTGCTCGATCGGCAGGCCATGGCAGTCCCAGCCCGGCACATAGGGCGCATCGAAGCCGCTGAGGGTCTTGGAACGGGTAATGATGTCCTTGAGGATCTTGTTCAGTGCATGACCGATGTGAATGCTGCCGTTGGCATAGGGCGGGCCGTCGTGCAGGACGAACTTGGGCCGGCCTTCGCCTTGCGCGCGCAGCTTCTGATACAAGCCAATCTCGTTCCAGCGCTGCAGAATCTGCGGCTCGCGCTGTGGCAGGCCGGCCTTCATCGGAAACTGGGTATCAGGCAGATTTAGCGTGGCTTTGTAGTCGGTCATTTCAGGCTCTTCACTTAAGCGGTTGGCACTATTTTAAGTACGCCAATGGGCACGGGCGGCGGCGATGTCGGCAGCAATGGCCGCCTTCAGGGCCTCCAGCGAGGCAAAACGCTGCTCATCACGCAGCTTGTGGTGGAACGCCACCGTCAAACGCCGGCCATACAGATCGCCGGTAAAATCCAACAAATGCACTTCGAGATGCGCCCGACCATCGCCCGCGACACTCGGGCGTACGCCGATATTGGCAACCCCGGGCCAAGGCCGGCCATCCACTTGGGTACTGACCAGAAACACCCCACTGAGCGGCACGCGCTTGCGCTTGAGCTGCACATTGGCGGTGGGCGCATTCAGCTGCCGACCAAGTTTCTGCCCATGCAGAACCCGGCCGGCGATTTGAAATGGGCGGCCGAGCAGATGTTCCGCCATGGCGAAATCCCCTGCCGCCAACGCCTCGCGCACCCGCGTGCTACTGACCCGCACAGCATCCAGCTCGACCGTGGCCGCGGCCTCGACAGTGAAACCTTCACGCTCACCGGCTTCGGCCAGAAAGGCGAAATCGCCAGCACGGTCGCAGCCGAAGCGAAAATCGTCACCGACCTCCAGATGGCGTACATCCAGGCCGTCGAGCAGCACCTTCTGCACGAACTCGGCGGCACTCAATTCGCGCAAACGCCTGTTGAAGCTCAGGCACAGCACCAGATCGACACCTTCGGTCGCAAGCAAGGCAAGCTTGTCGCGCAAACGGGTCAGACGCGCCGGCGCGGTATCGGGCGCGAAGAATTCGCGCGGCTGCGGCTCGAAGATCAGCACGCAGCTAGGCACGCCCAGCTCGGCCGAACGCTCGCGCAAGCGCGCCAAAATGGCCTGATGGCCACGATGGACGCCGTCGAAGTTCCCGATAGTGGCGACACAGCCCCGATGCTGGGGCCGCAGGTTGTGTAGGCCTCGAACCAGCTGCATAACGCGCTTCTTGCTCATAAAGTGGCCGATTATACGCACACCAGGCGGCCGACGACAGGCGCCATCTGTACCCGATTAAAACGCCGACCTGCGGGCAAAGTCGCGCAGACGGAAACCCAGCAACAGCAGCATGCCGAAGTAGCTCAGCAGCCCGGCGAGCACCACCCCGGCCAGCCGCGACAAGCGCCAGAACATATCGCCCTCCGACCAGGCCGGCATGTAGTGCATGGCGACCAACAGCACCGCGGCCATCGTCAACACGGCCACCAGCAATCTGGCGAGAAAGCCCGCCCAGCCCGGTTGCGGCTGGAACATGTCGGCCTTGCGCAATTGCCAATACAGCAAGCCCGCGTTCAGGCATGCACCAAGACCGATCGCCAAGGCGAGCCCGGCATGGGCCAGGGGCTTGATTAGCACCAGGTTCATCAGCTGTGTGGCGATCAGCGTCACCACGGCAATCCGCACCGGCGTTCGGATGTTCTGCTGCGCATAGAAACCCGGCGCGAGTATCTTCACCAGAATGATGCCAAGCAGCCCCACGGAATAAGCCATCAGCGCCTGCTGGGTCATATCGGCATCGTTGCCGGTGAACTTGCCGTACTGAAACAGCGAAACCGTCAGCGGTTCGGCGAGAACGGCGAGCGCCACAGCGCTGGGCAACGCCAGGATAAAACACAGGCGCAAGCCCCAATCGAGCAGCCTGGAATATTCCTCACGGTCGGCACTGGCATAGGTTTTCGACAGAGTTGGCAGCAATATGGTGCCGAGCGCCACGCCCAGAACGCCCGCCGGCAGCTCCATCAGACGATCGGCGAAATACATCCAGGACACCGACCCGGCGACCAGAAAGGACGCGAATATGGTGTTGATGATCAATGAAATCTGACTGACCGACACGCCGAAAATCGCCGGCCCCATCTGCCGGAGCACCCGCCAGACCCCGCTATCGCGCAAGTTCAGGCGAGGCAGCACGAGCATGCCGACTTTGCGCAGATGCGGCAGTTGAAACGCCAGTTGCAGCAGGCCGCCGGCCAGCACCGCCCAGCCCAGCGCCATGATCGGCGGGTTGAAGTACGGGGTCAGAAACAGGGCGAACAGGATCATGCTGACGTTGAGCAGGGTCGGCACGAAGGCCGGCACTGAAAAACGGTTCCAGGTATTGAGAATCGCCCCCGCCAGCGACGACAGCGAAATCAGCAATATATAAGGAAAGGTCACCCGCAACAGGTCAGTGGTCAGCGCGAAGCGATCGGCCTCGTCGGCGAAACCCGGCGCGGAGACCCAGACGATCCAGGGTGCTGCGAGCATTCCGACGAACGTCACCAGCGCCAGTACCAGTGTCAGCATCCCCGAGACGTAGGCGATGAAAGTCCGCGTGGCCTCCTCGCCCTGCTGGGTCTTGTACTCCGCGAGAATCGGCACGAACGCCTGAGAAAAGGCGCCTTCGGCGAAGATCCGCCGCAGCAGATTGGGTAACTTGAAGGCCACCACGAAGGCATCCGAGGCAATGCCGGCGCCGAACGTGCGGGCGATGATGGTATCGCGCACGAAACCCAGCACACGCGACAGCATGGTCATGGAGCTGACAGCGGCCAACGACTTGAGCAAATTCATGTAATATCCGACTTCCGCAAGCGAGCACCATCACGGACAACCCGTCGGCGCGCAAAGGCGACGAGTGTAGCGGCCTGCCACTGACCAGACCAGCGCAGGGAAAAGCCAACACGCTTGACAGCACAACCTCATATAGGCATGATTCGCGGCCTTATTTGTTTGTAACCCCCCAGATTTTTTCGAGGAGCTTGACGGTGGCCAATACACCTTCTGCCAAAAAACGCGCAAAACAGGCTGAGAAGCGTCGTAGCCATAACGCCAGCCTGCGCTCCATGGTCCGTACCTACATCAAGAACGTGGTCAAGGCTATCGACGCCAAGGACCATGAACTGGCCAAAAACGCCTACACCCTGGCTGTACCGGTAATCGACCGCATGGCCGACAAAGGCATCATCCACAAGAACAAAGCAGCGCGTCACAAGAGCCGCCTGAATGGCCACATCAAGGCCCTCGGTGCAGCTGCAGCCTAAGCTGACAGTTACCCGCTGTTAAAAAACCGACCTGATGGTCGGTTTTTTATTGCCCGCTCGAAAGCCACAAACCGCCAAGGCGCGGGCCATGCTCAGGACTTTTTCGGCCACGGCAGAATCGGGATCGCGGTCACCGCGTTTTGCGGACTTCCCTCAATCACCCGGTCGCTGTACACCAGATACACCAGGGTATTGCGCCGCACATCGAAGAAACGCACCACCTGCATGGTCTTGAACACCAGGGACGTCCGCTCGCGAAAGACCTCCTCGCCATCCTCGAGCTCAGCCTCGAAGCTGATCGGCCCAACCTGGCGACAGGCAATCGATGCCTCGGCGCGATCCTCAGCCAAACCCAAACCGCCCTTGACCCCACCGGTCTTGGCCCGCGACAGATAGCAGGTCACACCCTCGACCTTGGGGTCGTCAAAGGCCTCGATCACGATCTTGTCGTTCGGCCCGACCAGTTTGAATACGGTCGACACTTCACCGATCTTCTCGGCCGACGCCAGCAAGGGCACCACCATCAGCGCGCCCAGCAGTCCATTTATTACCCGCATCAGTTTTATCTCCCTAAAATCCGCTCAACATCTTGCGAGACAGCGTCTGCCTTTAGCCCAGCAGACGCAAACACACACAGACGTTGCATGGCTCAAACCAGAATCAAATTATCCCGGTGCACCAGCTCCGGCTCATCCACATAGCCGAGCAATTGCTCGATGGCATCGGACGAGCGGCCGATAATTTTCTGCGCCTCGAGCGCACTGTAATTGGCCAGGCCGCGGGCGATTTCACGCCCATCCAGGGCAACACACACCACCATCTCGCCACGTCGAAAGCTGCCCTGCACCGACTTGACCCCAACCGGCAGCAAACTCTTGGTACCGGTGCTCAACGCCTTCACCGCGCCATCATCGAGAACCAGCGTGCCGCGCGTCTGCAGGTGCCCGGCCAGCCACTGTTTACGCGCCGCCAGCATGCCGCGCTCGGGCGCCAACAGTGTACCCAGGCGCTCGCCAGCCTTGAGCCGCGCCAGCACCTGCTCGATCGCACCACCGACGATCACCGTATGCGCACCGGAACGCGCCGCCAGACGCGCCGCGCGCAACTTGGTCTGCATGCCGCCACGCCCCAGCGCACCGCCCACGCCGCCGGCCACGGCATCCAGCGCCGGATCGTCGGCACGCGCCTCGTGAATCAACTCGGCATTCGGGTTATGCCGCGGGTCGGCGTTGTACATGCCATCGCGGTCAGTGAGGATCACCAGCAGATCGGCCTCGACCAGGTTGGCCACCAGCGCCGCCAGGGTGTCGTTATCGCCGAAGCGAATCTCATCGGTGACCACGGTGTCGTTCTCGTTGATCACCGGCACCACATCGAGATCGACCAGGGTGCGCAGCGTGCTGCGCGCATTCAGGTAGCGCTTGCGATCCGAGAGGTCGTCATGGGTCAGGAGAATCTGCGCCGTGCGCCGCGCATGCTCGGCGAAGCTCGACTCCCAAGCCTGAATCAGCACCATCTGACCAATGGCCGCCGCCGCTTGCAGCTCATGCATGGCACTGGGTCGGGTAACCCAGCCGAGACGGCTCATGCCGGCCGCCACCGCCCCCGACGACACCAGCACCAACTCCACGCCCTGCTCACGCAGCGCCACCATCTGCTTGACCCACACCGCCATGGCGGCGCGGTCCAGGCCGCGACCGTCGGCGGTCAGCAACGCACTACCTATCTTCACCACCCAGCGCTGCGCACCGGCTACCTTGTCACGCATGATCTTCCAACCCCAGCAGCGACCCGAATTTACAAAAACGCCGCAATTAAGCGGCGCTGAACTCTTGCCTAACAAGACCCTGAAAACGTAGCGAGCGAAGGCCAGGCAAGGACAAATCAGATAAGAAAGCGCAGTGTACAGCTGTACCTGAGCATTTCGGGACTGATTTCAACGCCGCCAAGTCGAGCGCAGTAGTTTTCAGCGACCTGTTAATCCCGGACGTAGATAATCTCCGGCCCATCCTCATCATCTTCCTCATCCCAGAAGCTGTCATCGTCGTCGACATCGCCGACCGCCTTGACCCCGGAACGACGCAGCGCGCGCTTATCGTCCAGCGCCTGCAACTGGGCACGCGCCTCGTTCTCGATGCGCTGATCCAACTCCGCCAACTCGGCGGCAAACTGCGGATTCTCCTGAATACGCTCTGAGCGAGCCTCCAGGTAATCCATGATGTCGTAGCACAGCTTCTCAGTGCCTTGATGCGCCAGAGCCGAAATCACGTACACCGGCCCCGTCCACTCCAGGCGCTCGACGATTTCGGCGATACGCGCTTCCTGTTCCTCTTCGAGGATCTGGTCGGCCTTGTTCAGCACCAACCAGCGATCGCGCTCCGCCAATGCCGGGCTGAACTTGGCCAGCTCCTCAACGATGGTCACAGCCGCCTCGGCGGGATCGGTCAGATCCAGCGGCGCCATGTCCACCAGGTGCAGCAGCAGACGGGTACGCGCCAAGTGCTTGAGGAAGCGAATCCCCAGCCCCGCACCTTCCGAAGCGCCTTCGATCAAACCGGGAATATCCGCGATCACAAAGCTCTTGTAGCGTTCGACGCTCACCACACCCAGGTTCGGCACCAACGTGGTGAACGGATAATCAGCCACCTTGGGCTTGGCCGCGGAAACCGAGCGGATAAAGGTACTCTTGCCGGCATTCGGCAAACCGAGCAAGCCGACATCGGCCAGCACTTTCAGCTCCAGCTTCAGATCGCGGGCATCGCCCGGCTTACCCGGCGTGGTCTGGCGCGGCGCACGGTTGGTACTCGACTTGAAACGGGTATTGCCCAGACCATGCCAGCCGCCCTGAGCCACCAGCAAGCGCTGTCCCGGCTTGGTCAGATCGCCGATCACTTCCTGGGTCGAAGCATCGACCACCGTTGTGCCGACCGGCACCGGCAGAATCAGATCCTCACCTTTGGCGCCGGTACAGTCGGTACTGCCGCCCTTCTCGCCGTTCTGCGCCTGAAAGCGCCGGGTGTAGCGATAGTCGACCAGGGTATTGAGATTCTCGTCGGCCTCGATAAACACCGAACCGCCGTCGCCACCATCGCCACCGTTGGGGCCGCCTTTTTCGATGAACTTCTCCCGACGGAAGCTCATCATGCCGTTACCGCCGTCGCCGGCCTTTACATAAATCGATACTTCATCGACGAATTTCATGGGTACGCCTCCCGCAGCAAAGCGGGTTAACTAAGAACTTGCTCAACGTCCGTTGCGCGCCAGCCCTGCGTTTGCCTTGCAGGACACCAGTTCGCGAGACCTTGAACGGGCTCTAAAACGAGAAACACCAGGTTCTTGCAAAATTGACCTGCATCCAGATATCGAACGCCAGCGCCCAGGACAGTTTGGCAAGAACCCCAAGAATACAGAAACAAAAAAGCCCCGTCGCAAGGACGGGGCTTTCCCAGCAATCGCGCGATTAAGCCGCAACGACGCTCACGTAACGGCGGTTGAACGCGCCCTTTACTTCAAACTTGATCACGCCTTCGATTTTCGCGAAGAGAGTGTGATCCTTACCCATGCCAACGCCGTAACCGGCATGGAACTGGGTGCCGCGCTGACGCACGATGATGTTGCCTGCTTTGATAGCCTGGCCGCCATACATCTTCACGCCAAGGCGTTTGGCTTCTGAGTCGCGACCGTTGCGGGTAGAACCGCCAGCTTTTTTGTGTGCCATGAGTTCAATACTCCTATTAAGGGATCAGACCGAAATGAATCAGGCCTGGATACCGGTGATTTTGATCTCGGTGTACCACTGACGGTGGCCCTGACGCTTCATGTGGTGCTTACGACGGCGGAACTTGATGATGGTGACTTTATCGTGACGGCCTTGAGCAACAACCTCGGCCACGACTTTGGCGCCATCAACAACCGGAGCGCCGATGGTCACATCGTCGCCGTTGCCGATCAACAGCACGCGGTCGAAAGTCACGGCTTCGCCAGTGGCGATTTCGAGTTTTTCGACCTTGAGGAATTCGCCTTCGGTGACTTTGTATTGCTTGCCACCAGTAACAATTACTGCGTACATGGTAAATCTCCGTTAATCCTGCTCACCCAGCGCTTTATAGGAATAAGTGTCGGCTGGCATGGCTGCTTGGGGCCGGAAGGACACCCTTGCAATTGCGTAAGGCAGGGAAATACCCAGGGGGAAAGTTCAGGGTGCGCGATTGTACGCAAGCCACCAGCGCGACGCAAGGCCCAGACGGCGCGCCATGGCAACCCCGCCGCCATCGGCAGCCACCGCACCACTTGCCTTGACAGCCCCTACCCTGCCCCATAGCATGCCGCGCAACCCATGAGAAGCAGGTGCAAGCGATGCAACCCCAGGCTTTCTATCGCGTGGTGGCGGACGATTTTACCGCTGTCGACGGCATCATCCGCGCCCAGCTGGTTTCGCGCGTACCCCTGGTAGAGAAGATCGGCGACTATATTATCTCCGCTGGTGGCAAACGCCTGCGCCCGTTGCTGGTGCTGCTCAGTGGCAAGGCCCTGGGGCTGGCTGGCGACGACCTGCGCCTGCTCGCCGCCACCATCGAATTCCTGCACACCGCCACCCTGCTGCATGACGACGTGGTCGACATGTCCGACATGCGCCGCGGGCGCAGCACCGCCAATGCCCAGTGGGGCAACGCACCGAGCGTGCTGGTGGGCGACTTCCTGTATTCGCGCTCCTTCGAAATGATGGTCGAACTCGGCTCCATGCCGGTGATGAAAATCCTCTCCAAGGCCACCCGGGTCATCGCAGAGGGCGAGGTACTGCAGCTGTCGAAGATTCGTGACGCCAGCACCACGGAAGAGACCTATATGGAAGTGATTCGCGGCAAAACCGCGATGCTCTTCGAGGCCTCGACCCACAGCGCCGCGGCGCTGGCCGGCGCGACGGCGGAGCAGACCGAAGCCCTGCGCGTATTCGGCGACCATTTGGGCGTGGCCTTCCAGTTGGTCGACGACCTACTCGATTACCGCGGCGATGCCAGCACCCTGGGCAAGAATGTCGGCGACGATCTGGCCGAAGGCAAACCGACCCTGCCGCTGATCTACACCATGCGCGAAGGCACCCCCGAGCAGGCCGCCCTGGTGCGCCAGGCGATTCAGAAAGGTGGCATCGAGGACTTGGAAAGCATCCGCAATGCCGTGGAAGCCGCTGGCGCCCTGGATTACACCGCCCAACAGGCCCGCGACTACGCCGAACGGGCGATCGCCTGCCTGGATGCCCTGCCCGCCAGCGAATACCGCGATGCGCTGATTGAGCTGAGCCACTTCGCCGTGGCCCGCACGCACTGACAGTTCCCGCAACACACAAGCCCGTCCATGCGACGGGCTTTTTATTGCCCGACCGACGGCGAACAATTAATCCTTGCTATAAATTAAATAGGAATTATTCTCATCTAACCACTTAAAAGGAGATGAGTCATGACCTACTTGATCGATGCCTGGCTTGATCGGCCGCAACCTTACCTGCGCATTCTCAATCGCAATACCGGTGAGGTGTGCGCGGTGCTCGAAGAGCAAGCGCTGGATGAACTGCGCGATATGGGCGATCTGGATCTGCATGAGCTCAACTCCAGCGAACCGCTGGTGCTCAAGGAACTGGTGCGCAATCTGTTTCTGTTCTGCTATGCCCGGGCATTGCGCCCATGAAGACAAAATCGGCCGTTCTCATAGCGCGGATAAACCGCACAACGCGGCGCAATTCGTAATAGCACCCGGATTGCGCCAAGGTGTATCCAGGCTACGGCGGTTACCCAATCGCGGGGCGGCGAACCGCCCCAGGATTGCGCCTTAGAGGACGTCCAGCAGCTCGACGTCGAACACCAGCACGCTGTGCGGCGGGATGCTACCAACACCTTGCTCGCCGTAGGCCAGCTCGCTAGGCACGTACAGGCGCCATTTGCTGCCGGCATTCATCAGTTGCAGGGCTTCGGTCCAACCGGCGATCACGCCGCCAACCGGAAACTCCGCAGGCTGGCCGCGCTCGTAGGAGCTGTCGAACACAGTGCCGTCGATCAGGGTGCCATGGTAGTGGGTGCGCACGGTGTCTTCGCGGGACGGCTTGGCGCCTTCGCCACTGCTCAGCACTTCGTATTGCAGGCCGGAAGCCAGCACGGTGATACCGTCACGCTTGGCATTCTCGGCAAGGAAGGCCAAGCCGGCGCCGGCGGCCGCTTCGGCCTTGGCTTGCGCTTCGGCCTGCATCACGTCGCGGATGACCTTGAAGCTGGCGGACAGTTCGGCCTCGCCGACACGGCTCGGCTGGCCAGCGAACGCGTCGGACAGACCGGCGATGATCGCCTCCAGGCTCACGCCCGGCGGCGGGTTGTCGCGCAATTGACCGCCAAGTTGGCGACCGATGCCGTAGCTGACCCGGGTTTCATCGGTCGAGAGGTTGATTTCGGACATTGCACTGCTCCGCTGGGCTGAAAAAAGGTCGGCCAGCCTAGCACAAAGCGTCCACTCGCCCTAACCGCCGACCACCCCAGAGCGTCGACGACGGCAGCGCTCGGAGCAGTACTTCACCTCAGCCCAACAGCGCGCCCACTTCTTGCGCCAGGTGAAGGCGAAACCGCACACCGGACAGGACTTGACCGGTAGTTCGGCCTTCTTCACAAGGGTTCACCGGCATCCAGCCGCGCCAGCAACTGCTCGCCCCGCGCCCAGAGTCCCTGTCGCTTGGCCTCACTCATCTTGTCCAGGCCGCGATAGATCATGCCCAGCCGGTGATTGCCGGACAGTTGCTCGCGGTGGCGCATTAAAAAATGCCAATACAAGGCGTTGAACGGGCAGGCCCGCTCACCCACGCTTTCGCTGACCTTGTACGCGCAGTCGCCGCAGTAGTTGGACATGCGCTTGATGTACTGACCACTGGCGCAATAAGGCTTGGAGCCGAGGTAACCGCCATCGGCATGCATGACCATGCCCAGGGTGTTGGGCAACTCGACCCAGTCGAACGCATCCATATACACCGCCAGGTACCAGTCGCAGACCTGGCTGGGCCGAATGCCGGCGAGCAGGGCGAAGTTGCCGGTCACCATCAGCCGCTGGATATGGTGAGCATAGGCATGCTCCAGGGTCTGGCCGATGGCCTGGCTCATGCACTTCATCCGAGTGTGCCCCGTCCAATAGAACTCAGGCAGCGGCCGCGTGTTGCCGAAGGCGTTACGCTCGGCGTATTCGGGCATCTGTAGCCAGTAGATGCCGCGTACGTACTCGCGCCAACCGATCAGTTGGCGGATAAAGCCCTCGGCGGCATTCAGCGGCACCTGACCGCGCCAGTAGGCAGCGTCGACATCCGCACAAAGCCGGCGCACGTCCAGCAAGCCGATATTCAACGCCGCGCTGATCCGCGCATGAAACAAAAACGGCTCGCCCAACGCCATGGCGTCCTGGTAATCGCCAAAGGCCGGCATGGCGAAGTCGAGAAAGTGTCGCCACAGCGCTTCAGCCTCGGCGTGGGTCACCGGGTAGTCGAAGGCCGCCAGGCTGCCGTAGTGATGGCTAAACCGCTCGCCCACCAGAGCCAGTACCTCCCGGGTGATGGCGTCGACTGGAAAGCGCGCCGTCATCGGCGCCTTGAGCTGTTTGGGCAGCGCCTTGCGGTTTTCCGCATCGAAGTTCCAGGCGCCACCCACCGGAGTGCCATCACCATTCATCAGCAACCCAGTCTTGCGGCGCATCTCGCGGTAGAAGAACTCCATGCGCAGTTGCTTGCGCCCTTCGGCCCAGCGCGCGAACTCGCCACGGCTACAGATGAAGCGGCTGTCGGCATGCCAGGTGATCGGCACGGCGCAGGCCCGCAACGCCTGCTCCAGGCGCCATTCGCCCGGTTCGGTCAGGTGCACCTCGGTGGCCTGCAGCTGTGCTGCCCAACGCTGTAGTTCGCCAGGCAGCGAGCCGCTGTTGTGCGCATCGTCCAGCTGGACGTAATGCACGCACCAGCCGCGCGCGCGCAACGCTTCGGCAAAATGGCGCATGGCGCTGAAGATCAGTGCGATCTTCTGCGGATGATGCGGCACATAGTCGGTTTCCGCGGCCACCTCGGCCAGCAGCACGGCATCGTGCTGCGGGTCGAGCGCCAGCAGGCTCGGCAGGTCGAAAGACAGCTGATCGCCGAGTACCAGGGCAAGCCGGCGGGTATTCATGGGATGACCTTCTCGCAGAGATGAAAGCGCCGGCAGCGCTTGGCAATGGACACCCGTGCCCGATAAGTTCGAGGCGCCCGGGGCGCTACCAGGAAGAGCTCAAGGAAATAGGCACGCGCAGGGTGTTCTGGGTGCCTGTCGGCATGCCGCACATCTCGTCGTGCACCGAAGCATGTACCAGGTGGAAAGGCACCTGAGGTAACTCATGCAGCAGCTCGCGGGCGTGCTCCACCGAGCACAGGTGCAAGGTGCGGCCACTTTCGTCGTGCAACGACTGCGCGCGACCGGCCATGCGAATTTCCAGGACGTAGATCCCGCCCTCAATGGAAATCAGGTTGAGCTCATCGATGTGCCCGGCATGCGCATGGGCGGATAAATCGTGCAGATACATGGCGTAGACCTCGCGAGGTTTCTTATACAAAAATTATACATATTTTATTTTTGTATAAGAAAATAAAAACGCAAGGCAGAAAGCAAACCGCCCGTCCGTTTTGCAACGGCCGGGCGGCTGGGCAGGCGTAAGGGCAATCAATGGTCGTGCTTGGTCAGCTTATCCAGGTAACCCATGGCGAATGCCGAGGCCACAAAAGCCATGTGGATGATCACGTACCACTGGAGGTGTTCCACGTCGATGTTCTCGGCGTTCATAAACACTTTGAGCAGATGAATCGAGGAAATCGCCACAATAGAGGCGGCGACTTTCATCTTCAGCGAACCGGAGTCCATCTTGCCCAGCCAGCTGAGTTTCTCCTTGCCTTCGTCGATATCCAGTTGCGAGACGAAATTCTCGTAACCGGAAATCATCACCATGACCAGCAGACCGCCAACCAGGGCCATATCGATCAACGACAGGATCACCAGGATCAGATCTGCCTCGGCGATGGAGAATACGCTGGGGAGAATATGAAAGACTTCTTGAAAGAACTTCAGCATCAAGGCCAGGAGGCCGAGCGACAGACCAAAATACAGAGGGGCCAGCAGCCAACGAGATGCATACATCGCGTTTTCGATAAAGCGTTCCATAGGGGGACTCACTAAGGGTTCAAACAGCCGGCGAGTATACCCAGCACGGCCTTGCAGACAACCCTGGTATTGTTGCGATAAACGTCGGCACAGGTTATCCCCGGCAACTGTGGATAACCTTGTGGGCAGGTTCAGGATCGATCGCTACAAAGCGCACGGCAGCGGCATTCGAGCAGGCTGGTTAAATGCTGCTCAGCCGGCCATCAATTTTCCGGTTTGAACTGATAGTCGCCAAGATTACGGCAACGCACGCCGTTCAAGCGGCGTAGCTCAGCCTGGATATGCAGGCGCCAGATCGGCAACTCGTCGCACACCCCATAGCCCTGCGCCGCCAGACTTTCGGTAATCGCCAGCAATATCCCTTCGGCAACGAAAGGCCCGTAGAACGGGCCCTGCGCCTTGATCGTCGAGGGTTGAGCGCCCGACATGCCCGCCGCGCAGATCAGCGTCCAGAGACCTTTCTCGCCCGCCAGCGGCAGCACGGCGCACTCGATACGAGTCACCAGACCCAGGCATTGGCGGGTAAGGCAAAGGCTACGCGGCATCGCGACGACCCTCGAAGAGACCTGGCTTCAGCCTACACCCGAGTGGGCGACCCAGGGAAGCCGACAGTTGTCACACAAGACTGTGGATAACTGTGTGGATGAAAGCCGCCAAACCCATACCGCCAGGGGCTTTCGATGCCGGAACCCGATCATGCGGTCGGAACCGGCTATCGAACCAACCTTTCGGCCAATGCTCAAGCTGCCGGTTTTTTCGCCCGTGGCTTTTTCACCGCGACTACCGGCTCCTCGATTTTCGGCGCTTCCTTTTCTTCCTCTGCCATGCCCATTTCGGCGATTTCGCGCAGACGTTCGACGACCCGTGCATTGACGCTGCCACTGGGGAACTGGCCTTTGGCGTTCGGGCTGCCGACTTCCTCGCCAACCAACAGGCTCAGCGCCTCATCGACCTGGCGCACGGCGTAGATATGAAACTGCCCGGCGCGCACCGCCTGCAGCACCCGCTCATCGAGCATCAAGGTCGAGACATTGGAATGCGGAATGATCGCTCCCTGCTCGCCGGTCAGGCCGCGTGCCTCGCACAGGCGGAAGAAGCCCTCGATCTTCTCGTTGACTCCGCCGACCGCCTGTACCTCGCCGAACTGGTTGATCGAACCGGTGATGGCGAAGCACTGCTTGAGCGGCGTGCGCGACAAGGCCGAGATCAGCGTGCAGACCTCGCCGAGCGAGGCGCTGTCGCCGTCGACATAGCCGTAGGACTGTTCCAGGGCGATGCTCGCGGAAATCTCCAGGGGGAACTCCTGGGCATAGCGGCTGCCCAGGTAGCCGGTGAGAATCATCACGCCCTTGGAGTGGATCGGCTGGCCGAGGTTGACCTCGCGCTCGATGTCGACGATGCCGCTGCCGCCCGGATACACAGTGGCAGAGATGCGCGCCGGTACGCCGAACGCCGAATCACCGACCTCTAGCACGGTCAGGCCGTTGCACTTGCCCACCGCGGCGCCCGCGGTATCGATCAGGATGATGCCGGCCAGCATGTCGTCGATGATCCGCGCCGAGACCCGTCCGGTGCGCGTGGCCTTGGCCTTGAGCGCACGTTCGATATGGCCGACGTCGGTGACCACCTCGCTGGCCAACTGACGGATGAAGTCGGCCTCGCTGACCAACTGGAACAGGTCGCCAATGCGTGCCGACAAACGCCCCTGGTGCTCGGCCAGGCGTGCGCTGTAGGTCGCCAGCCGCGCCACCGCGGCAGCAGTAAGGGGCGCCATGCCCTCTTCCATGGTGCGGGTTTTCATCAACTGGGCGAATTGCTCCAGGCTTTCATCGCCGAGGGGAATGTCCTCGTCGAAGTCGACCAGCACGCGGAACATTTCCTGGAAGTCCGGATCGTGATCCTGCAATGCGTAGTACAGCTGGCGCGCACCGATGATGATCACCTTGACCTGCAGGGGAATCACCTGCGGGTTGAGCGTTACGGTTGCGATACGGCCCAGGTCGCCGAGTGGCGATTCCATCTTCAGTTGCCGCGAATGCAGCGCGCGCTTGAGCGCATCCCAGACGAACGGCTCGCCGAGCATCTTTTCCGCTTCGAGAATCAGAAAACCGCCGTTGGCGCGGTGCAATGCGCCGGGGCGCAATTGACGGTAGCTGGTATAGAGCGCGCCCTGATCGGCGTTGTATTCGATCCGGCCGAACAGGTTGTCGTAGGTCGGGTGCGGCTCGAACACCACGGGCGCGCCGCCCTGGGCGTGATGGCCGACCACCAGGCTCGGGCAGTACTGCTCCTCGAGCATCTTGCGGGTCTGGGCGTCGGCCTTCTCCACTTCGACCAACTGATCGACTACGGTCTTCAGCAGGTTGACCTGCACCGCCTGCAAATAGGCGCAGACCTCGGCATTTTCCGCGTATTTTTCCGACAAGGGCGCAAGTAGCGGCTGCAGCGCGACGGTAATGGTTTCCTCGTTGAGCTGGCGCAGCTGGTTGCTCGATTCGCGTTTCCATTGCGGCAAGCTGGCGAGCTCCTCATTGAGGCGCTCTTCGAGGGTCGCGATGTCGAGGTGGAAGCGCTCGCGATCGGCTTCCGGCAACTGGGCGAACTCGGCTTCGTCGAGGGCCTTGCCGTCGAGCATCGGGGTGAAGGCGATATTAGTGCTGTCGCGGTACAGCGCCACGTTCTTTTCCAGGGACAATCGTTCGATCACGTCCAGGGCCTGGTCGTAGCGCTTGTTGAAGGCGCGGTCGATGGCGTTTTTCTTCTGCTGGAACGAGGGGTGCTCGAACACCGCCGGAAAGGTCGCCAACAGGTTGTCGACCAGACCGTTCACATCGGCGATGAATTCTCCAGCGGTACCGGCCGGTAGCTCCAGCGCGCGGGGTTCGCGGGGCTCGTCGAAGTGGTTGACGTAGACCCGGTCCGCCGGGGTTTCCAGACGCTTGGCTTCGGCCTTGAGGTAGCGCTTGACGAAGGAGAAGCGGCCGGTGCCCGGCTCGCCCATGACGAATACGTTGTAACCGGGGCGCGGCATGGCCACGCCGAACTGCAAGGCTTCGACCGCGCGCTCCTGACCGAGCACGCCACGGAAGGGCTCCAGATCGTCGGTGCTGGCGAAGTTGAACTGTTCCGGGGAGAAGGGACGGGTTAGGGCTTCGGGTGCCAACCGCAGGTGGGCAGCAACGGAGTCGGGCATTGGTAATCCTTAAAACGGGGGGCCAACGGGGCTGGAGAAATCATGGCCGCATCGGCCAGCATCCACAAGCCGTATGCTCTCTGGACTCCGTCTTATTTCATGCGCGCGACAAAGCTCGCGGCGCTCTGCGGCGGCGCTGAGACGTACCATGCCAATGCCCTGCCACCGATCAGCTGTCGGCGCAGGCCGCGCAGAACCTGGCGGCGGGCAGCGCCTGCAGGCGCGCGGGCTCGATCGGCTGGGCGCATCGCACACAGCTGCCGTATCGCCCTTCGGCCAGGCGCAAGCGGGCCAGCCCGACCTGATTCATGCCCTCCTCGGCCTCGGCCAGCAGGGCATTGAGCACTTCATCGTTCTGGCGCTGCTGGGCCTGCTCGACGGCTTCCACCGGTTCGCTGCGCGTCATGTCGCGGCGAATCGCCTCGGCGCGCTCGCTGTATTCGTTGTACAAGGCATCCAGTGCGGCTTGCGGATCGAAATCGGTCATGGCGGTTCTCCCGGAAAGGACGGTCTGCGCAGTGTGGGCGCGGCGCGGCGGCGGGCCTTGATCTCTATCAGCGAATCTGCGCTAAAGCGCCTGCCAGGCTCCAACAATCCGCGGCGAAATGATCAGCCAGTTCCGGCCAGGGGTTTTCCGCGAGATTCACCAGCACGCTGTAGGCCCCCGCCGCCCGCGCGCACTCCAGGTCATATCGATAGTCGCCGACCATCACCAGTTCACTCGGCGCCACCCGCCAGCGCTCGGCCAGGTGCAACAGGCCGCCGGGATGGGGTTTCGGCGGCGCCTCGTCGCGTCCGAGCACATCGTCACTGGCGAAATACTCGCCCAGACCGATCGCCTGCAACGTCAGCAGGGCCAGCGCGTGGGCGTTGCGGGTGAGGATGCCGAGCCGGCAACCGCGCGCCTGCAGCTCGCGCACCAGCTCGACGGCGCCCGGTGCCGGCTGTGCGCCGAGGGCCAATTCGCGCTCGTGGTCCAGCAACCAGGCGTGTTTGGCCGCCGCCACCTCGGCGGGCAAGGCAGCCAGGTGATGCAGAATGTCGTGGTCCTGGGGAATTTCCAGCGCCCGCTTGATCGCCTCGAAATCGTGCACGGCGAGGGTCAGGGTGCCGTCCATGTCGAACACCCAATGGCGCGCCGTGCGCAATGTCATTTCCAATCCTCACGGACTCGGGTCAGGCCTTCCTGGGCCACCGAGGCGACCAGCTGGCCCTGGCGGTTGAAGATGCTGCCGCGGGAAAAGCCGCGGGCATTGCCGGCCCAGGGGCTGTCCATGGCATAGAGCAGCCAATCGTCCATGCGCAGGTCGGCGTGGAACCACAGCGCGTGGTCGAGGCTGGCGACCTGCATGAACTTCTGGAACACCGACACGCCATGGGGCTGCATCGAGGTGGTCAGCAGGTTGAAGTCGCTGGCGTAAGCCAGCAGCAGCTTGTGCAGTTGCGGTTCGTCCGGCAGCTCGCCGGCGGCGCGGAACCAGACATACTTGACCGGCTCGCACGGCTCGGGAGCGAAGGGGTTGATCCGCGTCACCGGGCGGATTTCGATGGGTTTTTCGCTGATCGCGCGCTCGCGCATGCGCTCGGGAATCATCGCCTCGACCATACGCGACAGTTCGGTTTCCGACTTCAGCTGCTCCGGCCCCGGTACCTCGGGCATGCTGTTCTGGTGATGGAAACCGCCCTCGTCGAACTGGAAGGAAGCGCTGCAGGTGAAGATCGGCTTGCCCTTCTGGATCGCCGTCACCCGCCGGGTGCTGAAACTGCCGCCGTCGCGCACCCGGTCGACCTGATAGACCACCGGCAAACCGGCATCGCCGGGGCGCAGGAAGTAACCATGCATCGAGTGCACATGGCGCGCCGGATCGACCGTCTGGCTGGCCGCCGATACGCACTGGCCGAGCACCTGGCCACCGAACAACTGGCGAAAGCCGAGGTCCTGGCTGACGCCGCGAAACAGGTTCTCTTCGATGGTCTCGAGGGTCAGCAGGGCGACCAATTCATTCAACACCTGACTCATGCATGCTCTCCAATAACCGCCAAGAAAGCGGCAAAACGTCATTCGGTAACCGGCCGTATTCGACGGTGGTATGCGCTAACAGGCCGTTGAAAAACTACCTACGTTGGCAATACTGCGTTAAAAACAGGCTCAGAATGCTCATTTACAGCACGTAAACTCCGCTTCCTCGCCTATTTTTGCCTTGTCTTGCCTACCTCGCCTACGTTTTTCAATGACCTGCTAATCGGCCGATTTTACCCGTTTCACCGGCCCGACGGGCTAGCCGCGTCGTCGCTCATTGCCCCGCCTCGCCACTCGTCATGCCGCAAACGATAGAGCACATGCCGACGCAACGCATGGCCTGGCGCCAGCCTGGGATGGTCAAAATCCTCGGCAGGGGCATGACGCATGCCAATCGCCTGCATCACCCGCTGCGACGGCAGGTTATCCACCGCGGTAAAGGCCACGACCTGCTCCAGCCCGAGTTGCTCGAAGGCACAGCCCAGGGCCGCGCGCGCCGCTTCGCTGGCGAAGCCCTGGCCCCAGTGCGCGTGGGCCAGGCGCCAGGCGATTTCCACCGCTGGGCCGAAAGGTGCCTCGAAGCCGACATGACCGATACCGGTGAAGCCGATAAAGGCGCCGTTGTCCTTACGCTGCAGGGCCCACACGCCGAAGCCGTGCTCGGCGAAATGCCGGCGAAAACGCCGGATCATCGCCGCCACATCGGCGCGGCTGTATGGCGCGGGGAAATAGCGCATCACCTGCGGGTCCGCACAGAGCGCCGCAAAAGGTTCCAGGTCCGCGGCGCGCCAGGCACGCAGCTGCAGCCGCGCGCTGTGCAATTCAATCAAGTCAGCCATCGTCACTCCGCTTGAGCAGGGCCGGGCAGCCCCGCCATACTCGGGCGCCGCGCGCTTCAATTTATCTACAGGGCTTATTCTATGCGCCTGCCGCTGGTCTATCACGATGACTACAGCCCGCCCTTCCCCGCGGCGCACCGCTTCCCCATGGAGAAGTTCCGCCTGCTGCGCGACCACCTGGTGGACAGCGGCCTGACCACGGATGCCGAGCTGCTGCGCCCGGAACGCTGCGCCGAGGATATTCTCGCCCTGGCTCATTGCCCGGCCTATATCGAACGCTTTCGCTCGGGAGACCTGGCCCACGAGGAACGACGCCGCCTCGGCCTGCCCTGGAGCGAGGCCCTGGCCCGGCGCACCCTGCGCGCGGTCGGCGGCTCGTTGCTGGCCGCCGAAAAGGCGCTCGAACACGGCCTGGCCTGTCACCTGGCCGGCGGCACCCACCACGCGCATTACGATCACCCGGCCGGCTTCTGCATCTTCAATGACCTGGCGGTGGTCAGCCAATACCTGCTGCACAGCGGCAAAGCCGGGCGCGTACTGATCTTCGACTGCGACGTGCACCAGGGCGACGGCACCGCCCGTCTGCTGGCCGATACGCCGGAGGCGATCACCGTTTCCCTGCATTGCGAGAAAAACTACCCCGCGCGCAAGGCGCACAGCGACTGGGATATCCCCCTGCCCATGGGCATGGGCGACGCGGCCTACCTGCAGGTGGTGAACGATGCGCTCAACTACCTGCTGCCGCTGTACCGGCCGGATATCCTGCTCTATGACGCCGGCGTCGATGTGCATCGCGACGACGCCCTGGGCTACCTGCAACTGACCGATGCCGGCGTCGCCGCCCGCGACACCGCGGTGCTCGATCACTGCCTTAGCCGAGATATCCCCGTGGTTGGGCTGATCGGCGGCGGCTACGACCCGGACCGCCGCGCGCTGGCCAGGCGTCACGGAATTCTCCACCACAGCGCGCACAAGCTGTGGCGCGAGCGGGGCCTGGGCTGAAGGCGAAACATTAGCGGAACCCCGCGGGCACAACGCAACCGAATGCATTACCCATTACCGCCCGCCACCGATGCGGCACCCGGCCTCCACGGGAGATTGGCATGCCATCGTTTATGGACATCATTGAAATCGTAGGGCTGACGATCGACGGCGTCGGGGCGCTGGTCATCGTCCTCGGGCTGGGGTGGGCGACGCTGCGTTTCTTCATCTCGGGGCGGCAGACGGAGGCGCCCTACCGGCGCTTTCGCCAGGATCTGGGGCGAGGCATTCTGCTCGGCCTGGAGTTTCTCGTCGCCGCCGATATCGTGCGCACCGTGGCCATGACGCCGACCCTCGACGATGTGCTGGTACTCGGTGTGATCGTGCTGATCCGTACCTTCCTGAGCATGGCCCTGGAGGTTGAACTCGAAGGGCGCTGGCCCTGGCAGCGGCTGCCCAGGTGAAGCGTTACGGCACGCGGCTGCTCAGCGGCAGCCCCCGGCTATTGGCATAGAACACCAGCAGTTCGACCGGCTGCTCGGTGGTATAGCCGCGATGCGCGATGCCCACCAGTTCGGCCAGGCTATCGCCGGCGTGCAGCACCAGCTTGTCGGTGCTGTTCTGCTTTTCGACGAATAACACGCCGCTGAGTACATAGCCGATATTGATTACCGCGTGGGTATGCCAGGCCAGGGTGGTATTGGCGGGAATGCTGAATTTCACCAGGGTCGGCTCGGGCTGCCCGCCGGAGTAGCCCTGGTAGGGCGTGCCATCCCAGGATTGACTGGTCTGCAACAGCGTCTCGATCTCCACCGCCTCGGCGGCCATGGTGCTGGATGAAAGGCCGGGCACGAGGCCGAGAAACACAACAAACAGGATGGCGCGCATGACTTTCGATTCTCGATGGGCGTGGATGACTTGATGATAGTCAGTGCGGCCTCCGCGTAGCGAGGCAAGTCGCTTTTCCATGCGCTCGTGCGCCTCGCCATGGCGCGGTCAATGAATTGCCGCCAATTCCTGCAACACAAACGGTAGACGCTGTCTAAAACAGCGGGCAGCCCAAGGGAGGGAAACCATGCCGACGCATACCATCACCATCAACGGTTTGGCTTTGAACGTCTCCATCCGCGGCGAAGGCCCGCCACTGCTCTTGCTCAATGGGCTGGGCGGCCTGATCCGCACCTTCGACCCCTTGCGCGATGAACTGCAGGACTACCAGACCATTACATTCGACGTGCCAGGAGTCGGTAAATCGCAGATGCCGACCTGGCCGATGCGTTTGCCGCGCCATGCCGACCTGATCGCCGAACTGCTGCAACGCCTGGGCGTCGAGCAGGCGGATGTATTCGGCGTGAGCTGGGGCGGCGCCCTGGCCCAGGAGTTCGCCCTGCGCCACCCGAATATGGTGCGCCGACTGATACTCGCGGCGACCTCCGCGGGCCCGGCGATGCTGATGAAGCCAGCCGACATCCTGGCCTTTTTCGGCAAACGCAACAGGGCCAGGCCAGGCAAGCAAGGCGGCTCGCGCAATTCGGTACAGGCGCTGCTGCGCTTCGGCGTGGTCAACGGCATGCTCACGGTCAACCCACGCGCCTACTACCATCAACTCGCCGCCCTGGCCGGCTGGACCAGCCTGCTGCGGCTGTTCCGTCTACGCCAGCGCACGCTGATTCTCACCGGCGAACGCGACACCCTGGTGCGGTTGTACAACGCGCATATTTTGCGTGGCTCCATTCGCCGTGCCGAGGTCCACGTCCTACAGGGCGAAGGGCATTTTTTCGTGGTAACCAGCGCCTGGCGAACCGCCCAGGTCGTGCGTGAATTCCTCGCCCGGGAAGAGGACGGGGAAGAGCCCGTCCGCCTGCTTGCCGACGGCATGTTCCAGCCGCGCCTGCTGCAATCGGAACAACAGGGCGATCGCTGACACCATCGCGCTTGCCGGGGCTCGTGCCAGTCCGCTAGCGTTGCACCCCGCATCTCTGCCAGGACACTCTCATGCGCCGTTTCGGCTGTTACTTGATTCTCTCCACCCTGCTCTGCGGCATGCCGCTAATGGCCCACGCCACCACGGACTCGGCACTGGAGCGGCTGGTAGCGCTGTGCGCCGAGCGTCTGCTGCTGGCCGACCAGGTAGCCGCGAGCAAGGCGCAAACCGGCAAGGCGGTGGAGGACGCAGTGCGCGAGGCCGAACAACTGACGCTGTTGTCCGCCCATGCGCAGACTCACCATCTGGCCCCCAAGCAGGTCGTCTCCTTCTTCCGCTGGCAGATGGAAGCCAACAAGCTGATCCAGTATCAACTGCTGGCCGCATCCTTGAGCAGCGACGGTGCGCCGCCCATGCCACTTGAGGAAATCCGCACCCGCCTCAACCTGCTCAATCAGGAATTGCTGCAAACCCTCGCCCCGGCGCTGACGGAACTGCAGCAAGGCACCTGCCACGAGCGACTGTACGGCGCCATCGAGGCCCAGGCCGAGCAACAAAAGCTCGACGCCCTGCACCGCACCGCCCTGATTCGCGCTTTCGGCGATACCTGCCGGGGACTTTGAGTTCCCGAGCGATGGCCCGCAGCGACGCGGGCATCGCCGCTGCAACCCAGGGAGGACGCCCCGCTCATCCCCTTGATAGCAATCTGACTTGCGCTAAATCCGGCGGATAAAATACTGTATGCACATACAGTTAATTTGAAGTCGTCGTTATGCTTTTCATCCCCGTTCCTGCACCCGTATACCCGCTGTCTTGCCCTGCATGGGTAAGGCCCGGGCAGGTGTGGTGGCCACGATGAGCGGCGCGGTGCTGGCACTCGATACGCTGTTACTCGAGCGACGGGTGTGGAAAGGCCAGCCGCAAGGGGCGCCGACAAATCTGCAGCCGACCGGCCATGCGGTGCTGGATGCACTGTTACCGAGCGGCGGCTGGCCCGCCGCGGCGCTGAGCGAGATTCTGTGCGGCGCCGAGGGTATCGGCGAATTGCAATTGCTCTGGCCGACCCTGGCGCGCCTGAGCCAGGCGGCGGAGCGCATCGTGCTGGTGGCGCCGCCTCATCTGCCCTACCCGCCCGCCTGGCTGGCCGCCGGGGTGGATTTGCGTTGGCTGACGTTGATCGAGGCCAGCCCGCGCGACGCGCTCTGGGCCGCCGAGCAATGCCTGCGCTCGGGTAGTTGCGGCGCGGTGCTGTGCTGGCCGAAGCAGGCGGATGATCGCGCCCTGCGCCGCTTACAGATCGCCGCGGAAACCGGGCAGACCCTGGCCTTCGCCTATCGCCCGCTGGCCGAAGCGGTCAATCCATCACCGGCGGCGCTGCGACTGGCCGTGGAAGCGACGCAACTACGGGTTTTGAAATGCCGCGGCGGCCTGGCCACGGCGGCGCCTATTTCACACACGCAGTGGGCGTTGCGATGAGCCTGCGCTGGGCCTGCATCCTGCTGCCGCAACTGGCGCTCGATGGCGTGCTGCGCCGGCACCCCGAGCCCGAGCGGCCGCTGGTGCTGCTCGCCGGCACGCCGCAGCGGCGGGTGTTGCAAACGCTCAATCCGGCGGCGCGGGCGCTCGGTCTGCGCGCGGGGCAATCCCTGAATGCCGCCCAGGCGCTGAGCCAAGACTTCGCCACGGCCGAATACGACCCCGCGCAGATCGAAGATTGGCAGCGTTTTCTCGCCGCCTGGGCTTACCGCTTCAGCTCCCAGGTCAGCCTGGATTACCCGCGCGCGCTGCTGCTGGAAGTCGAGTCCAGCTTCGCCCTGTTCGGCCCCTGGCCACGCTTCGAGGCGCGCCTGCGCGAGGAACTGACCGCCCTGGGCTTTCGCCATCGTCTAGTCGCCGCGCCCAACCCGCTGGCCGCACGGGTGCTGGCTAACGCCCACGACGGCCTGGCGGTCGCCAGCGCGGAGGAACTGCGCCAAGCCATCGGCCAACTGCCGGTCGAACGCAGCGGCCTGCCCCGCGAAATATCGACCACGTTGCTGCGCATGGGCCTGCGCCGTCTGCATCAGGTGCTGGCATTACCCCGCAATGGCCTGGCGCGGCGCTTTCCGGCCGAGTTGTTGCGCCACCTCGACAGCCTGCTGGGCGAGCGGCCGCAGGCCCTGGACTACTACAAGCCGCCGGATCAGTTCGACCTGCGCATCGAGTTGAACTTCGACGTCGAATCGCACCAGGCGCTGCTGTTTCCCCTGCGCCGCCTGACCGCTGACCTGGCGGCCTTTCTCGCCGGGCGCGACAGCGGCGTACAACGCTTCAGCCTGCATCTGGAACATGCCGGGCGCGAGGATTCGAAGGTGGCGGTAGGCCTGCTCGGCGCCGAGCGCGAGGCGGGCATGCTCTTCGAAGTGGCGCGCGGTCGCCTCGAACAAATACAGGTGGTCGCGCCAGTGCGCAGCCTGCGTCTGGTCGCGCGCGACCTGCCGGCCTTCGCCCCGGAACACCGCCTGTTGTTCGACGAGCGGCCGCAACAGAACCTGCCCTGGCAGCAATTGCGCGAACGGCTACGTGCGCGCCTCGGCGATGAAGCGCTGCACGGCCTGCGGGCCAAAGCCGATCACCGGCCCGAGTGCGCCTGGCAGGCAGAAACCGATAGCAAGCCCGGCGCGACCGGCCCGGCAGCGCCACGCCCCGGCTGGTTGCTGCGCGAGCCGCAGATTCTCCAGGAAGCGACGCCACGCATTCTCGCCGGCCCGGAGAGGATCGAGTCCGGCTGGTGGGACGGCGGCGATATGCGCCGCGACTATTACCTGATCGAAACCCGCAGCGGGCAGCGCGCCTGGGCCTATCGCACAGTAGGCGACAACGGCCCGCTGCTGATTCATGGCTGGTTCGCATGAACACCGACAGGCCGTTGAAAAACCTAGGCGACGGCTGCATGGATGCAGAAGGTGGAACGAAGCAGGAAGCCCGAGCCGAGGCAGCCGATCCGGGCTATGCCGAATTGCACTGCCTGTCCAACTTCAGCTTCCAACGCGGCGCCTCCAGCGCCCAGGAGCTGTTCGAGCGGGCCAAGCGCCATGGCTACCAGGCCTTGGCGATCACCGACGAATGCAGCCTGGCCGGCATAGTGCGCGCCTGGCAGGCGGCCAAGGAAAGCGACCTGAAGCTGATCGTCGGCAGTGAGATACGCATCGAAAACGGCCCCAAGACCGTCCTGCTGGCGGAAAACCTCGCCGGCTACCAAGCCCTGTGCCGGCTGATCACCAATGCCCGGCGGCGCGCGGCCAAAGGCCAATACCGCGCGCTGCGCGAGGATTTCGCCGCGCCGCTGGATGGGCTGCTGGCGCTCTGGGTCGAGGCTGACAGCGCCCAGCCCGAATACGGGCAATGGCTGCGCGACCTGTTCGCCGAACGCCTGTGGCTGGCGGTCGAGCTGCACCGCGGCGCCGACGACGCCGGGCAACTGCGCCGGATGCTGGCGCTGGCCGCGACCCTGGGGATTCCCGCGGTCGCCGCCGGCGATGTGCATATGCATGCCCGTGGCCGTCGCGCCCTGCAGGATGTGATGACGGCGATCCGTCACCACTGCAGCGTGGCCGAGGCGGGCCATCGCCTGTTCCCAAATGGCGAACGCCACCTGCGTCCGCCTCAGGCACTGGCGCAGCTCTATCCACCCGAATTGCTGGCCGAGACCCTGGCTATCGCCGCGCGCTGCACCTTCGACCTCGGCCAGCTGCGCTACCAATACCCGCGCGAGCTAGTGCCCGCGGGGCATACGCCGAGCACCTGGCTGCGCAGCCTGTGCGCAGAGGGCGCGGCCTGGCGCTGGCCTGGTGGCATCCCCGAAAAGGCCCGGCAGCTGATCGAAACGGAAACCGCGCTGATCACCGAGCTGGGCTATGAAAGCTACTTCCTCACCGTGCACGACATCGTCCGTTTCGCCCGCAGCCAGCACATCCTCTGTCAGGGTCGCGGCTCGGCGGCCAACTCGGTGGTCTGCTACGTGCTGGGCATCACCGAGCTGAACCCGATCACATCGAACATGCTGTTCGCCCGTTTCCTCTCCAAGGAGCGCAACGAGCCGCCGGATATCGATGTCGACTTCGAGCACGAACGTCGCGAGGAAGTCATCCAGTACATCTTTCGCCGATATGGCCGCGACCGCGCCGCCCTCACCGCGGTGGCCAGCACCTATCACGGCGCCGGCGCGGTGCGCGACGTGGCCAGGGTGCTGGGCCTGCCGGCGGATCAGATCAATGCCCTGGCCAATTGTTGCGGACGCTGGAGCGACAAGGCGCCGCCGCTCGAGCGCCTGGCCGAGGCCGGCTTCGACCCACAGAGCCCGATCATGCGCCGGGTGCTGGCGTTGACCGGCGAGCTGATCGGCTTCCCCCGTCATCTGTCGCAACACCCCGGCGGCTTCGTCATCTCCGAACAGCCGTTGCAAACCCTGGTGCCGGTGGAGAATGCGGCCATGGCCGAGCGCACCATCATCCAGTGGGACAAGGACGACCTCGATCTGGTCGGCCTGCTCAAGGTCGATGTGCTCGCCCTCGGCATGCTCAGCGCCCTGCGCCGTACCTTCGACCTGCTGCGCGACTACCGCGGCCGCGATCTGAGCATCGCCAGCATCCCCGCGGACGACGCCGCCACCTACGCGATGATCAGCCGCGCCGATACCGTCGGGGTATTCCAGATCGAGTCGCGTGCGCAGATGGCCATGCTGCCCAGGCTTAGGCCGCAGAACTTCTACGACCTGGTGATCGAGGTGGCCATCGTCCGCCCCGGGCCGATCCAGGGCGACATGGTTCACCCCTACCTACGCCGGCGTAACAAAGAGGAGCCGATCAGCTACCCGCCACGCCTGCGCGCGGTATTCGAGCGCACCCTGGGCGTGCCGCTGTTCCAGGAGCAGGTGATGGAGCTGGCGATCATCGCCGCCGACTACACCCCAGGGGAGGCCGACCAGTTGCGCCGCTCGATGGCCGCCTGGAAGCGTCACGGCGGCTTGGAACCGCACCAGAAGCGGCTGTCGGAACGCATGCTGAAGAACGGCTACACGGCCGAGTTCGCCGCACGCATCTTCGAGCAGATCAAGGGTTTTGGCAGCTATGGCTTCCCGGAATCCCACGCCGCCAGTTTCGCCCTGCTGACCTACGCCAGTTGCTGGCTGAAATGCCACGAGCCAGCCGCCTATACCTGCGCCCTGATCAACAGCTGGCCGATGGGCTTCTACACCCCGGACCAGTTGCTGCAGGACGCGCGGCGCCACCGCATCGAAACCCGCCCGGTGGATGTACGCCATAGCAACTGGGATTGCAGCCTGGAGCCCGGCCCCGGCGCACAACCGGCGATTCGCCTGGGCCTGCGGATGATCGGCGGTTTTCGCCAGGCCGATGCCGAGCGCATCGAGCAGGCCCGAGCGGCCATGCCCTTCCGCGAGATCGCCGATCTCTGCAGACGCGCCCAGCTGGACGATCGCGCCAGCGCCTTGCTGGCCGATGCCGGCGCCCTGCATGGCCTGGCCGGCCATCGCCACCAGGCGCGCTGGGCAGTGGCCGGGGTCGAACCGCAGCTGGCGCTGTTTGCGGCTACCTCGGATGCCGCCACGGCGGATCAGGAAGAGCCTCAAGTAGAGCTGCCGCAACCCTCGATCGGCGAGGACCTGCATACCGATTACGCCACCCTCGGCACCACCCTGGGCCCGCACCCGCTGACATTGCTGCGCGAGCAACTGCGCATCCGGCGCTGCCGCAGCTCGCGCGAACTGGCCACAATCGAGCATGGCCGAGCGGTCGCCGTGGCCGGCCTGGTGATCGGCCGACAGCGCCCGCAAACCGCCAGCGGCGTGGTGTTCGTCACCCTGGAAGACGAGTTCGGCATGATCAACGTGGTGGTCTGGCACGACCTGGCACAGCGCCAGCGCCGCGAGTTGCACGAGTCGCAGCTGCTGCAGGTCAACGGCCGCCTCGAAGAAGAAAGCGGCGTGCGTCACCTGATCGCCGGCCGTCTGCGCGACCTGACGCCACTGCTGGCCGGGCTCTCGGTGCCGAGTCGGGATTTCAAATAAAAGGCTCTGTCCCAATAGTGTGTTGCATTCAGCTATCGCCACTAAGTTTGAGATGACCGGGGTCCGTAGGGTGCGCCATGCGCACCATTGTCCACGGACATCTGGTGCGCACGGTGTTCAGCCGGTATACATGGGTAACGCCTGTCGGGAGACATGGGTAACGGGT
>NZ_CAMPHI010000035.1 GCF_946885955.1 uncultured Pseudomonas sp.
CGCGCACCATCCGCATCCCGGTGCACATGATCGAGACGATCAACAAGCTCAACCGTATCTCGCGGCAGATGCTGCAGGAAATGGGTCGCGAACCGACCCCGGAAGAGCTGGGCGAGCGCATGGAAATGCCCGAGGACAAGATCCGCAAGGTATTGAAGATTGCCAAAGAGCCGATCTCCATGGAAACCCCGATCGGCGACGACGAAGACTCGCACCTGGGCGACTTCATCGAGGACTCCACCATGCAATCGCCGATCGACGTGGCGACCGTGGAAAGCCTCAAGGAAGCCACCCGCGAAGTCCTCTCCGGCCTCACCGCCCGTGAAGCCAAGGTTCTGCGCATGCGTTTCGGCATCGACATGAATACCGACCACACCCTTGAGGAAGTCGGCAAGCAGTTCGATGTAACCCGCGAGCGGATCCGTCAGATCGAAGCCAAAGCGTTGCGCAAGCTACGCCATCCGACGCGAAGCGAGCATCTACGCTCCTTCCTCGACGAGTAACACCAAAACCCCCGGCGCCCACCGGGGGTTTTGCTTTCTGCGCCATCCAAACCCGCGCGGTCTACACTCAACGGATCGATGGCTCCGAAACGAGACCGCCATGCCGAGATTGTTGGCCATCCTCCTGCTGTGCCTGTTTTACTGGATCGCACCGGCTGCGGCCTTGACGCTCAGCGAAGAGGAACGTAACTGGCTGGATGCGCATCCGGTATTGCGCCTGGGTGTGGACGTCTCCTGGCCACCGTTCGAGTTCGTCAACGAGAATGGCCACTATCAGGGCCTCGCGGCCGACTATATCGCCCTGATCGAAACGCGCCTGGGTGTGAAGGCGGAACTGGCCGAGCAGCGCAACTGGAGCGAGGTGCTCGAACTCGCCAAGGCCGGCAAGCTCGACCTGCTGCCCGCCGTCATGGCCACACCGGAACGGCATGCCTACCTGGCCTTCACCCGCCCCTATCTGGACTTTCCGATCGTCATCCTGGCGCGCAGCGACGGTCCGCGACCACAGAACATTCAGGCACTGTATGGCCTCAAAGTGGCCGTGGTCGAGAATTACGCGCCCCATGAACTGCTGCGCAACCAACACCCGCAACTCAACTTGCTGCCGCTGCCCACGGTGAATGCCACCCTGCAGGCCCTCGCCAGCGGCCAGGCCGACGCCCTGGTCGGCGACCTCGCCTCGAACGCCTGGAGCCTGCGCAAACTCAGGCTCGAAGGCATCTACATCAGTGGCGACACGCCCTATCGCTATCAACTGGGGATGGCGACTCCGCTCAATCAACCGATACTGACCGGCATTCTCGACAAACTGTTCATCGACATGACCTCGAGCGAGATCGCCGCCCTGCAAGCGCCCTGGGTCGGCGGCAAGTTGGAGCGTCGCAGCATCTGGCCGACGCTGCTGCTCTACGGTGTGCCGGCCCTTCTCGTGCTTATCGCGATCATCGGCGCAGTGGTGCGCATCAACCGCCGCCTCAGCGCGGAAATCGCCACCCGTACCGCCCTCGAGGACGGCCTGCGCCACAGCGAGCACCACTACCGCAGCCTGGTGGAGAATCTCTCGGCGATCGCCTGGGAAGCGCAGCCCACGGACTTCACCTTCACCTACGTCTCGCAACATGCGGAGAAATTGCTCGGCTACCCGCTGGCCGATTGGCGACAGCCCGGTTTCTGGCTCAGCGCCCTGCACCCGGAAGACACCCAGCAGGCGGTCGACTTCCGCCAGCGCGAGACGGCGGCCGGCCGCAACCACAGCCTGGACTACCGGATGCTCACCGCCGACGGGCGCACGCTATGGATCCGCGATATCGTCACCCTCGGCCAGCAGGGCGGCGAAACCGTCATGAGCGGGCTGATGATCGACATCAGCGAAGCCAAGCAGACCGAGCACGCCCTGCGTTTTTCGGAACAGAAATTCGCCTCGGTGTTCCAGCAATGCCCGGATATTCTGGTGATCGCCCGCCACGAAGACGGCCGCCTGATCGAAGCGAACAAAGCCTTCGAACAGCAGACCGGCATATCGGTTGCCGAAGCCATCGGTAAAACCGCCAGCGAACTGAACATATGGCCCAACCCGGGTACCGGCTCGGCCCTGCTGCAACGCCTGCAAGGGGAAAGCCTGCATAACCTGGAAATGCCCTTTCGCAACCGCGACGGACGCATCCTGACCGGCCTGGTTTCCGCGCAAGCCTTCCAGCTCGCCGACATCAAGGCACTGGTGGTGACGGTACGCGACATCAGCCAACTGAAGGCAACCCAACAACTGTTGCAGGTATCCGAAGAGAAATTCGCCAAAGCCTTCCACGCCTCGCCCGATGGCCTGCTGATTACCCGCGCGCGCGACGGTCTGCTGCTCGAAGCCAACGAAGGCTTCACTCGCATCACCGGTTACACCAGCAGCGAGGCCGCCAATCGCTCGACCCTCGACCTCGGCATCTGGGCCGATCCGCAGGACCGCACCCGACTGCTCGAACAACTTAAACTGCGTGGCAGCGTGCGCGAACTGAACGCCGCCATCCGCACCCGTGACGGCGATATCCGCATGTGCGAGCTGTCCGCACAGATGATCGCTATCGACGACGAACCCTGCCTGCTGACCATCGCCCGCGACATCACCGAGCGCCAAATCATGCAGGTCAAACTGCTGCAGGCCGCCACCGTCTTCGAAAGCACCGCCGAAGGCGTGATGATCACCGACACCCAACAACGCATCATCGCCATCAACCGCGCCTTCAGCGAAATCACCGGCTACAGCGAAGCCGAAGCCCTCGGCAAAACCCCGGGTTTATTGGCCTCCGGGCAACACGACAGCGCCTTCTACAGCGCCATGTGGTTTCAGCTCGGCAAACAGGGCCACTGGCAGGGCGAAATCTGGAACCGGCGCAAGAACGGCGAGATCTTCCCGGAGTGGCTGACCATCAACGCGGTGCGCGACAAAGCCGAACGTATCACCCACTTCGTTGGCGTTTTCGCCGACATCAGCTCGCTCAAGCACGCCCAGGCACGCCTCGACTATCAGGCCCACCATGACCCGCTGACCGGTCTGCCCAACCGCATCCTGTTCGAAACCCGCCTGCGCACCGAACTCGACGAAGCCCGCGCGGATGACCGCCAGGGCGCAGTGCTGTTCATCGACCTCGATCGCTTCAAGCACATCAACGACAGCCTCGGCCACCCGGTCGGCGACCAGTTGCTCAGCAGCATCGCCACACGCCTGAAAGAACAACTGCGCGACGTCGACACCGTCGCCCGCCTCGGCGGCGACGAATTCATCATCCTGCTGCCCGGCCTGCACCAGGCCAGCGATGCGCAGCAGGTGGCGCACAAACTGCTGGCCTGCTTCAACCAGCCATTTGGCGTCGACGACAACGACCTGTTCATCAGCGCCAGCATCGGCATCAGCCTGTACCCGGACGACGGCCTGGATGTCGCCAGCCTGGTGAAGAACGCCGACGCGGCCATGTACCAGTCCAAGGCCAAGGGCCGCAATCGCGTCGAACTCTACACCCGCAACCTGACCTTCCAGGCCACCGAACGCATGGCCATGGAACAGGAACTGCGGCGCGCCATCGAACGCAACGAACTGTGCCTGTATTACCAACCCAAGCTGTGCCTGCGCACCCGCCAACTGGTCGGCGCCGAAGCGCTGATCCGCTGGCCGCACCCGGTGTTCGGCGAGATTCCACCGGACCGCTTCATCCCCATGGCCGAGGAAACCGGCCTGATCCTGCAACTCGGCGACTGGGTGCTGGAGCAAGCCTGCCGACAAATGCAGCTGTGGCAACGCCAACACGCCACCTTCGGCCCGCTCTCGGTCAACCTCGCCGGCGCGCAGCTGCGCCAGACGCATTTATTCGAACGTATCGCCGAACTGCTCGCGACCAACAACCTCGCCCCACACCTGCTGCAATTGGAAATCACCGAAGGCTTCATCATGAACCAGGCCGAAGAAGCCCTGGCCATCCTCCACCAGCTCAAAGCCCTCGGCGTGCAACTGGCGATCGACGACTTCGGCACCGGCTACTCCTCGCTCAGCTACCTCAAACGCCTACCGCTGGACACTCTGAAAATCGACCAGTCCTTCGTTCGCGGCCTGCCCGACGACCCCAACGACGCGGCCATCACCCGCGCCATCATCGCCCTCGGCCGCAGCATGCAACTCACGGTCATCGCCGAAGGCGTGGAAACCGCCACCCAGGAACTGTTCCTCGCCAACGAAGGCTGCGAACAAATCCAGGGCTTCGTCATCAGCCGCCCCCTCCCCGCCGACGCATTCGCCCATAACTTCCTCGGCCCGCATCGTTCGGTTGGCACGAGCGAGAAGGCACCGGTATAATCCTGCGCCTTCAGGGCCTATAGCTCAGTTGGTTAGAGCAGGGGACTCATAATCCCTTGGTCGTAGGTTCGAGTCCTACTGGGCCCACCAAATAAAAAGCCGCGCACTGCGCGGCTTTTTCGTATCCGCTGCAAAACTGCTAGACCAGCCCGATAGTCCGAAGGTACGAATTCGGTACATTGCCGGTACGCAGCACGTCTTGGAAGCGGTAAAAAGATGGCAACCATCGTCATCGCCACCTAGAAAGCCCCTAGTGCGAAAACGGGCTGACCGGCCAACACCAGCCCCCTCCGCACGACGCCGAAGATGGAATGGTCAGGGCCGAGTACATCCACAGAGAATCAGTGCCGAACGCACGGCATTGGAAATCACGCTGAAAGGCTACCCGGCAAAATCAGCCCCACCAGGAAGCTAATCACCCAGCGTGTCGAAGCCATCTAGGCCTAACAGCTGATTAGTCATCTGGGAAAATATGGCCATCCTCCACGCTGAAATCGGCGCCGCCGACCACTACGTATTTGCCTTTTACTCGATTACCGCTCTTCATTTCAGGGATTCTGAAAGTACAATTGCCACCATTGTGCTACCGATCGAACAGAAGTAGCCGGCCGAAATACCAATCGACACATCACTACCACAGGGAATGTAGCGTTCCTGACACCAAACACGGACAAAAAATTGCCATGCCAACACCTATAGGATCAACCAGCTCCACCGATATCGCCCTTTCCGGCGATGGTCTCATCGACAGCCTGGTGTATGGCACCAAGTGGGGTGGCTCCTTAGGCTCCGGCGCGGAGCTCTCCTATAGCTTTCTCTCAAACAGTTCGTATTACGCAACCGGGTACTCATTCGACAATGAGTACCTCAACAGCTATCAGTTGAGCAGCAATCAAAAAATCGCTGTAACCCAAGCACTCGACGCCTGGGCAGCAGTGGCGAATATCGACTTCTCTCTGACCGTCGACTCAAGCACCAATGCAGGCGATCTGCGCTTCGGCGGCTATGCCAACATGGACTCTGGCACTGCTGCCTGGGCCTATCTCCCCGGCAATGGACCGGTTGCGGGCGACGTTTGGATTGGTCCGGCGACCTCTGATGCTAATCCCACACCAGGAACGTACGATTACCTCACTTTCGTTCATGAGATCGGCCATGCCCTGGGCCTTAAGCATTCGTTCGAAAGCGATAGCGACAACCCGAACGTGCTGCCCACCGAATACGAAGATGTCCGCTATACAGTCATGAGCTATACGGACGCCTACAGTTTTGAGCCAACTACGCCGATGCTGTTGGATATAGCAGCCATTCAATACCTATATGGCGCAAATACCCAGTGGCATACCGGGAATGACACCTATCAGTGGGCGGCGGACAAGTCCATTTTCGAAACCATTTGGGATGCAGGCGGCACCGACACTCTCAGTGCTAGCAATCAGACGGCCGCGGTTACGCTCAACCTGAACCCCGGCACCTTCAGCAGCATTGGACAGTCATTCTTGAAGTATGAATCTTCGGGCACGACCTCAATCAACAATGGCTTGGCCATTGCCTACGGAGCGCAGATTGAAAATGCCGTGGGCTCTGCTTATGCCGATACCCTGATTGGCAATCAGTGGGCCAATGTGCTCAATGGCGGAGCGGGCGCCGACCAGATGATCGGCGGCGATGGCGCCGACTTCTACTATGTAGACAACAGCGGCGATGTCGTCAGCGAAACCAATGCCACAGCCAGCGGCGGCATCGATACCGTATACAGTTACCTCGCCACCTATACCCTCGGTGCCAATATTGAAAACCTGATAGCCAGCGGCTCCGCCAACGGCACCGGCAACAGCCTCAACAATCTGATCTATGCCGGTGCCGGTAACAATATCCTAGATGGTGGAGCCGGCACCGACACGGCTACCTATATCTATGCGGCCAGTGCCGTCAGCATCAGCCTGGCCAGCACAGACGCGCAGGTCACTGGTGGCTCGGGCAGCGACACCCTGCTGAATATCGAAAACCTAACCGGCAGCAAGTACAACGACACTCTGACTGGAAACTCGGCCGCCAACCTGTTGAATGGCGGTGCGGGCAACGACATCCTCAATGGTGGAGCGGGCGCCGACCAGATGATCGGCGGCGATGGCGCCGATTTCTACTATGTAGACAACAGCGGCGATGTCGTCAGCGAAACCAATGCCACAGCCAGCGGCGGCATCGATACCGTATACAGTTACCTCGCCACCTATACCCTCGGTGCCAATATTGAAAACCTGATAGCCAGCGGCTCCGCCAACGGCACCGGCAACAGCCTCAACAATCTGATCTATGCCGGTGCCGGTAACAACATCCTAGACGGTGGAGTCGGCATCGACACGGCTACCTATATCTATGCGACCAGCGCCGTTACCGCCAACCTATTCACAACCGCCGCCCAAACCACCGGCGGATCGGGCAGCGATACACTGTTGAATATCGAAAACCTCACCGGCAGCAAGTACAACGATACGCTGACCGGAAACTCGGCCGCCAACACTTTGAATGGAGGTACCGGCAACGACACACTCTCTGGGGGGGACGGTAATGATTTACTGATCGGCGGTCTCGGCACAGATACGATCTATGGTGGTTCGGGCGCAGACCGATTCGACTTCAACGCCTTGCTTGAAATGGGACTGAACTCGTTACGTGATGTAATCGGCGATTTCAACTCCAGTGAAGGCGACCAGATTGACCTATCAACTCTTGATGCTGATGCCTCAACAATAACTAACGATGCCTTTAATTTTATTGGCTCGGCCGCATTTAGCAGCACTAATGCGGCCGGAGAGCTACGCTTCGCCGATGGTATTCTTTACGGCAGCACCAATGCCGATGCGAGCGCCGAATTTGAAATTCAGTTGCTGGGCGTGGCTTCACTGAGCAGCACCGATCTGATTGCCTGATCGCCCCATGATGTGACCTCTGTCAGCTCCTCAGAGCGATAGAGGTTGCTCTAGAACAACGCCTGAACCTCTCGCAATACCGCGGGGTTCATCTGTCCGGTGCGGGTATGCAAATGGACGTAGCTTTGCAGCATCGCCAGCTTGGCGTCGAGCAGGTCGCGTTTCGCCGCAAACAATCGCTGTTGCGCATCAAGAATTTCCACCGTTGATCGAACGCCAGCCTGGTAGCCTTTTTCTGCGGACTGCAATGCCCGCTGGTTGGACTGTACCGCTGTCAAAAGCGCCTTGCTCTTCTCAAATCCACTCACCACGCCTAGATAGTCGAGCTCGACACCTTCGATCAGCCGCTGTTGTTCGGCGTCGTATTCCGACTGAGCGCTATAGAGCGCTGAATGGGCTTTTTCGACCGAGGCACTGACTGCACCTCCCTGGTACAAAGGAATATCGAGCAGCAGCCCTACATAGTAAGTGGACTGTCGTTGGGAGAATTCGTTGAGATCGCTCTTCTCGGTATGGGCGAGCTGTCCGGTTAGAGCCAGCGTGGGGTGATGGCCTGCCTTCTGCAATTTAAGGTCAGCCTCAGCCAGCAGGACCGAAGCGCGCCGACTGCCCAATAGCGGACTCGAATCACGTGCCTGACGCAACCAGTAATCAAGATTCTTCTCACTGGCCATTGGGTTCAAAGTCGGCACTTGCTCTCGCATGTCGAATATCCGCGCCACAGCAATACCGCTGCGCCCCGCCAGCTTGCGCAGCGCAGCATGGTGCTGGGCTTGTAGCTCGATCTCCCGGACTCGAATCAAATCCAGCCGTGCCTGGGCCTCGTCTGTATCGGTGATAGTGCCTTCACCCGCCTCGAACAACCGCTTAGTCTGTTTGACCAGAGCTTCGATCGAGGATGTCTGCTGGCTCGTGAGCTTCAGTTCATTCTTTATCCGAGCGACGTCGAAATAGGACTCGATCACCCGGTCGAAGAGCTGTTGGTTGGCAATCTCGTACTGTACCGCCCCCAATTCGCCGCGGGATTTGGATTGCTCATAGAGGGCCCAACGTCCTTGATCGTATAGCGGCTGACTGATGGCCAGAGTGGCCATATCTGCGCTGAACTGGTCACTCTGATTACCTTGCTGGGCCTCCCCATCCAGCAGACCGCCACGTCCAAAACGAGAGCTGATGCTCATACGGGGTAAAAGGCCACCCCTGCCAATCGCCTCCTCCTGCTGAGATGCTTGGTAGTTATGCACGGCGACCTGATAATTCGCGTCGTTTTGCCGGGAGGCCTCGTAGAGATCGACCAGAGATAGAGCTGAATCGTTAGCCCAAAGGGCGTTCGACCCAAACAGGGCGAGCAAGACAATCCATCCGCGCACCATCATTCTTCCTTAAAGGCTCCGACAAGACGCTCAGCAATGGGTCGCATCAAATAGTTCATTAGCGTGCGCTCGCCAGTCTTGACGATCACCTCGGCCTGCATACCTGGCTTTACATCAAGCCCGGCTTCGCGAAGTTCAACAATTGCATCAGGGCTGACTGTCACCTCCACTGAAAAGTAAGGTAACCGCGAATGTTCGTCGATCAACTGGTCGGCCGATACGGTCGACACCTTCCCGGTCAAGACTGGCGTCTTGACCCGCTGCAGTGACGCGAAACGAACATCGACTGGTAATCCGTATTTAAGCCGGTCGGCCATCATCGGTGGAAATTGCGCCTTGATCACCCAAGCCGACCCTTGCGGCACTATATCCATCAAGCGTTGGCCCGCAGGCGTCACGCCCCCTACCGTATGCACCGCCAACCCCATCACCTGACCAGCGACTGGAGCCAAAATCGAACCGTTGCGCACTTCGAAATCGAGCGCTTTGATCCGCTCGCTCAGGCTAGCAGTCTCGGCAGATACCTGAGTCAGCTGCGACTCCACCTCACTGCGAAACGCTTGGACTTGCTGCAAGACTTTCAGCTTGCTCTCGTTTATTGCCTGCCGCGTACGCCCAATATCTGAAATCGTCGAAGCCAGTTGCGCTCCCAGCTGGGCCGCGTTGCGCTCCGCCTCAAACTGACGGTTACGCGGTACATAACCTTCACGCGCCAGTTCGCGCAGTCCCTTGAGCTCTTGTTGTTGATATTTCAGCTGGGTTTCATGGCTGCGCTTGATCTCCTGAAAACCGATCAACTGCTCTGCTAGCGCAGCCTCCTCATGCTGGAGAATTTGTTGCCGACTGGCCAGCTCGGCACTGCGCGTCGCGAACAGGTGCCCCTGCAACTCCATTGCGGCTCGCGCACGCGGGTCGGTCGCTTTAGCCAGCAAATCCTGCGGCCATTCAATACTGTCACGAGCGAGGCGCTCAGCAATCAACCGAGCCTCGACACTACGCGCGCTCAACCACTGACCCTGCACGACATCAAGCTGCGACTGCGCCTGGACGGTATTGAGCTGCACCAGCACCTGTCCCTGATGCACCACTTCGCCTTCGCGCACCAGAATGCGCTCAATCCCTCCCCCAAATAGCGACTGCACAATCTTTCGCTCGCCGGATACCACTACAGTACCGCTGCCGACCACACCCTGATCGAGTGGCGCCAGACCGGCCCAGAGCAGAAAACCGCCAAACCCCAGCACTAATAGCCATAGGCCGAAACGAGCAATACCCGAGGCATCGGTGTCTGGGGCAGAAACTGGCAAGTCTTCCTGCTGCTGAATGTACATGGTCGTCATCGTTGCCTCAGGCTCCCTGGTTGCCGCTGGCGCCGGTTGCATTGGGCGGGCCTGTCGGCGGCAAAAGAGCCTTCAATACCTGATCCCGCGGACCGAATAATTTTTGCGCCCCGTCGGTTAGAAGCAGCAATTTATCGACCACGCCAAGGATGCTAGGCCTATGAGTAACCAGCACCACGGTTGAACCTGCGGCTTTCAGCGCGTTTATCGCTCGAACCAGAGCCAACTCGCCCGCTTCATCCAGATTTGAGTTGGGCTCATCCAGCACCACCAGCACAGGCTGACGGTAAAGCGCGCGGGCCAAGCCGATACGCTGTTTCTGCCCACCGGACAGCCCCAACCCCCCGATACCTAAAGGCGTGTCGTAACCCTTGGGAAACCGCAACACCATCTCGTGAATGCCAGCCAGACGTGCAGCTTCGATCACCTTAGCGGGATCAACCTCGCCAAAGCGCGCAATGTTTTCCGCGATACTGCCGTCGAAAAGCTCAATGTCCTGAGGCAGATAACCCAAAAAAGGGCCAAGCGCCTCACACGACCACTGTCCGACTTCGGCACCGTCCAGCCTCACCGAACCGCGACTCGCCGACCAAATACCAACCATGGCACGTACTAAGGAAGACTTGCCGGACGCACTAGGCCCGATCACCGCCAACACTTCACCTTTGGTTAAGGCAATAGTCACGCCGCTCACTGCAGCCTGCTGGGCGCCAGGCGGAATGACCCATAACTGATCAACACTTATCGCGCCAGTTGGTGCCGGCAAAGCCATGCGCGGCTGGATCTCGGGGTACTCATCGAGCAGGTGACTCAGGCGCTGGTAGCTGCTCTTGGCACTGCCCAACTGCCGCCACGACCCGATGAGTTGCTCAACCGGCGCCATAGCTCGCCCCAGCAGCACCGATACGGCAATCATCACCCCAGCAGATATCTGGTTCTCCAGCACCAACACCGCGCCAAGCCCTAGAGATAGTGATTGCCAAGTCATTCGCACGAAACGGCTCATGGCTGAAATCCGCGCGCTGCGTCCACTGACATCCGCCTGAATCGAAACGATACGCTGCTGCAAGGAAAACCAACGACGGCGCAGAGCACTCAGCATGCCCATCGCTTGAATGACCTCGGCATTCTGCAGGGTACTGTTCACGTAATTGGCCGAGACCACGGCCAGTTGATTGGCATTCGCCAGCCCATTGCGCGTCGCCAGTTCGTTCCACACCGCCAATGCGATCAGGATGCTCGCGCCCAACGAAGTGAACAATCCCAACCAGGGATGAAAGAGAAACGCGACAACCAAATAGATAGGTAGCCAGGGAGCATCGAACAAGGCGATCAGGCCCTGACCGGTGACACATTGGCGAATGCTCGTCAGATCGCTGAGCACCTGCGCCGGGTTGGCGCTGTGCTCTTTCAGGCTGCGTTCGAACGCAGCGCCGAACACCCGTTCGCCGAGTTGCGCGTCGATGCCCGCGCTCATTTTGATCATCACCTGACCACGCACCCACTCCAAGGTGCTGCTTAGCAGATAAAGCCCGAGCAATATCAGTGTCAGCATCAATAATGTGGTTTCATTGCGGCTGGTCAGAACCCGATCGAACACCTGCATCATGTAGATCGAAGGCACCAGCATCAGCAGGTTGATCACACCACTGAACAGGGCCAGCACGCCAAACAAACGGCGATAGCACAGCAGCGCGGCGTCGATATCCCGCTTGGGGTCAAGAGTAAGTCGCATAAAGCCAAAGGATAATGAATAGGCACTGCAGGTCGCTTCAAGTCAGCGGACCGCCCGAGTAGGAAACACTCCCTCGGCAGGATAAAGCAGCGAAGCCCCCCTTCCAACACAATCCTTCGGTTATCGGGCAGATAGCCAGCATCATGTAACTGGCTTCCGCCTCGTATGGTGAAAGGCGGGGCTGGAGTCGGAAAAAACCATTGGATTACCTGGGAGCAAGCTCAAAGCGGCGCGGTCGACCAGACTACCTTGCCGGTTGAAGTCATCATCAACTCCAAGATGTTCTCCTGGGGACAGTCCATGCACCAAGTCACGCGGGGCTACACGGTCAAACAGCTCCTCATGGACGCATTCGGCGGGATCGTATTCAGCCGAATCCCATGATTAGGAAGAAGACAAATATGCGGCGCAAACTACTTTTCGCCCTCTGCTTGATGCTTCCTCTGGCGGGCTGTGAAGCCGGCATCTTTGGAAACACGCTGGCAAGCTGCGCCATGCAGCCCGAACCTGAGCTACTCCCAGAGAGCCTGCCCGTAGCCATAGCGGGCAAGCCCTATAGCGTGCAACTCGAAGTGATCAACACCTCGACGCCAGCTCATGGGATCTATGTGAGCGAAGCATATGCTCTGCCTGAAGGGCTATGGGTCGAGCATCAAGATCGCGACTCACATGGTCACATCACAGGCACGCCACTCAAGGCGGGTATTTATGAAGTGCACATGTCTGCGGGTATTTACGGCACTCAGTGCGCCGGCCATAGAGCAAGTCGCGTCTACAAGCTCAAAGTCACTGAATGATTGGTGCGCAACCGTTGGCTAGAGATCGATCAAATCCGGGCGAAAACCAGTCTCCTCTCCCGGATAGCCCCTCGGGTTGCAGACCACACGTGTGCCTCGAAGTATCCGATCAGAAAGGAAAAATGCCAGTCAGATTAACTGACTGACATTAGCCCGATGTGCCCTCCTTTTTTATAGGTACATCGTCACGCCCAGGCGCCGCAGTGGTTGCCTGCACCGGGCCGGACTGGCATGGTGCGTCTCTTTCACAGACAAGGACTGTTGCCCATGAGCCTACCTGCTCCCACTCCGCTGGTTTTCTGTTCTCATCCCGTGGAAGGCGATCTGCCGTTTCTGGCCTGGTCGGACCTGACCCTGGAAATTGATGGCCAGCCCGAACACGCGGAAAACCTCCTAAGGCTGGCCGGTTTTCTGGTGCGCCAGGCACTGATAGACCAGCACCCCGAACGGATCAAACATCCCCGCGATGTCGAGCCCCTGCTGTACGGACTGAAAGCCCATGTGCAGCTGTACTCAGGCGGCATCCTTAATTTAGGCGACGAGCAACCAGACCTTGAGCTGAGCGAGCACCAGGTAGTGCCCGGCATGGCCATAGGCAATCTGCTGCTGGTCGCCAACGAGCCAGGCTGCGTGGGGATAGAGGAACTGCACCAACGCCTGAAACCGGTCGACGCCATGGCCAATGCCCTTGCCAGGCTGCAGGAGTCCGGCATGGAACACCCCATGCAACTGACCTGTGCCCTGCTGCCAGGCATGGCCATCACTCTGACCCCGGCTTTCGCCGATAGCCAAACCCTGAATTACCCGAGCCGCCTGGACGCCTATCAGGAGCAGCTCAAGCTCGAAGAGCTGGCCGGCCTGCCGCAACAGCGCTGTGAAATCCTGCTCGGCGACCTGCAACTGGACGAAGCGCAGCCGGCATACGGCATCGCTTACGACATCCTGTCCTTGATGCTTCGCCTGCTGCGCCAGCGTGCGCTCGAGGTCGACCAACCCGATCTGTCCACACGCCAGCAGGAATGGGAACGGGTACGCCTGGTTATCGGCAGCGGGCTGCACTACAGCGCGCAATTCATGCTCAACCCCGAGACCTATCAGCCGGCCTTCGGTAACGCGATGCGCGGCCTTAAGCTGGCAGGTACGCAGAACATTTTGCTGCCGGACCATCTCGACCTGCCGGCACTGGAGCAGATATGGGAGGCCCTGGCGCATGAGGAAATGCGCCGCGAATGGCAGAGGGTTCAATCGAGCAAGGACGCAAGCGACCGCTCGCTGATGATCAACCTCGAAGTAAGCTGCAAATTGGAGGTGCTCACCATAGGCGCAGACCAACAACTGCAGGTGCTGGAAAGCTACTGCGACAGTGAGTTCATGGCAGAGGAAGCCGAGCCGGAGGCAGCAGAACCCGCGCGACGCCCCTCACCCCGCCGCCAGTTACCCGAAGATACCTCCGTCTACGCGCAACCGGTCGAGGCCGAGCCGGTGCACAACCTGCAGCCACAGGAAAACGCCAGTATCAGCGAAGCAGCTAGCAAGCGATCAATGATCAGGGGCTTCGCCATATTGGCGATTGTGGCGTGCCTGATCATCGCGGCGATCATGATCAGAGGTTAGGACTGGTCCGCCCTATCTAGCGCCAGCCTCGGATTTCATCCGGGCTGCGCACTCAGCGCTCGCCCAACTTATGCCGCGCCCCATACGGGCACACCAGCTCCATCGCCACAGTCGCCCCGGCCAGGGCGGTGACTTCGGCGCGGTCGTAGAGCGGCGACACTTCCACCACGTCAATCAATGGGGTCAGTGTCATTGATCCTCGGCTTTAGCGTCAAAACTCAATGACTCTGCCCCCACTGATCACATGGCCAAGAGCAAATGCCGCAGCCCCCATCGATACCGCTTACCGCGTCTTGCATGCCTCCAATTCTTCCTGGCTTTTCAACTCTGTTTCGATGCCGAGGCGGTATTTGCAGTAATCAATTACCTGCTCACGCTGCTCGGCTGTCAGCTTTGCCAGAGGTTTGTCGTCAGCGTCGTTGGCGAATAGATGTCTGAACTTTACCTGCAACGTGGGGGACTTCTTGATAAAGAAGACCTTGTTCACTTCTGCATCGTCCAGAGATTCGTAGTAGCCGACATAGAGCACGGCAAGCAGACCAAGAATGGTTAAAACGATAATTTTTTTCATGAGCTAGGAGGAAACAGTAGGCCGGTCTCAGACCGAATGGCCCGCCCCAGCTCCATGCCAACGTTGCCAGGGCAAATCTTACCGTCGCTCAACTGACCGGGATATTCACCATGCCCACCAAAGTGCTTAATCACGAAAACGCTCTTTTAGAGTATCTGTGCCAACGCATTCAATTGCTTGCGGATCACTTCTTCTGGCCACGCCACATCACACACCACACCTGAGCGAAGCCCTTGCAGCCTGTAACACGACAGTCAGCAGTCGAACACGCCTTGGATTTCGTCCAGCGTGGGCATTCTTGCGGGTACAACCTCGAGCTCACAGTCGAGGGCTGCCAGGGCCCGCGCATAGGCCAGCATACCCACCGAGAGGTCGCCCTTCTCGATGGCGATGACCTTTTGCCGGGTGATGCCGGCCAGGGCCGCCAGCTTGGCCTGGGTCAGCCCGCGATTAAGGCGACGCTGCCGAAGCTGCTCGCCAAGGCGCACGGTTATAAGGGCATGATCCATGTTCTGTATACGAGACAAGTGATATTCAATGTCACGTATACAGAACCATAGAAAAAAATCAAAGCGGATACTGGCACCCAAGCACGTGAGTCGGCTTGGTAAGTGCGCGGCTTTTGGTTGCGTGCGTTACGGGCAAAGCTCAACGCTTGGCGATGATATACACCGCATGCACGATGCCGGGGATGTAGCCGAGCAGGGTCAGCAGGATGTTCAGCCAGAAGGCGCCGGCGAAGCCGACTTGTAGAAACACGCCAACTGGCGGCAAGAGGATGGCGATCAGAATACGGACCAGGTCCATGGGCGTTCTCCTTTCTTGGGATAAATCAGGCATGCATAGAAAATCGACCGCTCAGGTTCGCCAGCGGTTCCTTGTATCGTTTGTGCGGCGCTGGCCATAATCGGTCGCACTTTTTATCCGGAACCTTGCTGCCATGGCGATTTCTCGCGCTGATCTCGATCAACACGGCCTTATCGTCGGGGTCTCGCCCGAGCGCTTTCGCGCGGTGGCCATGCCTTTGCTGTTCGACCACCTGAACGCGCAGTGCGAGGGCACCATTGCGGTCAACCGGCAGGCGCGAATTGTCTGGATCAATGACAAGTATGCGGAGAAGGTCGGCATCAGCGACCCGCGCAGCGTGCTCGGCCAGGAGATCGAGCGGGTGTTGCCGGCGAGCAAGCTGCGCGAGGTGGTAGAAAGCGGCCAGCCGAGCATGCTCGACCTGATGGCCTTTGGTGGCGAGCATTTCGTGGTCACGCGAATTCCGCTGCGCGACGAGGACGGCACTCTGGTCGGTGCGCTGGGTTTCGTGTTGTTCGATCGCGCCCGCCATTTGCAGCCATTAATGGCCAAATACAACAGCCTGCAAAGCCAGCTGCTCGCCACCCAGAACGAGCTGGCCAAAGCGCGCCGCGCCCGCTACACCATCGCCGGTTTTATCGGCGCCAGTGCGGCGGCCGCCGAGGTGAAGCGGCTGGCCCGACGTGCCGCGCAGCTGGATGCGACCGTGCTGCTGCGCGGCGAAACCGGCACCGGCAAGGAGCTGCTGGCGCAGGGCATTCATAACCTGTCGCCACGGGCCAACGGGCCTTTTGTCGCGGTGAATGTGGCGGCGATTCCAGAGACCCTGGTCGAGGCCGAGCTGTTCGGCACCGCGCCCGGCGCCTTTACCGGCGCCGATCGCAAGGGCCGGATCGGCAAGTTCGAGGTGGCCAATGGCGGCACGCTGTTTCTCGACGAGATCGGCGACCTGCCGCTGGCGTTGCAGGCCAAGTTGCTGCGCGTGTTGCAGGAGCAGGAGGTCGAGCCGCTGGGCTCGAATCAGGTCAAGCCGCTGAATGTGCGGGTGATCGCCGCCACCCATATCGATCTGGAGGCCAAGGTCGCCGCTGGGCAGTTCCGCGACGATCTGTATTACCGCCTGAATGTGCTGGCGCTGCAGGTGCCGCCGCTGCGCGAACGTCAGGCCGATATTCCGGCGCTGGTGGAGCATTTGCTCGACGATATCGCCAACCGCTCCGGGCAGCCGCCGCTGGAGTTGAGCGCCGAGGCCCTGGAGCTGCTGAGCGGCCAACCCTGGCGCGGCAATGTGCGTGAACTACGCAACCTGCTGGAACGTGCGCAATTGGCCGGCGACGGACAACTGGATGGCGAAGCCCTGCGGGCGCTGCTGGTCGATCCGGTGACGCCGCCCGCGCACAACCCCGCAGCACAGCCCGCCAGCACCGCGCAGCCCCTGGCCGAGCAGTTGGCGCAGGCCGAGCGCCAGGCATTGGTCGATGCGCTGCAGGCCAGCGCCGGCAATCGTCAACAGGCCGCTGAACGCCTGGGCATTTCCCGCGCCGGCCTGTATGCCAAGCTGGCGTTGCATGGGTTGGGCAAGCACGACTGATTTGCCGGGGCGCAACGGTGTGGGATGCGCTTTAGCGACGAGCTTTCGACAGCTGTTTTCGCGGCTAAAGCCCCTCCCACGGTCTACGTCAGGCTTATAGCCAGGAGGTAATCCGGGGAGTAGTGCATAAACGCGCACTCCCCGGATTTCATCCGGGCTACAAGGGCAAAACCAGTCGTGCATCACCAACCCAACCGTGTGGGAGGCGCTTTAGCGGCGAGTTTTTAGTCGCTGTGCCGCTAAGCCCGCACGAGCTGCAATTAACCCAAACGAAAGTCCAGACTCCTGGACTATTTGTGATCTTTCTTATCCATATTTCTGGACACATTCCAGAAGCCAAGACAGTCCTGCTCAGCTCCATACCTCCTCCCCGGCCATCCGATAATTGCCGCAGGCCGTGCAGTAGAGGCCTGCCAAGGCGTTCGAAGAAAATCTTGGGTCGGCCTGGCACGGCTTTCGCTCTAGTCTGTTCAACGCTTGCTCTCAGTTGCCTGACTAACCAGCAAGCTTATCGGCGTCGCCGCAGAGCGCTGCCTAAAACAACAACAAAAGGAACCAACCATGGGTACCCTCGGTATTCTGATTTCCCTGGCGCTGTTGATGTACCTCGCTTACCGCGGCATCAACGTGCTGATCCTCGCCCCGCTACTTGCCTTGCTCGCGCTGCTGTTTTCCGGCGAAGTCGCCATGCTGCTGCCGACCTACACCCAGATCTTTATGAAGGCCATGGGTGGCTACGTCATCCAGTTCTTCCCGCTGTTTCTGCTCGGCGCGCTGTTCGGCAAGCTGATGGACGACTCCGGCTCGGCGCGGGCGATTGCCCATGGCATCGTCGCCAAGGTCGGCAGCCAGCGGGCGGTGCTGGCCATCGTCCTGGCGTGCGGCATTCTTACCTACGGCGGCGTGTCGTTGTTCGTGGTGGCGTTCGCGGTGTATCCGATAGGCGCGGCGCTGTTTCGCGAAGCGGGGATTGCCAAGCGCTTGATCCCCGGCGCCATCGCCCTCGGCTCCTTCACCTTCACCATGACCGCCCTGCCCGGCACGCCGGCGATTCAGAACGCCATTCCCAACCCCTTCTTCGGCACCGATGCTTTCGCCGCGCCGGGCCTGGGAGTGATCGCCGGCTTGATCATGTTCGGCCTCGGCACCTGGTGGCTGAGCGCCCAGGCGCGCAAGTTGCAGGCCGCCGGTGAAGGTTACGGCGAGCACCGCGACGACCCGGTAACCCAGGAGCAAGGCAACACGCCGGGCTTCTGGCTGGCGTTGCTGCCGATCCTGCTGGTGATCGGCCTGAACTACCTGATGGCCAAGCAGATCCTGCCGAATATCGACGCCAGCTACCTGGCCAAGCCGGAGTTCGGCGGCCTGCAGGACGCCAAGTCGCTGATCGGCATCTGGGCGATCATCGTCGCCCTGAGCGCGGCCATCCTGCTGCTGATCGCGTTGCATTGGCAGCGCTGGATGGACCTGAAGAAGACCGTCAACGACGGCGCCTTCGGCTCCATGCTGCCGATCCTCAATACCGCCGCGGAAGTCGGTTACGGCACCGTGATCGCCTCCCTGGCCGGCTTCGTGATCATCCGCGATCTGGTGCTCGGCGTGTCCAGCAACCCACTGATTTCCGAGGCCGTGGCGGTGAATATCCTCGCCGGCATCACCGGCTCGGCGTCGGGCGGCATGTCGATTGCGCTGAAGACCCTGGGCGAGCAGTACCTGACCCTGGCCACTACCGCCGGGATCAGCCCGGAGCTGCTGCACCGCGTCGCCGCCATGGCCTCGGGCTGCATGGACACCCTGCCGCACAACGGCGCGGTGATCTCGCTGTTGGCGATCTGCAAGCTGACCCACCGCGAGTCGTACAAATTCATCTTCGTCAACACCGTGGCGTTCCCGATGGTGGCGCTGGCGGTGGTGATTACGCTAGGCACGCTGTTCGGCAGTTTCTGATCACCGCGGATGGGTTACGGCGCGTTTGTTCTGCTGGCAGCAGATCAATTTGCGGGCGCCCGACCTATGCGGCCCGACCCATCCTGCTGCCTGATATCGAGTCTGGCGGGAGCGCTTTGCGCCGAGATTTTCGCGGACAAGTCCGCTCCTACAGCCCCCTGGTTTTCAACGAGTACCCGCTATGAGCAAGATCATGAGCGCCGCCGCCGCGGTGGCGCGCATCGGCGATAACGCCAACCTCGCCACCGGCGGTTTCGTCGGTATCGGTTTCGCCGAGGAAATCGCCATCGCCCTGGAGCAGCGCTTTCTCGCCGAGCATGCGCCGCAGGGTCTGACCCTGGTGTATGCCGCCGGCCAGGGCGACGGCAAGGGTCGCGGCCTCAATCACCTGGCCCATGAAGGTTTGGTGCGCCGGGTGATCGGTGGCCATTGGGGCCTGGTGCCGGGGCTGCAGAGGCTGGCGGTGGAAAACCGCATCGAGGCCTACAACCTGCCGCAAGGGGTGATTTCGCAGCTGTTCCGCGATATCGCCGCGGGCAAGCCGGGCCAGCTGTCGAGGATCGGCCTGGGTACCTTCGTCGACCCCGAGTTCGGCGGCGGCAAGCTCAACGCCTGCACCACCACCGAACTGGTGCGACGCATGCCGATCGATGGCGAGGATTACCTGTTCTATCCGACCTTTCCAATTCACGTCGGCATCGTCCGCGCCACCAGCGCCGATGCGGACGGCAATCTGTCGTTCGAGCGCGAGGCCTTGACCATCGAGAGCCTGGCCATCGCCATGGCCGCGCACAACTCCGGCGGCCTAGTGATCGCCCAGGTCGAGCGCATCGTCGAGCGCGGTTCGCTGAACGCGCGTGAGGTGAAGATCCCCGGCATGCTGGTCGACTGCGTGGTGGTCGCCGAACCGCAGAACCACCAGCAGACCTTCGCCACCGCGTACAACTCGGCCTTCGCCGCCGAAATTCGCGTACCGGCGGACAGCCTGGCGCCGCTGCCGCTGGATGTGCGCAAGCTGATCGCCCGCCGCGCCGCACTGGAGCTGCGACCCGGCGCGGTGGTCAACCTGGGCATCGGCATGCCCGAAGGCGTGGCGGCGGTGGCCGCCGAGGAAGGCGTGATCGACCTGCTGACCCTGACCGCCGAGCCCGGGGTGATCGGTGGCATCCCCGCTTCGGGTCTGGATTTTGGCGCGGCAAGCAACCACAGCGCACTGCTCGACCAGCCCTACCAGTTCGATTTCTACGACGGCGGCGGATTGGATCTGGCGTTTCTCGGCCTGGCCCAGGCGGATGCGGCGGGCAACCTCAACGTTTCCAGGTTCGGCTCGCGCCTGGCTGGCGCGGGCGGCTTTATCAATATCAGCCAGAGCGCCAAGGCCGTGGTGTTCGTCGGCACGTTCAGCGCGGGGCCGCAGGATATCCGTATCGAAAACGGCGCATTGCGCATTGTGCGCGATGGCGAGCTGCGCAAGTTCGTCGCCACGGTCGAACACCGCACCTTCTCCGGCAAGCTCGCCGCCGAGCGCGGCCAGCCGGTGCTGTATATCACCGAGCGCTGCGTGTTCCGCCTAACCGGCGAGGGTCTGGAGCTGATCGAGATCGCCCCCGGCGTCGACCTGGAGCGCGACATCCTCGCGCGCATGGACTTCCGCCCGCTGGTGCGCGCACCTAAGCCCATGGACCCGGCGCTGTTTCTGCCGGCAGCCACCGGCCTGCGCGCTCGCCTGAACAGCTGATCCGTTACGTGAACGGCCGGGCCGCCTTGGCCCGGCTGCTTTTTTTCACGCCTACAGGCCTTAGCGCCGCGAACAAACAGCGCCATTTCATTACGACCCAGCACAACCCGCTGGTCCCTGGCGCGGTGTTGCGGTGGCTGGTTAATCCGCCAGCAGCGGCGGCATCGGGCAGTCGAGCATATCGGCGACCGCGCGCAGCAGCTCGGCCTCGGTGGCGGTGACTTGGCCATCGTGCTCGATACAACAGGCCATGGCCTTGAGCAGCCGCGGCTTTTGCAGCGGCCACATCTGATTCAGGCGACCCAGGGCCTGGTCCAGCGCCTGCATGTTGGGCATGCCGTCATCGGCAAAGGCCAGGTGATCGAACGGCAATGCCATGCGCGCACTGGCGAAGGCCTGTGCCGCCTGCTCCGGCTGCGCGTGGCCGGCATGGGCCAGAGCGGACAGCAGCAATGCGCTCTCGTCGGCCAGTTCCAGCAGGTGGTATTTGCCATTGAGCGGGCGCGCGCCCTCGATATTGCGTTGCAGGATGCGCAGCAGCGTCCACTCCAGCAGATCGATCTTGCGGTCGGCCTTGGCCAGCATGATCAGGTTGCGCTGCAGCAGTGCCCATTGCGATTTGCTCAGTTGCTTCAAGGCGGGGATCGTCAACTCCAGCAAGGGCAGACGCAGCCCCTCACCAAGCTCGACCAGCGCGCTATCGAGTGCCTCCAGAGCGGTGGCGACCTCTGCTTGCAACTGCGGACGCAGCAGGTCCAGCTGCCGCTGCCGTGCGCCGGACTCGCGGTCGAGCATCAGGCCATAGGCCAGCGCCTGGCCGCCCTCGCAGCTATGCGCGGCGGCTTTCAGGGGCTCCGGTATCTGCTGCAAAGCATTGCGCGCCTGCTGCAGATGCGCCGGCTGCGGCTCACCAATGGCCGCAATGGATTGCGTCAGCGCCGCGGGAGAGAAGCCGGCGGCCACTTCCAGACCGGCCATCTGTCGATCCCAACTGCCAGCGACCTCGGCCTCGCCAGGCGCCCCGGGGGCTTGCGCATCAGACGCCGGCGCTTGATTGAGCTTAACGGCGGGAAACTGCCCATCCCAACCCGGATCAACCCTGCGAATACGTTCGGCCAACGGCGGATGCGTGGCCAGCCAGCCGCTCAGGGCCACGCCGAGGCCTTGGCCGAAATACAGGTGGCTGAACTCCGCGGCGTTGCGGGCTTGGATCTGCGAGCCCAAGGGGAAGCCACCGATCTTTTTCAATGCACCGCCAATGCTGTCGGGATTGCGGGTGTACTGCACCGCCGCGGCATCGGCGAGAAATTCGCGCTGGCGGCTGACCGCGGCCTTGATCAGGTTGCCGAAAAAGGTGCCGGCGTAGCCCAGCACCAGCAAGGTGCCGCCAATGGCCAACACCACCAGGCCGGAATTGTCGCGGCTCGACCGACTGCTGCGCCCACTGAAGCTGCGCAGCACGAAACCGCCGATCAGGCCGAGCAACAGAATGCCATGCAGCACCGCGACCAGACGGGTGTTGAGGCGCATGTCACCATGAAAGATATGGCTGAATTCGTGGGCGATAACGCCCTGCAGTTCGTCCCGCGAGAGCAATTCGATCGCGCCGCGGGTGATGCCGATCACCGCGTCCTGAGGCGTCAGGCCAGCGGCGAAGGCGTTGATCGACAATTCGTCGAGGACGTATACCGCCGGTACCGGCGTGCCCGCGGCGAGGGCCATTTCCTCGACCACATTGAGCAGCCGCCGCTCCTCGAAGGTCTGCGGTTCCAGGTTGATCAGCCGCCCGCCGAGCCGCTGCGCCACGACCTTTCCACCACGGCTCAACTGCATGCTTTTATACAGGCTGCCAAGCGACACCACGGTCACCACCGCCAAGGCCACATAGCCCACCAGCATCCAGTCGATCCCACCGGTAGCGCCGTAGCCTGGATAGCTCTGATAGCCCTGGTAGGTGTTCAGCATGCGCAGCGCCAGACTGATGGCGACGCTGATCAGGGTGATCAGGCTGAGCACCGCCAATACCATCAGCAGTAACAAACGGCCGCTCTGGCGTTTGGCACGCTCCTGTTGCTCGAAGAAATTCATTGCGCGGCCCGTGTCCCGATTAAATTAGAACGACACTTTCGGCGCTTCCTGAATCGCCGCGCTATCGGCGAATTCGAGCAGGCTGGCATCCTGGGCATGGCCGAAACTGGCGGCCAGCACCACTGCCGGGAAGCCCTGCTTGTAGGTGTTGTAGGTCATCACCGCATCGTTGTAGGCCTGGCGAGCGAATGCGACCTTGTTTTCCGTGGTGCTCAACTCTTCGCTGAGCTGTTGCATGTTCTGCGACGCCTTGAGGTCCGGGTAGGCTTCCATCACCACATTGAGGCGGCCCATGGCGCCGCTCAGCAAACCCTCGGCACCGGCCAGTTGTGCCATGCCCTGCGGGCTGCCCGGCTGCGCCGCGGCGGCCTTGAGGCCGGCAAGCGCACTGTTGCGTGCGGCGATCACCGCCTCCAGGGTTTCGCGCTCATGGGCCAGATAGCCCTTGGCGGTTTCCACCAGATTGGGGATCAGGTCGTAACGGCGCTTGAGTTGCACTTCGATCTGCGCGAAGGCGTTCTGGAAACGGTTACGCAGCTTCACCAACTGGTTGTAGATGCCGATCACGTAGAAAATCAAAGCGGCCAGGACGGCCAGAATAATCAGGGTGGAGACAGCCATGGTGAAGTCCTTGTCCGAGGGGAAGAAAGGCCGATGGTAGCCGAAAAACTACCGGATGACGCCCCCGCCCGGAACACGCCCGCGGGGGCTGAGGGGAATCACAACCCCTGCAGCAGCGTCAGGATCGCCTGCGGTCGCTGGTTGGCCTGAGCCAGCAGGCTGGTGGCGGCTTGCTGCAGGATCTGCTGGCGCACCAGCGTCGAGAGTTCCACCGCATAGTCGGTATCGCGGATTCGGCTGCGCGCCGCGGAAAGGTTTTCAGCGCCGTTCTGCAGGTTGGCGATGCTGTACTCGAAGCGGTTCTGCACGGCGCCCAGTTGCGCACGCGCGCTGTCTACCAGGCTCAATGCGCCGTCGATCGCGCCGATCGCGGTCTGCGCCCCAATCTCGCTCAACAGGTCGATTTCTTCGATTTTCTCCAGCGTGCTGCCCTGGGCCGCCAGGCTACCGTTCAGGGTCGTGGCGTCCACCTGGGTTCTGAATGCGTTGGCGCTGCTCAAGCGCACCACGCCGATCGCCCGTAGCGCCGAACCGTCGTCCAAGGTGGCCAATGAGCTGGTCAGTTCCTCCTCGCCGGTGTAGTCGAAGCCCTGCACATCGACGGTACCGGTGCTATCCGAGAGAAATGACTCGATGGCGATGTCGTATCCCGCTTCGCTGACCAGCCACAGCTTGCCTTCCTCGACCCGCGCGCTGATTCCGGTCGTGCCGGACTTGGCGGTGATGGCCTCGGCCAGCAGGCTGAGGTCGCCATCTTCGACTTTGGCGTGAATGCTTACCGCATCGGTGTTGGCCCCGTACAGATCGAACGAGTAGGTGTCGTCTTCACTAACGCTCAACTGCACCAAGGTGCGCGCATCGGCGAGCACGCCGGTGCTTTCAGAATGCTTATTGATGGTTTTGGCGACCGCGTTGGCCGAGCCCTCGACCGCGAAGGTTGCGGTGTAACGGCCGTAGATGCTCAGTTCGCCGGTTACCAGGTTGTCCGGTATCGCGCCATTTTGCGCGAGCAACCCGCCGAGCTGGTCGCTCGACGCGGCACCGACGGTGCCATTGACCAGATCGTGGGTGTTCACACCCAAGGTGTCGGAGCTGTAATTGCCCAGGCTAACCGAGATCGTTTCAAACGCGCTGGCGCCAACCTGAAATGCCTTCGAACCGAAAGAGCCATCGAGCAGCTTGCGCCCGCCAAAGCTGGTGGTTTCGGCAATCCGGCTCAGCTCCTGCTGCAACTGCAGGGTTTCCTCCTGCAGGGCGCTGCGCTCACTGCCCGCGCGGGCGCCACTCGCCGCTTGCAGCGCCAGATCGCGCATGCGCTGCAGGATTACCGTCGACTGCTGCAACGCGCCCTCGGCGGTCTGCGCCAGCGAGATTCCGTCATTGGCATTGCGCACGGCCACCTGCATACCGCTGATCTGGCTGCTCAGGCGATTGGCAATCTGCAGGCCCGCCGCATCGTCCTTGGCGCTATTGATGCGGTAGCCGGTGGACAAGCGCTGCATCGAAGTTTCCAACGCCCGCGCGTTCTCATTCAGGTTGCGCTGAATGCTGAGCGAGGAAACGTTGGTATTGAGTGTCAGCGCCATTCAAACATCCTTTTGATCAGCGCAATCCATTGCCAGACAGCAGCAATATTACGAGCTATCACAAGCTGACGGCGGTAATCGGCAAAACTTGAATATTTTTATTTGCCCGCCGCAGCAGAGCGCCGCGGGCAGCGCACAACAGGTCGTAGAGACCAGGCTAAAGGTGGGAAAAGTGGGAGGGGCAAAAAAAGAAAACCCCGCTGACGCGGGGCTTTTGCAGACTGTGTGCTGATATCCGTAATCTGCGCACCATCCTGGCGGCGATCCTATATGTATCCGTGTTGATAGCTCTGCGCTTCCTGCGCTACATCCATGGACAGAAGGTTACCGACACTTCATGGGCGGCAGTAGTGGCGATAACCAGCAGCCCTTGTAAGCAATAACCTACACGGATAGGGCGACCTTTTTTGCCCGGCTATCGAAGAGCGTGTGTTGCATTGGGATGGCGTGCTGGCCCCCGGCGAGTTGCCGGTGCTTGAGCTGGCCCGCCAGGTTGTTGGTGGCGACGAGTTGGGTGGCGATGTTCTTCGTCTGAATCTGACTACCCCACCGGCATAGCGCAGATGTACAGCCTGATCAAACACTGCCGCATCAGCGGCTTTGCTCACCCGGTGCACCTGTACTGAGGCGCGCGCCGACCGGAAGACTTTTACGTACTGGAGCACTGGGCGCAGCGGCAGCACGCGCCCAACCCGTTCCTGCATCAGGTGGTTAGCGATTCGTGCGGCTGGCAGAGCCGTTGCAGCCTGCTGCATGCGGCATAGAGCGGCGCACAGCAATTAAGGGCCGATATCGCTCTATATCTACCCATTACTGACCACGCCAAGCGGCCGGCAACTGCTAAACATATCGAGGCTTGGTTGGTAAACGCTGCTTTGCACCGCGAACAAGCCCAGTAAAGAATGGAATATGTTGTCGTGGCTGAGTTCAGGGTCATGCAGCTTGCCCTGCATGCAGCCCTTGTCGATGCCCCAATGACTATAAGCGGTCGGCGAGAACCACATGATCATCGGCACATGGGTCTGCGATTCAGGGGCAATAGAATAAGGTGCAGCGTGAAGATACAGACCGTTTTCCCCCAGGGACTCGCCATGATCGGAGACATAGATCATGGCCGTATCGCGCTGCTCGGCATTGCGCTTAAGCAGCTCAATCACCTGACTTAAAAAATGATCGGTATAGAGGATGGTGTTGTCATAGACGTTCACTAACTCCTCAGTCGTGCAACTGCTCAGCTGATTGGTCTGGCAAACCGGTTTGAAACGCTCGAACGAGTCAGGGTAACGGTCAAAGTACTCTGGCCCATGGCTGCCATCGGCATGCAAAACTATCATCGCGTTGTCGTCCAACGCATCGATATAGGCCTGTAAATCCTCCAGCATCACCTCATCAAGGCAGCGACGGTCATTACAAAACGGGCTATTTTTCCGCTTGGCTACATCGTCATTGGGGATGCGTAAACACGTGCCCTTGCAGTCGCTGTTGTTGTCACGCCAAAACACCTTAATCCCGGCGCGCTGCAGCACATCCAAGACGCCTTCGTGGGTCTTGCCTTTCCTGTCGCTGAAATCTTTGCGTGGGAAGATCGAGAACATGCACGGCACCGAAACAGCAGTCGAAGTCCCGCACGAATGCACAGCCGTAAAGTTGAGAATGTCCTGCTGTTTAAGTTCAGGATTGGTCTCGCGGGCATAACCGTTGAGCGCAAAGTGATCGGCGCGAGCGGTTTCACCGACGACAAAAATTACCAGCGACTTTTTCGGGCGCGCCTTCAGTTGGCCCCCGATCTGACTGTCGAGTCCAATCTGTTGCAGCGCTAGGCTTTCTTTGCTGCCAAAACGCTGCTTGGCGTATTTGCTAACAGCATAAATGTAGTTGGTGGGATTGATGTAATGGGTCAGTTTGTCTTCATTGCGGAAAATCGGCGCGTAGGTGGAATAGAAACTGCCGACCATTACCGCCACGGTCACCAGGCAAGCGGCAACCATCACCAGTTTATTCAGCAAGCCGCGGAAAAAGGGTGGATAGCGAACCGGCACCCGCCAGATCAGGATTGCTGGTAACACCCCGAGCACCAGCAGGTAACCGAGCATCCGCACACTCAGTAGCGCACCGGCCTCGTCAGGGTTGGTTTCGAAGATGTTCTGCACCATCACGGTATCAATCGAAACACCGTAGCTGCCCATAAAATAGGCAGCACTGGCTGAGCACAACAACAACAGAGTAAGCAGTGGTTTGAGCAGGTATTTGAACGACACCAGGGTCAGCAGCAAGCTGATAAAAGCCAGCAGAAACAGCGCAAAAGAAGCATAAAAGACCGCAGCTTTGAAACTGTCGAGCGGCACTAGCCCGTGCAACGCCTGCCAAGCGGCGGCGTTATAAAATAACACCAATGCCAGCGCCACATACACCAGCAAACGCGTCGGGCCGATTGCCTTGGTTGTTAACGCTGAAACCAACTGCCACTTGCCTACTGCCATGTAACTTCGCCCCGTGGAGTGCCACTGGATAATCTGTCGATTAATATGGCGAGCGATGCTAGGCGGTGAGACGTCAAAAAAACGTGAATATGCTGAACCACCCACGTTCTTTAACCGCAACTTGGCAGCACCGCTGCCCTCCTCGGGTTCTTATCCGTAACAATCACAACTGAGCGAAGCTCAACGCGTGCGGAGTATTTCACTCACCTAAGTGAGCAGAGATTGGTGCCCTATGTATGTGGGATACAGGTCTATGAAACTGGGGTTGATTGCCGAATAGTCTTTGAACACAGCGGGTAGGGTGCTCCGTGCGCACCACTGAAGGCGACGAAGCACTGGTGTGCACGGCGCACCTTGCGGGTCCAGACAGTCTCAAGCTCAGGGGCGATAGCCAAACGCAACACGCTATTGGGACATAGCCAATAAAAAGCCCGCTGACAAATGCATTCATCAGCGGGCTTTTGGTTACTGCTCGACTCGTTAGAACTGCGCGGCGTTCAGCAAGTAGAGGCTTTCGCTGCCGGCCTTGACCGAGGCGCTGAGCGAGTGGATGCGCGGCAGGATGCGGGCGAAGTAGAAGCGCGCGGTACCGAGCTTGCTGGCGTAGAAGTCGTCCTGCGCTTCCTTGCCCAACGCGGCCCGCGCCATCAGGGCCCACATATAGGCGTAGGCGGTGTAGCCGAACACGTGCAGGTACTCGACCGATGCCGCGCCAATTTCATTCGGGTTGGCCTTGGCGCGTTCCAGCAGGTCGGCGGTCATTTGCTCGAGGTTGGCGATGGCGGCTTTCAGCGGCTCGACGAACTCACCGAGGCTGCTGTCGGCCGAGTCGGTAAAGGCTTTGATTTCGTCGGCGAAGTATTTGTAGAACGCCCCGCCGCTGCCGATCACCTTACGCCCGACCAGATCGAGTGCCTGGATGCCGTTGGTGCCTTCGTAGATCTGGGTGATGCGGCAATCGCGCACCAGTTGCTCCTGGCCCCACTCGCGGATAAAGCCGTGGCCGCCGAACACCTGCTGCCCGTGGATGGTGGTTTCCAATCCGAGGTCGGTAAGGAAGGCCTTGGCCACTGGAGTCAACAACGCAACCATGCTTTCGGCGCGCTTGCGGGTGCTGGCGTCTTCGCTGTACTTGGCGGTGTCGAGTTGCATCGCGACATAGCTGGAGAACGCGCGACCGCCTTCGTTCAGCGCCTTCATGGTCAGCAGCATGCGACGTACATCAGGGTGCACGATGATCGGGTCGGCGACTTTGTCCTTGGCTTCCGGACCGGTTGGCGCGCGGCTCTGGATCCGCTCGCGGGCGTATTCGATGGCGCTCTGGTAAGAGCGTTCGCCGGTCGACAGGCCCTGGATACCCACGCCCAGACGCTCGTAGTTCATCATGGTGAACATCGCCGCCAGACCGCGGTTCGGCGCGTCGACGATCCAGCCGGTGGCGCCGTCGAAGTTCATCACGCAGGTCGCCGAGCCCTTGATGCCCATCTTGTGTTCGATCGAACCGCAGGACAGGGCATTGTGCTCGCCCAGGCTGCCGTCTTCGTTGACCATCAGCTTCGGCACCAGGAACAGCGAGATACCTTTCGGGCCCGCCGGTGCGTCCGGCAGCTTGGCCAGCACCAGGTGGATGATGTTCTCGGTGAGGTCGTGCTCGCCGCCGGTAATGAAGATCTTGGTGCCGCTGATCTTGTAGCTGCCGTCGGCCTGGGGCTCGGCCTTGGTGCGAATGATGCCCAGGTCGGTGCCGGCGTGCGGCTCGGTCAGGCACATGGACCCGGCCCAGGTGCCGGCATACATGTTCGGCAGGTATTTTTCCTTCAGCTCTTCGCTGGCGTGGGCGTTGATCGACAGGCAGGCGCCCGCGGTCAGCATCGGGTACAGGCCGAACGACAGGTTGGCCGAGTTGACCATCTCTTCCACTTGCGCGGAGATCACCTTGGGCATGCCCATGCCGCCGAACTGCGGATCGCCGCCGACGCCGACCCAGCCGCCCTCGGCATAGGCCTGATAGGCCGCCGGAAAACCATCGGGGGTCTTCACCGCGCCGCCTTCCCAGGAGCAACCTTCTTCGTCGCCGCTGCGATTGAGCGGGGCGACGATGCCGGCGGTGATTTTACCGGCCTCTTCCAGAATCGCATTGGCGGTGTCTTCATCCACCACTTCGGCCAGGGCGGGCAATTGGGTCCATAGCTTGGACACTTCGAACACTTCATTCAGTACGAAGCGCATATCGCGCAACGGAGCTTTGTAGTCAGCCATGGGGCAATCCTCGAACGAACTAACAGAGAGGCGATGTAAGGCTGCCAAGTCTAACCGAAGAACTTTTCAGAGACATAGGGTCGCGTAGTGACTAATTGTTAACAGCTGGTTCTAAAAATACAGAAAGCCACAAGCCTCGCACAATTGGGCTTGCGGCCGGCCATTACCGTCTGTCAGAGACCGAAATGTTCGGCCGGTAGGCTCATCATGCATTCGCTCCCAGCCTCGGCCGCGGCCAGATGACCAGCGGTGCGCGGCAACAGGCGCTTGAAGTAGAACGCGCAGGTCGCCAGCTTGGCCTGGTAGAAGGCGGCATCACCGCTACCCGCATCAAGCCTGGCCTGTGCGACCTTGGCCATGCGCAACCAGAAGTAGCCAAGAATGACATAGCCGGAATACATCAGGTAGTCCACCGATGCCGCACCGACCTCGTCGGCGTTCTTCATCGCCGCCATTCCCAGTTTCTGGGTCAACTCGCCCCACTGCCTGTTCAATCCGGCCAACTGCGCCACATATCCCTTGAGCTGGGCATGCTCGGCTTCGGCCTCGCAGAACTTATGCACCTGCTTGGTAAAACCGCGCAGCAACTGGCCCTGGCTGCCGAGGACCTTGCGCCCGAGCAGATCGAGGGCCTGGATGCCGTTGGTGCCTTCATAGATTGGTGCGATACGGCAATCGCGTACCAGCTGCTCCATGCCCCACTCGCGGATATAGCCGTGGCCGCCGAATACCTGCATGCCATGGTTGGTCGCCTCCAGACCGGTTTCGGTCATGAATGCCTTGCAGATCGGGGTGAGCAAGGCCAGCAGGTTTTCCGCTTCGTGGCGCTGTTCTTCGCTTTCCCCGGCGTGCGCCTGGTCGAGCAACTGCGCGGTGAAGTAAGCCAGGGCGCGGTTGCCCTCGTTGAACGCCTTCATGGTCAACAGCATGCGGCGTACGTCGGGGTGCACGATGATCGGGTCGGCGGCTTTTTCCGGCGCTTTCGGGCCAGTCAAAGAACGCATCTGCAGACGCTCATTGGCGTATTTCAGCGCGCCCTGAAAGCTCGCCTCACCGAGACACAGGCCCTGCATGCCGGTGCCCAGGCGTGCGTGGTTCATCATGGTGAACATACAGTTGAGGCCCTTGTTGGCCTCACCGATCAGAAAACCGCTGGCGCCATCGAAGTTGATCACGCAGGTGGCCGAGGCCTTGATGCCCATCTTGTGCTCGATCGAACCGCAGGACACGGCGTTACGCTCGCCGGCCGCCCCTTCGCCATTCGGCAGGAACTTGGGCACGATAAACAGCGAGATGCCTTTGGTGCCGGCTGGCGCATCGGGCAGCTTGGCCAATACCAGATGCACGATGTTCTCGCTCATGTCGTGCTCGCCGGCGGAGATGAAGATCTTGCTGCCGCTGATCGCATAGCTGCCATCGGCCTGGGGCACGGCACGGGTCTTGATGATGCCCAGGTCAGTGCCGCAGTGGGCTTCGGTCAGGCACATGGTGCCGGTCCAGCGCCCTTCGGTCATGCGGGTCAGGTAGGTCTGCTTCTGCTCCTCGCTGCCGTGCGCATGGATCGCCGACATGGCGCCGTGGGTCAGGCCGGGATACATGGCCCAGGACTGATTGGCCGACGCGACCATTTCGCTGACGATCAGGCCGAGCGACTGCGGCAGGCCCTGCCCGCCATATGTGGGGTCGGTGGACAGGCCCATCCAGCCGCCTTCGGCGTACTGGGCGAAGGCTTCCTTGAAGCCTGTGGGGGTCGTCACCACACCCTCGTTGAACTGGCACTCTTCCTCGTCGCCAGAGCGGTTCAGCGGCGCCAGTACCTGCTCGCAGAACTTGGCGCCTTCCTCGAGAATCGCCGAAACCATGTCCGGCGTCGCATCGCTGGCGCCCTGGGCGGCATAGCTGGCGGGAAAGTCGAAAACTTCATCGAGCAGAAAGCGCATATCGCGCAAGGGAGCCTTGTAGTCGGGCATGGTCGTTCTCCGTCAACGGCGCGCAGAGCGCGAATAAGGGCCTCACGCTAAGGCTTTGACGGGGGCGCTAACAATCAATGTGCGGCTGCTGAATGGACCGCCATAACCGGCTTCAACCGCGCAAGGTGGCCAGTTTGACCGCGCCACGGCGCTGCCCATGGCTGCGAATGCAATTGCGCCCGGCTTCCTTGGCGCTATAGAGCGCCTGGTCGGCGGCCTTGATCACCTGCTCCGGGCTGGTTTGTTCCGCGCCGCGCTCGGCCACGCCCATGCTCAGGGTCACCGAGACGTGGGCGGCCGCGGTATGACCACGCCTTTGTCGGCCCTGGCGGTCGTCCCGCGGTCGGTTGTCCTTGTCGCGCAACTGCAGGCGATAGGTCTCCACGGCTTGGCGCACCACTTCCAGATGGGGCAAACACTCGTCCAGGGTCTTACCGGGGAACAGTAGGGTGAACTCCTCACCGCCGTAGCGATAAGCCCTGCCGCCACCGCTGATCTTGCGCAACTGATTGGCGACCACCCGCAGCACCTGATCGCCGACATCGTGGCCATGGCTATCGTTGAATTTCTTGAAGTGGTCGACGTCGGCCATGACGATCACATAATTGCGCCCCAGGCGCTGCAAGCGCTCGTTCAAGGCACGGCGCCCGGGCAGGCCGGTCAGCTCGTCGCGAAAGGCCATCTGGTAGGCTTCGTGCGCCACCGCAGCGACCAGAACCAGCATTATCAGGCTGCTCATCACCTGCAAGGCATGGGGCAGGATAAAGGTATTGGGCAGCATCCAGAACAATGCGCACAGACCAAGCAATTGTGCGGCATGCAGCGGCCGCGGTACGCGCAGGTACTGCACCAGCAGCAGGATCGCCGCGATGACAAACACCGGGTATGCCAGCTGGATCAGGCTCATCCAGGCAGCATGCAGGAGCGGCCAGCGCACCACGGCCAGCCACTGCAGCAACCCTTCGGGATAACGCTGCGCCAAAGCCATGGCGACCGCTCCGACCGCCAACAGAACCGCGCCACGGGCAAGTAGGTCCTGAAGCAGATGGGTGCGTTCCGGCCAGGCCGCATACAAGCCGTAGAACAGGGGCAACAGCAGACTGCAAAGGTGGAAGATCAGCGCCGCATCGCTGCGCAATTGGGCGGTTTGCTGAAAGTGATCGAGCTGCACGTCGAGCAGGAAATAACCGAGGTACAGGACCAACAGGAGAAACACTTCGCGCTGACGCCCATATACCAGGCAGAAGGCGCCGCCGAGCAGTAGCAACAATGTCGGCAGGACATTGAACAAGGAGATGAAGAACTCATTCAGCGGCAGCTGACTGGCAGCCAACAGCCCGCCGCCGAGCAACACCAGCGAAGGCAGAAAATGACTGAGGCGCACGGCGGCAAGACGTGACAAAGCGGGCTCCACGAGTACGGCGATGAGCGCAAACGAGCATCATGCCCGCCAATTGCGGCGTGCGCATGAAGAAGCCTCGCAAATTTACGTTTTTTATCGCCGTTGTTCAGCAGCGCCGACGACTGGGCACGCGGATATAAAAAAACCGCTGCCTGTTCAGGGCAGCGGTTTTTGTGCAGCGATAACGCCGGGGGAGATTAGTAGCCCAGGGCGAAATCTTCTTCGTTCATGTCCATCAGGTTGCCGGCGCCGGACAGCATGGCTTCGACATGGGCACGGGTACGCGGCAGGATGCGTGCGAAGTAGAAACGTGCGGTCTGCAGCTTGGCCTTGTAGAAGGCTTCGTCTTCAGTACCGGCGGCGATCTTCTCGGCAGCCAGGCGTGCCATGTCGGCCCAGAAGTAGGCCAGGCAGACGTAACCGGAATACATCAGGTAATCCACCGAAGCAGCACCGACTTCTTCGCGATCCTTCATTGCCGCCATACCGACCTTCATGGTCAGCTCGCCCCACTCCTTGTTCAGCTTGGCCAATGGCTCGACCAGCCCTTTGATCGCTTCGTTGCCTTCGTTGCCCTGGCAGAACTTGTGCACGATCTTGGTGAAGCCTTTCAGCGCTTCGCCTTGGGTCTGCAGCACTTTACGGCCGAGCAGGTCGAGCGCCTGGATGCCGGTGGTGCCTTCGTACAGCATGGAAATGCGGCTGTCGCGAACGTTCTGCTCCATGCCCCACTCGGCGATAAAGCCGTGGCCACCGTAGATCTGTACGCCGTGGTTGGCGGCTTCGAAGCCGACTTCGGTCATAAAGGCCTTGGCGATCGGAGTGAGGAAGGCCAGCAGTGCGTCTGCTTGCTTACGCTCGGCTTCGTCCTGGCTGTACTTGACGATGTCGACCTGCTTGGCGGTGAAGTACACCATCGCGCGGTTGCCTTCGGCAAAGGCCTTCATGGTCAGCAGCATGCGGCGCACGTCCGGATGCACGATGATCGGGTCGGCGGCTTTTTCCGGCGCTTTCGGGCCAGTCAAAGAACGCATCTGCAGACGCTCGCGAGCGTACTTCAGGCCACCCTGGAAGCCGGCTTCGGCGTGAGCCAGACCTTGCAGTGCGGTACCCAGACGCGCGGTGTTCATAAAGGTGAACATGCAGTTCAGACCTTTGTTCGCCGGGCCGATCAGGTAACCGGTAGCCCCGTCGAAGTTCATCACGCAGGTGGCGTTACCGTGGATGCCCATCTTGTGCTCGATCGAGCCACAGGACACCGCATTACGCTCGCCAGCGTCGCCTTCGGCGTTCGGCAGGAACTTCGGCACGATAAACAGCGAGATGCCTTTGGTGCCGGCCGGTGCGTCGGGCAGGCGCGCCAGGACGATGTGGACGATGTTATCGGCCATGTCGTGTTCACCAGCGGAGATGAAGATCTTGGTGCCGGAAACCTTGTAGCTGCCGTCGGCCTGCGGTTCGGCCTTGGTGCGCAGCATGCCCAGGTCGGTGCCGCAATGCGGCTCGGTCAGGCACATGGTGCCGGTCCACTCGCCGGAAACCAGCTTGGTCAGATAAGCATGCTTCTGCTCGTCGGTACCGTGCTCGGAAATGGTGTTCATGGCGCCGTGGGACAGGCCGGGGTACATGCCCCAGGACCAGTTGGCGGTGCCGACCATTTCGCTGATCGCCAGCCCCAGGGACTCGGGCAGACCCTGGCCGCCGTGGTCGACGTTGTGCGCCAGGCTCGGCCAGCCGCCTTCAACGAATTGCTTGTAGGCTTCTTTGAAGCCGGTCGGGGTTTTAACGCCGGATTCGCTCCAGGTGCAACCTTCGGTGTCACCTACACGATTCAGCGGAGACAGTACCTGCTCACAGAACTTGGCGCCTTCCTCGAGGATGGCATCGACCATGTCCGGGGTAGCGTCCTGGCAGCCAGGCAGGCTCTGATAATGCGCTTCGTAGCCGAGCAGTTCGTCGCGAACGAAACGAATATCACGCAAGGGGGCCTTGTAATCAGGCATAGCGGTTAACCTCTGCGGTGGATTCTATTGTGTAGGTGACCGGGGATACGGTCGCACTTGGGTTCAATCTCGGAAGCAGTCGCTGCGACCGATTAATCAAACAGGCGTTTGAAACATACGTTTACCGCCACACCTTGTCAAGCGTCGCCGCAGCTTCTTTATGCACGCAAATCGATCAAGGGCGTAACCGACTCAGGCGCCCCCAGGCGCTGGTACAGCTCCAGCGCCGGCGATGCCGTTGCCACTTGTCGGTCCGCTGCCTGGGGATCTTCCGTCGCCCCGTCGGCCTCGGTCTTCTGCGTGGCCTCGGCCGTCCGTTTATCGCGTTCCTCGGCTACGGCCGTGCGCTGTTGTTCGGCCAGCTCGCTGCGCGCCTGAACTATCTGCGCCTGCGCCCTGCCCGCCACGCGCAAGTCCTGCGCCGACGGCTCCACCGGTGCCAGGGCGGCACGCAGCACTACCTGCATCTTCTGTAGCGTGGCTTGCGGATCATTGGGTACCGGGCTCACATCGATACCGACCTCGCCCCCAACCGCATAGCGCTTGCCATCCGGCCCGCGATCGTAGGTATAGGACGGCGCCCCCGCATAGATGCCGCCGATGGACGCATGAGCCTGCTCGTGGGCGCGGACTTCAGCGTCGCGACTGAGCAACTCGGTGACTTCGAGCTGCTCAAGTCGCTGCTGGCGGGGGTTGTCTACGGAGGTGCTAGCGGAGGGCGCCGATGACGCGGTGGTCTGCTCATCGACCGGTGTGGAGGGCGTGGACGCGGACGAAGGCAGCGCTTCGGTGGGAGCGACGGATGCGGCCGGGCGCGCCGCCGGTGAGGAGGCTGTATGCAGCGCTACACCGCCGATCTGCATGCGCTCACACTCCTAGGGTCTGTTGCCGTTTCAGCGCAAGCCGCGTTGCCGCGAAAAATCTCGCCATGGCCGGGCGGCGATCCGCTAGGCGTAGGACGCCGGCAATGGTTGTTCCCTTGCCAAGTCCTACAACAACGCATGGCGAGATTTTTCGCGCAACCCGAAGGGCCGGGCCTGTTTTAGCGCGATACTGCGTTTCTCGACGCTCATTTGGAACAACCAAACTTCGCTTCTCGTGCCTTGTCTCGCGCTAAAACAGGCTCCGGCGCGGTCGCGATGAAACGGCAACAGACCCTAATCACGAGCAGCCGCCTGTTTTGTTACCGGGTATGACCGGCCTGCTCAGGCGCTGGTATCGATCAACGTACCCAAAGCTTCATCGGCCGCTTTCACCACCTTGGCGCCCGCCTCGGCCTGGTTCTGTCCCTGGCGCAGGGCTACCAGGCTTTCAGCCAGATCAGGGCGGCGTTGCTCTTCGGTATCGGGCGTTGGATTGACCTGATTGGCGGGTGGCGTCGAGTTCGGTTGCTGCGTGGGCGTCGCCGCGCTGCCGGCGATATCCGCCGCGGCCTGGTCGACCCGACGCTGCCCGGATTGAATGGCGCCGATGCCGGAATTAAATGCATTCCCGGAGATTTCCATACTGAGCTCCCACTCGCTTGAAAGAACCACAACAGTTTCATTGAAGCAGAGATTGGTCGAAATATGTACAGGCAAAAGGCTATGGCAGAAAAACTGCTTATAGCCTGCGGTTCATGGGAGTGCCGTTGATATCCCGCTAAGCAGGCTCAAGCTCAGGTGCCCGGCGACCGCGGCCGGGGTAGCTTCTGCCAGGCGCGGCAGATAGCCCAGGCAAGGAGCCGGCAGACGCTCGGCCAGGGTCGCCAGATTGTCTTCGAGACGCGAGGTCTGCGGGTCGACCAGATTGGCCACCCAGCCTGCCAGTACCAGACCGTCGCGCGCGATCGCCTCGGCCGTCAACAGCGCCTGATTGATGCAGCCCAGGCGCACGCCGACCACCAGGATCACCGGCAAATTCAGGGCGATCGGCAGATCGGCCAGCGTCGCCCGCCCCGCCAGCGGCACCCGCCAACCGCCGGCGCCCTCGACCAGGGTAAAGTCCGCGCGCTTATCCAGAATCGCCTGTACCGGGCCGCGTAGCGCCTCAACATCCAGCAGCACAGCGGCTTCGCGGGCCGCCAGATGCGGCGCGATGGCCGGTTCGAAGGCCAGCGGATTGACCTCTTCGTAGCGCAGCGCCAGGGTGCACTCGCCGAGCAGCGCCAGGGCGTCCTCGTTGCGCAGGCCCTCGGCGCTGCGCTGGCAACCCGAGGCCACCGGCTTGGCCGCGGCGGTGGACAGCCCGGCCATGCGCGCAGCGTGCAGCAGGCCGGCGGCAACCGTGGTTTTACCGATTTCAGTATCGGTGCCAGTTACGAAATAGGCCGCGGTCATGCTTGGCGCTCCTTGTGCAGTAGGCCGTACACCACTTGATAGGTTGCCGGCAGCCCTTGGGGTTGGCGGAATTGCTCATAGGCCGCAAGCAGCGCGAGCATGCGCGCGCGCCCGGTCAAACCGCCCGGCCGGCCGGGGTTGAGGTTGTGGGCGCCCAGGGCTTTGAGCTCATGGGTGAGGCTGCGCACATCCGGGTAATGCAGCACCTGCGGTCGGCTTTGCAGGCTCAGCACCTGCAGGCCGCTGGCGGCGCACAGCCCCTGGTAATCCTCGAAGCGACGGAAGCGGTTGACATGGACGAAGCCATCCACCGCCTGCCAGCTGTCGCGCAACTCCCGCAACGTGCCGACGCACAGGCTACTGAAGGCCAATACGCCGCCCGGCCGCAACACCCGCAGGGCCTCGCGCAATACCGCGGAGAAGTCCCCGCACCACTGCAGCGCCAGGCTGGAGAACAGCAGGTCGCAGGACTCGTCGCGCAAAGGCAGGCACTCGGCATCGCCGGCGACGAAGTGCCGCGCGCCCGCCAACGGCCGCGCATGGCGCAACATGCCCTCGGCGATATCCACAGCCACGCCTTCGGCACATGCGTAGCGCTCGGCGAGGGCGCGACTGAAATAGCCGGTGCCGCAGCCCAGATCCAGCCACCGGGTGGGATTGCAAGCTTCGGGCAGACGCATCAACAGCTCATGGCCCACCGCCCGCTGCAACGCGGCGACGCTGTCGTAGCTCTCGGCGGCGCGGGAAAACGAGGCCGCCACCTGGTGTTTATCCGGCAGGCCGCCAGGCTGGAAGGTTTCGCTCATCGGCTGGCCTCGGCGTAGGGTGCGCCTTGGGCACCATTGATCCGCCACCATTGGTGCGCCCGACGCACCCTACGGGCATCAGTCATTGCCGGCCTCATGCAGAAAGGCCTGAATCGTCGCCGCGATCTCATGGGGGCGTTCCAGGGCAAAGGCATGGCTGGCCTGATTGATCAGGCCAATCTCGATATCGGGCAGCAGTTCAAGCAATGCCGGCGCCGCACTCGCGGGGACCAGGGCATCGGCACCGGCGAACAGATGCAGCTGCGGGCCGACATAAGCTTGCAGCGCCGCACGAGTGTCCAACACCGCCAGCAGATCCAGTCCGGCCAGTAGCGTGGCGGGCTGAGCCTGCGGCGCAGCAGCCAGTAACTGCCGTGACAAGCCACGAGCATCCACAGCACCCTGGGCACAGAGCAGGGCAAAACGCTTCAAGGTAGCGGCGGCATCAGCGGCACAACCCTGACGGAAAGCGGCGAAGGTTTCCCCTGCCATTGCGGCTGGCCAACCCGGCTCGGCGACGAAACGCAGGTTGCTGGCCAGGGTCAGCAGACCGGCGCAATGCTCACCACGCCGCGCCGCCAACTCGGCGGCGAGCATGCCACCCAGCGACCAGCCGCCGAGCCAGGCGTCTTGCGCCAGGTTGTCGTCCAGCTCGTCGAGCCAGTCGGCGGGAACGCTGGAATCCAGCAGCGGCAGCGGCTCGACCTCCACATGCAGGCGCGGATCGAGGCCGCGCAAGGCGGCCGCCAGGGGCTCGAGCGGCGCCGTACCCAAGCCCCAACCGGGCAATAGAATCAGCCGGTCACGCATGGGCGGCATCCGCCTCGGCCGGCAACAGCGCCCAGCACTCAGCCAGCGCTTCCAGCAACAACTCCAACTGCTCCTGGCTATGGGCCGCCGATAGCGTCACGCGCAAACGCGCGCTACCCGCCGGCACGGTTGGCGGCCGGATCGCGGTGACCAGCAAACCGCGCTCGCGCAGCAATTGCGACAACTGCAAGGCGCGGGCGCTGTCGCCGATCAGGATCGGCTGGATCGGCGTGGCGCTGTCCATCAGTTGCAGGCCGATCGCCTCGGCGCCTGCACGGAAGCGCTTGATCAGGCCGTCCAGATGCTCACGGCGCCAGTGCTCGCTGCGCAGCAATTCCAGGCTTTTCAAGGTGGCGCAGGCCAGGGCCGGTGGCTGGCTGGTGGTGTAGATATAGGGCCGGGCGAACTGCACCAGGGTTTCGATCAGCTCCTCGCTGCCAGCGACAAAGGCGCCGGCGGTGCCGAAGGCCTTGCCGAGGGTGCCGACCAACACCTGCACCTGGTCCACACCCAGGCCGAAATGCTCGACGATGCCGCCACCGGTGGCGCCAAGCGGGCCAAAGCCATGGGCGTCATCGACCATCACCCAGGCGCCGGCCTTGCGTGCTTCGGCGCACAGCGTCGGCAAGTCGGCCAGATCGCCGTCCATGCTGAACACGCCGTCGCTCACCACCAGGGTATTGCCGCATGCTTTGCCCAGACGGTTGGCCAGGCTGGCCGCGTCGTTGTGCAAATAACGCGAGAAGCGCGCCCCGGAGAGCAGGCCGGCATCCAGCAGCGAGGCGTGGTTGAGGCGGTCTTCCAGCACCGTATCGCCCTGGCCGACCAGCGCGGTGACCGCACCCAGATTGGCCATATAGCCGGTAGAGAACAGCAGCACGCGTGGCCGCCCGGTGAATTCGGCCAGGGCCTCTTCCAGTTCGTGATGCGGGGTGCTGTGGCCAATCACCAGGTGCGAGGCGCCGCCACCGACACCCCATTTCTGCGCACCGGCGCGCCAGGCCTCGATCACCTGAGGGTGATTGGCCAGGCCGAGGTAGTCGTTGGAACAGAAGGCCAGCAGCTCGCGGCCGTCGACTTGAACCAGCGGCCCTTGCGGCGACTCGAGCAAAGGGCGCTGGCGATAGAGATTGGCGGCGCGGCGTTCGGCCAGGCGAGAGGATAGATCGAAAGGCATATACATACCCTGTAGGAGCCAGCTTGCTGCGGTCCGACGTCTCGGCGATCAGCCGCAAACGAGATCGCCAGCAAGCTGGCTCCTACATAAACAGCGGTTTATGCCGAGGCGGCGTTATAGAACAGCTTGGAATCGCGCTGCTCGACCAGGGCTTGCTCGATGGCCGCCTGATGCACTTCGTCGGCATGTTCTTCGCGCTCTTCCGGCTTGATGCCGAGACGGGCGAACAGCTGCATGTCCTTGTTGGCCTGCGGGTTGGCGGTGGTCAGGAGTTTTTCGCCGTAGAAAATCGAGTTGGCGCCAGCGAAGAAGGCCAGGGCCTGCATCTGCTCGTTCATCTGCTCGCGACCGGCGGAGAGGCGCACGTGCGACTGCGGCATCATGATCCGCGCCACGGCGAGCATGCGGATGAAGTCGAACGGATCGACATCCTGCTCATCGGCCAGCGGCGTGCCCTTGACCTTGACCAGCATGTTGATCGGCACCGACTCGGGATGCTCAGGCAGGTTGGCCAGCTGGATCAACAGGCCGGCGCGGTCGTCCAGCGACTCGCCCATGCCGAGAATCCCGCCGGAGCAGATCTTCATCCCCGCATCGCGCACGTAGGCCAGGGTTTCCAGGCGGTCGGCGTAGGTGCGGGTGGTGATGATGTTGCCGTAGAACTCCGGCGAGGTGTCCAGATTGTGGTTGTAGTAGTCGAGGCCGGCTTCGGCCAGGGCGGCGGTCTGCTCCTTGTCCAGCTTGCCAAGGGTCATGCAGGTTTCCAGGCCCAGGGCCTTGACCCCTTCGACCATCTTCAGCACGTAGGGCATGTCCTTGGCGGACGGATGCTTCCAGGCCGCGCCCATGCAGAAGCGGGTCGAGCCGATGGCCTTGGCTTCGGCGGCGGCCTCCAGCACCTTCTGCACTTCCAGGAGTTTTTCCTTGTCCAGGCCGGTGTTGTAGTGGCCGGACTGCGGGCAATACTTGCAGTCTTCCGGACAGGCGCCGGTCTTGATCGACAACAGGGTCGAGACCTGCACGCGGTTGGCGTCGAAATGCGCGCGGTGCACGGTTTGCGCCTGGAACAGCAGGTCGTTGAAGGGTTGTTCGAAGAGCGCCTTGACCTCGGCGAGGGTCCAATCGTGGCGTTGGTTGGCGGTGCTGGTGGCGCCCATCGGTTTTTCCTTCTGTTCTCGTTTCATGGAACCCGGCACAAGCGCATGCGGGGTTTCTCAGCGGCCTGCTAAAGTGCTGCAGGCATGACATGGATGTTCGGCATATTTATGGAAGGCTTATGCGCTGTCAACCTGAAAACCCATACCAGGTTTACAACTGGTTAAAAATCAAACAAACCTGCCTACTGTGCGACGAAGCCGCTGACGCCGCAGTGGCCATCTGCACCAACTGCGAGGCCGAGCTGCCGTGGCTTGGCGGCCATTGCCAGCGCTGCGCCCTGCCGCTGCCCGACAGCGGCCTGACCTGCGGCCACTGCCTGAAAAATCCGCCCGGCTTCAACCGGGTCGAGGCGCCCTGGCGTTACGCATTCCCCGTCGACAGCCTGATTACCCGCTTCAAGCATCAAGCCAAGTGGCCAATGGGACGTCTGCTCGGCGAGCTTTTGTCACAGCATCTGCTGCATGCCTTCGATGAAGGGCTGCCACGCCCCGATCTGTTGCTGCCGGTCCCGCTGGCCGAACGCCGGCAACGCAAGCGCGGTTTCAACCAGGCCACGATGCTCGCGCAGTGGCTCAGTGCGGCCTTGCAACTGCCCTGGCAGGACGCCTGGCTGCAGCGGGTGATCGACACCCCCGCACAACAGCAACTGGATGCCGCGACGCGCAAACGCAACCTGCGCCGCGCCTTTGCGCTCGTCCCGCAGAGCCGGGTCGCGGGCCTGCACCTGGCGCTGGTCGACGACGTGCTGACCACCGGCGCCACCGCCGAAAGCCTGGCGCGCCTGCTGCGTAAAGCTGGCGCGGCGAGAGTCGATGTGTATTGCCTGGCGCGCACGCCCAAGCCGGGGGATTAGCACGCCTGAGACGCCGGAGCTGTATGAACAAGGCCCGTTGTAGCCCGGATGCAATCCGGGAGCGATTTGTAGGGCTATCCATTTTCCCGGATTGCATCCGGGCTACAAAAACTCAAGCGCGTCCTACCAAGCGCGTCCTACGTAGTTACCCAACCACCGCCCGGCCATACAGAAGCGCTACACTCTGCGGCCAACTTTCCCGGAGTAGCCCATGTCCCATCCATTTGCCGCACTCACGCCCGATCTGGTGCTGGATGCCGTGGAAAGCATCGGCTACCTCAGCGACGCCCGCGTGTTGGCGCTCAATAGCTATGAGAACCGCGTTTACCAGGTCGGCATCGAAGACGAGACGCCCCTGATCGCCAAGTTCTACCGGCCGCAGCGCTGGAGCGATGCGGCAATTCGCGAGGAACACAGCTTCACCTTCGAGCTGGCCGAATGCGAGGTGCCGGTGGTCGCGCCCCTGGTGCGTGATGGTGAAACCCTGTTCGAACACGCTGGCTTCCGCTTCGCCCTGTTCCCGCGTCGCGGCGGCCGCGCACCGGAGCCGGGCAACCTCGACCAGCTGTATCGCCTCGGCCAGTTGCTCGGCCGTCTGCACGGGGTTGGTTCGCTGCGACCGTTCGCCCATCGCGAAGCGCTACAGGTAAAGAACTTCGGTCACGACTCCCTGGCCACCCTGCTCGACGGCGGTTTTATCCCGCGTAGCCTGTTGCCGGCCTACGAGTCGGTGGCGCGCGATCTGCTCAAGCGCCTCGATGCGCTGTTCGCCAATAATCCGGTCACGGCGATTCGCCTGCATGGCGACTGCCACCCCGGCAACCTGTTGTGCCGCGACGACACCTTCCATATGGTCGACCTCGACGACTGCCGCATGGGCCCGGCGGTGCAGGACCTGTGGATGATGCTCGCCGGCGAACGCCACGAGCGCCTTGGCCAACTGTCCGAGCTGATGGACGGTTATCAGGAATTCCATGATTTCAACCCGCGCGAACTGCCGCTGATCGAGGGCCTGCGCAGCCTGCGCCTGATGCATTACAGCGCCTGGCTGGCGCGGCGCTGGGACGACCCGGCATTCCCCATCAGCTTTCCCTGGTTTGGCAGCGAACGTTACTGGGGCGAACAGATTTTGATCCTGCGCGAGCAACTGGCGGCGCTTGACGAAGAACCGCTCAGGCTGTTCTAGCCAACCATTGAAGAAGGAATTTCCCCATGCATGGCGTCGAACGCTGGTTCGGTGAAGGCTTCGCTGAGCTGCACCCCTTGTTGCAACAACTGCACCGCGAGGGCGGCCACCTGCATGGGCAGGTCGAGCTGCGACTGGGCAAGGGCCTGGCCGGTAAACTCGGTGCGCGTCTGGCCGGACGCATGGGTATCCCGTTGGATCGCCCGCAGATTCCGCTCAGGGTGGACATCCATAGCAGCGGCGATACCCTGCATTGGAATCGCCATTTCGCCGACGCCGCGCCTGTGTATTCGAGCTTCCAACCCCATGGCGACTGGCCGGACGGCTACTGGATCGAATCAACCGGCGGCGTACGTCTGGCCCTGGCCGTCGATGTTCGCCGGGGCGGCTGGTATTGGCGCCCGCTGAAGGCCTGGGTGCATGGCGTGCGCGTGCCCTTGTGGTTGCTGCCGCGCACCGAGGCGTACAAGCGTATCGATGGCGACCGCTATCATTTCCACGTCGGTTTCAGCCTACCGCTGTTCGGCCTGCTGTTCAGCTACAGCGGCGCACTGCAACTGGCGCCATAGCAACCGGCGAGGCGCTACGAGCAACTGTATGGTTGGGTGTAACGCCAGCTTTACAACAATCGCCAAGCCCCATCGTGGATAAAGCTGAACGAGCGGACAATTACCAGCGCCGCGGCTTAGAATCCAAGGCTTTGGTTAGCTGCCTAAGCAAGGACCCCCATGGCCACCGTCAACCCGCAACGCGGGTACCTACTCGGCGTGACCGCCTACACCATCTGGGGTCTGTTCCCCCTGTATTTCAAAGCCATCCAGGATGTGCCGGCATTGGAGATCGTGGTCCATCGCGCACTCTGGGCGGCGCTGTTCGGTGCCTTGCTGTTGAGCGTCTGGAAGCACCCGCGCTGGCTCGCCGAGCTGCGCGAAGACCCGAAGCGTTTCGCCATTCTCGGTCTCAGCGGTGCGCTGATCGCCTGCAACTGGCTGGTGTATGTGTGGGCGGTGAACAACGGGCGCATGCTCGAAGCCAGCCTCGGCTATTACATCAACCCGCTGGTCAATGTGCTGCTCGGCCTGTTGCTGCTCGGCGAACGCCTGCGCCGCCTGCAATGGCTGGCGGTCGGTCTGGCCGCGCTGGGGGTGATGCAACAACTGTGGCAGCACGGCAGCATTCCCTGGGTATCGCTGGTGCTGGCCTTGAGTTTCGGTTTCTACGGGCTGATTCGCAAACAGGCGCCGGTGGCGGCGTTGCCCGGACTAGTGGTGGAAACCTGGTTGTTGCTGCCGGTGGCTCTCGGCTGGCTGTGGTTGAACCCCGCTGCGGTGAGTACCCAGCCGGTATTCTGGGATAGCGCCGAAGCGCTCTGGCTGATCGCCGCCGGGCCGATCACCCTGGTGCCGCTGGTGTGCTTCAACTCCGCGGCGCGCCATCTGCCTTACGTCACCCTGGGGTTTCTGCAATACATCGCGCCGACCCTGGTGCTGCTGCTCGCGGTATTCACCTTTGGCGAGCGCTTCAACCCGAGCACCTCGTTGGCGTTTATCTGCATCTGGGCGGGCCTCGCGGTCTATAGCCTGGATATCTGGCTGAGCCTGGGTCGGCGCATCAAGCCGGCGACGGCCTGAGCACCACGCGACCGTTCCGGTTTTTTGATTGATCGTTGATCGTTCCAACGCTCCAGCGTGATAACCCATCCCGGGACGCTCTGCGTCCCGCGACGCCGAACGTCGCCAACCGCATGCCCACGCTGAAGCGTGGGAACGATTCCATGTGCGACCTGCTAATCGTCGGCGCGCAGGTTCAGCTCGACCATCAGATCATCGGCCAGGGTTTCCAGTTTGCTTTGCAGGTCGTCCAGGCTGAGGCTTTGCGGCACGGCCAGCAGCGCCTCGGCATGGAACAACAACTCGCCACTCATCGGCGCTGGCGAGACTTCGGTTTCCAGGCTTTCCAGATTGACCCCCAACTCGGCGAGCAGGCGGGTGATATCGCGGACGATACCGGCGCGGTCGTTGCCGACCAGGTCGAGCATGATCGGCCTCCAGGTGGCTACCGGCTCGGTGCCGCCGGCGGCGAGCAGCACGCGTATGCCCTGGGCGTTCAACTCTTCCAGAGCCTTGACCAGACCGGCGTGGGACTCCAGCGGCACATCCACCCGCACGATGCCAGCGAATTGCCCGGCCATACGCGACATGCGGCTGTCCAGCCAATTCCCGCCGTGGCTGGTAACGCAATGGGCGATACGCTCGACCAAGCCAGGCTGATCCTGCGCGATAACCGTAAGTACCAGATGATCCATGCCCAACTCCTAGTTCCCAGCGTCAATCGGTGGCGGTTCGGGTCAGCCCGAGCCAGTAGGTATAAAACACCTCATCGCGGACATAGCCAAGGCGTTCGTAGAGCGCCTGGCCAGCTAGATTGGTTTTTGCCGTTTCCAACTGCAAAGCGCAAGCGCCTTGGGCCTCGGCATGCGCCCGGGCGGCATTCATCAGCGCGGCGCCGACGCCCTGGCGCCGAGCCCTTTCGGCGACATAGAGATCACTGAGCAACCAGGCCGGCGCCAGTGCCAGCGAGGCAAAGAATGGATAGAGCTGCACGAAACCCAGCGCCGTCCCCGCGCGGTCACGGGCGATAAACAAGCTCGAGTCGCCTTGCACCAAACGTGCGGCAAGAAATTCGCGAACCGCCGACAGGGTCTTGTCGACGGCATAGAACCTCAGATAGTCGGCGAACAGCGTGGTCAATTCGTCGAGGTCGGCCATACGGGCCGCAGTTATCGCCATGCTCCGGCTCCAACGGGTAGAACCGCAGTATAGGCAAGCGCAGAAGCCGCCGTGAGACAAATAGCCATGTGCCAAAGCACTGATTTTATGAAACAATAATTTTGTTTTTTGTATACAAGCAAACCTCAAAGTGACTGCGAAGCGTCTCTTGGTCGCAGAGCGACGCGCACCCCCCTGATTTTCCCAAGATCTTGATGTAGTATGCCGCGCCTTGGACTACAAGACTGAATCCCCCGAGTCCGAAGCGGCTATCGAGTAGAGCTGAAGAGCTGAGCAGAGTGAGGCAAGTGATGACTGAACGCGTTCAAGTGGGTGGCCTGCAGGTCGCCAAAGTGCTGTTCGACTTCGTGAACAACGAAGCCATCCCCGGTACCGGCATTGCAGCCGATAAATTCTGGGCGGGCGCCGCAGCCGTAATCGACGAGCTGGCCCCGAAAAACCGCGCCCTGCTCGCCAAGCGCGACCAGATCCAGGCGCAGATCGACGCCTGGCACCAGGCCCGTGCCGGCCAGGCCCACGACGCCGTCGCCTATAAAGCCTTCCTTGAAGAAATCGGCTACCTGCTGCCGGAACCGGCCGACTTCCAGGCCACCACGCAGAACGTCGACGAAGAAATCGCCCGCCTGGCCGGCCCGCAGCTGGTGGTGCCGGTGATGAACGCGCGCTTCGCCCTGAACGCCTCCAACGCGCGTTGGGGCTCGCTGTACGACGCCCTGTACGGCACCGACGTGATCAGTGAAGCAGGCGGCGCCGAGAAAGGCCGCGGCTATAACAAGGTGCGCGGTGACAAGGTAATCGCCTTCGCCCGTGCCTTCCTTGACGAAGCCGCGCCCCTGGCCTCTGGCTCCCATGTCGATTCCACGGGCTACCGCATCGAAGCCGGCAAGCTGGTCGTCAGCCTCAAGGGCGGCGCCAACAGCGGTCTGCGCGACGACGCGCAACTGGTCGGCTTCCAGGGCGACGCGAGCGCGCCTATCGCCGTACTGCTGAAGCACAACGGCCTGCATTTCGAAATCCAGATCGATGCCAGCACCCCGGTCGGTCAGACCGACGCCGCCGGCGTCAAAGACATCCTGATGGAAGCCGCGCTGACCACCATCATGGACTGCGAAGACTCGGTCGCCGCCGTCGATGCCGACGACAAGGTCGTGGTCTACAAGAACTGGCTGGGCCTGATGAAAGGCGACCTGGCTGAAGAAGTCGCCAAAGGCGGCCAGACCTTCACCCGCACCATGAACCCGGACCGCGTCTACACCAAGGCCGACGGCTCGGAGCTGACCCTGCACGGGCGCAGCCTGCTGTTCGTACGCAACGTCGGCCACCTGATGACCAACCCGGCGATTCTCGATGCCCAGGGCAACGAAATCCCCGAAGGCATCCAGGACGCGTTGTTCACCAGCCTGATCGCCATCCACAACCTGAATGGCAACACCAGCCGCAAGAACACCCGCACCGGCTCGGTCTATATCGTTAAGCCGAAGATGCATGGTCCGGAAGAAGTGGCCTTCACCACTGAAATCTTCGGTCGTGTCGAAGACATCCTCGGCCTGCCACGCAACACCCTGAAAGTCGGCATCATGGACGAAGAGCGCCGCACCACGGTCAACCTGAAAGCCTGCATCAAGGCCGCCAGCGAGCGCGTGGTGTTTATCAACACCGGCTTCCTCGACCGCACCGGCGACGAAATCCACACCTCCATGGAAGCCGGCGCCATGGTGCGCAAGGCCGCGATGAAGAGCGAGAAGTGGATCGCCGCCTACGAGAACTGGAACGTCGATATCGGCCTGGCCACCGGCCTGCAAGGCCGCGCGCAGATCGGTAAAGGCATGTGGGCGATGCCCGACCTGATGGCCGGCATGCTTGAGCAGAAAATCATGCACCCAATGGCCGGCGCCAACACCGCCTGGGTGCCCTCGCCGACCGCCGCGACCCTGCACGCCCTGCACTACCACAAGGTCGACGTGTTCGCCCGTCAGGCCGAGCTGGCCAAGCGTGAACGCGCCTCGCTGGACGACATCCTGAGCATTCCGTTGGCGCAGAACACCAACTGGACGCCTGAGGAAATCCAGAACGAACTGGACAACAATTCCCAGGGCATCCTCGGTTACGTGGTGCGCTGGATCGACCAGGGCGTCGGCTGCTCCAAGGTGCCGGACATCAACGACGTCGGCCTGATGGAAGACCGCGCCACCCTGCGCATTTCCAGCCAGTTGCTGGCCAACTGGCTGCGTCACGGCATCGCCACCGAAGAGCAGATTGTCGCCAGCCTCAAGCGCATGGCCCCGGTCGTGGATCGGCAGAACGCCGCCGACCCGCTGTACCGCCCGCTGGCGCCGGACTTCGACAACAACATCGCGTTCCAGGCCGCCCTGGAACTGGTGGTCGAAGGCGCCAAGCAGCCGAACGGCTACACCGAGCCGGTGCTGCACCGCCGCCGTCGCGAATTCAAAGCCGCGAACGGTCTGTAATCCGCAGCAGCAGTACGAGAAACCGCCCTCCGGGGCGGTTTTTTTATGGTTGTTTTCTTTAACGCGATGGCCATTCGTAGAACCTGTGTTCTTGCGCAAGACCGATGAGATCGTAGGGCGGGCGTGCCAAGGCTTGTCCGCCATCCGCACGCCAGCGCGCCTCCCAGCCCGAATGCAATCTGGAGAAAGTCATCCGCTCATTTCACCTTGAAGCGGTTGACCAACTGCACCAGCCGGTTATTGGACTCGAGCAGCGCTTCGGTGCTTTTGTCGGCCTGATGACCGCTGCTGACCAGCTCGTCGACCATGCGCCGGATCGCCACCATGTTCTGGTTGATCTCCTCGGTAACCGAGCTCTGTTCCTCGGCGGCGGTGGCGATCTGGGCGCTGAGGTCGTGGATGCGGCTTACCGCTGAGGCCATGTCGTCGAGGCCGACGTTGACCCTTGAGGTGGTGTCGGCCGTGGCCTGGCAGCTGGCCTTGGTCTGGTCCATGGCTTGCACGGCGGAGCCAACGCCCTGCTGCAGTTTGCTGAGCATTTCATTGATTTCCGAGGTGCTCTGCTGAGTACGCCCGGCCAGCGCGCGCACTTCGTCGGCGACCACCGCAAAGCCGCGGCCCTGCTCGCCGGCGCGCGCCGCTTCGATCGCCGCATTGAGCGCCAACAGGTTGGTTTGCCCGGCGATCGAGCCGATCACGCCGAGCACGTCGTTAATTCGCTGGGCGTCCTCCTGCATCGCCTTGACCCGCTCGGTGGCGCGCTCCACCTCGTCGACCAGGGCCAGCACGCTGGTCGAGGCCTCGGCTACCACCAGCTTCGACTTGGCGGCATTTTCATTGGCGGTACGGGTAAAGCTGGCGGTCTCGGTGGCGCTCTGCGCGACGCTATCGGCGGTGGAGCTCATTTCGGTAATGGCGGTCACCGCCTGGTCGGTTTCGTTGGCATGCCGCGCCAGCACCTCATTGGTATGCCGCGACTGCTGCTGCAACTGCCGCAGTTCCTCGGCGATCACTGCGCTGGCCTGGCCAACGTCGGCGATCATGTTCTGCAGGTAGGCGATAAAGCGATTGACCGAGCTGCCTACCGCATCCATTTCGTCCTCGCCTTTGAGGGCGATACGACGGGTCAGGTCGGCGTCGCCGGCCGACAACGAATCGATGCTGCCGCGCAGCACGTGCAAGCGCTGCATCAGTTGGCGGATGGCGAACAGAGTCGCCGCCAACAGCAGGATCACCAGGGGGATCTGCAGCAGCGCCAGGGTTTTCAGCACCTCGCCGCTGTTTTGCGTGAGCAAGCGGCTTGGCAGAGCCGCCGCCAACAACCAGGGCGTGCCTTCGATCGGCTGCAGGAAGAAGGTCCAGTCGCCACCGTCAGCGCCCTGATATTCGTGCTTGAGCAAGGTGCGATCACCAAGTTGGCCGAGGTTGTCATGAATTTCACGCACAAACGGTGACTGGCCCACCAGCTCGGAAACATTGCGCAGGACGATCTCTCCACCGATTCGGGCCTGATTGCTGAGTATCTTGCCGTCGGCCTCGACGATCATTATCTCGCCCTGGATTTCCTTTTCCTTCTCCGCCACTAGTTGATTGAAGAAGCCCAAGGTCACGTCAATGGTCGACACGCCGTAGGCGGTGCCGTCCTTGCGGATCGCCATGGCGCAATTGGTCCGTGGCTGAGCGCTGGCATCGTCCTTGTACGCTGCGGCCCAGGCGCACTGGCCGGGCGATGCCTGCATGCCGGCACGGTGCCAGGGCTGCTCGTAATATTTGAGCGACTCGTCCGAGTTCCAGTAGGTGTTCACGGTCATGCTGCCGGATGCATCGCGGTGAAAGAAGGTGCTGTGCTTGTCGCGCTCGGAACGCTTCTGCGGCAGGGGCCAGATACCACCACCGAAGACCTTGGGATCGCCGTATTGATCGACCAGCCCGGGCACCACCCGATCAATGCTGTCGCTGTCGAGCAGCGGCACGGTCTGGGTGATGCTGCGCGACTGCGCCTCGACCTTGGCCAACTCGAACAGAATGCTCTCGGCGATCTTGTTGACCTTGGTCAGCACCAGTTGCTCTTCCGAGGCTTTGAGTTGCGGCGTGATGAAATGGCGAATGCCCTCCTCGGTGAGCAGGACGATCACCACGATAAAAGCAACGAATATCAGCGTGTAACGTGACTGAATGGTTTTAAGCGTGCCCATGATGATTCACCTCTACCTCCAGCCGGAGCTGCGTCTGGAGCGTCATTACCTGCCATGGGCTCAGTCCAGTTGCATGCCATAGCGCCTGTACAACACCTGAACCCAGCCATCGAGGTACATCTGCCGCAGCTCGCTTTGCAGGCGCAGCAATAGCGCCGGGTCGAGTTGTGGATGGCAGGCGATGTCTTCCATCAGCGTCAGGAACGGCAATACCTCGCGCGGCGGCGGATCGGCCCGCTGGGCGCGCACCACCGCCGAACTGGTGGCCCATAACCGCGAACGCTGGCGTTGCAGCATGCGCAGGTTGAGCGCTTCGTTGTTCGAATAGTGCACATCGAGGCCGCTGGCCTGCAGGTATTCGCCCGCGCCCGAGCCCTGGTGACTGAGGATACTCAGGCCCCGCGCCTGCTCCAGGCTGAGCAGCTGCAGGTCGTCGTCGGCCCGCGCATACAGGCCCAGGCGCGAGATCAGTACCGGGCCGATCCACACATAGCCCGGCTCGCGCTCCTGCTGCCGCTCCACCAGCAGCGCGCAGCTGTCCGGTTGTTGGCGTACCTGACGCAGCGCCCGCTGCAATGGCATAAAACGCAGCTGATAGGGAATGTTCGCGCGGCGGAACAATTCCGCGGCCAATTCGGGCACCAGGCCCTCGGCTTTACCCTCGGCGGTCTGCTGGACCAGCGGCGGGCGTTCCCAGGCGAACAGTTGCACCTCGGCATGCAACGACGGGCTGAACAGCAGCGACGACAATAGCCCGATCCACCACCCGGTCATGACGCCGCCGGTGCGCGACAGAGGCGCCCCGAGCAAAGTACGGGGGCCGCTAGTCCCAGGCATGCAGCGCCTCCTCGTAGGGCAAGGTGCGCCCGGCGGGCCTTTCATCGGTGAGGGCCGGCCAGGGCGCGCCGGCATGGCGCAACCAATAGATCGGCTCGCGCGGCGGATTCAGTCGGGGCGCGCAGACATGCTGCTGACGCTGCCCGACCCGCTGCAGATGCTGGTCGAATGCACCAGCGAGGTTATGCAGCGCCTGCGCGGCGCTGAGCTGGCCGGACACCGCGGGATGCAACTGGCGCCACCAGAGGCTGGCCATGCCGCTGTAATCGGGCACATTGGCACCCGTCGGGGTCCAGCGCTGGGCCGCAGGGCTGCGATAGAACTCGATCAGCCCGCCGAGCCGCGGTGCGGCGGCGAGCAAGGCCGGCGATTCGAGGTCGGAGCGACGAATCGGGGTCAAGCCGACCAGGGTTTTACGTAGCGACACGCTCTTCGATACCACGAACTGCGCATACAGCCAGGCGGCCTGGCGCTGGCGCAGAGGCGTAGCCTTGAGCAATGTCCAGGCACCGACGTCCTGGTAACCGGATTTCATCCCCTCGCGCCAATAGGCCCCGCGTGGCGACGGCGCGACCCGCCATTTCGGTTTGCCGTCGGCGTCAACCACCGCAGAGCCTGGCCGGGTGTAATCGGCGGTGAATGCCGTGTACCAGAAAATCTGCTGGGCGATATGCCCCTCGGCGGCGACATTGCCGGCCTGATTGAAACTCAAGTCTTGGGCCTTGGCCGGTGCATAGCGCTTCAACCAATCGATGTACTGCTGCAGCGCGTAGACCGCCGCCGGGCTGTCGAGGGCGCCGCCGCGCGTCATGCTGGCACCGACCGGACGGCAATCCTCGACGCGGATGCCCCAGTCGTCGACCGGCAGGCCATTGGGCAGGCCGCTGTCGCCGACGCCGGCCATGCCCAACCAGGCATCCGACAGGCGCCAGCCGAGCGACGGATCAAGGCCACCGTAATCCATATGGCCGTAGACCCGCTGGCCGTCGATCTCCTTGATCTGCTCGCTGAAAAACGCGGCGATATCCTCGTAGGCCGTCCAGTTCTGCGGCACGTCCAGCTCGTAGCCGTATCGCTCGCGAAACGCCTTGCGCAGCTCCGGCCGGGCGAACCAGTCCTGTCGGTACCAATAGAGATTGGCGAATTGCTGATCGGGCAGTTGGTAGAGCTTGCCGTCCGGCGCGGTGACGAACGGCAGGCCAATGAAATCCTTGAGGTCCAGGGTCGGCAAGGTGACGCCAGCGCCCTCGCCAGCCATGAAGTCGCTGAGCACCAGCACCTGGTTATCGCGAAAATGCTGGCCGAGCAGGTCGCTGTCGCTGACATAGGCGTCGTACAGCGCCAGGCCGGTTTCCTCCTGGGTGCGCAGTTTGTTGACCACGTCGTCTTCGCCGCTGATCTCGTGGATCACGCGGATGCCGGTGAGCTGGCTGAACAGCGGCGCCAGGACATTGGCTTCGTACCAGTGGGTATCGATGCGCTCGGCGATCACCCGCACCTGCACACCCTGGAAAGGCTCGCTGGCCTTGACGAACCAGGCCAGTTCGGCGCGCTGCTGATCGGGGCTCAAAGAACTCGGCTGCAATTCCGCCATGGCGGCCAGCAGTGGGTCTTGCGCGTGGGCGGCAGCACTGAGAAACAGCGCGAGCCAGATGACTGAACGCATACTGCTCTCCAGTTATGCTGCCGTTAACTCTAGCAGGCCGCGATAAAAGCACCTGCCGCCGACCGCTAGCCGCCCTCACCAAAGCTCGGCGGGCGCCTAGACTTACGTCCAATGGGCATTCGCGCTGGCGAGGCCGACCATACGCCTCAGGAATCATCGAGATCGCTCATGAGTAAAGCGGACGACTTCGCCCAAGCCGGCAAAACAGCGGTGTTGCAGAATATCCAGGGCACCATGGAGTTTCTGCAGAAGTACCCGCCATTCAATCAGATGGACGCCGCCCACCTCGCCTACCTGGTGGAGAACTGCCAGCTGCGTTTCTACGGCGAAGGCGAGACCATCATCAAACCCACCGACGGCCCGGTCGCCCATTTCTATATCGTCAAACAGGGCCGCGTGCACGGCGAACGCCCGCATTCGGCGCGACGCGGCACCGAAACCACCTTCGAGATCGCCACCGGCGAGTGCTTCCCCCTGGCGGCGCTGATCGGCGAACGCGCCACCCGCACCGAACACCTGGCGGCCGAAGACACCTTCTGCCTGCTGCTAAGCAAGGCGGCCTTCGTCAAGCTGTTCGCGGTGTCCAACCCGTTGCGCGATTTCGCCCTACGCGGGGTCAGCAGCCTGCTCGATCAGGTCAACCAACAGGTGCAATTGCGCGCGGTGGAAACCCTCGGTGCGCAGTATTCGCTGGATACCCGCCTGGGCGAACTGGCGATGCGCCAACCGATCGGCTGCGCGCCCGCCACGCCGCTACGCGAAGCGGTCAAGCAGATGCACGAGCAGCATGTCGGCAGCATCGTCGTGGTTGACCCGCAACAGCGTCCGCTGGGCATCTTCACCCTGCGCGACCTGCGCCGGGTGATCGCCGACGGCAGCGAGCTGGAGCAACCGATCGAACGCCTGATGACGCCCTCGCCGTTCCACCTGCCGCCGCAGGCCAGCGCCTTCGACGCGGCCATCGCCATGACCGAGCGGCATATCGCCCATGTCTGCCTGGTCGAACACGGCAAGCTCTGCGGCGTGGTCTCCGAACGCGACCTGTTCTCCCTGCAGCGGGTCGATCTGGTGCACCTGGCGCGCACCATTCGCCATGCCGGCACGGTGGCGACCCTGGCGGCGCTGCGCAGCGACATCCGTCTGCTGGTCGACCGCATGCTCGCCCATGGCGCGAGTTCGACGCAGATCACTCACATCATCACCCTGTTCAACGACCACACCGTGTGCCGGGTGATCGAATTGACCATCGAAGATCTCGGCGACCCCGGCGTGCCGTTCAGTTGGCTGTGCTTCGGCAGCGAGGGGCGCCGAGAGCAGACCCTGCTCACCGACCAGGACAACGGCATTCTCTTCGAGGCCCGCGACAACGCCGAAGCCGCGGCGATCCGCGGCCGCCTGCTGCCGCTGGCGCACGAGATCAATCTGCGCCTGGCGCAATGCGGCTTTACCCTGTGCAAGGGCAACATCATGGCCGGCAACCCCGAGCTGTGCCTGTCGCGCCAGGAGTGGTCGCGGCGCTTCCGCGGCTTCGTCAACGAGGCCACGCCGGAAAATCTGCTGGGTTCGAGCATCTATTTCGACCTGCGCCTGGTCTGGGGCCCGAGCCTGGGTTGCGAACAATTGCGCGAAGAGCTGCTGACGCTGATCGCCGGCAATACCCTGTTCCAGCGCATGCTGGCGGAAAACGCCTTGCGCCAGCGCCCGCCGCTGGGCCTGATCCGCGATTTCGTGCTGGCCCGCAAGGGCGCCGAGAAAGACACCCTGGACCTCAAGATCCAGGGCCTCACGCCCTTCGTCGACGGCGCCCGGCTGCTGGCCCTGGCCAATGGCATCAAGGCCTGCAATACCCTGGAACGACTGCGCGCGCTGATCGACAAAGGCCTGATCGAACCACTCGACGGCGCGGCCTATGAAGAGGCCTACCACTTTATCCAGCAGACGCGCATGCAGCAGCACCAGCTGCAGGCGCGCAATCAGCAGCCCTACTCCAATCGCGTCGATCCGGATAACCTCAACCATCTGGACCGACGCATCCTGCGCGAATCCTTCCGCCAGGCCCAACGGTTGCAGAGCAGCCTGGCCCTGAGGTACCAGCTATGAACACCTTCACCTGGCTGCGCGGACGCGGCCCGGCATTGTCCCAGGCGCAACTCGAGCGACGCTCCGCCCTGGCCGAGCCCGCGTCGCTCGGCCCCTTGCCGCTGGCACGGCAACGCCTGGTGGTGCTCGACCTGGAAACCAGCGGCCTGGACATGAAGCGCGATCAGGTGCTGTCGATCGGCGCGGTGGTGATCGACCATGGCGCGATCGATTTCAGCCAGCAATTCGAACGCACGCTGTGCCGCCAGGATCACAAGGTCAGCGCCAGCGTGCTGATCCACGGCATCGCTCCGAGCGAGATCGCCGCCGGGGTGGAGCCGGCCGAAGCGCTGCTGGATTTCATGGAATTCGTCGGTGACAGCCCACTGCTGGCCTTCCATGCGCCTTTCGATCAACGCATGCTCGGTCGCGCACTCAAGGAGAGCCTGGGCTACCGCTTGCGCCATGTGTTTTTCGACGCCGCCGATCTGGCCCCGATGCTCTGCCCGCAGGCGAACATCCGCCACGGCAGCCTGGACGACTGGACCCGGCATTTCGGCCTGCAAGTGCAACACCGCCACCATGCCAGCGCCGACGCCCTGGTTACCGCCGAGCTGGCGTTGATCCTGTTCAGCAAGGCGCGCCAGCAGCAGCTCGACAGCCTGCAGGCCCTGCAAACCCGCCTGAGCAGCTGGCAGCGGCACCAACGCGCGCACTCACTGCATCGCCAGCACTAGACAAACCGCATCCGCCCGCCGCTCCCGTAGCCTGGATGAAATCCGGGGAGCAGGGCCCGCCCTGACATCGCTCCCGGATTGCATCCGGGCTACGGGACTCCGTAGGGTGCGCCGCGCGCACCAATTCCCCGGCGCACCACGGGCAGCGACCATCCGCGAGCCGCCCAGGTGCGCACGGCGCAGCCTACAGATCGCGCATCAACAAGCCGTACTCCAACTGCAGCTCCGCCGGCAGAGGCAGGTAGAGCACGTGGCCGTCGCCGGGGGCGACCTGCATGCCCTGGCCATTGCGGTTCTCCAGCTGATCGAGCCGGAAACGCAGGTTGCCCGCGGGCGTCATCAGCTCCAGTTCGTCGCCCAGGGCGAAGCGATTCTTCACCCGCACTTCGGCCAGCTCGCCGCGCCATTCGCCGGTCAACTCGCCGACGAACTGCTGCTGTTCGGACACCGAACTGCCGCGCTCGTAGTTCTGGTACTCGTCATGCACGTGGCGGCGCAGGAAGCCCTCGGTGTAGCCGCGATGGGCCAGTGATTCCAGGGTATTCATCAGCGATCTGTCGAACGGCCGCCCCGCCACGGCGTCGTCGATCGCCTTGCGGTACACCTGGGCGGTGCGCGCCACGTAGTAATGGGATTTGGTACGGCCCTCGATCTTCAGCGAGTGCACGCCCATCTGCACCAGCCGCTCGACGTGCTGCACCGCGCGCAGATCCTTGGAATTCATGATGTAGGTGCCGTGCTCGTCCTCATAGGCGGCCATCCGCTCGCCGGGTCGGCTGCCGTCCTCCAGCAGGAACACCTGCTCGGTCGGCGCACCGGCACCCAGGGTCGGTTCGACGATGCGCACGATATCGCCCAGCTCGTTCTCCCGCGCCGGCTCGGCCTTGTATTGCCAGCGGCAGGCGTTGGTGCAGCTGCCCTGATTGGGGTCGCGTTTGTTGATATAGCCGGACAACAGGCAGCGTCCGGAATAGGCCATGCACAGCGCGCCGTGGACGAACACCTCCAATTCCATTTCCGGCACTTCGCTGCGGATCTCGGCGATCTCTTCCAGGGACAGCTCGCGCGACAGGATCACCCGCGAAAGGCCTTGGCGTTGCCAAAACTGCACGCTGGCCCAGTTCACCGCGTTGGCCTGCACCGACAGGTGGATCGGCATCTGCGGGAAGTGTTCGCGCACCAGCATGATCAGGCCGGGGTCGGACATGATCAGCGCATCCGGGGCCATTTCGATCACCGGCTGCAGGTCCCTGAGGAAGGTCTTCAGCTTGGCGTTGTGCGGGGCGATATTGACCACCACGTAAAACTGCTTGCCCTGGGCATGGGCCTCGGCGATACCGAGCGCCAGGTTGGCGTGGTCGAACTCGTTGTTGCGCACCCGCAGGCTGTAACGCGGTTGCCCGGCATACACCGCATCGGCGCCGTAGGCGAAGGCGTAACGCATGTTCTTCAGGGTGCCGGC
>NZ_CAMPHI010000036.1 GCF_946885955.1 uncultured Pseudomonas sp.
TCTACGTCAACGCTTATTTCGAACTTTATTCAGCCTTCAGCGTAATACGGCCAAAAGCCTTCTTGCCGGCCTGGCAAACATAAGCCTGGCCCAGTTTGCATATAAAGGAGCGATCAACCACCTCGCCATCTACACGCACGCCACCGGAACCCAAGAGGTCACGCGCCATTGCAGCGTTTTTGACCAGGCCCGCCTTATTAAGCACGCCAGCAATAGGCATATCCTCAGAAGCCAGCACCACGATCTCCGGAAGATCTTCCGGAAGCTCGCCATCCTTCATGCGATTGCCGGCCGCGCGATGGGCACTGGCCGCCGCCTCTTCACCATGAAAGCGCGCCACGATCTCTTCAGCGAGCTTGATTTTGATGTCCCGCGGGTTGGCGCCTTGTTCAACATCGCGCCGGAGCTGCGCGATCTCATCCATGGAACGAAAACTGAGCAACTCGAAATAACGCCACATCAGCGAATCCGGAATGGACACCAACTTGCCATACATGACCCCGGGCGCCTCCTGGATACCTATATAGTTACCCAGAGACTTGGACATCTTCTTGACGCCATCAAGCCCTTCCAGCAACGGCATGGTGACGATGCATTGCGACGACTGCCCATAGGAACGCTGAAGCTCGCGACCCATCAGCAGGTTGAACTTCTGATCAGTGCCACCCAATTCGACATCAGCCCGCAAAGCCACGGAGTCGTAGCCCTGAACCAGCGGGTATAGGAACTCATGGATGGCAATCGGCTGATTGGTCGAATAGCGCTTGCTGAAATCATCTCGCTCGAGCATCCGCGCCACGGTGTACTGCGAAGCCAGGCGAATGAAATCCGCCGGCGTCAGCTTATCCATCCAGGTGGAGTTGAAGGCCACCTCGGTTTTTTCCGGATCGAGAATTTTGAATACCTGGGTCTTGTAGGTCTCGGCGTTCTCCAGCACCTGCTCGCGAGTCAACGGCGGACGAGTGGCGCTCTTTCCGCTGGGATCACCAATCATGCCGGTGAAGTCTCCGATCAGGAAAATCACCTGATGCCCCAACTCCTGGAACTGCCGAAGCTTATTAATAAGCACGGTATGCCCAAGGTGCAGGTCCGGCGCAGTCGGATCGAAGCCCGCCTTTATCCGCAACGGCTGGCCACGCTTGAGTTTTTCAACCAGCTCAGCCTCAACCAGGACCTCTTCCGCACCACGCTTGATCAGCGCCAACTGCTCTTCAACCGACTTCATGACAGGACTCACGACCACTCGAACCAAAAGGGGACCAACCATACAAGATCGCGGACAAATCACAAGTTTTGCCAGTATTGCCCCCAAACGGATGAGCAGCCTGGCCCTGGACTTGCCTAACAGGCGATTTGATTATATTTTATACAGTTACAGCTTTTTCATCATTTCCTTTCCATCTTTAAAGTCAAAAACGGCCTATGACCTCTACAACTAAAGCGCCTCCACTGTATCCAAAGAGCCACATCCTTGCTGCCAGCGGCGTCGCTGCAATACTCAGCCTGGCCCTGCTGGTTTTCCCCTCTCGCGAAGTTGAAGCACAAAAGACCTACCTTAATCTGGAACTCGACAACGGCAGTGAACTGCTCGAGCAGGGCGACAACCGTTCCCAGCAGAGCGCACCTTCACCCTTTGCGCAGATAGACGGCTCGCAGGACCAAAAAACCACCACGACGCAAGACACGGCGGACACCTCGACCACGTTGAAAGATGGCCAGGAAGAGGCCGTCGCAGTCGACCCGAGGCAGCAGACGATCACAGTCGCCAACGGCGATACGCTGTCGACGGTTTTCGACCGTGTCGGGCTCTCGGCCACAACCTTGCATGAGGTACTTCAAAGCAGCAAAGAGGCCAAGCAGTTCAGCAATCTCAAGGTCGGCCAGACCCTGGCATTTCAGTTGAGCCAGGACGGTCAACTTGAGAGCCTGCAGACCAAGCTGACCGACCTCGAGAGCCTCAGCCTGACCAAGGATGACAAGGGTTTTACGTTCAAGCGCGAACTGATCAAGCCCGATATCAAAACCGCCTATGCGCATGGCGTGATCAAAAGCTCGCTATTCCTCTCCGCCAAGCGTGCCGGCCTGTCACACGGGCTGACCATGGATCTGGCCAATATCTTCGGTTACGACATCGACTTCGCCCTGGATATTCGCGAAGGCGACGAGTTCGAAGTGATTTATGAAGACAAAGTGGTGAACGGCAAACACGTTGGTACTGGAGATATTCTTTCCGCCCGCTTTACCAACCGTGGCAAGACCTTCACTGCCGTTCGCTATACCAACAAGCAGGGCAATACCAGCTATTACGGCGCCGACGGCACCAGCATGCGTAAGGCCTTTATTCGTACCCCGGTAGACTTCGCCCGCATCAGCTCGCGCTTCTCCATGGGCCGCCGCCACCCGATCCTGAACAAGATCCGTGCGCATAAAGGTGTTGATTACGCAGCGCCGCGCGGCACGCCTATCAAGGCAACTGGAGACGGCAAGATCGCGCTCGCAGGACGTAACGGAGGCTACGGCAATGCGGTGATCATCCAGCACGGGCAGCGTTATCGCACCCTGTATGCCCACATGCAGGGCTTCGCCAAAGGCATCCACACAGGCGGTACCGTCAAGCAAGGACAGATCATCGGTTATATCGGCACTACCGGCCTTTCCACCGGGCCACATCTGCATTACGAGTTCCAGGTCAATGGTGTGCATGTCGATCCGCTGGGCCTCAAATTGCCAATGGCAGACCCAATTGCCAGCAACGAGAAAGCCCGCTTTATGCAGATCAGCACGCCATTGATGGCCCGGATGGACCAAGAGAAGTCCACTCTGCTCGCCCTTAACAAGCGCTGATAGATGCCCTACTACCTAGGCGTGATGTCCGGGACCAGCCTCGATGGCCTGGACATCGCCCTGATCGAACAGACCCAAGACACCAAGCTGGTCGCCACTCACTATGTGCCCATGCCCAGCGAGCTGGGGGCAGAGCTGCTGGCGCTCTGCGCGACGGGCCCGGATGAGATAGCCCGAGCCGCAATGGCCGAACAGCAATGGGTGGATCTGGCGGCACAAGGCATAGCGACCCTCTTGCGGCAACAAAACCTTCCTCCCGCAGCCATACGTGCAATCGGCAGCCATGGGCAAACGGTACGCCATGAGCCATCCCGCGGCTTCACCCTACAAATTGGCAATCCAGCGCTGCTGGCCGAGTTGACGGGCATTTGCGTGGTTAGCGATTTCCGTCGACGCGATTTAGCGGCGGGAGGCCAAGGCGCCCCATTGGTTCCTGCGTTTCATGAAAGCCTTTTCAGCACGCCAGATGGTCCCACAGCGGTATTGAACATTGGCGGTTTCAGTAACCTGAGCCTGCTCGAAACCGGAAAACCGGTACAGGGCTTCGATTGCGGCCCGGGAAACGTGCTGCTCGATGCCTGGATCCAGCGCCACCGTAACGAGCCCTACGACCGTGACGGTGCCTGGGCCGCCAGCGGGCGGATGCAGCCGCAACTTCTGCAGTCGCTACTGGACGATCCTTACTTCCAGGCGCAAGGCCCCAAGAGCACAGGCCGCGAGCTGTTCAACCTGAGCTGGCTTGATCGGCACCTGGGCAGCCTGCCGTCTTACGCGCCAGCCGATGTGCAGGCGACACTGCTCGAACTCAGCGCAGCCAGCATCACCGACGCCTTACGGGCCGCCCAAGCTGACACCAGAACACTCCTGATATGTGGAGGCGGCGCGAACAATCGCGTCCTGGTCCGCCGTCTCGCAGAGCTATTGCCCACCTGCGCAGTGGATAGCACCACCGCTCATGGCGTACCAGCAGACTGGGTTGAAGCCATGGCCTTTGCCTGGCTCGCCCATTGCTGTCTCGAAGCCATTCCGGCAAACCGTCCCAGTGTTACCGGAGCACGCGGCTTGCGCGTGCTGGGCGCCATATACCCGGCCTGAGCAGCGCCCTGCGCAGCACCGATTTGCCTGACCCAGAAACGGCAACGCCGTGCAAGGCACGGCGCATTCAAACAAGAGCAAAGCGCTAGATGGAGAAGGACGAACCGCAGCCGCAGGTAGTGGTTGCGTTTGGATTCTTGATCACGAAGCGTGAACCTTCCAAGCCCTCCTGATAGTCCACCTCGGCACCGGCCAGATATTGGTAGCTCATTGGATCGACAACCAGGCTAACGCCTTCGCGCTCGACAATGGTGTCGTCGTCGGCGACTTCTTCATCGAAGGTGAAACCATACTGAAAACCCGAACAGCCGCCGCCCGTCACGAACACTCGCAACTTCAGGCGTGGGTTGCCCTCTTCATCGACCAGGCTCTTCACCTTGCTCGCCGCGCCCTGCGTGAATAGCAAAGCTGTGGGGGTGAAGGTTTCGACACTCATGCTGACTATCTCCCGGCGCGATGCGCCATGCTGCGGTGAGGCTCTGCATTATCCTCTTACCCTACAAAAGCGGTCAACTATTCTGCAGAGTCAAATTTATTCGGCAACTCAAGCGGTCGGGCATCATCCTTGATGTGGCACAGTCGGCCCTCGATTTGGGCACCCTTGGCCATTTCCATCAAACCGTAATACAGATTGCCGCGAACTCGCGCGCGAATCCCCAGCTCCAGATGCTCCCCGGCGTAGATATCGCCGATCACCTCTCCGTCCACCACTATATGGGGTGCGCGGATCTCACCTTCAACCTGTCCTTCGACACTGACCCGCACCATGCCTTCAGTGGTCAGCAAGTTGCCATTAACCCGACCATCGACCTGTACGGCCCCCTGGAAACGCAAATCACCACAGAGCTCTGCGCCCGCAGCAATCAGGCTGGTCTTGCCGCTGAAACGCTGCAAATCGGTCCTGCTCTTGTCTTTACTCCACATCGGCAACTGTCACTCTTTATCGATCCACTTGAATGTGCGTTCCAAAGGCTTTTCGCCTTCAACTTCAGCACGCACCTTGACCTGGCCGGGCTCAAACCCCTCAGGCAATCTCAACTCGGCAAAACGCCCAGCCTCGGGAATCGCCTGAAAATGCTTGAAGGAGAACGGCAACGGCTGCGCCGGCCACTGATCGGGCAACCCCTGAGTTAACTCGGCAAGAGGCAGACTGACGTCCTTACCACCCTGACGCCCCTCCAGGCTGACCACCAGCTGACCGGCTAGCGGCTTGTCGCCCTTACCTACCCGACTCAGCAGAAGCTTGTAGCGAAAATACGAGGGCCTGTCCGTGGCCTGCAGCTCAAAGGTACGAATGCGCAAGCCTTCGCGACGACTTCCCGGGGCTATCACTCCCTTGTAGAACGCCAAGTCCTGCTGCTGCTTGTAGATCTGCTCCTCGAGCAACTTGATGGTCAGGCGGGTCTGCTCGTTCGCCTGCTGCGCGACCTTTTCCCCGCTGCCGACCACCGCTAGGCGCTGTCGGAGCTCATCCACCTCGCCCTCGAGCTGGTGAATCCGCGTCTGCATGGGCTGATGTTCAGCCACCATCGACTGAGTGTTACGCGCCTGCCACAGCAGGCCGGCATAGAACGATGCAGGCGCCAGAAACACCAGGAACAGCACAGTCAGTCTAACCCGCCTGACACGCCCCGGGTCGCTGAGCCGAACCTCCCAGGTGCCCATCAGGGCAACAGGGCCGCATAGGACAGACCAAGACGCTCATCCAGGCCAAAGAGGATATTCATGTTCTGCACCGCCTGTCCGGAGGCACCTTTGACCAGATTATCGATCACCGACAACACCACGACCAAGTCGCCGTCCTGCGGGCGGTGCACGGCGATCCGGCAGACATTGGCGCCACGCACGCTGCGAGTCTCCGGGTGGCTGCCGGCGGGCATCACATCGACGAAGGGTTCATTGGCATAACGCTGCTCGTACAAGGCTTGCAGGTCGACCGAACGATCAAGCACGGTTGCATAGAGCGTCGCATGGATACCACGAATCATCGGCGTCAGATGTGGCACAAAAGTCAGACCAACGTCCCGACCCGCGGCCCGACGCAAACCCTGACGAATTTCCGGCAGGTGTCGATGCCCCTTGACCCCATAAGCCTTCATGCTTTCGCCGGCTTCACTGAACAGCGAACCGACACTGGCGCCACGTCCGGCGCCGCTGACGCCGGACTTGCAGTCGGCGATCAATTGCGAGGTATCGGCCAGGCCCGCTTCCAGCAGCGGAATCAAAGCCAGCTGGGCGGCCGTCGGGTAGCAGCCGGGGACCGCGATCAAACGCGCCTGCTTGATCGCCTCACGGTTGACCTCTGGCAGGCCGTATACCGCTTCGGGCAGCAGATCGGCGGCGCCATGGGGTTGGCCGTACCACTTGGCCCACTCTTCGGCATCCTGCAGACGGAAGTCGGCGGACAGGTCGATGACCTTGGTGCCGGCCGCCAGCAGCTCGCCGGCCAGGGCATGGGCGACGCCATGCGGCGTAGCGAAAAACACCACATCGCAGGCGCCCAAAGTGGCGACATCCGGCACGCTGAAGGCCAGATCATCGTAGTGCCCGCGTAGGTTCGGGTACATCTCGTCGACGCGCATGCCCGCCTCGGAACGCGAAGTGATGACCACCACCTGCGCTTGCGGGTGCTGTGCCAGCAGACGCAACAGCTCGACCCCGGTGTAACCCGTGCCGCCGACGATACCGACCTTGATCATCACCTACCCCTTGCGAAAACAGACTGGAAAGTAGCCGATGATAAAGCCGCAACTGCCAACGGCCAACCGCGTTGATGACGTATCGGTTAACCGCCACTACTATCGAGCCAGTTAATTGCTCTGGAAGTCCGACAATGCTCTATCTGTGGCTCAAAGCCCTGCACATTATCTCGATGGTTTGCTGGTTCGCCGGGCTGTTCTATCTGCCACGTCTGTTCGTCTACCACGCCATGAGCGAAGACCAGATCAGCCGGGAGCGTTTCTGTACGATGGAGCGCAAGCTCTACCGTGGAATCATGCTGCCGTCGATGCTCGCCACCCTGGGTTTCGGCATCTGGCTGATCAGCCTCAATCCTGGCTACTACCTCAGCCAGGGCTGGATGCATGCCAAGCTGACTCTGGTGATCCTATTGATCGCCTATCACCACATCTGCGGTGCCCAGCTCAAACGCTTTGCCCGCGGCGAAAATCAGCGCAGTCATGTGTTTTATCGTTGGTTCAATGAAGCACCGGTACTGGCGTTGCTCGCCATCGTCATCCTGGTCGTCGTCAAACCCTTCTAGCCGCCAAGGAGAGTCCCCGTGAGCCTTCCCGCCCTGCTCGAACAACGCCTGCGTCTGCCAGTCGTGGCCGCGCCGATGTTTCTGGTCTCCGATCCGCAGCTGGTGCTTGCGTGTTGCCACAGCGGCATCGTCGGCAGTTTCCCCGCGCTGAACCAGCGTGAAAGCAGCGGCTTCAAAGCCTGGCTGGAGGAAATCGAAGGCGGCTTGGCCGTGGACGCCGCGCCCTACGCGGTCAACCTGATCGTGCATGGCAGCAACCCGCGCCTGCAGGCCGACCTGGCCATTTGCGTCGAGCACAAGGTTCCCGTGGTGATCACCAGCCTGGGCGCGGTGAAGGAAGTGGTCGATGCGGTGCACAGCTATGGCGGCCTGGTGTTTCATGATGTCACCACCCGCCGGCATGCCGAGAAAGCCGCAGAGGCCGGGGTCGACGGCCTGATCGCGGTGGCGGCCGGCGCCGGAGGTCACGCCGGCACCTGGAGCCCCTTCGCACTGATCGCGGAAATCCGCCAGTTCTTCGATAAGACCCTGCTACTGGCCGGCTGCCTGAACCGTGGTCACGAGATTCTCGCCGCGCAACTGCTCGGCGCCGACCTGGCCTACCTCGGCACGCGCTTTATCGCGACCCGGGAAAATGCCGCCCCGGAGGCCTACAAGCAGATGATCCTGCAAGCCCGCGCCGCCGATATCGTCCATACGCCAGCGGTTTCCGGCGTACCGGCCAGTTTTATGCGCCAGAGCCTGGAGCTCGCCGGCTATGACCTCAAGCGACTGCAAAACAAGGGCGAGGTCGACTACGGCGAAAAGCTCAAACCGGTAAACGATGAAGCCAAAGCCTGGAAAACCGTCTGGTCGGCTGGCCAAGGCGTGGGCGCGATCGGCGACCTGCCAACCGTCGCAGAATTGGTCGCGCGCCTGGATCAGGAGTACCGCGCAGCGCAACAGCAGGCGCAGCGACTGCAGCAACACTGGCCCCGGTGAAACGCCGCAGCTTACTGGGCCTTGGCGCCATTGGCCTGCTCGGCGGATGGGCTTTACGGCCCAGCGATCATGGCCAGCCGCATAGCCCCTACTTTGCCACCCTGAACCGATTGCTCGCCCGTACAAGCGGCGGCATTCCACTGCTGATCATCGATCTCGACCGGCTCGACGAGAACGCCGACCTGGTCGCCCAGCACCTCGGCAAGACCCTGCCTCTGCGCCTGGTCGTCAAGTCGCTGGCCTCGAGTGGCTTGCTCAACTACCTGGCCAACAGAATCGGCACCCAACGCTTCATGGCCTTTCATCAACCGCAGCTGAATCAGCTGGCGCGGGACTTTCCCCAGGCCGATGTGCTGCTCGGCAAGCCGCTGCCGACGGCAGCCGCATTGGCCTTTTATCAACAGCTACCGCCGACCACCCGCTTCGTTCCGGCGCGCCAGCTGACCTGGTTGATTGACAGCATGCAGCGTCTTGCCGACTACGCCGAGCTGGCGCGCGCCTTGAAGCAACCGCTGCAGATCGCTCTGGAAATAGATATCGGCCTGGCCCGCGGCGGCTTTGCAACGCCGGCCCAGCTGGGCGAAGCCCTGCACTGGCTCGGCAACAACCGGGCGCCACTGCAGGTGCGCGGGCTGATGGGCTATGACGCGCATGTCGCCCATACACCGTTCTGGACAGACCAGGCGCAGGCATTTGCCGAAAGCAATGCGCGTTACCGCGCCTTCATCGCCAGCGCCCAAGGCTTCGCCGAGCTGTGGCCACAACAACCCTTGTTCAACGGCGCCGGCAGCCTGACCTACCGGCTGCATACGGCCGGCCGATCGCCGCTCAACGAAGTCGCCCTTGGCTCCGCACTGCTCAAGCCCAGCGACTTCGACACCGCGCTGCTGGCCGAGCAGCAGGCGGCCTTGTGGCTGGCCAGCCCGGTGCTGAAAGCGCTGAACGGCGAATTGCCCTTTATCGGTGACGCCCAGGCGTTGCTGCAGCGCTGGAACCCGAATCGTCAGCGCGCCTTCTATCTCTACGGCGGACGCTGGCCAGCCGAGCCGGTTTCACCAGCGGGCCTCGATTACGACCCCCTGTACGGTCGCAGCGCCAATCAGGAGCGCCTGATCGGCTCTCGCCTTACCGGTTTGCAGACCGACGACTGGGTGTTTCTCAGGCCGCAGCGTTCGGAAGCCTTGTTCGATGAGTTCAGTGAGCTGCGCCTGCTGCGCCGTGGACGTTTCGTCGGCAGCTGGACGCCCCTTGGCCGAGCGGCGAGCACACTCTGATTTTGTGCTCCAGGGCGCTTGTTCAGGGGGCTGCCGGCCGCTAGGCTGCGATAACCCCGACTCACTGCCATGCGACAAGGAAGCTTGTATGACCCAAGCACGATTCAAGATCGTCTTCGACGGCCAGTTGATGCCTGATGTCACGCTGGAAACAGCCAAGAGCAACCTCGCCCGCCTGTTCAAGAGCGACACGGCGCGCATAGAAGCCCTTTTCAAGGGTGGCACCGTTGCGATCAAGCGCAACCTCGCCGAAGACGAGGCAGACAAGTACCTGGCGGCACTGCAAGGCGCGGGCGCCAATGCACGCAAGGAGGCGGAGCAAAGCCAAACGACCGGTTTTAGCCTGGTGGCGCATGACGATGATCACTCAACGGCCACCGTGACGACGAGCACAGCTTCTGCCGAGATGAGCTGCCCGAAATGCGGCGCGCAACAACCCAAGGCGGTCGAATGCACGGCTTGTGGCATTGTCATCGAGAAATACCTCGCTCGCCAGGCGCTGCTGAAAGACAGCCAAGCCGAAACCGCGACCACCACACCCCTGGCTATCGACAGCTCGCCCTATGCAACGCCCCAGGCGCCGGTTGGCGAACCCCTGGAGGAATATGGCGAGCTGAATGTATTCAGCATCGAAGGACGGATCGGCCGCCTGCGCTATCTGGCTTGGTCGCTGGTATTGATGCTGGCGTGCATTCCGGTATTCGCTGTTGCCGCCATTGGTTTTGGCATGTCGGACATTCTCGGCGCCATCCTGGTCGGCGTCGCGGCCATCGGTATGCTCGTGGTTGCCGTGCAGATCGGCGTGCAGCGTCTGCATGACCTGAACTGGTCCGGCTGGTTATTCCTGCTGACGCTGATCCCCATCGTCGGCAGTGTGATGAACCTGTTGATGCTGGTGGTGCCGGGCACCACCGGTGCCAATGGCTTCGGCCCGCCGCCTCCGCCCAACAGCACGGCGGTGAAGGTCCTGTGCTGGCTCTGGTTGCTGGTTCCCGTACTGGGTATCGTGGCGGCCATCGCCCTGCCCGCCTACCAGGAATACGTCAACCGCGCAGGGCTCTGATCGGTCCCTGCAACCTTGTCTGGCTGGCAGGGTCTTAAGCGACCCCGAGATGGAGAGCGCGATGCCCAGTTATGCCCTGATCACCGGCGCGTCCAGCGGCATCGGCCTGGCCCTGGCCGAAGCCCTGGCGCGTCGCGGGCGCAACCTGATCCTGGTGGCGCGCGAACGCCCCGCGCTGGAGTGCATTGCCACCGAGTTGGCCCAGCGCTTTGCGGTACAGGTGCTGTTTCGCGTCTGCGACCTGAGCCAGCCGATTCAATTATCCGGCCTGTTGCATGAACTGGAACAAGGCAGCCTGAACATCGACCTGCTGGTCAACAACGCCGGAATCGGCAGCAGCGGTGCGCTGGTCGCCCAGGACTGGAGCCAGGAACAGCGTCTGATCGAATTGAATATCCTGGCGCTGACCCGCCTATGTCATGCCATAGGCACGGTGATGGCGGGCCAGGGCAGTGGCCAGATCCTCAATGTCGCCTCGCTCGCGGCTTTTCAGCCAGGCCCCTGGATGAGCAACTACTACGCCAGCAAAGCCTATGTGCTGCACCTCTCCGAAGGCTTGCGCGAAGAGCTCAAGGAATACGGAGTACGGGTGTCGGTGCTCTGTCCGGGGCCGACACGCAGCGCCTTCTTCCGCAACGCGCGCTTGGATATCCAGGCGCTCGAAGGTGGAAAACTGATGATGAGCGCTGAGGAGGTCGCACTCTTCACGGTCCGCGCGCTGGATAAGAACCGCGCCCTGATCATCCCGGGGTGGCGCAACCGTCTGCTGGCCCTGGGGTCACGCTTCGCGCCGCGCTGGCTGGTTCGCCGGATGGTCGGCAGAATCAACAAGCGCCTGAGCCTGGCGAACTGAGCGTGCCAGCTCGCCCCGCCCTGCGGACGCTCAGTTGGCGTTGACCGTGCGACCATGCGCCCAGGTGCGCAACGCCTCGAGCCGCTCGGCCATCACCACCGACAAGGGCGCGGTACTCTGGATGCTGCGCAACAACAACGCCTGATCGACCGGCTGCTGCTGGGCCTGCGCGGCATAGAGCGCGCTGACCACCACCTGCTCGATCTCAGCGCCGGAGAAACCGGCACAGGCGGTCGCCAGCAGCTCAAGGTCGAAATTGTCCAGCGCCAGCTCGCGCCGCTCCAGGTGGATGCGGAAAATATCCACGCGCACCGACTGGTCAGGCAAGTCGACGAAGAACAACTCATCGAAACGCCCCTTGCGCACCAGCTCCGGCGGCAGACGTTCGATCACGTTGGCGGTCGCCACCATAAACACCGGCGCCTTGCGCTCGGCCATCCAGGTCAGCAATGTACCGAGCACCCGCTGACTGACCCCTCCGTCGTTATCGCCGCTGGCTAGGCCCTTTTCGATTTCATCCATCCACAGTACGCAGGGCGCCATCTGCTCGGCCAGCTTCAAAGCGTCGCGCAGGTTGCGTTCGGTTTCACCGAAGAACTTGTTGTAAAGCGCGGCGAAATCGAGACGCAGCAGGGGCAGCCCCCAGAGCCCGGCAACCGCCTTCGCCGCCAAGCTCTTGCCGCCACCCTGCACGCCCACCAGCAATACGCCCTTGGGCAAATCGACGGCCTGGCCCGCGAGAAAAACATCCTGACGCTCCGCCAGCCAGCGCTTGAGGTTGGCCAGCCCGCCGACATCGGCGAAGCGCGCGGTGTCGTACTCGAAGCTCAGCACGCCCTCGAGGTCGAGCAATTGGAATTTGGCCTTGTTCAGCTCCGGCAAATCTTCCTGGGTGATCGCACCATCGTCGCAAATCACATTGCGCGCCAGGATACGCGCCTCGGCATGACTCATCCCGCGCAGGTTCTTCACCACCTGCTGCAGCGTGCGGTTGTCGGTGCGCACCCGTGCCCCGCGATTGCGCTCGCTCCAGCGCGTCGCCTCTTCGCGAACAATCGCCAGCAGCTCGTCCTCGCTCGGCAGGGCGAGGCTGAAACGTGCGGCAAAGCGCTGGACCTCGGCGGGCAGCTTGCAGGCATGGGAGATCAGCACCAGCGTTGGAGCATGCGGCGCATCGCGCATCGCCACCTCCTTGAGCAAGCGCACCAGCCTGGGGTTGTCATCGAGGAAGGGATGCAAATCGCACATCGCATAGAGGTTGGCTTGCGGGTCGGCCTTGATCAGTTTCAGCGCCGCCTCCGGATCCCGGCTTGCCTCATCGCCGCCACCAGCCGCGAACCCCAGGCGCAAGCCTTCGGTGATCGACCAGAAATGCAGGCCCAAACCGCGGCGCACGGCCAGACTGGTGAGGGTTTCCAACACCCGTGGCTCGTCCCAGGACTCGATCAGGATCAGTTTGATCTTCGAGTCGAGCACCAGTCCCAAATCATGAATAACGTTTTTCACATACGCTCCTTGTCAACTGGTCGGGCTTGTAAGGCGCCGTTAAACTCGAATCTCTTTCACAGGCCGGGAGCTTGTCCATGGATTGCCTTTTCTGCAAGATCGTTGCCGGGGAAATACCCGCGCGCAAGCTATATGAAGACGATCAGGTCTTCGCCTTTCACGACATCGGCCCGCAAGCCCCGGTGCACTTTCTGGTGATTCCGAAGAAGCACATCGCCACCCTCGACGAACTGACAGAAGCGGACAAGGCATTGGCCGGCCACATTCTCCTCACCGCCCAACGCCTGGCCCGGGAACAAGGCTGCGAGGAGGGCTTCCGCGTGGTGATGAATTGTAACGAGCTGGGCGGGCAAACGGTTTACCACATCCATATGCATGTGCTCGGCCAGCGTCAGATGACCTGGCCGCCGGGCTGATAGCCTGCGACAAAAGGGCCCGACGCGCAGCCAACCGATGCGTGGCTATTGGAGTAAACTGGGCACCGTCCTTTTCGTCGGAGGTGCCAGATGGTCAACCAACGTCACTACACACCTGTCGACCGGCTGTTGCTGCAAGCCGATGCCGCATTGCGCACTTTGCTGCCATTCAGCGGCCAGCCGGGTCGCCCCTCTCCGGCCGTGGTTCAGCCCGAGGCGGAGCTCGATGAACAGCAAACCCAGCACATCGCCGGTTTGATGCGCATCAACCATACCGGCGAGGTCTGCGCCCAGGCGCTTTACCAGGGCCAGGCATTGACCGCCAAGCTGCCGCAGGTGCGCGCCGCCATGGAACATGCCGCCGACGAGGAAATCGATCACCTGGCCTGGTGCGAGCAACGCATCCGCCAACTCGGCAGCCAGACCAGCGTGCTCAATCCGTTGTTTTACGGCTTGTCGTTCGGCGTCGGCGCGGTCGCCGGCCTGGTCAGCGACCGGGTCAGCCTGGGCTTCGTCGCAGCGACCGAAGATCAGGTGGTCCGCCATCTCGACGACCACCTGCAACAGATTCCGCAAAGCGATGAGAAGTCCCGGGCCATTCTGCAGCAGATGCGCCAGGACGAGGAGCAGCATGCCAACAATGCTCTGGAAGCCGGCGGGCTGCGCTTTCCGGCTCCGGTGAAGTTCGGCATGAGCCTGTTGTCCAAGGTCATGACCAAGAGCGTGTATCGGCTGTAGTGCGGCTGCGGACGGGCGGCTTGCGGGCCGCCACGCCTCCGCTGCGTGCCGAGTCGACGCTTATCGCCGCTTCAACCCAGCTCGACGATTTCGTAGTCGTGGGTTATCTCGACACCGGCACGGCCAAGCATGATCGACGCGGAGCAATATTTCTCCGCCGACAGTTCCACCGCACGCTTTACCTGGGCCTCTTTCAGGCCGCGGCCCTTGACCACGAAATGCAGGTGAATCTTGGTGAACACTTTGGGCTCTTCGGTCGCGCGCTCGGCCTCAAGAAAGGCTTCGCAACTCTCGACCGCCTGTCTGGATTTTTTCAGGATGCTGACCACATCGAAGTTGCTGCAACCGCCCAAACCGATCAACAACATCTCCATCGGACGGATGCCAAGGTTGCGGCCGCCGCTTTCCGGGGGGCCGTCCATCACTACCGCATGGCCGCTGCCCGACTCGCCGAGAAACAGCGCTTCGCCGGCCCATTGAATGCGTGCTTTCATTACCCTGGCTCCGCTGTTAAAAAGGGTGCGCAGCTTATCACAGCAGTTTTGCTCGTCCGTACACGGCAATCGCGCAGGAGTTCCTTGGCTAGATGTTAGCCAGGTCGCAAAACCGCACCTAGTATTAGAGCGATTGTTATACTGGCGCCAGAATGCTGGCAAACTTGATTGGATAACTAATTAAAATAACTGCCAGCCAGACAGCGGCTTACATTTTTACATTCGGGATTCGGGCATGGTTGCTATTACCCTCACACCTAAAATAAAAAATCTCGACAAACTCCTCGCACACTGCCATCGCCGTCGCTACACCGCCAAGAGCACCATCATCTATGCAGGAGACCGGTGCGAAACGCTGTTCTTCATCGTCAAAGGCTCGGTCACCATCCTGATCGAGGACGATGACGGTCGCGAGATGATCATCGCTTACCTCAATGCCGGGGACTTTTTCGGCGAGATGGGCCTGTTCGACAAAGACGGCGCGGAAAAGGAACGTAGCGCCTGGGTTCGGGCTAAAACCGAATGCGAAGTGGCGGAACTGAGCTATGCCAAGTTTCGCGAACTCACCGAGCAGGATCCGGACATTCTCTACGCCCTGGGCAGCCAGATGGCCGAGCGTCTGCGCAACACCACGCGCAAGGTCGGCGACCTGGCTTTCCTTGATGTCACCGGCCGAGTGGCCCGCACGTTACTCGACCTGTGCAAACAGCCCGACGCCATGACCCATCCCGATGGCATGCAAATCAAGATCACCCGTCAGGAAATCGGCCGCATCGTCGGCTGTTCGCGGGAGATGGTCGGCCGCGTGCTCAAGGCACTGGAGGAACAGGGCCTGGTCAACGTGAAAGGCAAGACCATGGTGATATTCGGCACACGCTGATATCCCATGCATAAAAAAGCCGACGCATGCGTCGGCTTTTTTTATATGTCGCGTCAGTCCACATCCGCGCTCGCGACCATCCGCTTGCGCTCGGGGAAGAACAGCCGCTCGAGCTCCGCGCCAGGATTTTCTGCGCGCATGAACACCTCACCGACCAGAAAGCCGTAGACCTCGCTGATCTCCATCAGCTCGACATCGGCACGGTTGAGGATACCGCTCTCGGTTACCACCAGACGATCACGCGGCACCCGCGGCAGGAGATCGAGGGTGGTTTCCAGGCTGACCTCGAAGGTGTGCAGGTTACGGTTGTTGATGCCCACCAGCGGTGTATCCAGGGTCTTCAGCGCGCGCTCGAGTTCGTCGCCGTCATGCACTTCGACCAGCACGTCCAACTGACAAGCCTTGGCGGTTGCCGCCAACTCGGCCATTTGCCCGTCGTCCAGCGCCGAGACGATCAGCAAGACGCAATCGGCGCCCAACACCCGCGACTCGACGATCTGATAAGGGTCGATCATGAAATCCTTGCGGATAACCGGCAGCTTGCAAGCCTCACGGGCTTGCTGCAGGTAAAGATCGGCGCCCTGGAAAAAATCCACATCGGTGAGTACCGACAGGCAGGTCGCGCCGCCGGTCTGGTAGCTCTGCGCCAGCTCGGCGGGCACGAACTGTTCGCGCAGCACGCCCTTGCTCGGCGAAGCCTTCTTGATTTCGGCAATCACCGCGGGCTGCTTGCGCTTGGCCTGCTGTTGCATCGCCTGCGCGAAGCCGCGAGGGGCCACACAAGCCGCAACCTGCTGTTCGAGTTCGGCAAGACTGAGCACGGCACGGCGCGCCGCGATCTCTTCGACCTTGCGCGCGAGAATCTTCTCCAGAACGGTTGGTACGCTCATCCTTCGCTCTCCTGCTTGAATACCGCGGTAAAGGACACCAACTCGTCCAGTTTTTCCCATGCCAGGCCCGTGTGCAGCGCATCGTGGGCGAGGTCCATGCCCTCCTTCAGACTTACCGCGTGATCCGCGGCGTAGAGCGCGGCACCGGCATTGAGCACGATCATCTCGGCGGCCTTCTGGCCGTTCTCGGTCTTGCGTCGCCCCAACGCATCGCGAATCAGCGCCAGCGATTCGAGCGGCGTATCGACCGTAAGGCCGATCAGACTCTGGCTTTTGATCCCGAAATCTTCCGGCTGGATACTGTACTCGCTAACCACCCCATCCTTGAGTTCGGCGACGAAGGTGGGTGCGGCCAGGCTGATTTCATCCAAACCATCCTGGGCATGCACCACCAACACATGGGTACTGCCAAGGCGCTGCAGCACTTCGGCCAGCGGCCGGCACAGAGCCTTGCTGAACACCCCGATAACCTGATGCTTGACCCCGGCCGGGTTGGTCATCGGCCCGAGCATATTGAACACGGTGCGCAGACCCAGTTCGCGGCGCGGACCGATGGCGTGCTTCATCGCGCCATGATGGGCCGGGGCGAACATAAAGCCGACCCCGACGTTTTCCACGCAGCGCGCGACTTGCTCCGGGGTCAGATCGAGGTTCACCCCCGCCGCCTCAAGCAGGTCGGCGCTGCCGCTCTTGCCCGATACCGCGCGGTTGCCGTGCTTGGCCACCTTGCCACCGGCCGCCGCCACCACAAAGGCTGCAGCGGTGGAAACGTTGAAGATATTCATGCCATCGCCACCGGTGCCACAGGTGTCGACCAGGCGCTCGGCATCGATCCGCACCGGCGCGGCCAGCTCGCGCATGATCTGCGCGGCACCGACGATCTCGTCGATGGTCTCGCTCTTCATGCGCAAGCCCATCAGGAAGGCGCCGATCTGCGCGTCGGTGCATTGTCCGGTCATGATCTCGCGCATCACCGCGCGCATTTCCTCGGTGGACAGGTCGAGCTGGCCGACGATCCGATTGAGGGCTTCCTTGATATTCATCGGCGCACGCCTCCGTGTTGTTTTAGGAAGTTGGCGAACAGCTCGTGGCCCTGCTCGGTAAGAATCGACTCGGGGTGGAATTGCACACCTTCGATATGCAGGCTCTTGTGCCGCAACCCCATGATTTCATCGACCGAACCATCGGCATGCTGGGTCCAGGCGGTGATTTCCAGACAGTCCGGCAGGGTTTCGCGTTTGACCACCAGGGAATGATAGCGGGTCACCGTCAATGGCATGTTCAACCCGGCGAATACGCCCTGATGTTCGTGGAACACCGGGCTGGTTTTGCCGTGCATCACCTGGCGCGCGCGCACCACATCGCCGCCGAAGGCCTGGCCGATGCTCTGGTGGCCCAGGCATACGCCAAGAATCGGTAACTTGCCGGCGAAATGCTCGATCACCGCCAGCGACACACCGGCTTCGGTCGGCGTGCAGGGGCCGGGCGAGACCACGATGCGCTCGGGCTTCAGCGCCTCGATTTCGGCGATGCTCAGCTCGTCGTTGCGGATCACCTGGACATCGGCACCCAGCTCGCCGAGGTACTGCACCACGTTGTAGGTAAAGGAGTCGTAATTATCGATCATCAGCAGCATGGCGGGACTCCTCAGCGCTCGGTCTGGTCAGGGGCGGTTTGTTCGGCGGTGGTTTGCTCGGCCAGCGCTACGGCACGGAACATGGCGCGGCGCTTGTTGAGGGTTTCCTCCCACTCCAGCGCCGGTACCGAGTCGGCGACGATGCCGGCGCCGGCCTGCACGTGCAGTTCGCCGTCCTTGATTACCGCGGTACGGATGGCGATCGCCGTGTCCATATTGCCGTTCCACGCCAGATAACCCACCGCACCGCCGTAGACCCCACGCTTGACCGGCTCCAGTTCGTCGATGATTTCCATTGCGCGGATCTTCGGCGCGCCGGACAAGGTGCCGGCCGGCAGGATGGCGCGCAGGGCGTCCATTGCGCTCAACCCCTCTTTCAACTGGCCGGTAACGTTGGAGACGATGTGCATGACGTTGGAGTAGCGCTCGATCACCATCTTCTCGGTGAGCTTGACACTGCCGGTGCTGGACACGCGGCCGACGTCGTTGCGCCCCAGATCGATCAGCATCAGATGCTCGGCGAGCTCCTTGGCGTCGGACAGCAGATCCTCTTCCAAAGCCAGATCGGCCTCTTCGCTCGCACCGCGCGGACGGGTGCCGGCGATCGGCCGCACGGTGACCAGATTGTCCTCGACACGCACCAGCACCTCCGGCGAACTGCCAACCACGTGGAAGTCGCCGAAGTTGAAGAAGTACATATAAGGCGTTGGATTGATGCAGCGCAGCGCCCGATACAGATCGATGGGCGCCGCCGCGAAGGGGATCGACATACGCTGGGAGATCACCACCTGCATGCAGTCGCCGGCAAGGATGTATTCCTTGATCGCATTGACCGAACGCTCGTAGTCGTCGCGACTGAAGCTCGACTTGAAGGCCGGCTCGACACCTGCCGGCGCATTCAGATCGACGCCCAAACGCGGCGTGATCGGCTGGCGCAGCTTGTGCAGGATCTCCTGCAGGCGCGCCTGGCCCTGCTCGAAACCGCCCGCCTCGGACGGATCGGCGAGGACGATGGCGTGCATCTTGCCGGCCAGGTTGTCGAACACCACCACGGCATCGGAGACCATCAGCAGGATATCCGGGGTGCCGAGCGGATCCGGATTGACCCCGGCGGCGAGCTTCGGCTCGACGTAACGCACGCTGTCATAGCTGAAATAACCCACCAGCCCACCGTTGAAACGTGGCAAACCGGGCAGGGTCGGTACCTTGTAGCGCTCTTTGAACTGCTCGACGAACGTCAGCGGGTCCGCGCAGTCGTGGCGCTCCAGCTCCTCGCCGTCGACGCTGATCACTACCTGATGGCCATAGGCACGCAGCACGGTGCGCGCCGCCAAACCGATGATCGAATAACGCCCCCACTTCTCGCCGCCCTGTACGGACTCCAGCAGGTAGGTATTGGCCTGATCGGCCAGTTTCAAATAGATGGACAGTGGCGTGTCGAAATCCACCAGGGTTTCGCAGGCAACAGGAATGCGGTTATAGCCGGCAGCGGCTAAACGCAGGAATTCTTCGCGGGTCATGTGCAGCCTCGTGGCTTGAGGGTATACGGTCGGGTGCAAACGCGTCGGCCTGTGCGGCCAGGATCAGGTCAGAGGCGCCAGCGCCAACGGGCCAAAGCCTTGAGGATGTTCATACCGGTTCTTGCGGACCAGCGCGTGCAGATAACCACCACGGAGCTCTCTTGATCAGAGGGGAGTAAAGTCTCGCCACACTAGCGCAGGCCAATCACTGAATCAACCCGCCAGGCCCGACAAATCGGGACCTGTGAGATCAAGTTCCGGCAACCGCCAACTGCTCGGCAGCCGGCAACAGCTCGCACAAGCTGTCGAGTACCCGCGCCGGCTGCTCCTCGGCAATCGGTCGACCATGGTTGTAGCCGTAGCTCACCGCTACGCAAGGCACGCCGGCGGCCTTGGCGGCCAGCACGTCATTGCGCGAATCACCGATGAACAACGCCTCGCTCGCCTCAGCCCGCGCCAGCTGCAAGACATGCCGCAACGCCGCCGGATCGGGCTTTTGCTGGGGCAAGGTATCGCCGCCAATGATCCAACGGAAATAGCCACCCAGGCCCTTTTCATCGAGCAGCGGCGCGACGAAGCGCTCCGGCTTGTTGGTCACCACAGCGAGTTCGACGCCCTGCCCGCGCAACCAGTCCAGCGTCGCCCGCACGCCCGGATACACCGTGGTCAGCGCATGGCTTTCGGCATAGGCCTGCATAAACAGCTCGAGCGCCTGCTCGGCGGCGGCATCCTCGACCTGCTCATGCTGCAGGCCGCCGGCCAGGGCGCGGCGCACCAATACCCGCGCGCCATTGCCGACCCAGTCGCGTACCTGCTCGACCCCGGCCGCCGGCAGGCCGAGCAATACCAGGGTTTTGTCGACGGCCGCGGCCAGATCCGGTACCGAATCGACCAGGGTGCCGTCCAGATCGAACATCACCAGGCGCGGCAAGCGCCCCTGGAACAATGCCGCGAGGCTGGTCACCCACGCACCGCGGCCAGCTCGGCGCGCATGGCGTCGATCACGGTTTTGTAGTCGGGCTGATTGAAGATCGCCGAGCCGGCGACGAAGGTATCGGCGCCTGCAGCGGCGATCTCGCGGATGTTCTGCACATTGACCCCACCGTCGATCTCCAGGCGGATCTCGCGGCCGCTGGCGTCGATCAGTGCGCGGGCTTGCTTGAGTTTCTCGAGGGCATGGGGAATGAATTTCTGCCCGCCGAATCCCGGGTTGACGCTCATCACCAGAATCATGTCGACCTTGTCCATCACGTGCTTGAGCACGTCCAGCGGGGTCGCCGGGTTGAACACCAGGCCGGCCTTGCAACCGCCATCGCGAATCAGTTGCAGGGAGCGGTCGATATGCTCGCTGGCTTCCGGGTGAAAGGTGATGTAGTTGGCGCCGGCCTCGATGAAATCACCGATGATCCGATCCACTGGCTTGACCATCAGGTGTGCATCGATCGGCGCCTTGATGCCGTATTTACGTAGCGCCGCGCAAACCATCGGGCCGATGGTCAGGTTGGGTACGTAGTGGTTATCCATCACGTCGAAGTGGACGATGTCGGCGCCAGCGGCGAGCACCTTGTCCACTTCCTCGCCCAGACGGGCGAAGTCGGCGGAGAGGATCGACGGGGCGATGGCGAAGGGTTGCATGGCGTACCTCGGGGGCATGTTCACGATGGCACGCATTGTACCCGAGGGCGGATGGAGCTGTGGGGGCGATATCGCCTACAGGGGTGGCCGACACCGGGACGTTGCGGGCGAAATCGCCCCCACAGGTTCTGGGCTCCCACGGACGGTGCGGGAGTGCGGCGTTAGGCGTCTAGGGACGTGCGCGCCACGCCTCGAAGCGCTGGTCGAGACGCGCGCCGTGCTCGCTCCAGAAGTCCACGTTCATGGCCAGCGCGGCGCGCAGATTGGCCGGTGCCGTTGGCAGGCGCGCCACGCGCTCGGGCGTCAGGGCGGCCAGCGCCTCAGGGTTGACCGGGCCATAAGGGATCGATTCGGCGAACGCGCGCTGCGGCCCCGGCTGGCTGACGAACTGGATGAAGCGGCGCGCTTCGGAGCTATTGAAACTGCCCTTGGGGATAGCCCAGTAATCGAAATCATAGATGCTGCCGGCCCACACCAGATCCAGGCCGTCGCCCTGATCCTGGCTCGCACCGATGCGGCCACTGTAGGCGGCGCTCATGGCCAGGCCACCATCATGCAGGCCGCGTACCGGCTCTTCGCCGGTCTTCCACCAGCGGATATGCGACTTGATCTGCTCCAGCTTGCGGAACGCCCGCTCCACGCCGGCCTCGGTGGCCAGCGTGGCGTAAACCCGCTCAGCCGGCACGCCATCTGCCAGCAGGGCGAATTCCAGGTTGTACTTGGCCCCCAGACGCAGCCCCCTGGCCCCTGGGAAACGCTCCAGGTCCCAGAAGTCCGCCCAGCTACGAGGGGCTTCGCGCAGTTGGGCCGGGTCATAGGCCAACACCATGGACCAGACGAAGCCGCCCACGCCGCAGGGGCGCAGGGCACCGGGCGTCAACGCCTGGAGTGCCAGGGATTCGTCGAGGGGCTGGAACACGCCCGTCTCGCAACCGCGTGCCAGCTCCGGTGCCTCCACCTCGACCACATCCCAGGTGACATGCTGCATGGCTTGCATGCGACGCAGCTTGGCGAAGTCGCCATTGTAGGAACCGTTGATCACCGCTACGCCACTGGCCTCACGGTAGGGCCTGTAGAAGGCTTCGCGCTGGGCGTCGCGGACCGAACCGCCGAACGAGATCACGGTGAGTTGGGCCGCAAAGCCCGGCAACGCGATAAACAGGCACAACCAGGCCAGACTCGAGCGCAGCATGAACGCCTCCTCAATAGGGTAACGGCAGCCGGGCTGCCGTCGGTTTTTACAGGCTCACGCCAGCTCGTCGAAGCACTCGGCGATGATCGCCAGACCCTTGTCCAGCAGCGCGTCTTCGGCGGTCAGCGGCACCAGCACGCGCAACACGTTGCCGTAGGTGCCGCACGACAGCAGGATCAAGCCCTTCTCCCTCGCCTTGGCGACGATCTGCCCGGTCAGGGCCGCGTTCGGCTTGTGCACATCGCCGTTCTCGCACAGTTCCATGGCGATCATCGCGCCCAGGGCGCGCACTTCGCCGATCGACTTGTGCTTGGCCTGGATCGCCTTGAGCCCAGTGACCAGACGCTCGCCAACCGCCTTGCAGCGCTCCAGCAAGTGCTCTTCCTCGAAGATATCGATCACCGCCAGGGCCGCGGCGCAGGCGATCGGGCTGCCGGCATAGGTGCCGCCCAAACCGCCCGGGGCGATGGCGTCCATGTATTCGGCCTTGCCGCACACGCCGGCCACCGGAAAACCGCCGGCGATGGATTTGGCGAAGGTGGTCAAGTCGGCGGCGACGCCCATCTGCTCCATGGCGAAGAAGGTGCCGGTACGCCCGGCGCCGGTCTGCACTTCGTCGGCGATCAGCAGGATGCCGTGCTGGTCGCACAATGCGCGCAGGCGCTGCATGAATTCCTTCGGCGCAACGTAGAAGCCGCCCTCGCCCTGCACCGGCTCGATGATGATCGCGGCGATGTCGCGCGGCTCGGCATCGTTCTTGAAGATCCGCTCGATGCTGGCGATGGAGTCGTCAACGCTGACGCCGTGCAGCGCGCAGGGGTACTGGGCGCGGAACACGCCGCCGGGCATCAGGCCCATACCGGCCGAGTAAGGCACGACCTTGCCGGTCAGCGACAGGGTCATCATGGTGCGGCCATGGTAGCCGCCGGTGAAGGCGATCACCCCAGCGCGGCCGGTGGCGGCGCGGGCGATCTTGATCGAGTTTTCCACCGCCTCGGAGCCGGTGGTGACCAGCAGGGTCTTCTTCGCGAAGTCGCCCGGCACCCGCGCGTTGATCTTCTCGCACAGCTCGACATAGGGCTCGTAGGCCAGCACCTGGAAGCAGGTGTGGGTCAGTTTGGTCAGCTGCTGCTGCACCGCCGCCACCACTTTCGGGTGCAGGTGGCCGGTATTGAGCACAGCGATGCCGCCGGCGAAGTCGATGAACTCACGGCCCTCGACGTCGGTCACGGTGGCGTTCTCGGCCTTATCGGCGAAGATCGGGTGGATCTGGCCCACGCCACGCGGAACCGCGGCCATGCGGCGTTGCATCAGGGATTCGTTGGTCTTGCTCATAAGGTCCTCAAACGAAACGTGAACGGTAGGGTGCGCCGTGCGCACCGGATCAGAAATTCATGGTGCGCACAGCCTAGGCGGCCCCGCGCACCCTAAGGGCTAGATGCCCATACAGAGGTATTTGATCTCCAGATACTCATCCAGGCCGTACTTCGAGCCTTCGCGACCCAATCCGGAGGATTTCATGCCGCCGAACGGCGCCACTTCGGTGGAGATGACGCCGGTATTGATGCCGACCATGCCGTACTCCAGGGCCTCGGCCACACGAAACACCCGGCCCAGGTCACGGGCATAGAAGTAGGCTGCCAGGCCGAATTCGGTGTCGTTGGCCTGGCGGATCACCTCGGCCTCATCGCTGAAGCGGAACAGCGGCGCCAGCGGGCCGAAGGTTTCCTCGCGGGCCACCGCCATGTCGGCGGTGACGCCGGTGACGATGGTCGGTTCGAAGAAATTGCCGCCCAGGCTGTTGCCGCCAGCGACCAGGGTTGCGCCCTTGCCCAGGGCATCGGCCAGGTGGCGCTGGACCTTGGTCACGGCCTCGGCATTGATCAGGGGGCCGGTGGTCACACCCTCGTCCATGCCGTTACCGACCTTGAGGCGGGCCACCGCGGCCTGCAGTTTTTCGGCGAAAGCCTGGTAGACGCCGTCCTGCACATACAGGCGGTTGGCGCACACACAGGTCTGCCCGGCATTGCGGTATTTGGAGATGATCGCGCCCTCGACCGCCGCATCCAGGTCGGCGTCGTCGAAAACGATAAAGGGCGCGTTGCCGCCGAGTTCCAGCGACAGCTTCTTCAGGGTCGGCGCGCACTGTTCCATCAACTTGATGCCGACCCCGGTGGAGCCGGTGAACGACAGTTTGCGCACGACGGGGTTCTCGCACAGCTCGGCGCCCACCTCGCGGGAGCTGGCGACATCCGCCGGCAACACGCTGAACAACCCGGCGGGAATGCCCGCACGCTCGGCCAGGGCGGCCAGTGCCAGGGCCGAGAACGGTGTCTGCGGCGCCGGTTTGAGGACCATGGCGCAACCCGCTGCGAGGGCCGGACCGGCCTTGCGGGTGATCATCGCGCTGGGGAAGTTCCAGGGCGTGATGGCGGCGGCGACGCCGACCGGCTCCTTCTGCACCAGGATGCGCTTGTCTGCGGCATGCGCCGGAATCACATCGCCGTAGGCGCGCTTGGCCTCCTCGGCGAACCATTCAATGAAGGACGCCGCGTAGGCGATCTCGCCGCGGGCCTCGGCCAATGGCTTGCCTTGCTCGGCGGTCATGATTCGCGCCAGGTCTTCCTGGTTGGCCAGGATCAGTTCGAACCAGTTGCGCAGCAATTGCGCGCGCGCCTTGGCGGTCAGCGCGCGCCAGGCCGGCTGAGCGGCCTGGGCCGCCTCGATGGCGCGGCGGGTCTCGGCGCGGCCGAGATTCGGCACGCTGCCGATCGGTTCGCCGGTGGCCGGGTTGAGGATCTCGGTGCGCGCGCCATTGTCGGCTTCGCACCACTGGCCGTTGATATAGGCCTGCTGACGCAGCAGGCCGGGCTCTTTAAGTTGCAGGGTCATGGCGCTCTCTTGGGCTGGGAGTTCAAGCAGGTTGCTGGGTGCGCAGTTTCTCGCTGCGCCCGCGTAGCCATTCCAGGGTCAGTAACAGCAGGACCGAGAAACCGATCAACAAGGTCGCGGCGGCGGCGATGGTCGGCGACAGGTTCTCGCGGATGCCGCTGAACATCTGCCGCGGCAACGTGACCTGCTCGGGGCCGGCGAGGAACAGGGTCACCACGACCTCGTCGAACGAAGTGGCGAAGGCGAACAGCGCGCCGGAGATGACACCCGGGGCGATCAGCGGCAGGGTCACCCGGCGGAACGCGGTCAGCGGCGTGGCGCCGAGGCTGGCGGCGGCGCGCACCAGGTTCTGGTTGAAACCCTGCAGGGTCGCCGACACCGTGATGATCACAAAGGGCACGCCGAGCACCGCGTGCACCAGGATCAACGAGATGTAGCTGTTACCCAGGCCCAGCGGGGCGAAGAACAGGTAGCTGGCCACACCGACGATCACCACCGGCACCACCATCGGCGAAATCAGCAGGCTCATCACCAGCGCCTTGCCGCGGAACTCGCCGCGGGTCAGGCCGATCGAGGCCAGGGTGCCGAGCACCATGGCCAGCACGGTGGCGGCCGGGGCGACGATCAGGCTGTTTTTCAGTGCGCGCATCCAGCTGGCCGAGGCGAAAAAGTCCTCGTACCAACGCAGCGACAGGTGCTCGATCGGGTAGACCAGAAAGGTTCCCGAGGTGAACGACAGTGGAATGATCACCAGCACCGGCAATATCAGGAACAGCAGCACCAGCGCGCAGATCGTGCGCAGGCTGTAATGCCAGACGCGTTCGACCGGGGACATGTAAGGACTGAGCATGTTGGTTCTCCAAGCAATCTGTAGTTGAGGGGCCAGGCCCCTCTGCCGAGCATCGGACTATGGAAGAGGCAGAATCGCATCGCTGCCTATAACCCTCACCCGCCCTTCGGGCACCCTCTCCCAAAGGGAGAGGGGATCAGTTGGCCTGCTGCGCAGGCATTTTTTTAGCCCAGACGCAGGCGGCTCGCGCCCACCAGCCAGCTGTAGACCACGTAGAGCACCAGGGTGGCGAGCAGCAGCAGGCCGCCCAGCGCCGTGGCCATGCCCCAGTTGATCGAGCTGTTGGTGTAGAACGCGACGAAGTAGCTGACCATCTGATCGCCCGGGCTGCCGAGCAGCGCCGGGGTGATGTAGTAGCCGATCGACAGGATGAACACCAGCAGGCCACCGGCGCTGACGCCGGCCAGGGTCTGCGGGAAATACACCCGCCAGAAACTGGCGAACGGGTGACAGCCGAGGGAGATCGCCGCACGCATATAGGTCGGTGAAATGCCCTTCATCACGCTGTAGATCGGCAGAATCATGAACGGCAGCATGATGTGCACCATGGAGATGTACACCCCGCTGCGGTTGAACACCAATTGCAGCGGTTTGTCGATGATGCCGAAGCTGAGCAGCGCACTGTTGATCAGCCCGCTCGACTGCAACAGCACGATCCAGGCGGCCACGCGCACGAGAATCGAGGTCCAGAACGGCAACAGCACCAGAATCATCAGCAGGTTGCCCTGACGGGTCGGCAGGTTCGCCAGCAGGTAGGCCAGCGGGTAGGCCAGCACTAGGCAGATGGCGGTTATCACCAGGCCCATCCAGAAGGTGCGGGCGAAGATATCCAGGTAAATGGCCTGGTCCGGGGTGGCCGGCGCCAACTCGCCGAGATCGTCGATTCGGTGATCGAGGGCGGCCAGCAGGTAATAGGGGGTTACATCGCTGGTGTTGCGGCGGATCACCTGCCAATAGGCCGGATCGCCCCAACGTTCGTCGAGGCTTTCCAACGCCTCTTTGTAAGTCGCCGGTTCGCTCTTGAACGGCAACGCACGGCCGGTCCTGGCGATCAGGCTACGGTAGCCGGCCAGTTCCATGTTCAGGCGTTTGGACAGGTCGCCGATGTTCTGCTCGCGCCGGGCTTCGGCCAGATCCAGAGCCAGGGCACGGTAAACCGGCTCGTCCGGCAAGGCCTTGCCGTCCCAGTCGGCGATAGCCGCCACGGTGCGCGGCATGGCGCCGACCACTTCGGGGTTGTCCAGGCTGCGGTTGAGCAAGGCGGCGATGGGAACCAGAAAGACCAGCACCAGGAACACCAGCAACGGCAGGATCAGCGCTTGCGCCTTCCAGCGGTTGACGCGTTCGGCCCGGGCCAGACGCTGTTTCAGGGTGGGGCCGGCGACCTCGGTCAAGGGCACTGCGATGGCCATAGCGAACTCCGGAAAACGGGGGAAACATCCCCTCCGCGCCAGCGCGGAGGGGCATTACCAGCAGACGACTCAGTTACGCGCGGCCCAGGCGTTGAAGCGCTGTTCCAGCTGCTCGCCGAAGTCCGCCCAGAAGGTCACGTTCATCGCCACTTGGTTGGCGATGTTTTCCGGGGTGGTCGGCATGTCCTTGAGCAGCTTGGGGTCAAGCAACTCGACGGCTTTCTTGTTGGCCGGGCCGTAGGCGATGTTCTCCGAGTAAATTTTCTGCTGCTCGGGGCTGACCGAGAAGGCGATGAATTTCTGCGCGGCGTCCTTGTCCTTGGCGCCCATCGGAATGGCCCATGCATCGAAGTCGTAGATGCCGCCATTCCAAACCACTTTCAGGTTGCTTTCGTTCTGCACCGCGGCGATCCGACCGTTGTAGGCCGAGCTCATCACCACGTCGCCGGAAGCGAGGAACTGCGGCGGCTGAGCGCCGGCTTCCCACCACTGGATGCTTGGCTTGATCTGATCGAGCTTGGCGAACGCGCGGTCCTGGCCTTCCTTGGTCGCCAGTACGCTGTAAACGTCCTTGACCGGTACGCCGTCGGCCATCAAGGCGAATTCCAGGGTGTACTTGGCGCCCTTGCGCAGGCCGCGCTTGCCCGGGAATTTCTCGGTGTCCCAGAAATCCGCCCAACTGGTCGGCGCGCTGCTCAGCTTGTCGGCGTTGTAGGCGAGCACCGTGGACCAAACGAAGAAGCCGACGCCGCAAGGCTGGATCGCGCCCTCGACGAAATCGTCGGGGTTGCCGAACAGGCTCGGGTCGAGCTCTTCGAACATGCCTTCGTCGCAACCGCGGGCCAGCTCCGGCGACTCCACTTCGACCAGGTTCCAGGACACGCTGTTGGTGTCGACCATGGCCTTGACCTTGGCCATTTCACCGTTGTACTCGCCGGCGATCACCTTGCCGTTGCCGTTCGCCTCCCAGGGTTCGTAGTAAGCCTTGGACTGTGCGGCCTTGTTCGCGCCGCCGAAGGAAATCACCGTCAGGTCGGCCGCCAGCGCCGGCATGGCGCAGGCCATGGCCAGAGTAAGTGCCGAGAACGAGAGGTATTTGCTCATTATTGTTGTCTCCACTGTGGTTAAGGTCTGTCAAACGCTATCAATGACTGTCCAGCAACGGATCGAGCGCGCGAACGTGCTCCACTTGCCAACCGATCGGCACCACATCGCCCACCGCCAGGGCGGGGTCGAGTTCGGCGATTGGCTGTTTTACGAAGAAATCACTCATGCCACAGACTTCCAGGCGCACCCGCACGTGGTCGCCCAGGTAGATGAATTCGGCCACCCGCCCGGAGAAGCGGTTGCTGCAGCTCTCGCTGGAGCCGTTCAGGCGTACGCGCTCGGGGCGCACCGACAGGGTCACCGGCTCGCCGGGACGGCCGACATTGACCGCCAGCGCCTCGACTTCCTCGCCGCGCGCCAGAGCGACCCGGCAGCGTTCGCCGTCCTGGCTGAGCAGGCGACCGTTGAGGCGGTTGTTCTCGCCGATGAAGTTGGCGACGAAGGTGTTGCGCGGCGCCTCGTAGAGGGTGCGCGGGTCGGCGATCTGCTGGATCTCGCCCTGATGGAACACCGCGACCCGGTCGGACATGGTCAGCGCCTCGCCCTGATCGTGGGTCACATAGACCACGGTCACGCCCAGGCGCTGGTGCAGGTGCTTGATTTCCATCTGCATGTGCTCGCGCAACTGCTTGTCGAGTGCGCCCAGGGGTTCGTCCATCAGCACCAGCTGCGGCTCGAACACCAGCGCCCGGGCCAGGGCCACGCGCTGCTGCTGGCCGCCGGACAACTGGCCCGGGTAGCGATTGCGGAAGCTGTCGAGCTGCACCATCGACAACGCGCGCTTGACCCGCTCGCTGCTGTCGGTGCGCGACAGGCCACGTACCGACAGGGGGAACGCGAGGTTCTCGGCCACCGTCATGTGCGGGAACAGCGCATAGTTCTGGAACACCATGCCGATGTCGCGCTTGTGCGGCGGCAGTTTGTTCAGCGAGCGGCCGTCGAGGAAGATTTCGCCGGCGGTGGGGGTTTCGAAACCGGCCAGCATCATCAGGCTGGTGGTTTTGCCCGAACCCGAGGGACCGAGCAGGGTGAGGAACTCACCCTTACGGATATCCAGATTGAGATCTTTGACGATCAGTGATTCGCCGTCGTAGCTCTTCTGCACGCCGCGGAAGCTCACCAATACATCGCTTGCCTGAGACTCGGACATCACCGCACCCTTGTTGTTGTCTGTACGTCGTTGCACACAGACTAGAGGCGATGGGCCAGCGGCAAAATCGGCCGGGATGACGACCTGTCATCGGACCAACGGAGAGTTTCATGTAGGGATTGCCCTACAAAGCACAAGGGTATGGCGCGGCAATCAGACCAGCCGGTGCTCCATGGCATAGCGCACCAGGTCGGCCACCGAGTGCACCCCGAGCTTTTGCATTAGGCGCGCCTTGTGGGTGCTCACGGTCTTGTTGCTGACCGCCAGGTGCAGGGCGATGTCGTTGACCCCCTCGCCGTGCACCAGGCGCTCGAACACCGAAAACTCACGTTCCGAGAGCTGCGCGTGGGGCGGCCGTGAATCGGTCAGGCCGACCTCGAAGACCATGCGGTCGGCCAGATCCGGGTCGATGTAGCGCCCGCCACCGGCAACCCGCCGAATCGCGGTGATCAGCAGCGCCGGCTCGCTGTCCTTGGTCGCGTAGCCGGCAGCGCCGACCTTGAGCGCGCGGGCGGCCATCTGCGCCTCGTTGTGCATCGACAGCACCAGGATCACCGGCGCGGAGGCCAGGGCGCGGATCCGCGGAATGGCCTCGAGGCCATTGACCCCGGGCATGCTGATGTCCAGCAGCACCACATCGCACGGGGTGCGGCGCAGGCCCTCGAGCAACTGCTCGCCGTTGCTCGCCTCGCCGACCACTTCGAGGTCGGGAGCCATGCCGATCAATTGCTTGATACCTTCACGCACGATCTTGTGGTCTTCGGCCACCATTACCTTGATCACGCTACTTCCTCCTCGGTCACCGCCACTCGGGCGCACAGCGTAGTGCCTTCGCCGGGCCGGCTGTCAATGCTCAGCCGGCCGCCGAGCATCAACACCCGCTCCTGCATGCCGACCAGACCGAACGACTGGCCCGGTTTGCGTTGTTCGGCGACGAAGCCCTTGCCGTCGTCGCTGACCCACAGACACAGCTCATCCTGCTCCAGGCTCAGGCGCACCTGCACGCTGTGCGCGCCGGCATGGCGCATGACATTGGTCAGCGCCTCCTGAAGGATGCGAAACAGGCCGATGGCCTTGCTGTCGCTCAGTTCCGGCACCTGTTCGGGCACCTCCACCAGGCACGGGATCTGGGTGCGCGCCTCGAAACGGCGGACCTGCCATTCGATCGCCGAGGCGATGCCGGCATCGAGAATCGGCGGACGCAGCGCCGTGGCCACATCGCGCACCAGTTGGAACAATTGGGCGATCAGGCGCTTGATCACCTGCAGGCGCTGATCGAGCTCCGGCAGCTGACCGGCGCAAACCAGCTCGCACATGGCGGTTTCCAGCTTGAGCACGGTGAGCACCTGACCCAGCTCGTCATGCACTTCGCGGGCGATGCGCGCCTTCTCCTCTTCGCGCACGCTTTCCAGATGCGCCGACAACTCGCGCAGGCGCGCCCTGGATTCGGCCAGTTCCAGCTCGACCAGCTTGTTCTCGGTGATGTCCCAGACGATCCCGTCCCATACCACTCGCCCCTCGCCCAGCGGACGGGCGGTGGCCTTGATATCGGCCCAGCGCAGCTCGCCGCCGCGGGTCAGGATGCGTCCCTGCCATAGCCAGTCGCTGTCACTCGCCAGGGCCGCATCCTGGGTGCGCCGGTAGCTCGCCTGGTCGTCCGCATGAACCAGGCTGCGCAGCCCGCGATCGGCGCGCTGCAGTTCGCTGGCCGGGTAGCCGACCAGCTCGGCACTGGCTTCGCTGATATAGGCGAACGCCACCGGCGCCTCGAAACCGGCGCGCTCCAGGCGGAACACCAGGCCGGGCACACTACCGGCGATGCCCTTGAAGCGCGCCTCGCTTTCCTGCAAGGCGGCGCGGGCACGGCGACGCTCGGTAATGTCGCTGAGAAACACCACCAGGTATTCCTCACGATCGAAGCGCAGGAAGCTCAGTGACACATCCACCGGCAAGCGCCCGCCATCGGCGCGCAGGCAGTCGGTCTCGAAGCTCGGCATGGCTTCATGACCGGCCCGGGCCAGCCGCCATAGGTTCAGCCAACGGTCCATGTTCAGGCTGGGCTCGAGCGCCTGCAGCGGCTGCTCGACCAGAGCGCCGACGGCATAGCCGAGCATCGCCTCGGCGGCGTGGTTGGCATAACGCACATGGCTGTCCCAGTTGACCCAGAGAATGCCGACGGTGCTGTGGTCGATGGAAAACTGCGTCAGCCGCAGTGCCTGCTCGGCCGTCTCACGCAGGCCCAGGGCATGCCGCGCCTCCAGCAATTGGCGCTCCAGGCCGCGGCGCTGCTGACGCAGGTGCAGCACGATCGCCGCGCTCGCCAGCACTATGCCGAGCAGCAACAGGCTGAAGCCGCGCCAGAACGCCAGGGAGTCGCCGACCTGCGGGTAACGCAGCGGCATCCAGTGCTCGCGCAGCCGATCGACTTCGCGCGGCGGCAGCGCTTGCAGGGTTTGCTCGACGATAGCCGCCAGCAGCGGCTGGTCGCGCCGCGTGGCGATACGCAGTAATTGCGGCAGGCCAATGTCGCCGACGATGCTCAAGCCGGCGAACTGCGGCTCGCGCAGCAATTGGCTGAGGCGCGCCTCGTCGACCACCGCGTAGCTGACCTCCTTGCGCAACAGGCGCAGCAGGCCGCTGCGCTCCGAACTCACCGCCTGCAACTGCAGGTTGCCGTAATTCTTGCGCAGGTAGTCGAACGCCGGGCTCGGCTCGCGCACCGCCAGATTTTCCTCACGGCCCAGGCGATCGAGGTCGACCACATTGCTGCCCAGGCGCTCGCCCACCACCAGGTGCGGCACCCGCATATAGGGACTGGAATACAGCCACAGGCGCAAGCCCCGCGGGGTCTGCACCAACCCCGGGGCCAGATCGACCTCGCCACGCCGTACCGCGCCGTCCAGATCGGTCTGTTCGGTGAAACGCACCCAGATCGGTTCGACCCCCATGCCCTGCAACAGCCGGCCCATCAACTCGACATTGGCCCCGGACAGGCGCTGCAGGCGGCGGTCGTAAAGCGCCCAGGGTGCCTGCATCAACAGGCCGACACGCAGCTGCCGATGATCGGCGAGCCAGGCCCGCTGCGCCTCATCGAACGCCGGGCGTAGCGGTAGCGCGGCGTCCTCCGCCCTGGCCAGCAACGGCCATAACAGGAGCACAAGGAGAAGGCGCGACAACACTGGGCTCATGACACGACTACTCGGCGACGACATTAAAGGGGGCTGCACTTACCTTACTCCAGTCATGCCCCGTCCCGCCAAGGGCTGACCTGACAAAATCGCCATCACGCAGTAAGCTCAAATCACCATCGTCCCCTCTGGGAAACGCCCATGCCCTGCGACCTGCGTAGTCTGGTGATCGCCCTGTGCCTACTGTTGGCGGGCGCCCCGTCGCTGGCGGAAGAAACCGCCGAAACCGCTGAGACAGATGCCGTACCCGCGGCCCCCGCGCCCCCCGAGGTGCGTGCCGCGCCGAGCGAGCGCAGCACGGACACGGCGCAAGCCCTGGCCGAGATCCTGCCAGACCAGGAGCAGCAGCAACTGCAGACCGCCGATGAATCCTTCCTCGCGCTCTGGTTACCGGCCAACAGCGGCAGCCCCAACGGGGCGGTGATCATCGTTCCGGGTGATGGCGAAAGCGCCGATTGGCCGCAAACCATATCGCCGCTACGCCACAAGCTGCCCGACGCCGGCTGGCACAGCCTGAGCCTCACGCTGCCCGACCCCAATCAGCCGTTCGTCCCCGCCAGAGCGACCGAACCGGTCGCCGAACCAGCCACCCCTGCCGATGAAGCACCGAGCGCCGATGACACCGGGAATGCGGACGAAACCGCCCCGACCGACACCGCGGACGAAGCGCCCGCCCCGGCGGCGGATGAACAAAGCGCGCCGAGCGAGGAACCGGCCCCGGCCGCTGAACCGCCCAGCGATCCCGAAACGCTGCGGCAGAATCACGCGGCGCGGGTCATCGCGCGAATCGAAGCCGCGGTGGCGTTCGCCCAGCAGCGGCAAGCGCAGACCATCGTATTGCTGGGACACGGCAGCGGCGCCTATTGGGCCGCGCGCTACCTGCAGGAACGTCAGCCGGCCAACGTGCGGCATTTGGTGGTGATCGGCGCTGAGCTGCCCGCGGACTATGGCCCCGCTCTCGACGAATTGCTCCCTGGCCTGAAGCTGGCCACCGGCGACTTCTACTACAAGGATCGCCTGGGCGACCGAAAGGCGGCGGTCAAACGCCTGCAGGCGAGCAAACGTCTGCAGCACCCGGCGTACACCCAGGTCGCGATGAAAGCGCTGCCGGGCAATACGGACGCCGAGCAGGAACAACTCTACCGACGCATTCGCGGCTGGCTCAGCAGCCAGCTGAAAGCCGCCCAATAATCAACCGCAGCGCGCTAGCGGAAACCATGGCGCTGACGAATCAGGCCGTAGGCATGATGCAGTTCGCGGGTCGCGTCGGTGGCCTCGCGCACCTGCTCGAGGGTCGCTCCGCTACCGGCCAGCTTGTCCGGATGATGACGACTCAACAGGCGCCGATAGGCGCGTTTGATCTGTGCCGGTTCGCTATCGGCGGTCACGCCGAGCAGGCGCAGGGCGTCGTGATAACTGCCGCCACGGGACATTGGCGCGGCCTGCCTCGGCGCGTAGGCGGCGTTCAGCGCTTCCTGGGCGGCGGACGACACCGCCAGCCATTTGCCCCATAACAGAATCAGTTCACGCTCGGTCTGACTCACTCGCCCATCGACCCAGGCCATGCGCCAGCAGGCGCGCAGCAATACTTCCGCATGCGCCCGCTGCCGACGCAACGGCAGACGCAGGCTATCGTGCCCGGTCTTGCCGCGGGCGAATGCGGCAATCGCCCGCTGCTGCGCCGCTTCGTCGAGCCCCAGCCGCTGCATTTCCGAACGCGCCTGTTGAATATGCGCCGGCAGCACCCGCCCATCGCATTTGGCCAGGCGACCGAGCAGCACGAACAGCAGATCCTCATCGCCCGGCGCCGGTTTGAGGCCGATGCGCTCGCGCAACTCCGCCCAGCTGCGCAGCTGCAAGCGGCGATCCAGTACCTGCCCGAGCAAGGCCCCAAGCAGGGCACCGGGAATGCTGGCCACGGCCATGCCGGCGAACGCCCCTAACAGGGTGGACGGCCAGAGCATCTCAGCGCCCCTGAGCGAGCAATTGCTCGACTTCAGCCAACCGTTCGTGAGTGCCGACATCGATCCAGCGCCCGGCGAAATGCTCGCCGCTGACCTGGCCCGCCGCCATGGCCTGGCGCAGCAACGGCGCGAGCTTGAAGGCGCCGGGCTGACAATCGGCGAACAGGTGCGGCGACAGCACGGCGATACCGCTGTAGGTCAGGGTGGCCTGATCGCTGTGGGCCTCGACCACACGCCCATCGCGCAGGCAAAAATCCCCGGCGGGGTGATGCGGCGGATTATCCACCAGCACCAGGTGCGCCAAACCATCCAGGGGGTGCCGTAGATCGGCGAAAGGATAGTCAGTGAAAATATCGCCATTGACCGCCAGGAACGGCGCATCGCCAAGCAGCGGCAGCGCGCGAAAGATCCCGCCGCCGGTCTCCAGCGGCTCGCCTTCGGCCGAATAGCGGATCCGCATGCCGAAGCCCGCGCCATCGCCCAGATAGTCCTCGATCTGCTGGCCCAGCCAGGCATGGTTGATCACCAGTTCATGAAACCCGGCGGTGGCCAATGCGCGGACGTGGTACTCGATCAGTGGCACGCCTGCGGCGTGCACCAGGGGCTTGGGCGTATGCAGGGTCAGGGGGCGCAGGCGCTCGCCCTTGCCCGCCGCCAGAATCATGGCCTTCATGCCGGCATTCCTTGCGTGTGCTTGAGGCTGGCGAACAGTTCGGCCAATTCGCCGAGTTCCGGACGGCGCGCCATCACCGCTTCTATATAAGCAAAGAAACGCGGCACATCGCCGAGGTACTTCGGCTTGCCGTCGCGGTGACAGATGCGCGCGAATATCCCGATCACTTTGAGGTGGCGCTGCACGCCCATCAGGTCGCTGGCGCGCAGGAAGTCGTCCAGTTCGTCCTGCACCGGGATACCCTCCTCTCGCGCCTGCCGCCAATAGTCCTCCAGCCAGCCACGCACGCGGGCTTCCGGCCAGCTGACAAAGGCATCCTTGAACAGACTGGTGACGTCATAGGTGACCGGGCCGTAGACCGCATCCTGGAAATCCAGCACACCGGGGTTCGGCGTACCGATCATCAAATTGCGCGGCATGTAGTCGCGGTGCACCAGCACTTGCGGTTGCGCCAGGGCACTGTCGATCAACAGGGTGCTGATGCGCTGCCAGAGGGCCTGCTGCGCGGCATCGAACTCAATCCCCAGGTGACGCTGCACGTACCACTCGGGAAACAGCTGCAGCTCGCGGCGCAGCAACGCCTCGTCGTAAGCGGGCAGCGGCGTGTCCATCGGCAACCGCTGCAAACGCAATAACGCCTGCAGAGCATCGACAAACAACGGGTCGGCGTTGTCCGCATCGATCACATCCAGATAGGTCTGGCGCCCCAGATCGTTGAGCAGCAAGAAACCCCGCGGCAAATCCGCGGCAAGGATCTGCGGCACATTGATTCCGGCCCGAGCCAGTAATTCGGCGACCTTCACGAAGGGTCGGCAGTCTTCCTGCGGCGGCGGCGCGTCCATCACGATCAGGCTGTGCTCACCGCTCTGCCAGCGGAAATAGCGACGAAAGCTCGCATCGCTGCTGGCGGAGGTCAGCGTGGCATCGGCCCCGGCGCCAACCTCGAGTCTGGGCAACTGCTGGGCCAGCCACTCTTCGAGGCATTGCAGACGTATATCTTCATCAGGCATTACAAGGGTCTCCACGGCGCTAGCCGTTGCGCGGGTCATGCTTTATTATCCAGCATCTTTTTCAGCCCATCGAGAGGCGTGCGGCCCCTGGGCCTATAGCGCGCAGGAAGCCCGGAAAAATAAGATGGCAGTAAAATACCCCGCATTCCGTAAAAAATTCCCACTTCTGGTAACCGGTAGCCTGTTGGCTATGCAGCCTCTGGCCAGTCAATTGGTTTTCGCCGCCGAGCAGTATGACTGCAAGGTGTCCGAATCCGGCGGCTGGGCGTGCGCCCCGAAAGCCAGCAATGCGGCCCTGCCCGCACGCCCGGCAGGGCGTGAAACAGCGCAAAACGCGAGCACTGGCGACAGTGGCAAGCGTGAAAGCAAAGCTGCCGGCCCGGTACTGGTCACCGAAAGCCGCGGCAAAGGTCTTGTCTCGCGTAGTGCGGACTACAGTCACCTCGATTGGGTTCCGCGTGAGCAGTTGAATGCTGCGCAACTCGCGGAAACCGGGCCTTATTGCGCCGGCAACTATGTCGAGCCGATTCGCCCGGGCATGAATGACGATACCCCGATGAGCGAAGCGCCGACCTTCGTTTCGGCCAAAGCCTCGCGCTATGAGCAGGAACAACAGATCGCGACCCTGGCCGGCGATGTCGTGCTGCGTCAGGCCGGGATGCAGGTCGAGGCCGATGAAGCCAACCTGCACCAGGCGGAAAACCGCGGCGAACTGGTCGGCAATGTGCGCCTGCGCGACAAGGGCCTGCTGGTCGTCGGCGACCGCGCCGAACTGCAACTGGACAACGGCGAAGCCAAAGTCGAAAACGCCGAATATGTGCTGCACAAGAGCCATGTCCGCGGCAATGCGCTGTACGCCAAGCGCGAAGAGAATGCCGTCATCCGTTTGAAAGACGGTACCTATACCAGCTGCGAACCGAGCAGCAACGCCTGGCACCTGAAAGGCAACAACATCACGCTGAACCCGGCGACCGGCTTCGGCACCGCAACCAATGTGACGTTGCGGGTGAAGAACATTCCAGTGTTCTACACGCCGTATATCTACTTCCCGATCGACGACCGTCGTCAGTCCGGCTTCCTGCCGCCGAGCCTCAGCAGCTCGAGCGATAACGGCCTGACCCTGCAAACCCCGTACTACTTCAACCTGGCGCCAAACTATGACGCCACGCTCTACCCGACCTACATGAGCGACCGTGGCTTGTTGATGGAAGGTGAATTCCGCTACCTGACCAAGAGCAGCGAAGGTCAATTCGGCGCCGCCTACCTCGACGACAGCAACGACGATCGCAAGCTGCAGTCCGAGTACGAAGACCAGCGCTGGATGTACAGCTGGCAGCACAAGACCGGCCTGGACTCGCGCCTGCTCGCGGAAGTCGACTACACCGACATCAGTGACCCCTATTATTTCCAGGACCTGGATAGCGACCTCGGGGTGAGTTCCACCAGCTACGTCGACCAGCGCGGCACGCTGACCTACCGCGGCGAAAACTACACCGCACAGCTCAACCTGCACGCGTACGAATTGGCCAACATCACCGACGTCACCCCGTACAACCGCCTGCCGCAACTGACCCTCAACGGCAAGTTGCCTTATCAGCCCGGCGGCCTGAATTTCACCTATGGCGCCGAGTACGTACGCTTCGACCGCGACCTGCGTTCCGGTCAGTTTTCCGATGAAGACGGCGTCAAGTCCGACTGGTACGACGAACGCCTGCGCGGCCTGGCCCGCGCCAACGCCGAACGCCTGCACCTCGAACCGGCCGTCAGCCTGCCACTGAACTGGAGCTGGGGCTTTCTCACGCCCAAGGTCAAGTACCTGCATACCAATTACGACCTGAGCCTGGATTCGCAGGGCAAGAGCACCTTGCTCGCCGAGCAGTCGTACAAGAGCAGCCAGACCCGCAGCGTGGCGATGTTCAGCCTGGACAGCGGTCTGTATTTCGACCGCGAGACCCAATGGTTCGGCAAGAACTATCGGCAGACCCTCGAGCCGCGCCTGTTCTACCTCTATGTTCCCGAGAAAGACCAGACCGACATCCCGGTCTTCGATACCGGCGAGAGCAACTTCAGTTTCGCCTCGCTGTGGCGCGAGAATCGCTTCTCCGGCAAAGACCGTATCGGCGACGAGAACAAGTTGTCGCTTGGCGTGACCAACCGCTGGATCGAACCGAACGGCTTCGAGCGCCAGCGCTTCAGCATCGGCCAGGCCTTCTATTTCGAAGACCGCAAGGTGCAGATGCCCGGCATCGACTACCGCACCCGCGCCGACTCGCAAGCCTCGCAATCGCCCTACGCGCTGGAATACATGTACCGCTTCAACCGCGACTGGCGCCTGACCTCGGACTTCAACTGGGATCCGGACACCCATCGCACCCGCTCGGGCAGCGCGATGTTCCACTACCAGCCGGAAGGCAACCCGAACAAGGTGATCAATGCCGGCTATCGCTATCGCAACGACAGCGTTCGTTACGACCAGGCGAGCGGCAACTGGGTGGTTGGCGGCGGCGACTACGGCACGCCCGGCAGCCCGGAGTACATCAAGGACTACTACAAGATCAGCCAGCATGATTTCTCGATCATCTGGCCGATCGTCCCGCAGTGGAGCGTGATTTCCCGCTGGCAATACGACTACAGCCGTAACCGTACCCTGGAAGCCTTCGGCGGCTTCGAGTACGACAACTGCTGTTGGAAACTGCGCCTGATCAACCGCTATTGGATCGACTACGACGAAGTCAGCCTGAATCCCTCGCTCAACGACGAGCCGGATCGCGGCATCTTCCTGCAGATCGTGTTCAAAGGTCTGGGCGGTGTAATTGGCAGTAAGGTCGAGACTTTCCTCGACGAAGGCATTCAAGGTTATCGTGAACGTGAAGATCAAGCTTTCTGATTGCGTGCGCCCGCTCCTGCTGGGCGCGCTGTTCCTGGGTACCGTGGCACACGCCGAGGTACGTCCACTCAACCGCGTCGTGGCGATCGTCGATAACGACGTGATCATGCAGAGCCAGCTCGATTCGCGCCTGAGCGAAGTGCAGCAGACCATCGCCAAGCGTGGCGCCAGCCTGCCGCCCGAAGGAGTGCTCAGCCAGCAAGTGCTGGAGCGCTTGATTATCGAGAACATTCAGCTGCAGATCGGCGAGCGTTCCGGCATCCGCATCACCGATGAGGAGCTCAATCAGGCACTGGGCACCATCGCTCAGCGCAACAACATGAGCCTCGAGCAGTTCCGTGCCGCCCTGGTGCGCGATGGTTTGTCCTACGAGGAAGCCCGCGATCAGGTACGCCGCGAGATGATCATCAGCCGCGTACGCCAGCGCCGCGTCGCCGAACGTATTCAGGTCACCGATCAGGAAGTGCAGAACTTCCTCGCCTCGGACCTGGGCAAGATGCAGCTGTCGGAAGAATTCCACCTGGCCAACATCCTGATCCCGGTTCCCGAGGGCGCCTCGCCCGAGGCGATCCAGAAGGCGGAACGTAAAGCCCAGGACCTGTACAAGCAACTGAGCCAGGGCGCCGACTTCGCCCAATTGGCGATCGCCAACTCGGCCAGCGAAAGCGCCCTGGAAGGCGGCGAGATGGGCTGGCGCAAAGCTGCGCAGCTGCCGCCCCCCTTCGACTCGATGATCGGCTCGATGGCAGCGGGCGACGTCACCGAGCCGATCCGCACGCCTGGCGGCTTCATCATGCTCAAGATGCTCGAGAAGCGCGGCGGCGACACCCAGGTACGCGATGAAGTCAACGTGCGGCACATCTTGATCAAGCCCAGCGAAATTCGCAGCGAAGCCGAAACCAAGCGCCTGATCGAACGCCTCTACGAGCGCATCAAGGCGGGCGAAGACTTTGCCGAACTGGCGAGAAACTTCTCCGAAGACCCGGGCTCCGCGCTCAACGGCGGCAGCCTCAACTGGATCGACCCGAGCGTGTTGGTACCCGAGTTCCGTTCGGTAATGAACGATACCGCCAGCGGCGAAGTGTCCAAGCCATTCAAGAGCCCGTACGGCTGGCACGTGTTGCAAGTCATGGGCCGCCGCGCCACCGACAGCAGCGCGCAGTTCCGCGAGCAACAGGCGATGAACCTGCTGCGCAACCGCAAGTACGATGAAGAGCTGCAGACCTGGTTGCGGCAGATCCGCGACGAGGCCTACGTCGAGATCAAGCTCTAAGCAGGCTGATTGGCACTGAATAAGCCCGACTCCATGCAAAGCGCAGAGTCGGGCTTTTTTTCGCCTGCAGAACCGACAACCTTCTCCCAACCGGAGCAGACCACTAAGATGGCTCGCAACCACTCCCTTATCCCGGCGTACTGCTGACGCCGCCCTATCGAGAGCCTGCCGATGAGCGCTTCCCGTGTTTTTGCACTGACCCCCGGCGAACCAGCCGGCATCGGCCCCGACTTGTGTCTGTTGCTGGCGCGCGAAGCGCAGCCTCATCCGATAGTCGCTGTCGCCGACCGCGGCTTGCTCGACGAACGCGCTCGCTTGCTCGGCCTGAACATTCAACTGATCGCCGTCGCCCCCGGCGCATGGCCGCAACGCCCCGCGCAAGCCGGCAGCCTGTATGTCTGGGATACGCCTCTGGGCACGACGGTAACCCCGGGCCAACTGGACAAGCGCAATGCTGCCTACGTGCTGGAGACCCTGAGGCGCGCCGGCCAGGGCTGCATCGACGGCGACTTCGCCGGCATGATTACCGCACCTGTGCACAAAGGCGTGATCAACGAGACGGGTATCGCGTTTTCCGGGCATACCGAATTCCTCGCCGAGCTGACCGCCACCGAACAGGTGGTGATGATGCTCGCCACCCGTGGCCTGCGCGTGGCCCTGGTGACCACGCATCTGCCGCTCAAGGATGTCGCGGCGGCCATCACCGACGAGCGCCTGAAGCGCGTGGCGCGCATTCTCGATCATGACCTGCGCAACAAATTCGCTATCGCCCGCCCGCGCATCCTGGTCTGCGGCCTCAACCCCCATGCCGGCGAAGGCGGCCATCTAGGCCGCGAGGAAATCGAAATCATCGAACCGGCGCTGGCGCAGCTGCGCGAGGAGGGCATGAACCTTATCGGTCCGCTGCCGGCCGATACACTGTTCACCCCGAAGCATCTGGACCACTGCGACGCGGTACTGGCGATGTACCACGACCAAGGCCTGCCGGTGCTCAAGTTCAAGGGCTTTGGCGCGGCGGTCAATGTCACCCTGGGCCTGCCGATCATCCGCACCTCGGTCGACCACGGTACCGCGCTGGACCTGGCCGGCAGCGGCGATATCGACAGCGGCAGCCTGCAAGTCGCCCTGGAAACGGCATACCAGATGGCCGACGCTCGGCGCTGAGCGGCGCACCACGGGCCAGGCGGGGTGCCGTCGGCGGCTGCAACTGGTAAGCTGCGCGCCTTCGTAATTTTGCTTTGGGCACTTGCTTGCCGCTCGTGGCTCGAAACGTGGAGCTGCCGTCTTGTCCGACCACTACCAACACCGCGCGCGCAAGCGCTTCGGCCAGAACTTCCTGCACGACGCCGGAGTCATTCATCGCATCCTGCGTGCCATCCATGCCCGCGAAGGCGAGCGCATGCTGGAGATCGGCCCTGGCCAGGGTGCCCTGACCGAAGGCCTGTTGAACAGCGGCGCGCAACTCGACGTGATCGAGCTGGACCGCGACCTGATTCCGATCCTCAACGGCCAGTTCGCCGCCGAACCGCGCTTTCGCCTGCATCAGGGCGATGCCCTGAAGTTCGACTTCACCAGTCTCGAGCCGGCGCCCCACAGCCTGCGCGTGGTCGGCAACCTGCCCTATAACATTTCCACGCCGCTGATCTTCCACCTGCTGGATAACGCCGCACTGATCCGCGATATGCATTTCATGCTGCAAAAGGAAGTGGTCGAACGCCTGGCCGCCGAGCCCGGCGGCGGCGATTGGGGGCGGCTGTCGATCATGGTGCAGTACCACTGCCGAGTCGAACACCTGTTCAATGTCGGCCCCGGCGCCTTCAACCCGCCGCCCAAAGTCGACTCGGCGATCGTGCGCCTGGTGCCCCATGAGGTATTGCCGCACCCGGCAAAGGACCATCGTCTGCTCGAGCGCGTGGTACGCGAGGCGTTCAATCAGCGCCGCAAGACCCTGCGCAACACACTGAAGAAACTCCTGCCCGCCGAGGCGATCGAAGCTGCTGGCGTGGATGGTGGCCTGCGCCCCGAACAGCTCGACCTGGCCGCCTTCGTGCGCCTGGCCGACCAGCTGGCGGTGCAACCCGGTGCGGGCGGACAGCAGCTAGACTGATCAGGGGACCAGCAGCCGGCGGCGCACGGCGCTGCCGCGTAAGGCGCCCTCTCCGCCCCGAGCGCACGTGTCGTTCGCGCAGGCGGTAAACGCACGCTGCCCAGTGCAGCAGATTTGAGCAGGTTTTTGTATATGCCCGATAACCGTTACCAGATCGACGTCAGCGTCGCCACCCGTTATCTGCCGGAGCAATCGCAGCCGGATCAGAACCGTTTCGCCTTCGCCTACACCGTGACCATCGTCAACAACGGCGAGCTGCCCGCGCAACTGCTGTCGCGACACTGGGTGATCACCGATGGCGACGGTCGGGTACAGGAAGTTCGCGGCGCCGGGGTGGTTGGCGAGCAACCGCATATCGCCGCCGGAGCCAGCCACACCTACAGCAGCGGCACCGTGATGGCCACGCACGTGGGCATCATGCAGGGCAGCTATTCGATGCTCGCCGAAGACGGCAAGCGCTTCGATGCCAGCATCGCGCCCTTCCGCCTCGCCGTCCCCGGGTCGCTGCACTGATGGCCACCTACGCCGTCGGTGACCTGCAGGGTTGCCTGCAACCCTTGCAGTGCCTGCTGCAGCGCGTGGCCTTCGACCCCGCGAAAGATCGCCTGTGGTTGGTCGGCGACCTGGTCAACCGCGGCCCGCAATCGCTCGCTACTCTGCGCTTTCTGTATGGCATCCGCGATGCGCTGACCTGCGTGCTGGGCAATCACGACCTGCACCTGCTCGCGGTCGCATACAACATCGAGCGTCTGAAGAAGGCCGATACCTTGCAGGAAATTCTCGACGCGCCGGACCGCGACGTGCTGCTCGACTGGCTGCGCCGACAGAAGCTGCTGCACTACGACAGCGAGCGCAAGATGGCCCTGGTGCATGCCGGCATTCCGCCGCAGTGGACCCTGCCAAAAGCCTTGAAACGCGCTGGCGAGGTCGAGGAAGTGCTGCGCGACGATGCCCGCCTGCCGCTCTTCCTCGACGGCATGTACGGCAACGAACCCAGCAAGTGGGACAAGGACCTGCACGGCATCACACGCCTGCGCGTGATCACCAACTACCTCACCCGCATGCGCTTCTGCAAAGCCGACGGCACCCTTGAGCTCAAGCACAAGGAAGATGCCGATACCGCCCCCGCGGGTTACGCGCCCTGGTTCAGCCACCCCCGGCGCAAGACCCGCGACCTGAAGATCATCTTCGGCCACTGGGCGGCATTGGCGGGAAAATGCAACGAACCCGGCCTGTTCGCCCTGGATACCGGCTGCGTATGGGGCGGCGCCATGACCTTACTGAACATCGACAGCGGTGAGCTGCATCACTGCGAATGCCCCAAGGAGCAGCCATGAGCGAATTCAAACGTATTGCCCCGCAACAAGCCCAGGCGCTTCGTGAACAAGGCGCTGTGGTGGTCGATGTCCGCGACCCGCAAAGTTTCGCCGCCGGGCATATCGCCGGCTCCAAGCACCTGGACAATCATTCGCTGCACGACTTTATCGCCAACGCCGACCTCGACCAGCCGCTGATAGTCGCCTGCTATCACGGCAACTCCAGCCAGAGCGCAGCGGCCTACCTGGTCGGCCAGGGTTTCGCCGAGGTCTATAGTCTCGATGGCGGTTTCGAGCTCTGGCGCACGACCTACCCGGAAGAAACCGCTCGGGAAACGGCGGAATAATAAATTTATCTCTCTGCCAAGGCCGCGGCAGCTCTGGCCTGCGGCCCTTCTCCGATGAGCGGTAATATCCTGTTATCGTTCGCTGGCCCTTTATCTTGCAGATTACGAACTATCCTTTAGCTCAGGCCATCCAAAATCAGGTAGAGCCGGCCAACCGGCACCCGGGCCATCGGTACGACCTTTAGGTGTTTAGGGGGATTTCCATGTCACGCAAGTGACAGCTTCCTGGCACCCGCATGACCGATTCCGGGCCGGCTCCTAGCATCGAGCGAGGTGACGTCATGAGTATATTCAGCCACTTCCAGCAACGCTTCGAGGCAACTCGCCAGGAGGAGTATTCCCTGCAGGAGTACCTCGAGCTGTGCAAAGAGGATCGCGGCGCCTATGTCACCGCGGCCGAGCGTCTGTTGCTGGCGATAGGCGAGCCGGAACTGGTCGATACGTCGAGCAATTCCCGGTTATCGCGAATCTTCTCCAACAAGGTCATTCGCCGTTATCCGGCGTTTGCCGACTTCCACGGCATGGAAGAGTGCATCGACCAGATCGTTTCCTATTTCCGCCACGCCGCCCAAGGCCTGGAGGAGAAGAAACAGATTCTCTATCTGCTGGGCCCGGTCGGCGGCGGTAAATCGTCGCTGGCGGAAAAGCTCAAGCACCTGATGGAGAAAGTGCCGTTCTATGCGATCAAGGGTTCGCCGGTCTTCGAGTCGCCGCTCGGCCTGTTCAACGTCGACGAGGACGGGGCGATTCTCGAAGAGGAATACGGCATCCCGCGGCGCTACCTGAACAGCATCATGTCGCCCTGGGCGACCAAACGCCTGACCGAGTTCGGCGGCGATATCAGCCAGTTCCGCGTGGTCAAGCTGTACCCTTCTATCCTCAACCAGATCGCCATCGCCAAGACCGAACCGGGCGACGAGAACAATCAGGACATCTCAGCGCTGGTCGGCAAGGTGGACATCCGCAAGCTCGAGGATTTCCCGCAGAACGATGCCGACGCCTACAGCTACTCGGGGGCGCTGTGCCGCGCCAACCAGGGTCTGATGGAATTCGTCGAGATGTTCAAGGCGCCGATCAAGGTGCTGCACCCCTTGCTCACCGCAACCCAGGAAGGCAACTACAACAGCACCGAAGGCCTGGGCGCGATTCCCTACAGTGGCATCCTGCTGGCCCACTCCAATGAGTCGGAATGGCACAACTTCCGCAACAACAAGAACAACGAGGCGTTCATCGACCGCATTTATATCGTCAAGGTGCCGTACTGCCTGCGCGTGACCGATGAGGTGAAGATCTACGACAAGCTGCTGTTCAACAGCTCCCTGGCCAAAGCCCATTGCGCTCCGGATACGCTGAAGATGCTCGCGCAGTTCTCGGTACTGAGCCGCTTGAAAGAGCCGGAAAACTCGAATATCTACTCGAAGATGCGGGTATACGACGGCGAGAACCTCAAGGACACCGACCCTAAAGCCAAATCGATCCAGGAATACCGCGATGCCGCCGGCGTCGACGAGGGCATGAACGGCCTGTCGACCCGTTTCGCCTTCAAGATCCTCTCCAAGGTGTTCAACTTCGACCCGCACGAAGTCGCCGCCAACCCGGTGCACCTGCTGTACGTGCTGGAGCAGCAGATCGAACAGGAGCAATTCCCCGCCGAGACCCGCGAGCGCTACCTGCGCTTTATCAAGGAATACCTGGCGCCGCGCTATATCGAATTCATCGGCAAGGAGATCCAGACCGCCTACCTCGAGTCCTACAGCGAGTACGGGCAGAACATCTTCGATCGTTACGTGCTGTATGCCGACTTCTGGATTCAGGATCAGGAATATCGCGATCCGGAAACCGGCGAAATACTCAACCGCGTGGCCCTCAACGAAGAGCTGGAGAAAATCGAGAAACCGGCGGGCATCAGCAACCCCAAGGACTTCCGCAACGAGATCGTCAACTTCGTGCTGCGTGCACGGGCCAACAACAATGGCAAGAACCCGACTTGGCTCAGCTACGAGAAGCTGCGTGTGGTGATCGAGAAGAAGATGTTCTCCAATACCGAGGACCTGCTGCCGGTCATCAGCTTCAACGCCAAGGCGAGCAAGGAGGACCAACAGAAACACAACGACTTCGTCACTCGCATGGTCGAACGCGGCTATACCGACAAGCAGGTGCGCCTGCTGTCCGAATGGTATCTGCGGGTTCGTAAATCGCAGTAAAGCAGCCATAAGCAACAAGCTTTAAGCTGCAAGCGACCGCGGTCGTTGACGACCGCTCCTGCAGCTTTTGGCTTGTGGCTTGCAGCTCCCCCGGAGGGGTTTATGAGCCATGTGATCGACCGACGCCTGAACGGCAAGAACAAGAGCACGGTAAACCGTCAGCGCTTTCTGCGACGTTACCGCGACCACATCAAAAAGGCCGTGGAGGAAGCGGTAAGCCGCCGCTCCATCACCGATATGGAGCACGGCGAACAGATCAGCATTCCCGGCCGCGATATCGACGAGCCAGTGCTACACCATGGCCGCGGCGGCAAGCAGACGGTGGTGCATCCCGGCAACAAGGAATTCACCACCGGTGAACGCATTCCCCGTCCGCAGGGCGGCGGCGCCGGCCGTGGTGCCGGCAAAGCCAGCAACACCGGCGAAGGCATGGATGAGTTCGTGTTCCAGATCACCCAGGAAGAGTTCCTCGACTTCATGTTCGAAGATCTGGAACTGCCCAATCTGGTCAAGCGTCACCTGACCGGTGCCGACACCTTCAAGACCGTGCGCGCGGGCATCAGCAACGAAGGCAACCCATCGCGCATCAATATCGTCCGTACCCTGCGCTCGGCCCATGCCCGACGTATCGCCCTGTCCGGCAGCAGCCGGGCCAAACTGAAGGCCGCACAAGCCGAGCTGCTCCGCCTGAAAAGCGAGGAGCCGGACAATTTCAGCGATATCCAGGCGCTGGAGGCGGAGATCGCCAAGCTGCAGGCGCGGATCAAGCGCGTGCCCTTCCTCGACACCTTCGACCTCAAATACAACCTGCTGGTCAAACAACCCAACCCCAGTTCGAAAGCGGTGATGTTCTGCCTGATGGACGTCTCCGGCTCCATGACCCAGGCCACCAAGGACGTCGCCAAACGTTTCTTCATCCTGTTGTACCTGTTCCTCAAGCGGAACTACGACAAGATCGACGTGGTGTTCATCCGCCACCACACCAGCGCCAAGGAGGTCGACGAGGAGGAATTCTTCTACTCCCGCGAAACCGGCGGCACCATCGTTTCCAGCGCGCTCAAGCTGATGCAGGAAATCATGGCCGAGCGCTATCCGATCAACGAATGGAACATCTATGCCGCGCAGGCCTCGGACGGTGATAACTGGAACGACGACTCACCGATTTGCCGGGATATCCTGATCAACCAGATCATGCCGTTCGTGCAATATTTCACCTATGTAGAGATCACTCCGCGCGAGCACCAGGCGCTGTGGTTCGAGTACGAACAAGTCAGCGAAGCCTACGACGAAACCTTCGCCCAGCAGCAGCTTGTGTCCTCGGCAGATATCTACCCCGTGTTCCGTGAATTGTTCCAGCGGAGGCTCGCAACATGAGCAGCTATGCCGGCAGCAAGCGCGAGAAAAAGCGCGAACCGATTTCCACCGGCTCGGAATGGACCTTCGAGCTGATCCGCAGCTATGACCGCGAGATCAGCCGGATCGCCGAGCGCTATGCGCTCGACACCTACCCGAATCAGATCGAGGTGATCACCGCCGAGCAGATGATGGACGCCTACGCTTCGGTCGGCATGCCCCTGGGCTACCATCACTGGTCCTACGGCAAGCACTTCCTCAGCACCGAGAAATCCTACAGCCGCGGGCAGATGGGCCTGGCCTACGAGATCGTGATCAACTCCGATCCCTGCATCGCCTACCTGATGGAAGAAAACACCATCTGCATGCAGGCGCTGGTGATCGCCCACGCCTGCTACGGCCACAACAGCTTCTTCAAGGGCAACTACCTGTTCCGCACCTGGACCGACGCCAGCTCGATCATCGACTATCTGGTGTTCGCCAAGCAGTACATCATGCAATGCGAGGAACGCCATGGCATCGATGCCGTGGAGGACCTGCTCGACTCCTGCCATGCACTTATGAACTACGGCGTCGACCGCTACAAGCGCCCCTACCCGATCTCCGCCGAAGAAGAGCGGCGTCGACAGAAGGACCGCGAGGAACACCTGCAAAAGCAGGTCAACGACCTCTGGCGCACCATTCCCAAGGGCACTGGCAAGCGCGACGGCAGCGACAGCAAACGCTTCCCCGCCGAGCCCCAGGAAAACATCCTGTATTTCCTCGAGAAGCACGCGCCGCTGCTCGAACCCTGGCAGCGTGAAGTGATCCGCATCGTGCGCAAGATCGCGCAATACTTCTACCCACAGCGCCAGACCCAGGTGATGAACGAAGGCTGGGCCTGCTTCTGGCATTACACGCTGATGAATGACCTGTACGACGAAGGCCTGGTAACCGACGGTTTCATGATCGAATTCCTGCAGTCGCATACCAGCGTGATCTATCAGCCGCCGTTCGACAGCCCCTACTACAGCGGCATCAACCCCTACACCCTGGGTTTCGCCATGTATTGCGACATCCGCCGGATCTGCGAAAACCCGACCGAAGAGGACAAGAAGTGGTTCCCCGATATCGCCGGTAGCGACTGGCTGACGACCCTGAAATTCGCCATGAGCAGCTTCAAGGACGAGAGTTTCATCCTGCAGTACCTGTCGCCCAAGGTTATTCGCGACCTGAAACTATTCAGCATCCTCGACGACGACCAGAAAGACGAATTGCTGGTGCCGGCCATCCATGACGAGATGGGCTACCGCAGCATCCGCGAAACCCTGGCAGCGCAGTACAACCTGGGCAACCGCGAACCCAACGTGCAAATCTGGAGCATCGACCGCCGCGGCGACCGCTCGCTGACCCTGCGCCATCAGCAGCACGATCGCAAACCACTGGGCAGCTCCACCGAGGAAGTACTCAAGCACCTGCACCGGCTCTGGGGCTTCGACATTCACCTGGAAATCCTTCAGGGCGAGGAGCTGATCGGCACCCACCACGTACCGACCAAGGCCGACGCCGGCCATGACAACGACCAACCGCGCCTGGACCTGATCATTCCACCGATCTAGCCCTCCGTAGATCGATGTATGGGCGCAAGTCGTAGGGCGGACATGCCGGAGGCTTGTCCGCCAGCTGGATAGAAGCTCGCCTCGTCGTCCGTCAGATTAGCTGACCAAGTCCGAATCCACCGACGCCGCACCAGCCCCGCTATTCGCTCTCATCTCGCTTGCCACGTTCGCAGCCATGGTCGCCTACGTCTTCCAGCCGTTATGCTGCGCAGCAACGGAGGAGCAGGTATGCAGATTTATAAAGTGGGCGGCGCGGTACGCGACCGCCTGTTGGGGCGCGAGGTCAGCGAGGTCGACTGGGTGGTGGTCGGCGCGACCGCCGAGCAGATGCAGGAGCTCGGATACCGCCCAGTGGGCGCGGACTTTCCGGTGTTTCTGCACCCGCAAAGCGGCGAGGAATATGCCTTGGCGCGCACCGAGCGGAAGAGCGGACGCGGCTATGGCGGCTTCGTCTTTCACGCCAGCCCGGACGTCAGCCTGGAAGACGACCTGATTCGCCGCGACCTGACCATCAATGCCATCGCCGAAGACGACCATGGCCAGTTGATCGACCCCTATGGCGGCCAGCGCGATCTCGCCGCGCGGGTTTTGCGCCATGTCTCCCCGGCATTCGCCGAAGATCCCATGCGCGTGCTGCGCGTCGCCCGCTTCGCCGCGCGCTATGCGCCCCTGGGTTTCAGCGTCGCGCCCGAAACCCTGGCGCTGATGCGTCAGCTCAGCGAGTCCGGCGAGTTGAACGCCCTGACGCCCGAACGCAGCTGGAAGGAAATCTCCCGTGCGCTGCTGGAACCGCGCCCCGACGTGTTCATCCAGGTGCTACGCGATTGCGGTGCACTCGCGGTCCTGCTGCCGGAAGTCGACGCCCTGTTCGGCGTACCGCAGCCACCGGCCCACCACCCGGAAATCGATACCGGTGTGCATGTGCTCGACGTGCTGCGCCAATGCGCCGAACACCAGCAGCCACTGGTGGTGCGCTGGGCCTGCCTGCTGCACGATGTCGGCAAGGGCCTGACCCCGTCGGCCGACTGGCCACGGCATATCGATCATGAACGAAGCGGTTTGAAGCTGATCGAGGCGATCAACCAGCGCTGTAAAGCGCCCAGAGAATGTCAGGAGCTGGCCCTGCTGGTCGGCGAATACCACACCCACGGCCATCGCGCGCAGGAACTGAAAGCCTCGACCCTGCTGGAGTTATTGCAGCACTTCGACGTGTTTCGCCGCCCGCAGCGCTTCGAGCAATTCATCGCCGCCTGCGAAATGGATGCGCGGGGCCGCAAGGGCCTCGAACAACGCGCCTACCCGCAGGCCGACTACCTGCGCGGTGCCATGCAGGCGACCCGCGCCGTGGCGGTGCAGCCGCTCCTGGAGCAGGGGTTCAAAGGCCCGCAGCTGGGCGAGGCGCTAAGGCTTGCGCGTCTGAATGCGCTCAAAGCCTATAAAAAGACGATGGAAATGTAGCCATTGCGTAGAGGCCGCAAGGCAGGGGCGCCATGCACAGCAAAAATCGGCGCCGCCGCTGGTGCGCACAGCGCAACCTACGAGCTGAACGCGCTCAAGACCTATAAAACGACGACGGATATGTAGGGTGGACATGGCGAAGCCTTGTCCACCGCGGCTATCTGAATAACGGACAAGCCGCGCAGCGGCATGTCCGTCCTACACCTGCGGGGAGGCTTGAATGAGTGCGGCCGGCGTCAGCTCTTCCTGCCGCCATTTGAATGCCACCGGCCAGAGCTGCTGGTCGATCTGTGCGCTCTGCCAGAGCTGATCAAAGCTGCGCTGCTCGCCAGGGTGCAGGCTATCCGGGAGCAACAATGCCAGAGGCCAGAGCACGAAGGCATTCTTCAGGATTTCCGCCCGCGGCAGGACCAGCCCGTCGAAGTTGCCGAGCAGATCGCCATACAGCAGCACATCGATATCCAGCGGCAAGCCTTTGCGATCGGGGGCGTAACGGCCATTGTCCGCCTCGATGAATTTCAGCCGGCGGTCGAGCTCACCCAGCGGCAGCTCGCTGTAACCTGACACCGCCAGATTGAGAAAGGGCCCACTCTTGATGCCCACCGCCTGGCTTTCGAACACCGGCGAGCAATGCATATCGCTGAGAAAACCCGACAGCGCCTCAAGACCGGCGCACAAGTGACGTTCTCGATCGATATTGCTGCCAAGGCCCAGTACGACTCGGGTTAACGACATCCGCGCTCGATCTCCACGCCAACACCACCGCTGGCCGCCGGCACCGCGCCGGGCTTGGTCAACTTCAGACGCAACCAGGGAATCTGGAATTCGCGCATCAACAGCTCAGCCAAACGCTCGGCGAAGGTTTCCACCAGGATGAACTGCGATTCGCCGGCGAACGCCTGAATCCGCGCGGACACCGAGGCGTAATCCAGCGCCTTGCTGAGGTCGTCATCGGCTGCGGCCGGGCGGTTGTCCCAGCCCAATGCCAGGTCCAGACGCAAGCACTGGCGGATGGTCCGCTCCCAGTCATAGGCGCCGATTACCGTATCGACCTCCAGACCTTCGATAAAGACTGTGTCCAAGCATGCTCTCCACGGCACGACAAGATCGGCGCACCTCGTTAGAATCGGGACTCCCTCGCCCCGGAATGGGTACCATGTTCTGGCTGCTGGCGTTGCTCGCCTACCTGCTCGGCTCGTTGTCCTTCGCCATACTGCTCAGCCGTCTGGCCGGTGGACCGGACCCGCGCGCCAGTGGCTCGGGCAATCCCGGCGCGACCAACATGTGGCGAGTCGCCGGCAAACGCCTGGCTATTCTCACGCTATTTGGCGATCTACTCAAAGGCCTGGTGCCGATTCTGCTCGCCGCAGCGCTGGGTTTCAGCGTGCAGCAACAGGCCTGGCTGGGCTTGGCAGCGGTGGTTGGCCACCTCTACCCGGTATATTTTCGCTTCAAGGGCGGCAAAGGCGTCGCCACCGCCGCCGGTATGCTGCTGGGACTCTACCCGCCCGCCGCCCTGCTGGCCATCGGCGCCTGGCTGCTGACCTTCTATATGACGCGTACAAGCTCATTGGCGGCGCTAATAGCCACGCCGTTGACCCTTCCTCTGCTGGCCTGGCAACAACCCGCCGCCTTGTTGCCGGTAAGCGTCCTGACCGCGCTGATCGTCTGGCGCCACCGCGGCAATCTACGCGACCTGCTCGCCGGCCGTGAGCGGCATTTCTAGGCCGTAGCGGCAGGCGAAGGCTCAAACCACAAGCACTAGATCGCCGGCAACTGCTCCATGGGCCAGCGCGCCTGCACCTTGATGCTCAGGTCCTCATGCTGGCCGGCTAGCAAACGCTGGCAACCGGCATAGGCGATCATCGCGCCGTTGTCGGTGCAGAACGCCGGACGCGCATAGAACACCTGCCCCTTGAGTTCGCCCAGCATCTTTTCCAACGACTCGCGCAGCGCCTTGTTGGCGCTGACGCCGCCGGCGATCACCAGGTTATTCAGCCCGGTTTGCTTCAACGCCCGGCGGCATTTGATGGTCAGCGTCTCGACCACCGCCTGCTGGAACGCCAGGGCGATATCGCAGCGCGTCTGCTCGCCGTCGTCGCCCGCCTCGCGACATTGCTGCCAGGTATTCAGGGTGAAGGTCTTGAGGCCGCTGAAGCTGAACTCCAGGCCAGGGCGATCGGTCATCGGCCGCGGAAATTTGAAGCGGCCGGGCGTGCCCCGCGCCGCCAATCGGGCGATTTCCGGCCCACCGGGGTATTGCAGGCCCATGAGTTTGGCGGTCTTGTCGAAGGCCTCGCCCGCGGCATCGTCGAGTGACTCGCCGAGCAACTGGTATTGGCCGATGCCATCGACGCGCACCAGCTGGGTATGGCCGCCGGACACCAACAAAGCGACGAACGGAAAGGCCGGCGGCTGCTCCTCGAGCATCGGGGCCAACAAATGCCCCTCCATATGGTGCACGCCCAAGGCCGGAATCCCCCAGGCAAAGGCCAGGGCCTGAGCGCAGGAGGCGCCGACCAGCAGCGCGCCGACCAAGCCGGGACCCGCGGTATAGGCGATGGCGTCAATATCGGCGGCGGTGCATTCGGCCTCGGCCAACACCTGGCGGATCAGCGGCAGCATGCGCTTGACGTGATCGCGCGAGGCCAGCTCCGGCACCACGCCGCCGTACACGCGGTGCAGGTCGATCTGGCTGAATAGCGCATCGGCCAGCAGGCCGCGCTCGCTGTCGTAGAGCGCGACGCCGGTCTCGTCGCAGGAGGTTTCCAATCCCAGAACCAGCATGGGCAGTGCCTTGTAGTAGAGAGGGTGCAACTTCAGAAGGCGCGCATCATAATAGCCGCCGTCGCGAGCCGGCCAGCGCTTTTCGATCAGAGGCTTTGCATTCCGCGCGATGAGACGGTAACATCCGCAACCCTTAAAAACCTACGTTCTCCCGCGCCGTTTTGCCAGGAGCAACGTCACCCCCGGTAAAAAAGAAGGTACGCCCTGGATGCCAGCCGTCAAAGTTAAAGAGAACGAACCCTTCGACGTAGCTCTGCGTCGTTTCAAGCGCTCCTGTGAAAAAGCCGGTGTTCTGGCTGAAGTTCGCAGCCGCGAATTCTACGAAAAGCCGACTTCCGAGCGTAAGCGCAAGGCAGCTGCTGCTGTTAAGCGTCACGCCAAGAAAGTGCAGCGCGAACAGCGCCGCAGCGTCCGCCTGTACTAATACGTACTCGCGACACGCCTGAATGCCCGGCCTCGCCGGGCTTCGCTTTTAGACTCCGCGCTACCCACGGGTAGCGTCGGAGTCTTTTAGTTTCTGCACGCCCCTGTCCCGCCACTTCGCATAACAGTATTCTGAGCGCCTATGGCCGGCCTGATCCCACAATCCTTTATCGATGACCTGCTCAACCGCACCGATATCGTCGACGTGGTGTCTTCGCGCATCCAGCTGAAAAAGGCCGGCAAGAACTACACCGCCTGCTGCCCCTTCCATAAAGAAAAAACCCCATCGTTCAGCGTCAGCCCGGACAAGCAGTTCTATTACTGCTTTGGCTGTGGTGCCGGCGGCAACGCTCTGGGTTTCGTCATGGACCACGACCAGCTGGAGTTCCCCCAGGCGGTCGAAGACCTGGCCAAGCGCGCCGGCATGGACGTGCCGCGCGAGGAAGGCGGACGCAATAACAAGCCGCGCCAGCCCACCGACTCGCCGCTCTACCCGCTGCTCAGCGCCGCCGCCGACTTCTATCGGCAAGCACTGAAAAGCCACGCGCAGCGCAAAGCCGCGGTGGACTACCTGAAAGGCCGCGGCCTGTCCGGGGAAATCGCCCGCGACTTCGGCCTGGGTTTCGCCCCGCCCGGCTGGGACAACCTGCACAAGCACCTGGCCAGCGACAACCTGCAACAGAAGGCGATGATCGACGCCGGCCTGCTGGTGGAAAATCCCGATAGCGGCAAACGCTACGACCGCTTCCGCGACCGCATCATGTTTCCCATCCGCGACAGCCGCGGCCGGGTGATCGCCTTCGGCGGCCGGGTTCTGGGCGACGACAAACCCAAGTACCTGAACTCGCCGGAAACCCCGGTATTCCATAAAGGTCAGGAGCTGTACGGCCTGTTCGAGGCGCGCAAGCACAACCGCAATCTCGACGAGATCATGGTCGTCGAAGGCTATATGGACGTGATCGCCCTGGCCCAGCAGGGCCTGCGCAACGCCGTCGCCACCCTCGGCACCGCCACCAGCGAAGAGCACCTCAAGCGCCTGTTCCGCATCGTACCCAGCGTACTGTTCTGCTTCGATGGCGACGCCGCCGGGCGCAACGCCGCCTGGCGCGCCCTCGAAGCCACGCTGTCGAGCCTGCAGGACGGCCGCCGCGCGCGCTTCCTGTTCCTGCCCGAAGGCGAAGACCCGGACACCCTGGTGCGCAGCGAAGGCACCGACGCCTTCCGCGCACGCATCAACCAGCATGCGCAACCGCTGGCCGACTACTTCTTCCAGCAGCTGAGCGAAGAGGCCGACCCACGCTCGCTGGAAGGCAAAGCGCACCTGATGACCCTGGCCGCGCCGCTGATCGACAAGATTCCCGGCAACAACCTGCGCGCACTGATGCGCCAGCGTCTGACCGAGATCACCGGCCTGTCCGGCGAAGCCCAGAGCCAGATGGCGCCGGGTGCACGCGGCGCACACCCGGCGAGCCCAGAGCCAAGCGGCTACCCGGACCATGCAGCCATTCCCGACAGCGCCTATTACGACATCGAGCCGCAGCACGACTACGAACACCCGCAAGCCCCGCCCAGCTTCGAACGCCAGAACAACAAGGGCAAGGGCGGCTGGAAAAAAGAAGGCGGCAAGTGGAGCAAACAGGACCGCAACGACTTCCAACCGCGCGCACCGCGCACTTTGGTCAATGTCGAATCGCCGCACCTGAGTGCTTTGCGCACCCTGCTGCACCACCCCGAACTTGCGGCGAACGTCGCGGACGTCAGCCACTTCGCCGCCGAAGACGACACCTACGCACAACTGCTGGTCGCCCTGCTCGGCGCCCTGCAGAAGAACCCCAAACAGCGCTCGCTGCAACTTATCGCGCGCTGGCACGGCACCGAGCAAGGCCGTCTACTCCGGGCCCTGGCAGAAAAGGAATGGTTGATTTCAGCCGATAACCTTGAACAACAGTTTTTCGACACTATAACTAGTTTAGTGGCCCGCCAACGCGAGCGTAGCCTGGAACATTTGCTGAGCAAAGCTCGTCAAAGTGAACTGAGCGCAGAGGAAAAAAATCAGCTGCGCGAACTGCTGAGCCGAAATGAATCTCCATTAGTCCCGAGCCCAACTGGCGCGTAAGGGTCTTCCTCGGGTATAATCCGCGGCTTATTTTTAGCCCGCCAAGACCTTCAGTGGATAGGGTGTTATGTCCGGTAAAGCGCAACAGCAATCTCGTTTGAAAGAATTGATCAGCCGTGGTCGTGAGCAGGGTTACCTGACTTACGCGGAGGTCAATGACCACCTGCCGGAGGATATTTCCGATCCGGAACAGGTGGAAGACATCATCCGCATGATCAACGACATGGGGATCAACGTATTCGAGAGTGCTCCGGATGCGGACGCCCTGTTGTTGGCCGAGGCCGACACCGACGAAGCAGCCGCTGAAGAAGCCGCTGCCGCACTCGCGGCCGTTGAAACCGATATCGGTCGCACCACGGACCCGGTGCGCATGTACATGCGTGAAATGGGCACCGTGGAATTGCTGACCCGCGAAGGCGAGATCGAAATCGCCAAACGCATCGAGGAAGGCATCCGCGAAGTCATGGGCGCCATCGCCCATTTCCCCGGCACCGTCGACAGCATTCTCAGCGAATACAACCGCGTCACCACCGAAGGTGGTCGCCTGGTTGAAGTGCTGAGCGGCTACATCGACCCGGATGACGGCATCGTGCCGGCCGAAGCCGCCGCGCCCGTCCCGGCGAAAGACGACGCCGCCGACGACAAGGACGACGACAGCGACGACGACAGCAGCGACGAAGAGGAAGAAGAAGGCGACGGCGGTCCGGATCCGGAAGAAGCCCTGCGCCGCTTCACCGCTATCGCCGATCAGCTGGAAATCGCCAACAAGGCGCTGAGCAAGCACGGCCGCGGCAGCAAGCAAGGCATCGCCGAACTCAAGGCCCTGGCCGAGCTGTTCATGCCGATCAAGCTGGTGCCCAAGCAGTATGAAGCCCTCGGCATCCGCGTACGCGGCGCCTTGGATCGTCTGCGTGCCCAGGAACGCGCAATCATGCAGCTGTGTGTACGTGATGCACGCATGCCGCGCGCCGATTTCCTGCGCCTGTTCCCGGGCAATGAAATCGACGAAGACTGGTCCGCCCAGCTGGCCAAGGGCAAGGCGAAGTACGCCGAAGCCATCGGCAATCTGCAGGCCGACATCCAGCGTTGCCAGCAAAAGCTGGTCGCCCTGGAAGCCGAGACCCAGCTGACGCTCGCTGAAATCAAGGACATCAACCGTCGCATGTCGATCGGCGAGGCCAAGGCCCGTCGCGCGAAGAAAGAGATGGTCGAAGCCAACCTGCGTCTGGTGATCTCGATCGCCAAGAAGTACACCAACCGCGGCCTGCAGTTCCTCGACCTGATCCAGGAAG
>NZ_CAMPHI010000037.1 GCF_946885955.1 uncultured Pseudomonas sp.
GCGGCGCAACGATCAAGATGAATTCGGGCGGCGGGCCGGGTAAGGGCTCGGGCATTAAGATCCTCGCGCCGGTGATTCCGTGGGCGGCGGATAAGGATAAGGCGGGGGAGTTGCCTCAACTCGCCTTGCCCAATTTGTTTCTACGTAACAGCCGGCTCGGTAAACCCCTGGTTCGTATGTGTGGCAAACAATCCAACGGCGTTTGCACGATGGAGGTTTGCCCATGTCTGAATGGTTGAACGCTTTTCTGGCAAAACCAGCGCAGCCCCTGAAAGAGGCGGTGCAACCCGACCATGGGGCGCTGTGCTTCATCATCGATAGCATTCGCCAGCCGCGGGCAAAGATTGAGCTGCATGATCTGCCAGGCACACAGCTGGTCGAGGCGCTGTTCAAGGACACCGAGTTTTCCGATTTGCTCGAGCATAGCCCGCTCTGGGTGGTGACCCAGCCAGACAGCGAAGCGGCCGAGCTGGCGGCGCGCTTGTGCGTACAGCAGCGCAGCGGCATCGTCATCGGCGTTGCAGGCGCCGAGGCGGGGTTACGCCAGGCGCGTCATCTGCTCAAGGTCAAGGATGCCGGGGGCTTCAGCCTGGCTCGCTATTATGATCCCGCGGTCTGGGCCGGCTGCTCGCTGGCTGGCGGCGAGCAAGCAGCTGTGCTTTATGGCCCTTGGGAAGCGGTATACAGCCCTGCCGTCCAAGGGCGGGGCGAGGAAGACTTATGGCTCAATTGGGCCGCGCCTCTTGGCGAGCAGGCTCTCGCCGACTCCCCCCTGACGATGACCCCGGACATGCTGGCTGCCAGCCAGGAACTGCGCTGGAGCTATTGGGTCTATCAACATCCGCTGCAATTCCATAAACCCGATGATCTTCAACTGCCGCGATTGATCGCCAATCTGCGCTACCTGGCCGAGCATGGTCTTGAGGAGTCGCGCCATCTACTGGCCTTGGCCGATCTGCTCAGCGGTCCGCCGCTCTGCGAACGACCGCAGGTCGTGACCATTCTCGCCCAAGGGCTGCCACCGCACCGTGCGGTCGCCGAACTGCAAGCCTTGAGCGCGGATTGATCACCCGGAGCCTCACCAACAGGGAACGTGATTCATGACTCTAAAAACCTATACCGTGCAACCGGGTGACACCTTAGGGGATATAGCCCAACGCAATGCCACCAGCATCGCGGAGCTGCGCCAGCTCAACCCCTTTGTCCGTAACGCCGACCAGATCCAGGCCGGCTGGAACCTGAGCCTGCCCGCCGATGCGCAATCGCCCAGCGCCGCGCCGAGCAGTGTAACGGTAGCCCCGGCGACGCCTGCGCCGTCAGCGGGCAACGCCAGCCAAGCAGGCGACGTGCTGAAACTCAATCCTCCAGCCGCGCCTGCGCCGGTCTGCAAGGAATCTTTCAGCGATGATCAGGGACCTGGCTGCGATCCGCGTTACGCCGATATCCTCTATGAAACCGGCCAGCGTAAGTTCTGGCTGCTGCGCCAGAAGACCCTGAACGACGTGCTGGAAGCAGCGGATTTACTGAGCCAAAAGGTCGTCCTAGGCGATACCGACACGCGTCTGCAAGGTCTCGACGACAGCGGCCTGCTGGATTACTTCCTCGAACCCAAACTGAGCAACTTCCTGCTCGGCGAGGAAAAGGCCCGGCTCGAAGAGATCGAAACCTACGATCCCGATCTCGAAGCCAACGCCGAGGAAGCCGATTCGTTTCGCGGCGTGCTCAACGGCATGAATCCGGTCGACCGCGCGGATCTAAACAAATACGAGCGCGAACAACTGGCCGAGGGAGAGCGCCTGATTCAATTGCGTGTGGAGAAACGCAAGCTGGAGGCCAAAGCCCGAAGCGTGGCCGAAACGCAGGGCTACACCATCGAAAACGGGCAGCTCTTCACGCCAGAGGCCATGCAGGCACGGCGCATCGTCCAGACCTACTTGGCCGAGCGCGAGAAACTGCTGACCAAGGATCTGCCCAGCTTCGACCAGGATGAAATCGCCCAGCTCCTGGCCAAGAATCACCAGAAACAGCAGAAGGCGCTTGATGAGTGCGCGCCCGAATGCTTTATCCGCCTGGACGAATTGCTCAAGTGGCGCAGGGAGCATGAGGCTCAACTGAACTATTCGGCCTACGTCCAGGCCATCCTGCAAGCCGCCGACTACGGCTTGGCCCTGCCAGAGTACGCACTGCTGAGCAACGCCAACGAGGATATTCAAGAGGGTGTCAAAGTCTTCAAGAGCTACCTAGGCGCACTTAAGGCGCAGCGCACCATTGAAACGGAAATCGAAAAAAAGCACCGCGACTGGATCACCGCCACCGGCAAGGAGGCTCCGGCGCCAGGAGGGCTCTGTGAAGCCGAGCGGATCCAGTGGTTCGCGCTGAAGGACAAACTGGATGAACTGAAACTCAGGGCCAAAACCAACGTCGCCGGCTTGCGCCCGACCCGCCATCTGCTTTGGCAACCAGAAGAGTTCCAGCCGCGCCCGCTGGAGCGACTGGTGCGTACCGACTTCCCCCTGCGCGAGTTCAGCCTGGCCAAGACCCAGCAACGCCTCAGTCATCTGAGTGTGCGCGAGATGTTTAAACTGCTGGGCGAAGATGTCGGGCAGATTCTCAAGGAGGATTCGCGGGCGTTGCCCGGCAAAGTGCTGGAAGCCGGCGAGGGCGAAGGGCGTAGCCTGGATGCGGATGATCAATTCGCCTACTGGCTGAAGCGCCAGGATGCCTTTCCGATTGACGATCAGGGCGACTGGTTCACCGAGGCCGGCGAGTTCGACCCGCAGCGCTTCAAGGCGTACCTGGACACGAAAAAACTTAAAGTAGACAGCCTGCAAGACCCCGCCGCTCTGGCGAACTGGGGTGATTACTTGCGTCAGATGATCTTCGAAAACAGTGCGCGTAAGCGCCTGCGGCTGTTCGACCATAGCCCCCAGGCGCGCTTGATTCGCTGCCTGACCCCGCCGCAGCCGAATATCTATCTCAATGCCACGGCCAAGGCGCCGAGCATCGATAGCGCGCCGAATTTCAGTGCCTCGCTGGACCTGACCCTGGACATCAACCTGGCCCGCGGCGAGGTGGATATCGGTGAGTTCGAATACCCGGCGCGCGCCAAGGCGATCAACAAGCCGTTGCTGCTGAGCTACTACGACTATCAAAACAATATTCAAAAGCTCAACGTCGGCAGCTTCTCGCTGTACGCCGCGCTCAAGGCCTGGGGCTTTGCTGGCGCCTCGCTGATGCTGGCCGGTAAGCTGAACTTCAGCCCCAAACTGCCAGAACGGCAGTTGAGCCTGAACCCTAGCCGGGCCGCGGAGCGCGGCGCTGGTGGTCTCGACTACGACGCCGCCAGCGCCAAGCTGGAACTGTTCGCGGGGGTACAGGCCGGCTTTCAGCTTAGCGGCGAACTCAGTTGGGCACCGCCCAAGGCATTGTTCGACCTGCACCATGCGCCGGTGCCCGGCAAACTCAAGGACGACGGCTGGTGTACCCTGGCCGGCTTTGGCGCGGATCTAACCGGCGGTGTCGGCGTGGGCCTGAAAGGCGACTTCAGCCTGGGCTTGCAGAACAACCAACTGGTGCTGCGCATGAAAGCAGCGGTATTCGCCGGGCCGGGAGTGGATGGCGAATTCAACTTCGTGGTGGGCTACCAGGCCATTACCTGGCTGCTGCACCTGTTCAGCAGCGAACTGAACAAAAACCAGTACCGCCCGCTACGCTGGGTAACCCCGGACGCCTTCGACTACCTCTACGGCCTCAATGCCATGGCGGCGGTGGGCATCAATATCCAGACCCTGTTCCTGGCCGGATACGACGTGTCCATGCGTACTTACCAAGCCTTGATCGCCGGCAGGCGCGCGGGGTCGGTGGCGTTTAGCATCATGCGTTATGAGCGGCCCGAGGAGCTGCGCCAGTGGTCGATCAATGTGATCCCCGAAGCGCTTGGGGCGCTGCTGGATAGCTTATTGGCGGAGCCGCAGGCGTTTACCATTACCAAGACCCAGGTCGGTAGCGGCGGTAAGGTAGAGACTCAGGAAGAGTCCTTCACAGAAGTCCAGGCCTATCTGATGCAGCAGCAGGCCATTGAACAGTTGTTGCGCTGGGTCGCTAGTGCGGCGCAAAAACGCAATACCCTGGCCGCTGCGCAACGTCAGTTCGAAGAGGCGGTGACACGGATGAAGACCGGCAAGGCCAAACCGGCCAATGCCGGGCAGGTGTACTGCGAGAACCTAGGTCGGATGAATGACTTTATGGATGTTCCAGTGATGCGCCATGACGAACGCAATAGTGATCGTATGCGCGCCCGTTACAAGGAACACATCGAGTTGCTAGGCGCGCCCATGGCGGGTAGTTGCAAGCCCTGGAGTAACTCTCTGCATAAGGGGTTGCGCTATGACCCCTCCACTCCCTACTAAGGAGCAATAATGAATTTTTTGCTTAAGGTTGCACTGGTGATCTTCTTTTCACTGGCGGGCAGTGCCTGGGCGCAATTGACCCCGGAGCAGCAGGTCGCCAAGGACAAGGGGTTGATGTTCTACCAGCAACACAAGGGAATATCCGCAGTCCCCCTGTTACGCATCGCCGCTGAGGCGGGTGATAGTGAGGCGCAATATTTCCTGGCCGAAACGCTACGCCTGAATGCCATGCATATCACCGCCGAGGCGCAGAAGTGGTACGAGGCCGCCGCTGAGCAGGGCGAGGTCTATGCGATGTTGCGGTTGTCCGGCAAAGGTGACGATCTGTGTGTGGCGATGGGCAACTGTCCTGCGGATCAGAAAACGCCCATCGAATGGCTGATGCTGGCGCGGGAAACGGCTGGTGCCCGTGCCGCGCAAGGCGATGCTGTGGCGATGTACCAGATGAATAATGCGACCGCTGACCTAGCATGGCTGGAAAAGGCTGCGGAAGCCGGATACGGCGAGGCGCAATGGTTGTTGGCCAATCGTTACAAAGAGGGACGAGGCACGTTTATTTGGCCTGGCAGCCGCGAGGAGGCTGTAGAAAAATGGTTTAAAGCTTCAGCCGAAAGCGGCTATCCACCAGGGATGATGGCAATTCTCGCTCAACTTTATGAACGCGGTGATTACCAAGCTTATTTCGATTGGAATAAGAGGGCTGCCGAGACAGGCTTTATTAATGGGATATATGGGTACTCCCTGAATCTGCTGGACAAGGAGAAGATTTTTAATATCGAGCCAGATCCGATTAAGAGTTATGGGCTCATGTCTTTAATCGCGGAGTTGGATGGCGGGGGGGATGCGCCCTTGAGCGCTAGGGAAGAGCTTGAAGAAATGGCTCGGTTAATGACCCCCGCCCAAATCGAGCAAGCGAAAGTCTTTGCCGAGAAATGGCGGAAGACTCACCCGCCGCTGTCCTTCTTCGTCAATAAATACGGGTTCTAAGTTTTGATCCTCAAACGCCTTATCGGCCTTGCACTCTTTGCTGCCATGGCGGGCAGCGCCTGGGCGCAACTCACGCCCGAGCAGCAGGCCGCGAAGGACAAGGGGTTGATGTTCTACCAGCAACACAAGGGAATATCCGCAGTCCCCCTGTTACGCATCGCCGCTGAGGCGGGCGATAGCGAGGCGCAATATTTCCTGGCCGAAACGCTACGCCTGAATGCCATGTACGTCACCGAAGAGGCGCAGAAGTGGTACGAGGCCGCTGCTGAGCAGGGCGAGGTCTATGCGATGTTGCGATTGGGTAATAAAGGCAACGATTTGTGTGTGGTGATGAGCAGTTGTCCGCCCGATCATAAAGAGCCGGTCGAATGGCTGATTATGGCCCGCGATATTGCCACTGCTCGTGCCGCAAAAGGCGATGCTGAGGCGATGAAACAATTGGAGCATATTACTGGAGAGTTTGAATGGCTGGAGAAATCGGCGGAAGCAGGTTACGGCGAGGGACAATACTGGCTGGCAATTGCCTACCGCCAGGACGAGGGTTGGTTCCTCTGGCCTGGTAGCCGCGATGAGGCGGTAGAAAAATGGTTTAAAGCTTCCGCCGAAAGCGGCTATGCGCCAGGGATGATGGCCTATGCGGAGATTCTCTATAAACGGAACGACTTGGAAGCGGTGCGTTACTGGATAAAAAAAGCTGCCGAAGCTGGCTATATCAAAGCGGTATTCTCCTATGCCTCCTATGTGGCTCATATGCCAGATCAGTTGAATTATCCGCGTGATCTCGTTACGGGGTATGGCCTGATTTCGCTAATCGCTAAATTGGATGGGGGGGGAGGGTCGCCGCTGAATGCCCAGGAGTTTCTGCCTGAAATAGCCGCCAAGATGACCCCCGCCGAAATCGAGCAAGCGAAAGTCTTTGCCGAAGAATGGCAGAAAACTCACCCTCCGCTTTCCTACTTCGTCAGTAAGTATGGGTACTAAGTCTTGATATTCCTGCGCACCATCGCCCTCGTTCTACTGTTCGCTCTCACGGGCAGCGCCTAGTCAAGGTGATTCCCTAGGCGCTGGGGGCGCTGCTGGATACCCTATTGGCGGAGCCGCAGGCGTTTACGATCGTCAAGACTCAAGTCCTACCTGATGGCACCGTGCAAACTCAGGAAGAACCTTTCACCGAAGTTCAGGCTTATCTGATGCAGCAGCAGGCCATCGAACAGCTACTGAGTTGGGTCGCCAGTGCGGCGCAAAAAAGCAATACCCTGACCGCTGCGCAACGCCAATTCGAGAAAGCGGTGACGCGGATGAAGACCGGTAAGGCCAAACCGGCCAATGCCGGGCAGGCGTACTGCGACAACCTCTATCGGATGGAAAGCTTTATGGCGGAGCGGGTGGAGTCGCTGGTACGGGGTACGGATGCAATGCGCACCCGTTACAAGGAGCACATCGAGTTGCTAGGTGCACCTATGGCCGGCAGTTGCAAGTCCTGGAGCAATTCCCTGCATACTGCCAGCGTCGAGGGATAACCTACAGTCAATCGAGCCTCGATGCCCACGCGCTTGACCTGAAAATGCTCCGGGGGTGTAGTGGGTTCAAAGCCCTGACCCCTGAGGAGCAAGCATGTCCGATTGTGATCATTCGCGCTGGGAGCCTTCCCACGACTACCGGCCCCTGGAAACCGCCAGTGAACGCCAAGCCTGGCGTGTGGTGGCGCTGACGGGGGCGACCATGCTTGTGGAGATCAGCGCTGGCTATGCCTTCAATTCCATGGCGCTGCTCGCCGACGGCTGGCATATGGCTTCGCATATGTTGGCGATCGGTCTGGCCGCCCTGGCGTATTGGATGTCGCGGCGCTATGCGGATGATCCGCGCTTTGCCTTCGGTACCTGGAAAATCGAGGTGCTGGCTGGTTTCGCCAGTTCGCTGTTGTTGCTAATGGTGGTGGCGCTACTGGCGTTCGAGTCGCTGTGGCGGTTCTGGCAACCGCAACGGATCGCCTTCGACATGGCGCTGTGGGTGGCGGTGATCGGTTTGCTGGTCAATCTCGCCTCGGCCTGGTTGCTGCGCGACCAGCATGAGCATGCTCATACCGGCCACAATCATGGTCATGGTCATGGTCACGAGCACGAGCACGAGCCGGGCGATAGGGCGCATGGCCGCGACCTCAACCGGCATGCCGCCTTTGTCCACGTGCTGGCCGATGCCTTGACTTCGGTGGCGGCAATAATTGCATTGCTCGGCGGGCTGCTATGGGGCTGGGATTGGCTCGACCCGCTGATGGGGGTGATAGGCGCAGTGATCATCGCAATCTGGGCCAAGGGCTTGTTGCTCGACACCGCCAAGGCACTGCTCGACCGCGAGATGGATAACCCGGTCGTCGAGCGGGTGCGCCACGCCTTGGAGCAGGAGGCGGATACCCAACTGACCGATTTGCACCTATGGCGCGTCGGTCGCGCCCAGTTTGCCTGTGTGGTCAGCTTGGTGACCCATGGCGATCGTTCGGCGGATCGCTACAAGGCGCGCCTGGCGGGGATTGCTGGGTTGGTGCATGTGACCGTGGAGGTCAATCGTTGCGAGGCGGTGGAGTAGAACTGAAGCGATTTTTCTTTGGCTAAAGCGCCGGTGGGACTTCTGACTTTAACGGTGCTGGGGCAGGCCGCCAAGCGCTATTTGTCGCACCGACGAATAAATCCGGGAATGCGGAAAAAAACATTTTTATGTCATCTATTTTGCGTTAATACATAAGGCAAGACCGCCGAACCCTGCAGACAGGTGGCGTCCACAGCCATCATCTTGCGTGCATCTGCTCAGCGTTCAGCTTGAGCGTTCGGCGGCCCTCCCGCGGCGCATTGGCATTGCGTCGCTTGGCTCCTACAACAAGGTGACCGAGTATGGATGACCACGGACGCTCCAAGCCCACCGCCCCAACCTTGTACGCCCTCGACACCAATGTGCTGATCCACGATCCCAACGCGCTGCTGAATTTTCAGGAGCACCATGTCGCCATCCCGATGACCGTACTGGAGGAATTGGACAAGCTGAAAACCGGTAAGCAGGGCGTCGCCGCCGAATGCCGTCAGGCGATTCGTCTGATTGACAAGATTCTCGGCAGCGCGACACCGGAGGAAGTGGAGCTGGGTGTTCCTATCCAGCGCGACAAGAGTGGCCCCTGCGGTTACCTGTCGATCCTCATGAGCAAGAGCGGCGCACCCATCACCTGGCTGCCGGACGATCTCAACGACAACAAGATCATCAACCAGCTGGTCGAGCTGAAATCGCGCCGGCCCGGCATGTCCGTGGTGCTGGTGACCAAGGACATCAACATGCGCCTGAAGGCGCGCGCTTGTGGTATCGACTCGGAGGATTACCACACCGACCAGTTGGTCGACGACGTATCCCTGTTGTCCCAGGGTTATCACAACATGGAGGGCTCGTTCTGGGACCGTGTGAGCAAGGTCGAAACCCGCCAGGATCACGGCCGTACCTGGCACCGTGTGCAACTGATCGACAACTTGCCGGCGGTGCACGTCAATGAGTTCATCATCGACGGGCAGGGCTTCGTCGGCTGGATCAAGGGCATTAACGAAGGCGAGCTGACGATCCTCGATCTGCACCAGGAGCCGCTGATGCATCAGGAGGCCTGGGGCCTGCGTCCCCGGGATGTGTATCAGTCGCTGGCGCTGTTCGCACTGCTCGACCCGGATATCCACTTGGTCAACCTGTCCGGCGCCGCCGGCTCGGGGAAAACCATTCTGGCGTTGGCCGCCGCCATCGAGCAGACCATGGTCAGCAAGCGTTACCGGCGGATTATCGCCACCCGCAGCGTGCAGGGGCTGGATCAGGAGATCGGCTTTCTGCCCGGCACCGAGGCGGAAAAAATGGAGCCCTGGCTCGGCGCCATTACCGACAACCTCGAAGCGCTGCACATGGACGACGAGAACACCCACGGCAGCGTCGACTACATCCTGCAAAAGGTGCCGCTGCAGTTCAAATCCCTTAACTACATCCGCGGGCGTAGCTTCCAGCAGAGCCTGATCCTGATCGACGAATGCCAGAACCTCACCCCGCACCAGATGAAAACCATCATCACCCGCGCAGGCAGTGGTTCCAAAGTGGTGTGCCTGGGCAACCTGGCGCAGATCGATACCCCTTACCTGTCGGCGCCCAGCTCGGGCCTGACCTACCTCACGGAGCGCTTCAAGGACTTCGAGCACGGCGTGCATATCACCCTGCAAGGGGTACCGCGTTCGATCCTGGCGGAATACGCCGAAAGCCATATGTAACCCCAACCTGCGTCCTGACCGCGCCGCCCACTTGGGCGGCGCGGTCGTTTTGGCGCGGCCGACGGCTATTGTCGGGTGCCGCAATCTGACCCCAGGGTTTACAATCGGGCATCCCTTTCCGAGAAGCCCCTGCCCATGCTGACTCATCTCGATTCCCAAGGCCGCGCCCATATGGTCGATGTCACCGACAAGGCCAATAGTTTTCGCGAAGCCACCGCCGAAGCCCGGGTGCGCATGCGCCCTCAGACCCTGCAGATGATCGTGCAGGGCGAGCATCCCAAGGGCGATGTATTCGCCGTCGCGCGTATCGCCGGGATCCAGGCGGCGAAGAAAACTTCCGATCTGATTCCGTTGTGCCATCCGTTGATGTTGACCGGGGTCAAGGTCGAACTGGCGGCCGAAGGCGAGGATGCCGTGCATATCCGCGCCACCTGCAAGCTCAGCGGCCAGACCGGGGTCGAAATGGAAGCCCTGACCGCCGCCAGCGTTGCGGCGCTGACCATCTATGACATGTGCAAGGCGGTGGATCGCGGCATGGTTATCGAAAACGTACGCCTGCTGGAGAAGCTCGGCGGCAAGAGCGGCCACTTCAAGGCCGAGGAGCAGGCATGATTCGTGTGCAGTATTTCGCCCGTTATCGCGAGACCCTGGGTCTGGATGACGAGCAAGTGAACGGCGAGTTCGCCACCCTGGAACAGCTGCGCCAGCACCTGGTCGGGCGCGGTGGGGTGTGGCAGGTGCTCGCCGAGCAGAATCTGATGTGCGCGCGCAACGAGGAGCTGTGCAGTCTCGCCGAGCCGTTGCAGGCCGATGACGAAGTGGCGTTCTTTCCAACCGTTACCGGCGGTTAAAGGCAGCATCAGTCGCGGCGAAAGCCCCTCCCACACGAGAACATTTACATGAGTATTCGCGTCCAGGCTCAAGCCTTCGACCCCGGTCAGGAACTCAACGCCCTGCATGCCGCCAACCTGGGCATTGGCGCAGTGGTCAGCTTCGTTGGCTACGTGCGCGATTTCAACGAAGGCCGTGAAGTCGGTGGCATGTTCCTCGAGCATTTCCCCGGGATGACCGAGAAGGCCCTGGGTAAGATCGCCGTCGAGGCCGAGCAACGCTGGCCATTGCTGAATATCGAGATCATCCACCGCGTTGGGCGGCTCGAGCCGGGCGAGCCGATCGTCTTCGTCGGCACCAGCAGCGCGCACCGCCAGGCGGCGTTCGACGCCTGCAACTTCATCATGGATTACCTGAAAACCCGCGCACCCTTCTGGAAGAAGGAAGACACCGCCGAAGGCCCGCGTTGGGTCGAGGGCCGCTGCAGCGATCAGGCCGCGGCCGAGCGCTGGCGGAAACCCTGACGCCGCTCGCGCGGCGCCTCCCCATACTCTGAAAGTGGCCCGCCGTTATCCATGGCGGCGCCGACTTGTGCCCGGTTGACGATTTGTACATTAAAGTCCAGTATGGATTTTAATTACAAAAAAAGAGACCGGCAGATGTTCCTCTCGCTCTGCAACAAGGCAATCGCTTCCCTTGCGCATGCGCACCCAGCGTGCGTCTGCGCTTCTATCTCCGCCTCAATCGCCGGCGTCCCGATAGCGGGCTCGCGCGGGCAATCACTCCCAACGCAGGAAACAACGCCATGAAGAAGCTCGTCTTGTTGAGCGGTATCGCTCTGAGTTTGATCGCCGCCCACCTGTTCGCCGCCGAGAAACCGCTGCGTCTGGGGATAGAAGCGGCTTATCCGCCTTTCGCCTACAAAGAATCGAATGGCGAAATTGCCGGTTTCGATGTGGATATCGGCAATGCGCTGTGCGCCGAGATGAAGGCCGATTGCCAGTGGGTCGAGCAGGAGTTCGATGGTCTGATTCCCTCGCTGAAGGTGAAGAAGATCGACGCCATCCTCTCATCCATGACCATTACCGAGGAACGGCGCAAATCGGTGGACTTCACCCAAAAGTACTACTACAGCCCGGCGCGTCTGGTGATGAAGGAAGGCAGCAGCGTTGCCGATGACTTCAGCAACCTCAAAGGCATGCGCATCGGCGTGCAACGTTCGACCACCACCGACAGGTTCGCCAGTAAGGTGCTGGCTGAGAAGGGCGTCGAAGTGGTGCGCTACAGCTCGCAGAACGAAATCTACCTGGACCTGATTTCCGGCCGTTTGCAGGGCATCCTGGCGGACGTCATCCCGGTCGACGAGGGCTTCCTGAAAACCGATAACGGTAAGGGCTTCGCCTTTGTCGGCCCGAGTTTCACCGACCCCAAATTCTTCGGTGAGGGCGCTGGCATCGCAGTGCGCAAGGGCGATAGTGAGCTGCTCGGCAAGCTTAATGACGCCATCCAGGCGATCCGCGCCAATGGTGAATACCAGAGGATTCAGAGCAAGTACTTCGACTTCGATATTTACGGTGACTGACCCCGTGCTCATGACAAAACCGCAGCGGCTGCGGTTTTGTCAGGTTGCCTCGGCGCCTTCAATGCGGTTGCGGCCGCTGTGCTTGGCGCGGTACAGCGCTCGGTCGCAGGCCGCATAGAGGCTTTCGTAATTGCTCGATTGGCCCGCGCTGAGGCTGCTCAGACCGATGCTGACGGTGACTTCCACCGGCTGGCCGTCGACTTCCTTCAATTCCGCCTCCATCAACTGGCGCAGTTTTTCGGCGATGCGCAGCCCGTGTTCGCGCGCGCAATCGGTCAACAGCAGAACGAACTCCTCGCCGCCCAGACGCGCCAGGCTGTCGATGCTGCGTATCTGGCTGCTGAGTAACACGGCGGCACGTTTGATCACCGCATCGCCAAGCGGGTGACCGAAGCGATCGTTGACCGCCTTGAAGTGATCGAGGTCGAGTATCAGCAAGCACAACGGTTGCCGACTACGTTGACTGCGCAGCAGCTCACGCTCGACGATCGCGCCGAATGCGCGGCGGTTGAGCAGGCCGCTCAAGGGGTCGTGTTCGGCGAGGTAGCAGAGTTTGCGATTCTGCTCCTCCAGCAGCAGCTGCTGGGCCTGCAGGCGCTGCTTCTGGGTATTGATCTGCACGAAGTTGCGCCACTGCAACCAGGCCAGTATCAGGCCGATCGCGCAGGCCGAACCTCCGTTGACCTGGTTGCTCAACAGCAGCGCCGGGTTGCTCTGAGTCAGTTGCATGCCGATCAGAAACAGCAGCAGGGCGGCGCCGAACAGCCAAAGTGCGGACAGCGGACGGTGTAGAAACACCAGCGCAACCAGGGTGCAGCCGGTCAATAGAGGGGTGATATTACTGGTCACCAATTGATCGATGGCGCTGACCAGGGCGGCGAAGCCCAGGGTACCGATGACCGCAGTGGTGACGCAGGCCTGACGCAGCCGTAGCGAGTCAGGCCGGCGACTGAGCCGCCAGGCGACCAGGCCCAGCAGGCTGAAGAACACCAACATGCCGGCGTGCGCCGCAAGAATGCCCTGGCGCCATAGCGCCTCGCTGGTTGAAGCCGGTTGGCGCTGCCAGAACACCCACAGATGAATCAGGTTGATCGGCGGAATCAAGGGGGCGGCAAACAGCAGGCGTCGCATATTCTGCTCGAGCAACTGGGGCGCAAAGGCCCGGTTCTTCTCGATCATCGCCTGCCAGCCAATACGCCAAGCGCGCAATTGCGGTAACTCCCCATCGGTACTGGTGCCGGAGCGCCCGTATCCTGTGTACAGAGCTGAGGATCAGCTCTTTGGATCAAACGTTACACAAAATTTTTCCGCTGGGCGATTGGCCATTGAGCGTAGACAGGCGAAATCGCCTTGCCCCCCGTTCCAATAGCTTGCCGCAGGGGGGGGCATTCGCCCTGGGACCGCGGTTTTCCGGTCGACCGGCCTTGGCTGCTGTTGTATACCTTGGCGGGCGAGGCAAAGCCGGGAGATAGCCGGCCATGCGCGCACTTCCGATTTTTGCCGCAGGGAGGCAAACACCGTGCTCGATATCAATCTGCTCGTTCAATACAAGGCCTGGGCCAACGACCTCACCTTTGCTGCGCTCAACGCTCTGGCGCCAGGCGAGGCGACCAAGCAGCGACCGACCCGTTTCGGCAGCATGCTGCATACGCTCAACCACGTGTATGTGATCGATGCGATCTTCAAGGCCCACCTGCTGGGCGAAGCGCATGGATATACCGCGCGCAATACCCCGGAGCATCCCCCGCTCGACGAACTGTGGGAGGCGCAGGCCGCAATGGACCGCTGGTATATCGACTACACGCGCTCGACCACGGATGCGCAACTGGCCGAGCTGGTGGAATTCGCTTTTGTCGACGGCGGCCAGGGCTGTATGTCGCGCCTGGAAATGCTGATGCACGTGGTCAACCACGGCACCTATCACCGGGGCTTCGTCGGCGATCTGATGTACCAGGTGCCGGCCATGCTGCCGGCTAACGATCTGCCGGTATTCCTGCGGGAGCGGACACGCGTCGCGGCCGACGTATAGTCGGCCACGTAGCCCACGAGCGGACAAAATCTACGGTTCATACAGAACATGGCGGGTGCGGAGGCAAACCCGGCCCTCTTGCCGCTGGCCTTCTGGCCCGGCCGCCGTCGCTGCCACCCCAGAGCGCGCATGCCGGACAGGTTGCAGTGAGGGCCATTTGCCGCGCGCCTGGCAACTATCCGGCGGCCAAGCGCGCACGCGACGCCATGATGGGAATGACCAAGATCGACATCGAAGCGGCGTTGAAGGGGTAGCCGGCGATATCAGGGATTGGAGGCTCGCCGCTGCTGAGCACAGAGGCTGGGCCAACATTGCGCAGTCGACAGATATCGACCTGATCGCAACCGTTCGGCGACCTCAAACTCGCGGCTTGTCGCCGCTTGCTTCGCTGTGATGGGGGCGTTCGAAAAGGTATGGCTATTAGCCATAAAAATACTTGTGGCTGAAGGCGCTGTCGGCTAGCGTTCAAACAACGCAATGAAGCACCCCGCAGGCTGGATGCCAGTTACCTTCCTTCCTGTTTGGCATTTACAAAAAAACGCAGCGACCTTTCGTCGATGGCTGAGCAAGGCGCGGTTCGTTTCCCTATTACTTTGGTCCTGTAGATTCAAAGGCAGAGCGAACAAGGTATATCGACTCAATATTGGATTTATGTGCAGTGCTAATAACGCGGAAAATGCGGAAGCCAAGCGAATAATGAACCCTAACCACCGGCTCGAGCCGACCTTCGATTCACTGCGCGCCACTTCGGCCGCTCAATCGGGAGGTTATATTAGTTTTTCGGTATCGCAGTGGCGCCAAAAAGAAAGGACTACTTCGTGAGAATAATTGCACCGCTATCTATGTTACTTACTCTAACTGCGTGTCAGACCCCGCTCGCAGATCAAGAGTCTTCGTATGCGCCAATATATGAAAGGCACATATCTGACTTGGATGATGAAAGGTACTCGAATGTATCCTCTGAAATAGAAGCTTCGAGAATTCATTTCTGCCAATCATCAATAATTCAAAATTGCCTATCTGCTACCGTGGATGAGTGTGTGAAAATACATAGAAAGGAAACTTATCTTTGTAATGAGAAATTTGTCGCCGCTTACGGCGAGTCCACTGAGAAGCATAAGGTTTTTGCAGCCAGTTATGTAGAAGGTTGTACATTAGGTAGCATGGTTAAATATGGGAAGAAAGGGCCGCAGAGTACTATGCAATGCCTGAAAAATAATTAAAATAATAATAAATTGGATGGTTCAATAGTGAAATTCGAGTGGTATGCGCGAGAGCAGGAATTTCAATCAGTACTCGGGCGAGGTATAAAGATTTTTGTCGTTTATGTATGTATGGTTTCGGTATTTGTGCTGGTATGGCCATCCATGAATAGGTGGGTGAATACTATATGTGTAGTAAGCACGGTTTTCTGGGTGCTTCTTTATTTTACGGTAAAAAGCTATATATTAAGGTGCCCAAAATGCAACCATTCGCCATTTTCTCTTGGTAGCAAAGTCCCTGTATTTGGCATTGCTAGAAAGAATTGTCTATGGTGTGGGTGTAACTTAAAATGAACATATTTCTACTTGGTAAGGTGCGCTAGTTATAGAAGTCGAATTGATCTGGTTTCGTTGTTCGTAAAGCTAATATTATCGCAATCTTAGTTGTCATAAGGAGAATTAATAGATGTCGGAAGATAAAGGTAATTTTATAAATTCAGACTCGCTTATCAGGTGGGTGAGATATTTTTTGTTTGCACAAATTATCGTTGCGGTGGTTTCCCTAGCCTCAGGGGCCATGGAGTATCAATTGTTGAGCGCGTATGAGAATGGAATTTATACATCGCATGGGCAGGCTGTCGCCGATGGAGAAGCTAATGATGCAAGACAAGCTATTATCGCTATGGTGTATCTCGCCGTTTCTATTGTTTCGGGTATAGTGATTCTTAAGTGGATTTATCGTGCAAATTACAATGCAAGGCAGCTTGGAGCCAAGGGCATGGAGTTTACTCCTGGCTGGTCTATCGGGTGGTACTTTATCCCAGTAGCTACGTTATGGAAGCCCTACCAGGCAATGAAAGAAATCTGGAAAGCTAGTAGTGATCCAGGTAATTGGAAGGAAGCCAAGGTAAGTGCAATCCTGCCTTGGTGGTGGTTTTTTTGGTTGGCAACTAACTTTATCGGGCAAGCGGTATTTCGTATATCACTCTCTGCTAAAGATATACCAGAGCTACAGACGGCAAATATTTTGTACCAAATATCCGATGTGGCTGCGATATTCTTGGCTTTTATTACGTTGCTCTTGGTTAACGGTGTATATAAATCTCAAGCTTTTCATGCGAGTAATGACAGCTAGCAGGTCAAGGTGCATGGACGCATAAAGCTGAGCCGGTGTTTTATGTGGTAAGTCCTGGTGATTCGTTACCTTGGCACTAACGATAGAGGGTAGGCCACGATTGATTTTGCTTCGGCGTGATCATTCAAATCCCAAGTCATACCCCACAAGGAATGTATCAATGTTTTGTTATCGCCAGATGGGTATCCTGCTGATTGGGCTGTTTCCACTCCTATCGCTGGCACAGCCCTTTACGATAGACCCGCAAAGTGAAGCCCTTTACCAGAAGGCGCTGCCTTATCTGCAACAGGCGGGCGACAAGTTGGATGCCGTGCCTGCCAACACGCCTACGGCCGATGCCAAGGAAAAGCAACGGGCGGTGGTGCTGATCGAAGCGGCGGGTCTTCTGCTTAGATCCGCCGTGCCCTTATTGGAACAGGCAGCCGCGTTGGCTCACCCCGTTGCGCAATATCGCTTGGCTTTGATCTACCTGTTGGTTGATTCGAACGGTGCAGCGTCGCAAAAGGCCTGCCCATTGATCGAACAAAGCCTTATCCACGGCTTTGCCCCGTCTGCATTACTCGCCTCGAGCTGGTGCTCCGAGTTTACCCAGACAGCCGAATACCAGGCGGCCCTTGCGAATATGGGCGCCAGCCGGCCGTTGTATGAGCGCTACTATCCGCAGCCTGCTGTGTTCTTTGAGTGTCGTCAGCAGATGCCGACCGGCATGGGTTTTCTCTACGGCGGGAGTGGCGACTTCCAGGCAGAAATCTATCGCTTACAAGGTGACAGCAATCGCTCGCAGCGCCGCGCGTTCTACGAGAAGGCCGTCGCCATCAATGACTGTTACAAGGCCAAGCGCCGTCTGGCGCTACGTCCCTGACCAAGATGAAATTCCACAAGGAGAACAATGTGAAATCGTTAGTAGCCCTGTCCTTTCTGGCCATGCTGGCCGGGTGTGCAACCCAAGGCAAAAGTGATCAGCAGATTTTTGCGGAAGCCGCATCAGCGCATGTAATGACGCTTCCAGCGGGCCAAAGCAAGGTCAGCTTACCCAGTCTAAAAATCCTCAGTCATGGCCTGATCGCTGACAATCTGGCGATTGCTGCAGGCGGTGGTGCCAATGCATCACAACTTAAACAGGAACTGCTAAAGGCAAAGGCTGCAGGTGACAGTGGTTTTTTAATTATTGGTGCAGGTACCTCACTCGACCTGGCCATTATTGAGAATGCGTTTGATGCGCTCGATTTGAATGGTATGCGTGTTTACTACGCTGGTGGCGAAGCCCAGAAAGATGAAGTTCGTACCGCCGTTGAAAAGGCGCAGGCGCAATTCCAATACATCGCGCAGTGAAGTCTGATATGCGGACAAACGCGAATTTTTTGGCTATTTTGCTTGGTTGGCGCGGCTGATCATCCGCGTCGCTCAATCCGCAGACCCGCATTCAGGCCCGTTCCCGCAACCACTCGATCAAGCGCTTAAGCATGGCGTTGCAGCCATCAAGTTGCGCCTGGCTGACGAATTCGTCGGGTGTATCACCCCGTTCGAGGTTTCGATGCGAAAGCGCGGGCGCCAGGTCGTCGAATTCCAGGCCCGGACAGCGGTCGTCCCAGGCCGGGCCGTTGGCGACCAGCGAATCCCAGCGGCCGCTGCGCCGGGCTTCGGCGATCCGCTTGCGTTCCAGCACCATGTGGGGCACGCCGAGCTTGCTCAAGTGTTCGCTCGGGGCCATGCCCGCCTGGCCGGCGCCGACTACCAGCGTATCGATTTCCGTGGTTTCGACGGCCTTGTCGCCGCCGGGATTCGTGCGGCGCCGCTTTGGCTGTGTTCAGGCTTCGCGGTGGCGGTTCTGGCTGGCCTGGACGATGCGCTGGACTGGGACCCGCAATTGCCTCAGCAGGTATTCGGCAAAGTCCGGCGAGTAGGGCTGCCGGGCGATCGCCTGGGCCATGCAGTTCAGCCAGGTATCGGCGAGGCGTTCGTCGATCGGCCACTGGGCGTGAAACGCCGGGATAGAGATGGCGCCGTATTTCTCGGCGAACAGGCGCGGGCCACCGAGCCAGCCGCTGAGAAAACTGGCGAGCTTGTCGCGCGCCATATCGAGGTTTTCCGCGTGCATGCTGCGCAGGTCGGCGGCTTCGGTCTGTTCGTCCATCAGCCGGTAGAAGTCATCGGCCAGCCGTTGCAGGCCGTCGATGCCACCGGCGGCGCGATAGGAGGCGTCGCCCACGCCGTAGGGAATCTGTTCGTTCATGGTGGACTCTTGGTTAAAACACGATGCCATTGATCCGGCCAAAGCCGGTTCAAACAGCGCGGCTGTTGCGGAGGTTGTAGGAGCCAGCTTGCTGGCGATATTTGCAGATCAAAAGCATCGCCGGAACGCCGGGCCGCAGCAAGCTGGCTCCTACAGTTTGCTGTGCGGCGTCTGGAGGACCGGGCCTCTTGCCAGGCGTTGGTGTCGTGGCTGAAGGGCGCAGGATTCAGGCGTCGCCCTTGATCTCTTTCAGGTGTTTGTACACGGTGGCGCGGCCCATGTTCAGTACATTGGCCACGTAGTTGGCAGCGCTCTTGCCCTTGAATGCGCCTTCGGCGTGCAGCGCTTCGACCAGCTCGCGCTTGTGTTCGCGGGTCAGCAGGTTGAGGCCGAGCTGACGCTGGCGCAGCCAATTGTGCAGGAAGGTATTGATGCGTTCCTGCCAGTCGTCGCGAAACAGCGCGTCGGGTTGCGGAATCAGCCTGCCGGGGGCGAGGAACAGTTCGAGCGCCTGCCTGGCGCTTTCGAACAGCGAAATATTCAGGTTGATGCACAGCACCGCGATGGGCACGCCATGGCCATCGCGCAGTACGGTGCTGACCGAGCGGATCTTCTGGCCGTCCCAGTTGAGCTTCTCGTAGGGGCCGATGTTGCGCTCGTCGATGCCCTCGCTGAGCAGGTCCTCCAGCGCGGCGTCGTCGCCGATTTCGCGCTTGGAGATGTTGTTGGCGATGTAGTCGACTTTCTGCGTACGCAGGTCGTGTAACACCACTTCAGCATGGGGGAAGAACAGCGTGGCGATGGCGTCGGCGATGGCGCGGAAGTTGTCCAGCGCGGGATCGTGGCGGGGTGGGGTCATTCGTGGGCTCTTGAGTCTCGGGCGGCCTTGCGAGTGTGCCGCAAAGCGCCCGAGGCGTCATCCTCGGGCGGTGCGGTGTCAGTTGCTCAGGCGCGCCGGCGACAGCATCGCGGCGCTCAGACCGAAGCTGCGCAGGTGCTCAGGCAGCGGCTCGCCACGTGCCAGCGCGGCGCTGGCCATGCCCATCGCGGCAGAGGTCTGGATGCCGTAACCGCCTTGTGCCGCCACCCAGAAGAAGCCGGGTACCCGCGCATCGAAGCCGGCGACCAGGTCGCCGTCGACGACGAACGAACGCAACCCGGCCCAGGTGTGTTCGGGGCGGCGGATGCTCAGGCTGGTGTGTTCCTCGATCTGGTAGATACCCAGGGCGATATCCAGCTCTTCGGGCTGTACATCATGGGGTTCGACCGGGTCGGCGTTGGCCGGCGAGCCGAGCAGCAGGCCGGCATCGGGTTTGAAGTAGAACGACTCGTCGAGGCTGACCACGCACGGCCAGGCATGGCAGTCGATAGCCGCCGGCCCCTGGAAGGTGAAGGCGGCGCGGCGCTTGGGCGCCAGGCCGATGGGCGCCACTCCGGCGAGCTCGGCGATGCGGTCGCACCAGCCGCCAGCGGCATTGATCAACACCCGCGCGTGGTATTGCTCGACGCCACAATCGACTCGCCAGCCGTCGCCATCCCGGCGGATGCCCAGCACATCGCGTTGGTTGTGGATCTCCCCGCCTTGCTGACGAATGCCGCGCAAGTAGCCCTGGTGCAGGGCATCGGTGTCGATATCGGCGGCGCTGGGATCGAGCATCGCGGCATGTACCTTGTCGCGGCGCAGCACCGGCACCAGCGCGCAGGCTTGATCGGCCGTCAGCAAACGCATCTCGGGCACGCTGGCTTTGCCACTGTCGAACTGGCGCTGCAGCTCTTCGGCGTCGCCGGCAAAATCCACCACCAGTTCACCGCGCGGAGTCAGCAACGGGTGCTCGGCGAAGCCTGCCGGCGGCGCGTCGAAGAACGCCCGGCTGGCTGCGGTCAGCGCGCGCACCTGGGGCGTGCCATAGGCCAGGGTATAGAGTGCGGCGGAGCGCCCGGTGGAGTGATAACCGGGCAGTTGCTCGCGTTCCAGGACGATGGTTTTGCCGTGAGGTGCGAGAAAGTAGCCGGTCGAAGCCCCGGCGATCCCGGCGCCGATGATCAGGTACTCGGTGTGCTGCATCAGTGCGCTCCCGCGTGCTTGAGCTGATAGAGGGCGTTGGCCAGGGCGATATCTTCCAAGCCCAGGCCGATCGAGCGGAAGAAGGCATGGCGCCGATAGGCGGGGCGCGGGGCTTCGTCATTGAGCAATTGCGCCAGGTCGCCACAGATCAGCGCGCTGTCCCAGCCGTGCTGCTCGCGTGCCAGGCACATTTCGCCGGCACTGCCAGGCGTGGTGGCGCGGTAGTCGCAGTACACATCCATGCCGGCGAGGCTGGCCGGCGGCACTTCATGGGCACGGGCCACGTTGGTGCTGATCGAGGTGATCAAGGCCGGTTTATCCAAGGCTGCCGGGTCGAGCACCGGTGTGCCCGAGGAGGTGCAGAGCATTACCACATCGGCATCGCGCACAGCCTCCACCTGGCTGGCACACAGTGTCAGGCGCGGGTCGAGGCGCTGCAGTTCGGCGCATTCGGCGTCGCTCTTGTCGGCCAGGCGCGGCGAATACAGGCGAATGCTTTGCCATTCACGCAGCGCCTTGGCGTAGTGCACATGGGCGCGGGCCACCGGGCCACAGCCGATCACCGCCAGGCGCCTGGCGTTTGGTGCGGCCAGGGCATCGACCGCCACTGCGGTGGTGGCGGCGGTGCGGGCGGTGGTCAGCAGCCCGGCATCGCAGAGCAGCAGCGGTTGGCCGCTGCGCATCGACATCAGCAAGGTCCAGGCGGTGATCAACGGACCTTGCTCGCGCACGATATAGGGCGAGGTTTTCATTCCGTAGACGCCTGCGTCGGCAAGCACCCCCAGGTAGTTGATGAAGTCGCCGGCGCCCTGCGGGAACTCGACCAACTGCTGCGGCGGCTGCACGGCGCTTCCGCTGGCCAGGCTGCGGAACAGCCCGAGCATGGTCTGGTGAACATCGACTCGGGCGAGCAGCTGCTCGGCTTCGGCATGGTGCAGCACGTAGGGCGTGATCGACATGGGGGGGCTCCAGGATTTGGAATAATAATTCCATTCTGGATTTTATTGTCTATATGGGCAACCCCGATCGCGCCAACTTGATATGCCCCCGCGACGCCTGCCGGCTAATTCTGAAGGTCTTGAGGACCGAGCAGGCGCAATACCTCTTCGACGGTGGTCAGGCCTAGATGGATTTTTTCCCGGGCGTCGTCGAGCAGGGTGGTCATGCCTTGCTCGCGGGCCAGGGTCTGCAATTGCATGGCGCCGGCCCCCTGGGAGATGGCGTCGCGCAGCGCGTCGTTCATGGTCAGCACTTCGTGGATGCCGACCCGGCCCTTGTAGCCCTGGTTGCAATGACTGCAGCCGCTGCCTTGGTAAAACTGCATATCCGCTTCGAGAAATTCCGGGCCGAGGCTGCGCAAACGCTCTTCGGCGGGCTTTACCGGCTCGCGGCAGTGCGTGCAGATGCGCCTAACCAGGCGCTGCGCGACAATGGCCTCGAGCGCGGAGGCCAGGACATAGGGTTTCAGCCCGAGGTCGAACAGCCGCGCAATGGTCGCCGCGGCCGAATTGGTATGCAGGGTGGAAAACACCAGGTGGCCGGTGAGGGCGGCATGGAAGGCCACATCGGCGGTTTCGTGATCGCGGATCTCGCCGAGCAGGATGACATCCGGATCCTGGCGCAGGATTGCGCGCAGGATGCTGGCGAAGCTCATGCCGATACGTTCGCGCACCGGCACCTGTCCGGCCAGGTCGACGTGAATTTCCACCGGGTCTTCGATGGTCACGTAATTCTTTTCCGACGAGGCTTCGTGTTGCAGCAGGGCGAACAGGGTGGTGGTCTTGCCGCTGCCGGTGGGGCCGGTGGCGAGGATGATGCCCTGAGGTTTGCTGACCACATGCAGCAGGCGCCGCAGATTGTTCGCCGACAGGCCCAGATCCTCGAGCGATTGGGCGGCCGACTGACGCTCCAGCACCCGCATCACGACCTTTTCGCCATTGATAGTTGGCAGGGTGGAAATCCGCAGGTCGACGATGCGCATCGGCGTTTTCACCGTGATTCGTCCGTCCTGCGGGCGGCGTCGTTCGGTGATGTCCAGCTCGGCCATCACCTTGATCCGCGAGACCAGCGACATCAGCAGGTTGCTGGGAATCTGGATCTTGTCCTGCAACACGCCGTCGATGCGGTAGCGCACCACCACCTGCTTGGTGCGCGGATGGATATGAATATCGCTGGCGCCCAGGCGCAGGGCTTCGAGGATGACCGCATTGACCAGGCGAATGGCCGGAGGCTCCTCGGAGCTGCTCAACAGCTGTTCCAGGTTCTCGCCATTGTCGTCATCGTCGAGGACGATCTCGATGCCTTCGTAAGGGTCGCTGTCGCCGACCACGGTCGCCAGATCTTCAAGGCGGTTGCCGGGCGTACCGAAAATTTCGTCGAGTTTGTCCTGCAGTTGCGTCAGCTCGCACAGCAGCGGATGAATGCTGAAGCCGGTCATGAAGCCGAGTTCTTCGATCAGTCCCTGGTCCATGGGGTCGGCCATCGCCAGGCGCAGGCGTTTGTCGACCACGCGCAGCGGCAATACCAGCTGCCGCGTACATACCGCCTGCGGCACCAGCGACAGCAGCGGCGGATCGACCTGGAATTCGCGCAGATCGATTTCTTCGAGCATCAGGTCCTTGCGCAACAGGTCGTAGATTTTGCGGCTGTCGACCCATTCGTGCTGCATCAGTTGGCGCATCACCGGGGTTTTGTGAACGCGCATTTCCTTGTGCAGTTGCTGGATCTGCTGGGCATTGAGCAGGCCTTTCTTGTGCAGCATGATCGCCAGCTGGCTACGGTTGGTGACGCCCAGCTTGGCCAGGGTTTCCAGGTCGCGGTGCTGCTTGTGGTTTTCCTTTTCGAGCGCTCGGTTGCGCTGTTTCAGGTCGTATTGCTCGAGCGCCAGGGCGATGGTCAGGCGCAGGTCGTCGTCGTTCCATGGCTTGAGAATGAAGCGGTATACCGCCCCTCCCTGGATCGAACCCATCACCGCTTCGGTATTGGCGTGTCCGGTGAGCATGATGCGAATGGTGCCGGGCCAGCGCTCACGCACCTGGCTGAGCAGCTCGCTGCCATTCATCTGCGGCATCATGAAGTCGCTGATGATCAGATGGATGGGTTGGCTGGCCAGAATCTTCAGGGCTTCGGCGCCGTTGCGGGCGAAGTGCAATTGATAGTTCTCGCGGTGCAACACGCGGCGCAGGGCCGCGAGTATGCCCGGTTCATCGTCCACCAGCAGCAGGCTGTACGGGCTGTCGGCAGGGGGGGTATGGCTTTCGCCCGGGGGAGCCGTGCCGACGAACAGCGATGCATAGCGTTTTGCCACGAATGAGGCTCCTTAGCGACAAAGAAAGCGTAGCGTTACACGGGTGCCTTTACCGGGTTGGCTTTTGACCAGGATTTCGCCCTGGTGTGCATTCATGATCTCCCTGGCGACGGTCAAGCCCAGGCCGGTGCCGGCACCCACGTCACGGGTGGTGAAGAAGGGGTCGAACAGGTGGGGGATGTGTTCGGCGGCGATACCGCAGCCATTGTCCTCGACGATCACCTGGATCTGGCCGTGTTCGTCGGTATTGCTGGTGATGCGGATCTTGCCTCCGGCGGCGATGGCTTTGACAGCGTTGTCCAGCACATTGTAGGTGGCCTGGGAAATCTTCGCGGGGTAGCCGGCCAGTTGCGGCAGCTCGCCGAGGCGCAGCTCGATCTGCAGGGGCTGCGGGCTTTCGGTTTGCAGCAGATGGCAGGCACTGGCGACGAGGGCGTTGAGGTCGCAGGGGACGAAGTCGCTTTGGTCGATATTGGAAAATGTCTTGAGGTCGGCAACTATCGCCGCGATGCGCTGTGCACCGCTGCCCGACTCCTTCAGCAGGGCGCGAAAATCCTCCATCATCGCCACCGTGGTGTTGTCGGAGGGCAGCTTGTCGACCAGTTCGTTGAGGTAGTCGCCGGCGACCCTTAGATTGCTGGCGATAAAGCCGATGGGGTTGTTGATTTCATGGGCGACCCCGGCCGCGAGCTGGCCGATGGCGCGCAAGCGGGCGCTCTCGTAAAGCTGCTGCTGGGTTGTTTCGATGACCTTGACCTGTTCGTTCACGCGGCTTTGCAGCTGTGTGGAAAGTGCCCGATAGCGCGCCTCGGATTCCTGCAGCTCGGCGTGCTGGCGCTGCAGTTCGGCGAAGCTGGCCTCGGTGGTGTCGTGGTGCAGGTTGGCCGCCAGGCGATATTTGCCGACATAGAACAGCACGAATTCCACCAGTCGCGCCGCTGGTTCCTGTAGTGCGGGGGCGCTCGGGCAGCTCAGCCAGGCGAGGGTTTCCAGGTTGAACTCGATCGCTTCGGCGCCCGCTTCGGCCTGCTCGGTCATACGCAACGGGCACCCGATCAGGGCCTGCAACAGCTGGGTCAAGCGCTCTTGGCGCTCGTCGGGTAGCAGGTCGTCGAGGTGCGGATCGTCTTCGAAACTAAGCATGGCCGTCTTCCGCGTAGCTCAGGCGCCGGACGAAATCCTCGGCACTGATGCCCTCTCGTGCGGCCAGGTGGTATTCGCCGTCGAGTATCGGGTACAGACGTTCGAGCAACAGGCGAAAACTCTCGACCACGCCCTGACCGCCCAGCGCCGAGGCCATGCACAGTGGCGCCCAGGGCGTGTCGCCCCAACGCGCTTGTAGCTCCTGTTCGGGGACCGCGTCGGCGATGTCGCGTTTGTTGAATTGCACGACCAGCGGCAGGGTTTCGATATCCATGCCCAGCTTCTGCAGATTATCAGCCAGGTTTTCGAAGGCATTGGCGTTGTTGTCCTGCTGCGCCGGTTGCGAGTCGGCAACGAAGATCACCCCGTCGGCGCGCGACAGCACGGCCTTGCGGGTGCTGTCGTGCTGTACTTGGCCGGGTACGGTGTAGAGCTTCAGGCGCAGGTCGATACCGGATTCGTTGCGCAGGCCGATCGGCAGTACATCGAAGAACAGCGTGCGGTCGTCGCGGGTTTCCAGCACCATCAATTCGCCCTTGCGCTGCGGGCGTAGCAGGGTATGCAGTTGCATCAGATTAGTGGTCTTGCCGCTCAGGGCCGGGCCGTAATAAACCACCTTGAGCGTGAGCTTGCGTTCAGGTATCTGATGGTCAGCCATGATCGGATCCGTCTGAAGAGTGGCGTCGAGCAGTGCGGCCATTCGGGCGCCGGGCCTGGCCGGCGCGATGACGATATTTGCTTGCCCCTGATTGTTGCATGCATGGAGTGTAGTGCAGCCGCGGGTATCCCGAAGCCGGTCGAGCCTTTTTATGGCTACTTCCGCTACGGCGTTGCGTTCAGGTATCGAGATCCCATTTCGTAGGGGGGGCGCCCCCGCGTCGACGCGGACTCCTGGTACCCACAGGGCGCAGCCTGGCTGTGCTGTATCGCCAGGCTAATTGCCCGCGTCGCCTCGGGGGCTGATCAGCGGCGTAGCGCTGGAAGGAAGTCCAGCCAGCTCGGTGGCAGGTTACGGCGCAGGCTGCTGGTCAGGGCGTCGCGGTGTTTCTGGTAAAGCAGGCCGAGGCCAATGGTGCCCAGGCCGATCAGGCTGAGGACGACCGGGAACAGCAGGGAATCCTCGAATACCTGATGCGCCAGATACCCCAGGTAGCCGGCCACGCCTAGAGCGCCGAAGACGATAAATACTGGGCGACGGAGGACTACCGCGATACCGATCAACGCCAGGTTGATCAGGCAGTACAGCGCTTTGCCCAGTTCGCTGCCGCTGTGCATCAGGCTCAGCCCGCCCCAGAATGCGGCAAGTCCGGCGAGGTAGCCCCAGAAGGCGAAATCCGCTTTGCTACGGCCATCGACCCAGAGGCTTCCAAGCAGCACCAGCAGGCCGAACCACAACGAAACCCCGCGTCGCTGGTCCCAGTCGAAGTCGCTGCCATAAGCCAGTTCGGTCAGGTCCATCGACATGAACCACAGCGCCACGGCCATCGGCATGACGATAAAGGGGAAGGGCAGCATACGCAGCATCAGCAGGCCGGCCACCAGGGTCGCGGCCTCCATCGCCAGCCAACCGCCCTGCACATACAAGTAGTAATGCTGGTAGTCGGTCTGTCCGTCGTCCAGGGGCCAAAGACCGAGCAGGCGTTGACTGGCGAACACCAGCAGCGGCGTCAGGCTGACCGCCACCGCGCCGAGCAGGCCACCGGGAATCTGCAGCTCACGCTGCCACAAGCTACGGGCGCACAGGGTGAACAGCAGCGCATAGGCGCCGCTGATCAGCAGCAAGGCCCAGTCGCCGATGCGCATCCAGGCCTCGGTGAGCAACCAGCCCATGGCACCGATGATCAGCATGGCGCCCAAGTAATAGGCGATATGGGCCAGCTGCAAACTGCCGCGCTGCGCGCTGTGTTGCCGGAGAAATTGCAGCAGGGCTTGATCCTGGCCCGGCTGCAGAATGCCGGCCTGGACCGCACGGGCGAGATCGGCGACTTCGAGTTTTATGGTCATGGTGGTGTCTCCCGTTGCCCGGCTGGCGCAGATTGGGGGATTGTAGACACAAGCGATGTTCCTGTTGGTTTCATGCGGTGTGAGGATGCGGATGGTGTTGCCGGACCGATACGGCGAGAAGCTCGCATCGAGGTCATGGAATACCCCCCGACCCGCCTGCAAGAGACCGCAGATGCAACAGTGAAGGGCTACACGGCCATAAAAAAACGAAGCCCTTGGGCTTCGTTTTTTTCGCTACGGCTTGGGCTGCGAGCTAGTGCTTGCGCGGTACTGGCTTGAGCAGCTCGTCCGGCGGCATTTCGCAGGCGATCTTGCGGCCCGTCAGCGCTTCGATGGCCGGCAGGGCGTAGGCATCGTCCTCACCGGCGAAGCTGATCGAGGTGCCGCTGGTGCCGGCACGACCGGTACGGCCGATGCGGTGAACGTAGTCGTCCGGGGTTTCCGGCAGGGTGAAGTTGATCACGTGGCTGATCGCATCGACGTGAATGCCGCGGCCGGCCACGTCGGTGGCGACCAGCACGCGGATGCTGCCTTCGCGGAAGCCTTCGAGCACCTTGATCCGCTTGTGCTGCGGCACGTCGCCGGACATCTGCGCGGCGCTGATGCCGTCGCGGGTCAGGCGTTCCTCGATGCGCCGCACTTCGTCCTTGCGGTTGGCGAAGACCATCACGCGAATCCAGTCGTTCTGCGCAATCAGGTTGTACAGCAGCTTGTACTTGTCGCTGCCGGCCACCGCATAGACGTGCTGTTCGACGGTGTCGCTGGCGACGTTTTCCGGTTCGATCTCGACGATCGCAGGGTCCGTGGTCCACTGCTTGGCCAGGTTCATCACGTCTTCGGTGAAAGTCGCGGAGAACAGCAGGGTCTGGCGCTCGTTCTTCGGCGGGGTCTGGCGGATGATCTGGCGCACCTGGGGGATAAAGCCCATGTCGAGCATGCGGTCGGCTTCATCGAGCACCATCACTTCGACCATGTCCAGATGCACTTCGCCACGCTGATTGAAGTCGAGCAAGCGGCCCGGGGTCGCGACCAGAATGTCGCAGAAGCGCGCTTCCAGGCCCTTGAGCTGTTTGTCGAAATCCATACCGCCGACGAAGCTCATCACGTTGAGCCCGGTGTATTTGGTCAGGGCCGCGGCATCCTTGGCGATCTGCACCACCAGCTCGCGGGTCGGCGCGATGATCAATGCCCGCGGCTCGCCCATATAGCGTTCTTTCGGCGGTGGGGTTTGCAGCAACTGGGTGATGATCGAAATCAGGAAGGCCGCGGTCTTGCCGGTGCCGGTCTGGGCGCGGCCGATGGCGTCCTGGCCCTTGAGGGTGAAGCCCAGGACCTGCGCCTGAATCGGCGTGCAGTAGGGAAAGCCCAGGTCGTGGATCGCATGCATCAGCTCGGGGGAGAGCTTGAAGTCATGGAAGCGCGTCTTGCCTTCGGCGGGCTCGACGACGAAGTCTTCCAGCTTCCAGGTGTTAACCGGTTTGGCTGCGCGTTCGCGCCGGGGCTTTTTGTCCTGGCCGCTGCGTGCGGGTTTCGCTTCGTCGGCGGTGGCGTCCTTGGTTTCGGTGGCTTGGCGCGGCTTGGCTGGGCGGTTTTGCGTGTCGGCACCGGCGTCGTTGTTGCGAGGCGCCGCGGCGGGGGTAGCCGGGCTGGGCTGCTGGCTCTCGGCTTTGCCGAACATCTTCTTGAGTGCTTTGAGCACGGTCATCTCGTCAATTGGCTAAGGAATGAACGGCCGCCAGTGTAATGCAAGAAGTCGGCGCGGCGAAGCGCCATGCCGCAGCATACTGATCGGCCCGTGGCAATCACTTCTGCGGCAGGCTGGCGAGCAGCAGGCGCTGGACGTTGCCGCCCATGATCGCGGCGATTTCGTCGCGGCTGAACCCCGCGCCGAGCAGGCCCTCGGTCAGCTGCGGCAGGCCGGTGACATCGAAAGGGGCATGCACAGTGCCGTTGAAATCCGAACCCAGGGCCACGTGCTGCACGCCGACGGTATCGGCGGTGTAGCGGATCGCCTTGACGATGGCGGCCACCGAGGTGGCGCAAACCGCGGTGTCCCAATAGCCGATACCGATCACTCCGCCGGTGGCGGCAATCGCCCGTAGATGTTTGTCGCTGAGGTTGCGCGTACCGGGGCAGGTGCCTTCCACGCCGGTATGGGATACCAGGATGGGCCGCGTGGCCATGGCCAGCACGTCATCGATCAGTGGGCGTGAGGCATGCGCCAGGTCGACCAGCATGGATTTCGCTTCGAGACGTTCGATTACCTGGCGTCCGAATGGCGTCAACCCGCCTTTGTTCAGGCCGTGCGCCGAGCCGCCGACCTCGTTGTCGAAGAAATGCGTCAGGCCGGCGATGCGAAAGCCTGCGTCGTACAATCGGTCGATATTCTCCAGGCGGCCCTCAAGTGGATGCAGGCCTTCGGTCGCGAGTATCGCGGCGACCCGGTTGGAGTCCTGCCGCCAGGCGTCAATAAAGGTGCCCAGGTCGCTGCGGCTGCGGATGATCGCGAGGCGGCCCTGGCTGTTCGCGCTGGCCTGTTCGAGCTTATGCGCCTGATACAGCGCGCGTTGCAGCAGGCTGGTCCAGGTTTCTCGCGGCCAGCGCTGGGCCATTGCCAGCAGGGTGATGTTGTCGGTTTCGTCGCTGTTGCGCTCGTAGTTGAGGCCGCGCGGGGATTTCGTCACGGTGGAGAAGACCTGAAGCGCGACGTGGCCTTCAAGCAGGCGTGGTAGATCAGAGTGGCCGAAGTCGTAGCGCTTGAGCAGGTCGCGCTCCCAGAGCAGGGCGTCGTTGTGCAGGTCGGCGATGAACAATTGTCGGTGCAACTGTTCCGCGGGCTCGCTGGCCGGGTAGGGGGCCGGGCTCTCGACGCTGTTCATCCTGCGATCGAGCAGGGTGGGCAGGGTGAAGAATATGCCGAGGCCGAGCGGTACGAGAATCAGCAGGGTGATCAGGAGTTTGCGCATGGGGCCGTCCGGGCGTGTTTTAGCCGAACGCCAACTGTAGCAGGCTTGATGTCATTGAAAGGGCACGGGCAAACCTATTGTCGCGGTGCTGCACAATTGAGGGGCATGGCATATGTTCGGCGCTTCGATGGCTCGCTAGCCGCAGAGGCAATTGCGTCCCTGTTGCTTGGCCTGGTACAGCGCGCTGTCGGCGCGGGCAATCAGGCTCTGCAGGCTGTCTTTGGGGCGCATCTGCGCCAGCCCGATGGATACCGTAACCCCTGGCAGGGCGCCGACCGGGGCATAAAAAGAGTCGACATCCTGCAGGCTCTGGCGAAGGCGGTTGCCAATTTTGCGGCCGTCCTCGGCACTCATTTCCGGGAGCAAAATCACGAATTCTTCGCCGCCGAAACGGGTCAGGCTGTCCTTGGGACGCAACTGGTTGCGCAGGGTGTGGGCGACCAGACACAGGGCATAGTCGCCAGCGAGGTGGCCGTGCTGGTCGTTATAGGCTTTGAAGTGATCGACATCCAGCATCAGCAGGCACAGCGGCTGTTGGTTGAATGCGCAGCGGGTGCTTTCGCGCTCGAACACATGCTCCAGCCAGCGGCGGTTGAACGAGCCGGTGAGCGGATCGATATTGGCGTTCTGCTCGCTATTGATGATCAGCTGGTTACCCTGACGCACCCGATCGCACAGCAGGCCGAGCAGGTTCTGCATCATTTGCGGAGATTGCTGGAACAGGCTGATCAGCGATTCTCGATGCAGGCGCAGGACGGTGCTCGCCTCGGTGGCCACTACATAAGCAGAAGGGTGCTGGTTGTCGAGGAAGCTGATTTCCCCCGTGCAGTCGCCGATCTGCAGGGTGCTGACCGAGGTGCTGTCCAGCGAGCCGAGGTAGACCTTCAGTTGGCCTTTTAGCAGCAGGTAGAGATGCTGATTGCGGTTGAATGGCGACAGGAGGATTTCGCCTTCGTCCAAATCGCACGCGCGGAATTCTTTCAGCAACCGGTTGATGCTGCTGGCGGCGACGTTCTCGAACAGTCGCAATTGACGAACAAGCTGCAGGTCCACCTGCCAATGAGCAGCTTTCATTTTATTGGCGAGCAACACAGACAATGCAAAACGGCTAGCATCGCAAACTCTCCTTGTCCCATGAAGCTGTTTCAGCGCCGAACAGTAGCCCTGTGCTCGGGCACTGACAATCCTGGCAAAATAGCCGTCCGACCAGTGGTAGGCCTTTTTCTGAATGGCCGGTCACAAAAATTCAATTCGGTCATAACCCTGGCTTTTCTTCCTCTATGAGTGGGCTACGGCAGTCGTTGCTGCCGTGCCGCAGCGATAGTCATTCGGCCAGTTGCGCGCCGAGCCAGGTGGCGATGTCGCGGATCTCGTCCGGGATCACTTCATGGCTCATCGGGTATTCCCGCCAGGTGACCGGCACCTCGCGCTGGCGCAGCCATTCGTATGCCGTGCGACCCATGTCGGGGGTCACCACGTCGTCCTGGCTGCCGTGGAGGCAGATCACCGGCAACCGTTGCTTGCCCGGCTCCAGCTGCAGCTCAGTGCTGAACGTTGGCGCATAGGTGGAAAGCGCCAGCACCCCGCCGAGCGGACCCTGCCAGCGGAGAAACGCCGTATGCAGCACCACCGCTCCGCCCTGGGAGAAACCAGCGAGAAAGATCCGCCGCGGATCGATGCCACTGTCGCGTTGCGCCTCGATCAGCGCGATCACCTGCTGCGCCGAAGCTTCGAGTTGCTGCTGGTCGATCGCCCGTGCCGGGCTCATGGCGAGGATGTCGTACCAGCTGGGCATGGCATAGCCGCCATTGATGGTCACGGGTCGGGTCGGGGCTTGCGGCATGACGAAGCGGGTTCTCGGCAATACACCCTGCAGTGCCTCTGCCACCGGCAGGAAGTCGTAACGGTCGGCCCCCAGGCCGTGCAACCAAATGACGCAGGCGTCGGGGGCATGTGTGGGCTGAAGAATCAAAGGGTCACTCATTTATGGCTCCGGTGTGGTGCGTGCGCGCCGATCCAGGGCGCTTGCTTTTCCACTTGAGGGTGGATAACTGAAGAAGATGTCGCAAGGGTGAAAGTTTGCCTATTGACCTGTTTGTATGGGGCTGAAAAACGCCGACTGGTACGACCCTTGCTAGTATTCTGCCAGCTGATGATGTCGCCCGTTTACGGTAACACTGCCGCATACTTGGGCGCGCAACAGACAGGAAATCTGTAACTGATTTCCGGCAGGTTCGCCGAGCAGGATCCAATCGCTGGGCGACTGATGATCCGTCTCTAAGTCCACCAAACCATGGGCGGGTGCAAACTTGTGGCCGATAACGCTATCGGCAACTAGACTCACGATAAGATCGGATCCGCCTAATTGTTTGCGTTCTGCCTGCGCAATCGACGCGTCCCAAAAGGACGAGGTGGTAAGGTCGAGACTCCAACACAAAAAAAGACACTGGAGGTTTTAATGAAGATGGTGAAATCCACCCTGGCTGTGCTGACTACAGCTGCTGTTCTCGGTGTTAGTGGCTTCGCGCACGCGGGTGCCACTCTGGATGCGGTGCAAAAGAAGGGTTTCGTTCAGTGCGGTATCAGCGATGGTCTGCCTGGCTTCTCCTATGCCGATGAAAAAGGCAACTATCTGGGTCTCGACGTTGACGTATGTCGTGCTGTGGCAGCCGCGCTTTTCGGCGACGCCAACAAGGTCAAATTCAGCCCGCTGACCGCTAAAGAGCGTTTCACCGCACTGCAATCCGGTGAAGTGGACATTCTTTCGCGCAACACCACCTGGACCAGCTCCCGCGATGCCGGCCTGGGTCTGAACTTTGCCGGCATCAACTACTACGACGGTCAAGGCTTCCTGGTAAACAAGAACCTCGGCGTTTCCAGTGCCAAGGAACTTGACGGCGCCACCGTCTGTATCCAGGCGGGTACCACCACTGAACTGAACCTCTCCGACTACTTCCGTGCCAATGGCCTGAAGTACACCCCCATCACTTACGATACCTCCGACGAAAGCGCCAAATCGATCGAAGCCGGTCGTTGCGACGTGCTGACCTCCGACCAGTCGCAGCTTTATGCACAGCGCATCAAGCTGGCTACCCCGGAACAGTTCGTGGTGCTGCCTGAAGTGATCTCGAAAGAGCCTCTGGGCCCGGTCGTGCGTCAGGGCGACGACGAGTGGTTCAACATCGTTCGTTGGTCGCTGTTCGCCATGCTCAACGCCGAAGAACTGGCCATCACCTCGAAGAACGTCGAGGAAATGGTCAAGACCACCAAGAACCCGGACGTCGCGCGTCTGCTCGGCGTCGAGGGTGAATTCGGCAAGGATCTGAAATTGCCGAAGGACTGGGCGGTGCAGATCGTCAAGCAAGTGGGTAACTACGGCGAGAGCTTCGAACGCAACGTCGGTGCTGGCAGCGAGCTGAAGATCGAACGTGGTCTGAACGCCCTGTGGAACAAAGGTGGTCTGCAATACGCACCGCCAGTGCGTTGACTGTCTTGCGGGTATCGCACATGCGATACCCGCATTGTTCTGATTACATGAGCCCTATGCCCGCCGATGCGGGCATAGGAGTTCTATGAGGGCTCCTATGCAAACTACTGCAAATGCCCCACGCCCGGGTGGTTCGATCTGGACCGATCCGAAAGCGCGTGCGTGGCTATTCCAGATTCTTGCCATCATCGCCATTGTGGCGCTCGGCTGGTTTCTGTTCGACAACACCCAGACCAACCTAGAAAAGCGCGGGATTACTTCCGGGTTTTCCTTCCTTAACAACAGTGCCGGCTTCGGCATTGCGCAACACCTGATCGATTACGACGAAAGCAACACATACGGGCGGGTGTTCGTAGTCGGTTTGCTCAATACCTTGCTGGTGTCGGTAATCGGCATCGTCATGGCAACTTTGCTGGGTTTTCTGCTAGGGGTCGCGCGGTTGTCGCCCAACTGGCTGCTCAGCAAGCTGGCTACTGTCTATATCGAGACTTTCCGTAATATCCCTGCGCTGTTGCAAATCTTCTTCTGGTACTTCGCAGTAATGCTGGCGCTACCCGGACCACGGGACAGCATGGGCATGGGCGGTGTCTTTTTCCTCAACAGCCGTGGCTTCTATCTACCTGCACCTAGCCCCTCCGATAACTTTGCGCCGTTCGCCGCCGCACTGGTTATCGCGATCATCGGTGTCGTGCTGTTGGCCCGCTGGTCGAAGGCGCGTTTCGAAGCCACCGGCAAATTGTTCCCGGTTTCCCTCGGCGCCGTGCCGTTGCTGGTGATCCTGCCGGGTTTGGCGATATTGCTGTCCGGCAATCCGCTGCAGTGGAGCATGCCCGAGCTGAGCGGTTTCAACTTCCGCGGCGGCTGGGTGTTGATCCCCGAGCTGATGGCCCTGACCCTGGCGTTGACCATCTACACCGCAGCCTTTATCGCCGAGAACGTGCGTTCCGGGATTATGGCGGTCAACCACGGTCAGACCGAGGCGGCGCGCTCCCTGGGGCTGCCGGCCGGTAAAACCCTGCGTCTGGTGATTATCCCCCAGGCCATGCGAGTGATCATTCCGCCGCTGACCAGCCAATACCTCAACCTGGCGAAAAACTCCTCGCTGGCGGCCGGTATCGGTTATCCCGATATGGTCTCGCTATTCGCCGGCACCGTGCTGAACCAGACGGGGCAAGCGATCGAGGTGATTGCCATCACCATGAGCGTGTATCTGGCTATCAGTATCAGCATCTCCATGCTGATGAACTGGTACAACAAGCGCATTGCGCTGATCGAGCGGTAAGGAGCAGCCATGCAAACCCATACGTTCAAACCTGATTTACCGCCACCGGCGCTGAGTGTCGGCGTGCTCGGTTGGCTGCGCTCCAACCTGTTCTCCAGCTGGTTCAACACCTTGCTGACGCTGTTCGCCGCCTATCTGGTCTGGCTGATCGTGCCGCCGCTGATCCAGTGGGCGTTTATCGATGCCGACTGGACCGGCACCACCCGCGCCGATTGCACCACTGGCGGCGCTTGCTGGGTATTCGTGCAGCAGCGTATCGGCCAGTTCATGTACGGCTTCTACCCGAGTGAACTGCGCTGGCGCGTCGACCTGACCCTCTGGCTGGCGATCATCGGCGCTGCGCCGCTGTTCATTCCGGCAGTGACGCGTAAAGCGGTCTACGGCTTCAGCTTCCTGGTGGTGTATCCGTTGGTCGCTTACTGGCTGCTGAACGGCGGCTTTTTCGGCCTGGAGAAGGTCGCTACCAGCCAGTGGGGCGGCTTGATGCTGACCCTGGTGATCGCCTCCGTCGGTATCGTCGGTGCGCTGCCACTGGGGATAGTGCTGGCGCTCGGACGACGCTCGGACATGCCGGCGATCCGCGTGATCTGCGTGACCTTCATCGAGTTCTGGCGCGGCGTTCCGCTGATCACCGTGTTGTTCATGTCCTCGGTCATGTTGCCGCTATTCCTGCCGGAAGGCCTGAGCTTCGACAAGCTGATGCGTGCACTGATCGGCGTGATCCTGTTCCAGTCGGCCTATATCGCCGAAGTGGTGCGTGGCGGTATGCAGGCCATTCCCAAGGGGCAATATGAAGCAGCGGCCGCGATGGGGCTGGGTTACTGGCGGATGATGGGCCTGGTGATTTTGCCGCAGGCGCTGAAGCTGGTTATCCCCGGCATCGTCAATACCTTCATCGCGTTGTTCAAGGACACCAGCCTGGTGATCATCATCGGCCTGTTCGACCTGCTCAACAGTATCAAGCAAGCGACCACCGACCCGGCCTGGCTGGGCATGGCCACTGAAGGCTATGTGTTCGCGGCGCTGATTTTCTGGATTTTCTGTTTTGGTATGTCCCGCTACTCCATGCATTTGGAGCGCAAGCTGGACACCGGCCATAAGCGTTAGGAGCCTTTTCAATGTCTGAAGCAAACAAACAAACCAGCGCTGAGCCGATGATCCTGATGCAGGGCGTGAACAAATGGTACGGGCAGTTCCACGTACTGAAGGACATCAACCTGAGCGTGCAGGCGGGCGAACGTATCGTCCTGTGCGGCCCGTCCGGCTCCGGCAAGTCCACCTCGATCCGCTGCCTGAACCGCCTGGAAGAACACCAGCAGGGCCGTATCGTGGTCGATGGCACCGAGTTGACCCACGACCTCAAGCACATCGAAGCGGTGCGTCGCGAAGTCGGCATGGTGTTCCAGCACTTCAACCTGTTCCCGCACCTGAGCGTGTTGCAGAACTGCACCCTGGCGCCGATGTGGGTGCGCAAGATGCCCAAGCGTCAGGCCGAAGAAATCGCCATGCACTTTCTTGAGCGCGTGCGTATTCCCGAGCAGGCGCACAAGTACCCGGGTCAGCTCTCCGGCGGCCAGCAGCAGCGCGTGGCGATCGCCCGTGCACTGTGCATGAAGCCGAAGATTATGCTGTTCGATGAGCCGACCTCGGCGCTCGACCCGGAGATGGTCAAGGAAGTACTGGACACCATGGTCAGCCTCGCCGAAGACGGCATGACCATGCTCTGCGTAACCCACGAAATGGGCTTTGCCCGCACCGTGGCGAACCGCGTGCTGTTCCTCGACAAGGGCGAAATCGTCGAAGAAGCCGATCCTGAAACTTTCTTCACCAACCCGCAGAACGAGCGCACCAAGCTGTTCCTCAGTCAGATCCTGCACTGATAGCTAGCCGCAATGAGAGAGGGAGCCTTAGGGCTCCCTTTTTTATGGTTCTTCGCGGGCGGAATGGGGAAATGCCGATTGATGCTGGACTGGCAAGCCCAAGTTCCCCGCAGAAAATGCGAAGAGCTTTTATGCGTGATGCGATGGCGGCTGCGTTTGCTGCAGGCGCCGGCGAAAGGCCCCCGGCGTTTCCCCGCACAGCTGCTTGAACAATTTGGCGAAGGTGGCGCGGTCGGCATAGCCGACCTGTTCGGCAATCTGCTCCAGCGAGCGCGTCGGGTTGGCCAGTGCGCGCTGGGCGGCACCGATACGCAGCCGCTGTAGATAGTCGTTGGGCGTCAGGCCGGTGTCGGCCTTGAAGCGTCGCAGCAGTGTGCGCGGCGAGCAGTTGGCCTGTTCGGCCAGGCGCTGCAGGTCGATGACTTCGCCGTGATGGCTGTGCATCCATTGCAGCAACGGGGCGATTTGGCTGGCGTGGTTGTGCAGGGGCGGCAGCAGCGGGGCGAAACGCGATTGCTGGCCGCGCTGGGTATCGAAAACCAGGGCATTGGCCAATTGTTGCGCGAGCCACGGGCCGGTCTGCTGGCCGATCAGGTACAGGCAGGCATCGAGGGCGGCATGGGCGCCGCCCGAGCTGAGCAGGTTGCCGTCATGGCAGAGCAGTTGCTCGATATGCAGCTGCACCTGCGGGAAACGCCGGCGGAACTGGTTGGCCAGCGCCCAATGGGTGGTGGCGCGCCGCCCGTCGAGCAAGCCGGCAGCGGCGAGCAGGAAGGCGCTGCTGCACAGGCTGGCGATCCGTTGCGTGCTTGGACGCTGCGCCAGCCATGGCAGCAAGCTGGCATTGGCGGCCAGGGTGGTATCGATGGCGCTGCCGGTGGCGGGCAGGATCAGCAAGTCCGCCTGCTCGGCCAGACTCAGGCCGCCGTCCACCTGGACGCGGGCGAAATCGAGATCGACGGGCTCACCGTCGAGGCTGAAACGCAGTATCTGGAACAACGGCTGCTCGGCCATCTGATTGGCGAGCGTGAAGGCATCCATGGCCATGCTCAGGCTGGAGCACACCGTTTGTGGGCAGACATAGAGGGCGATCTGCAGCATGAGCGATTCATTCGTTCGAGGGTTTGGCGATTATTGACACAAAGTTGTCTTTAACGCCAATCGCGGCTTTGGTGATTTAGCGCAATACTCATTGTCACTTCAACCCGGAGCTTTGCCCGCATGAGCCACGCCAACGCCGAACTGATCACCCGTTTCTACCAGGCCTTCCAGCAACTGGATGCCGAGACCATGGCCAGTTGTTATACCGCGGACGTGCGCTTCAGCGACCCGGTGTTCACCGATCTGCGCGGTCGCGAGGCCGGCGATATGTGGCGCATGCTCTGCGCACGGGCCAAGGATTTTTCCCTGACCTTCGATGGCGTCGCGGCCGATGAGTATTCCGGTAAGGCCCGTTGGATCGCGACCTACGTGTTTAGCCAGACCGGCAATACCGTGGTCAACCACATCGAGGCCAGCTTCGTGTTCCGCGACGGCAAGATAGCCGAGCATCGCGACCGCTTCGACCTCTGGCGTTGGGCGCGCCAGGCGTTGGGCATGAAAGGTGTACTGCTCGGTTGGGCGCCGCCAGTGCAGAACGCCATTCGCAAGCAGGCGGCCAAAGGTTTGGCGGTTTACCAGGCGGGGCGTTGAGGCGCCCGCTCTGCTAAGCTCGGCAGCTCCCCTCGAGCCTGCCAGTCGTCGATGCCCGATTCCAGTATTCCCGTTGCAACACCGTCGCCAACCAAAGCCTGGTTCGTTTACTTGGTGCGGGCCGCCAATGGTGCCTTGTACTGTGGCATCAGCGATGACCCGCACAAACGCTTCGCCAAGCATCAAAGTGGCAAGGGCGCCCGGTTCTTCCATTCCAGCCCCGCGCGGGCGCTGGTACATATCGAAACCTGCGCGAGCAAGGGCGATGCCTTGCGCCGCGAACGGGCGATCAAGGCGCTGAGCAAGGCTGCCAAGGAAACGCTGGTCGCCGCCTCGGCGGTTATCGCTGTGGTTGATAACGCACCATCAGGCTAAGCGGGTAGGCCACCATGGCCGACACGGTTAAGCTGGTGGTTTACTCAATAGTTGCGGAGCCTGTCATGCACGAGTTGATCCTGCACCACTACCCGACCTCGCCGTTCGCCGAGAAGGCGCGCCTGATGCTCGGTTTCAAGCAGCTGTCCTGGCGCTCGGTGACCATCCCGCCGATCATGCCCAAGCCCGACCTGACCGCCCTGACCGGCGGTTACCGCAAGACCCCGGTGCTGCAAGTGGGCGCCGATATCTATTGCGATACCGCATTGATCGCGCGTCGCCTCGAAGCGGAAAAGCGCACCCCTGCGCTGTTTCCGGAAGGTCAGGAATTCAACGTCGCCAGCTTCGCCCAATGGGCCGATTCGCAGGTGTTTCTGCACGCGGTGAGCCTGGTGTTCCAGCCGGAATCCATCGCCGTGCGCTTCGGCAAGCTGCCGCCGGAATTTCTCAAGACCTTTATCGCCGACCGCTCGACGCTGTTCTCCGGCGGCCTGGCCACGCGTATTCCCCTGGAACAGGCCAAGCATCAATGGCCGACCCTGATGGCGCGCCTGCAACAGCAACTCGAGCGCGAGCAGGGCGATTACCTGTTCGGCGAACCTTCGATCGCCGACTTCGCCATGGCTCACCCATTGTGGTTCCTGCGCGGCACGCCGGTGACCGCGGGGCTGGTCGACGAATACCCGGCGGTCGCGACCTGGTTGGCGCGGGTACTCGCTGTCGGCCATGGCTCGTTCAGCGACATGAGCGGCGAAGAGGCCGTGGCGATCGCTCGTGATGCCACCCCGGCGGCATTGCCGGACGAGGCGCTGGTCGATCCGAACGGCTTCGCGATTGGCCAGCGGGTGGCGATTGCGGCCGTCGATTACGGCGTCGATGCGGTCGAGGGCGAGCTGGTGTTCAGCGGCGCCGAGGAGCTCATCCTGCGCCGCGAAGACCCGCGCGCCGGCATTGTGCACGTGCACTTCCCGCGCATGGGCTTTCGTATCCAGGCCTGCTAACGACCTTTGGCCGCCGCGCGCAGGCGTGGCAGTTGACTGGCCAGTTCGCGGAAATACAGGATGCGCTCGTAGCACAGGGTGAGTTCGCCGCTGTTGCGATTGAACCAGGCATCGGCGCTGCCGCACGCGGTGACGATCAGTTTAAGGTCGCGAGGCAGGGCGAAGGTTTCGCTAGCGCGGTTGGCGATCGCCTCCAACTCACCCGATGCGCGAATCTTCTCGAGCAGTTGGCTGGCGCCTTGCAGATAGTGAGGCGGCGACTCATACGTGACCTGGATACGGTGGCGGATTGGCTGCTCGGCGGGGCGGCTGAAGTGTTCACGAATCCAGTCGACCGCATACTGGGCTTGCAGGTATTCGTCCTGACAGTAGAACGCACGCTCATCGGGCAAGCCGGTCTGGGTGATTATCCATTCCAGGTGTTTCGGATCGCTGCCGTACGCCAGGCAGGCCAGATTGAAGAAGCGTTGGGCATCCAGCGAATGGCTGTCCCACTCGCGAACCTGCTCCTGCTCGGGTTTGTTGCGCTGCCATTCCAGGCGCCAGTAATCGGCGACATCCAGTAGCTTGGTGTAGAAATCGTCGTCATGCTGACGATCATGCAGGAGAAACAGCCCCATGAATCCAAGCTGATCGGCGGCGTCCTCCTCGCGTCCGAGCACGGGCAACTGCAGCTCGCTGATCAACAGATGGCCCATTTCGTGGAGCAGGGTGAATTCGGCATTGGCGGTGACGAAGCGCACCTCGTCCGGGTACAGCGCCTGCTCGGTCGAGGCCTGACCGGGGCCGCTGCATAGCAGCAGGCCCACATGCAGCGCCATTATCTGCAATGCGCTGCAGTAGTGCTGCACGAGTCGACGCGCCATGGGCGATTTCAGCCTTTGCGGCGCTTGAGCTGGTCGGTCAACTGCGTGGGCAGGTTGCGGATCACCAGGGTGCCGCTGCTTTCGTCGTACTCGATCTTCGAGCCCAGCAGGTGCGCCTCGAAGCTGATCGACAGACCTTCGGCGCGCCCGGTGAAGCGCTGGAACTGGTTGAGGGTGCGCTTATCCGCGGGGATTTCCGGCGACAGGCCGTAGTCCTTGTTGCGGATATGCTCATAGAACGCCCGCGGCCGCTCCTCATCGATCAACCCGGACAGTTCCTGCAAACCCATGGGCTCGCCCATCTTCGCCTGGCTGCTGGCATAGTCGACCAGGGTTTTGGTTTTCTCCCGGGCGGATTCTTCCGGCAGGTCTTCGCTTTCGACGAAGTCGCTGAAGGCTTTCAGCAGGGTACGGGTCTCGCCCGGCCCGTCGACGCCTTCCTGGCAGCCGATAAAGTCGCGGAAGTACTCGGAAACCTTCTTGCCGTTCTTGCCCTTGATAAAGGAGATGTACTGCTTGGAGTTGGCGTTGTTCTGCCACTCGGAAATATTGATTCGCGCCGCCAGGTGCAGCTGGCCGAGGTCCAGGTGCTTGGCCGGCGTCACGTCCAGCTCATCGTTCACCGCCACGCCTTCGCTATGGTGCAGCAGGGCGATCGCCAGGTAATCGGTCATGCCTTGCTGGTAGTGGGCGAACAGCACATGACCACCGGTTGAGAGGTTGGACTCCTCCATCAGCTTCTGTAGATGTTCCACCGCCTGGCGGCTGAAGGCGGCGAAATCCTGACCGCCATCGAGATAGTTCTTCAGCCAGCCGCTGAACGGGTAGGCGCCGGATTCGGCGTGAAACAGCCCCCAGGCCTTGCCTTGCTTGGCGTTGTAGCTCTCGTTAAGGTCGGCGAGCATGTTCTCGATGGCCTGCGAGGCTGCCAGCTCGGTGTCGCGGGCATGCAGCACGGCGGGCGTGCCATCGGGCTTTTTGTCGATCAGGTGGACGATGCAATGGCGGATCGGCATGGGGTTACCTTGGCAAGCTTGAACGATGGCGCGCAGTTTACCCGACTGCATCGCTCGCGGTCGCCCGGCGCTTTTGCAGGGTGCGCAGACGTTCGATCACATAGCGCAAATGCACGTGCAGTTCGTACAGCTCATTGGAATAGGACAGCGGTACCTCGACCTTAGCCAGCTCGTCCTCCAGTTGCTCCAGGCGCTCGACCTCGATGTCCAGGCGAGCGGGCAGGGTGCCGGCATCGAGTTGCCGATCGATCTCGCGCAGGTATTTGTACCAGCGATAGATGCGTGCGCGGATGCGCCAGCGGTACAGCGGGCCGACCGCCTTGAGCAACGGGATCAACACCACCAGCAGCGGGATCAGCAGGATGATATAGCGGTCGGCGAGCGAGGCGATGCGAAACGGCAGGTAGCGCTGCAGCAATGGCAGGCCGTTTTTGTAGTAGCGCTCGGCATCCTCGGACAGGGCGAAGGTGCGTGGTTCCGGGCTGGGAAAGGTGCCGGCGCGGTCGAGCAGGTTGCCGTTTTTCAGCACCTCGCGGCTGGCGTCGATAAACAGTGGCACCAGGCCAGGGTGGAAGTTCTGGTTGATCACCAGGGTCGCCACTGGCGAAAGAATCTGGGTGTCCTGGGGTGGGCTGTTCTGCGCCAGGTCGAGCAAACCTTCGCCGACCGTCACTCGGTTGAAGAACGGCAAGCGCGCTTCATAAGCCGCCGCGCGGCGAAAGTTCGCCAGGCGCAGCCCGGGATTAGCCGCGAGTTGCTGGACCAAGGCGTTCTCCGCCGGACCGACGAAAAACGCCGCGTCCAGCTCGCCGTCGATCAGCGCCGCCGCGGCTTTGCCGCCACCGAAGGCTTGCCAGTCGGGCGGATACTGGTCGGGCGATACGCCGTTGGCGGCGAAAATCGTCTCGCTGGCCGCCAGGGTGCCGCTGCCGGTGCTGCCGATCGCCACACGCAGGGGCAGTAGATCGGGCACCCGATCCATGGGCACCTCGGCGCGGTGGAACAGCCACAGTGGCTCCTGGTAGATCCCGCCGAGGCTTTGCAGACGCGCCGCGTCGGCTGGGGGCAGCTGGCGTTCCATGCCGCTTTGCACCAAAGCGATTTCCACCGTGCCATCTGCCGCCAGCAAACGTTCCAGGTTGTCGCGCGAGCCTTGGCTCGGCACCAGGGTCAACTCGAAACCTTGCTTGCTCAGCTCATCCTTGAGCCGCTGAGCGAACAACCGATACGCCCCGCCCTCGGCCCCGGTCGCCATGGTCGCGCTCATCGGCGGCGGCGGAGCGACGAAATAAAACAGCGCCCCGACCAACGCGGCCAGCACCGGGACCACCCACAGATTGGCCAGCAGCATGATTTTCAGGTCGTGGAGTACGCGCGGCATGGGGCTTCCTTATGCTTGGATTGTTTCAAGCATAGAGGCATGTAGCGCTCCTGGTCACCTTCTTGGCGCTAGCCCACATTCACTGCGCTGCCTCGCAGGCAGCGGGCGTAATCGAGCAACGCCATCAGCGCCAGCAAGCCTAGGGCATACCAGGCGTCGACGCCGAGCATCGTCAGCACCAGGGCGCAGAGCAGGGTGCTGAAGGCGGCGAGCCAGCGCCAGATGCCGCGTAGCAACAGCGCGCCCGCGGCCATGCTCAGCAGGTAGATGAGTACGAAGTTGCCGTTGGCGTAGCGGATCAGTTGGTCCAGAGACAACGACAGGCTCCAGGCCAGGGTGGCGCATAGGGCGCACACCAAGATCACCAGCAGCAGGGCTCTGGCCGGTACTCCGTGGCGGTTACGTCGGCCCAAGGCGATCGGCAGTTTGCCTTCGTCGGCCAGGCTCCAGATCAACCGCGCGAAACCCTGCATATAGACGTTCATCGAGGCGAAGCAGGCCAGGTAGCCGACTACCGCAGTCAGGTAGCGGGCCCGGTCGCCGAGCAGCAGGTCGAGCATGCGCGGCAGCGAGGTCGCGTCGTTTTGTACATCGCCATAGGCATTGAAGCTCAGCACCGCTACCGAGCAGGCCCAGTACACCAGGCCGGCGAGCAGCACGCCGAGCAACAGCGCCAGGGGGAAGTCGCGTTCGGGATTCTTGAACTCCTCGCCCATATGGGTAAAGGCCTCGATGCCGACGAAGCACCAGAACATCACCCCCAGCGCCGCCGGCAGCAGGTTCCAGGAGCCGCTGATGGGCGGCAGCAACGGTTGGCTGCCCAGCGGCAGATCACCGGCCCACCAGATCAACGCGATAGTGCCGATGATCGCCACGGCGATGGCGCCTTGCACGAAACCGGAGGCTTTGGCCGGGCGTTGGCCGAGCAGGAGCAGGGCAACCAGGGTGGCGAGCTGGATGGCCAGCGTCTGGCCGCGGCTGAGGTCGAACAGCGCTTGCCAGAAACCGCTGGCGATATTCAATGCTGCCGGCAAACCCACCGGCAACACGGCGAGAAATAGCAGGGCGCTAAGACGTTCCATGCGCGCGCCGAAAGCGCGGCCAATCAGGTGCGGCGCGCCACCGGCGTGGGGAAAGTGACGGCCGAGTTGGGCGAAGGTGAAGGCCACCGGCAGCACCAGGGCGATCAGGATCATCCAGGCCCAGAGCGAAGCTTCGCCAGCGGCCGTGGCGGCCAGCGCCGGCACGACGAAAATGCCGGTGCCGAGCAGCGAAGTGCTGAGTAGACCGATGCCCTGCAGTAGACCCAGTTCCTGGTTGAGACGGCTCATGATGTGTGCTCTGGTGATTTGCCGGATATGCTATGCCGGTCGCTGGAAAACAGCCGCTGTAGAAGCGTCGCGGTTAGCCGGCAAAGTGACGGAATTGGCCGTCGAATTGCTTTTTTTGCCCGAGAACCCCGTGGACAAGTTCGATCAACAGATCCTCGCCCTATTGCGTGCCGACGCCCGCCTGGCCGTAAGCCAGATCGCCCGTGAAGTGAACCTGTCGCGTTCGGCAGTCAGCGAGCGTATTCGCCAATTGGAAGAGCGTGGGATCATCGGCGGCTATCATGCGCAAATCGCCACGCCGGGCGATGCTGGAATCAAGGCCTATCTGGAGCTGTTCTACCAAGGCGGGCGCTGTGAGGACTACGTCGAGCGCATGCGCGCATTCGCCGAAGTGCGCCGTTGCAGCGGCATCAGCGGCGAGACCGATATGCTGGTGTATATCGAGACACCGTCGATGCAGCGCCTCAGCGAGATCCGCGGCGCCATCGAAAACTTCCCCGGCATGCAGAAGGTCAAGACCCATATGGTGGTCAAGGACTGGACGCTGTGAACCTGCGGCGTGGATCGCCTCAGGGCTGCGCCTCGGCCGGCTCGGCATAGCACAACCGCTCGACCAACGCCGGCAGCTCGCGCATGTCCTCGATCAGGTGTTCCACTCCCAGTTGCCGCAGGTTTTCCGCGTGCTCCGGAGGGATGTGGCTGGCGCCGAGAAAACCGATTACCTGCATACCTGCGGCCAGGGCGGCGGTCACCCCGGTGACACTGTCCTCCACCACCAGGCAACGCTGCGGCGCGACTCCGGCGGTTTTCGCCGCGAGCAGGTAGAGATCGGGAGCTGGCTTGGGCCGTTCGACCTGCTCAGCGGCGAAGATACCGACATCCACCCGTTCGCTCAGATCGCAGCGCAGCAGGGCACGTTCCACCGCCTGGTAATGGCCGTTGGAGGCGATGGCCAGCGGTAGGTCGATGCTCAGTAGGGCCGCGCAGACACCGGGTATCGCCTGCACTTCGTTATGGATAATCGCTTCGCAGCGGGCCAGGTGCTCGGCATGCAAACCGCTGGGCAGGCGAATGCCGAAATGTGCCTCGACCCGCGCAAGAATGTCACGGCTTTGCAGGCCGAAGGTGCCGCTCAGGGCGACTTCCAACTCATCCAGTGGCACATGGGCCGCCAGCGTTTCGCGCATGATGCGTTCGGAAAGGATTTCGCTGTCGACCAGCACACCGTCGCAATCGCAGATCAGCAGGTCGATATGACAGGTTCGCTTCATGCGTTATGGGGCTCCCGCAGGTTGAATGACGTTTTAGCATAGATGCACCGACCTTTGCCTGTTCGCCCGGCCCATCCATTGCGCATTTGCTTCGACCGGGGCGAACGGGCAAGGTTGCCGCATCGTCTTCAACAAGGGCTCAGCGCAATGCGCATCCTGCACACCTCCGATTGGCACCTGGGCCAACACTTTATCGGCAAGACCCGCCAGGCTGAGCATCAGGCGTTCTGTACCTGGCTGATCGGCCAGGTACGCGAACATGCGGTCGACGCGTTGTTGATCGCCGGCGATGTGTTCGACACCGGCGCGCCGCCCAGCTATGCCCGCGAGCAGTACAACCGCTTTATCGTCGAGCTGCGCGAGACCGGCTGCGAACTGGTGGTGCTTGGTGGCAATCATGATTCCGTGGCCATGCTCGGTGAGAGCAAGACCCTGCTGGCGCAACTCGGTAGCCGGGTGATTCCCGGCGTATGCACCGATATGGAAGAACAGGTGCTGGTGCTGCATCGGCGTGACGGTGCGCCGGGAGCGATTCTCTGCGCCATCCCCTTTATTCGCCCGCGCGACGTACTGCAAAGCCAGGCCGGGCAGAGCGCCGAAGACAAGCAACTGTCGTTGCAGCAGGCGATCCAGCAGCATTACCTGGATTTGTTCGCCCTGGCCGAGGCCAAGCGTGAGCAACTCGGCGGCGAACTGCCGATTATCGCCACTGGCCACCTCACCACCGTCGGCGCCAGCGCCAGCGACTCGGTGCGCGAGATCTACGTCGGCAGCCTGGAGGCTTTTCCCACCAGCGCCTTTCCGCCGGCCGCCTATATCGCCCTCGGGCATATCCACCGACCACAGAAAGTCGGCGGCTTGGAACATATCCGCTATTGCGGTTCGCCGATTGCGCTGAGTTTCGACGAGGCCAAGCAGCAGAAAGAGGTGCTGTTGGTCGATCTGGATCGCAATGGTCTGAGTGCGGTTACCGCGCTGCCGGTGCCGTGCTTCCAGCCGTTGATTTCATTGCGCGGCACCTTGAAACAGCTCGAGCAGGCGATAGCCGAGGCGGCCGAACGGGGCAGCGCCGAGCAGCCAGTGTGGCTGGAGGTGCAGGTGGGTACCGACGACTACCTGAGTGACTTGCAACAGCGTATCGCCGCGCTCTGCGAAGGCTTACCGGTCGAGGTGCTACGCATCCGCCGCGAGCGTGGTAGTGCCGTCGCCGCGCTACAGGGCCAGGCCAGGGAAACCCTGGACGAACTCAGCGTCGAGGAGGTATTCCTCCGGCGCCTGCAGCAAGAGCAACTGAACGAGGACGACGCGCAGCGGCTACAGGGCGTCTATCGCCAAGTGCTGGAAGCTTTGCAAGCCGAGCGGGGCTGAGTCGAGAAGCCTTCCCGGCGCAGATGCTGTAATGATGCAAGCGCATCGCCTCTTGGATCTGCCCATACAGGCGGAGCTTGGCGGTCGGATTATCCATACCGGCTGTTCTATTTTTTATGCGGAAGTAATGGTCGGGCAAAATGCAGAAGCCAAGCGAATACGGAGCACGATTGACGCTGCTGGTCTAATGCGTTGATTGGGGGATGGATGAAAAATAAAGTATTTTTGATTTCTGCTCTATTTATTTTCTCTGCCATATTGGTATGGGCTGCGGGCGGTTACCTTTCGAAATCGGTTAACCAAAAAATAACAATGCCTTTAGAGTTTGAAGACATGGTGTTTAAGGGCACGCATGGCTCTTTTTTGAAAGCGGAAACTAACAGCAGTTGTGCTCTGCTCATGCATGGCGTCAGGTCCAATCGAAAAAGTATGATCGGTAGGTCGTACTTCCTTAAAGAAATGGGGATATCGTCTTTACTTATCGATCTTCAGGCTCACGGAGAAACACCTGGGAGGGAAATTACTTTTGGACTTCGCGAATCTGTTGATGCTTCAAACGGAGTTGATTTTCTGAGAGGTGTTAAAGGATGCGGGAAAATAGTAGCAATAGGTCAGTCATTAGGAGGCGCTTCTGCATTATTGGGAGATGGCCCAATTCATGTTGATGCGTTAATTTTAGAGTCAGTATATCCGACAATAGAAGAAGCCGTTGAAAATAGGCTCGAAATGCGTATGGGTAAATTCGGAAGGGTTATTGCTCCGCTTCTATACTTGCAAATACCATTAAGAATAGGTGCATCTCTTTCAGAACTAAAGCCGATCGAAGCCTTGAGAAAAGTGGATGTGCCGGTATTCATTATAAGCGGCTCAAATGATGAGCATACCAAGGCTGAAGAAACTGAGCACATGTTCGAGGCAGCCAATGAAAAAAAGCAGTTATGGTTGGTTGATGGTGCAATACACGAGGATTTGCTCTCGTACAGTCCCAAGGAGTACAAAGCAAAGATATCAAGTTTCATTAAGCAGTCTTTGTAGCATCTTATAACAATTCGCTCATTTGCAGCCTGTGGCTGCTGGGACGCCGCTGCGCGGAGCCCATGAACTCAACGTTAGGCTAAATCATTGAGCGAGCAAAATTCCCAATACGCGTACTTTTCTCTTCACGGATTGTTTGAGCCTGAAGAAATTTCATCTTTAGTTGGCGTTCAACCAACAGAAAGCTGGAGAAAAGGCGACTTGCATCCAAGGCAAAGGCTTGAGCGAAAACGCAGCCATTGGGCTCTCCGGTCTAGGTTGCCCGAATCCGCTGATATAGAGGCTCATATCGTCGATGTCTTAACTCAAATGCAGGAAAACGCAGACGCTTTTGCTGTTGTTTCAAAGACCCATGGTGGCTGTATGCAGGTTGTTGGGTACTTTCATGAGGGCTATCCCGGCATCCACTTTGACTCAGCACTTGTTCAAGGCCTTGCACAGTTTCATCTAGAAATGGACTTCGATTTGTACAGTCTGTGGTCAGATGCTCGTGAAGACACTTAGCACTGGGGCTCGAGCTGGCGCTCTCAATCGGCCATGCATTGCTGATAGAGATTGATCGCGTCTAAGACGAGCCGCAGCAGGCCTATTGCGGTTGTTGCAGGTCGTGGCTCTTCACCGGCAGCGGATGGATATCCTTGTAGCGCGCGGCCTCCAGCATGGCATCGCAATCAGTCACAAGTAGATGAGTCGTCTTGCGGCAATTTGCTGGAAACACGCCGAGCGCTCGCAAACTTCGCCGCAAGGCGTGCCGTATGAACGGCACGGCGTTGCTGCCAAGTACGTCTGCACAAGCCGCGTCAGGTCATTTGCAAACGAGAGTCGCGCCTCAGGCAAAGCACGCCGTCTCCGGCGAGGAAATGCGCGATCGACGCCACTGCCAGGAAGGCTGGATATTCCCAGCCACCATTTGCGCTGGTGTGTATCCAGCCGTTGGCGAAGTGTGTCGATGCGGCGACCAGCATGATCGGTAGCAAGGCAAGGGACGCCCAGCGCCCGTGAAAGCCAACGACAATCGCGACGCCACCCAGCAGTTCGACGATGAAGACGGGCCAGGCCATGAGTCCAGGCAAGCCCTGGGTTTCGAGCCAGCCGGCAAAGCCCGGAATCGTGAACACCCAATACTTGAGCATCGCATGGGCAATCCACATGCTGCCCAGCGCAACGCGCAGCAGCATCGCGGCGAGGGCAGGGTTCAGGTAACGCTCACTGAATAGGGGGCTCATGCAGCGGCCCCTTCCAGCGCGTGGCCGGCAACTTGCCATTCGGCCTTGCCACCCTTGAATACAGCAACATCGGCGTAGCCCAGCGCGAGCAGTTGCACCGCGACCTGATCCGAGTTCGTACAGGTAGCGCTGGCGCAGTACACGACAACGCAAGCGTCCTTGGCGGGCAGAAGTTCCGATGCAAGCGCCTTTACCTCCCCGATATTGATGTTCAGGGCACCCGGTAAGTGCCCCTGGGCGAAATAGCGGGCAGGCAGGGCCTCCACCAGGATCGGCGGGGTGGGCGAATGCAAGCGATTGAGCAGGTCGTTCAGGCTGATGGTCTTCATACGGCACCTCAAGTTGTCGCAATGGTGATAGTTGCATATGCAACGATAAAACCATGGCTCAGAGTAGTTGCATGTGCAACAATCCTTTCATGCATAACGACAAACGACACCCCAGCCCCCATTTCCTTGCTTGGGCCCGCCTGTTACGGGTTCACAAGGTTCTCCTGGAGGCAGTGCAAGCCGATTTATCCGCGGCCGGGCTGCCTCCTCTTGAGTGGTATGACCTGCTGCTGGAACTAGACATGGCGGAAGGCAACCGGCTGCGCCTTTACGACCTCGGCGACCGGATGGTCCTCAGTCGCAGCAACCTGACGCGGCTATGCGATCGCCTGGAGAAGGAAGGCCTGATCTCGCGTGAACATTGCGCGGAGGATCGCCGGGGACTATTTGCCGCGCTGACGCAGAAGGGCGCAGAGATGCGCCGCGCCATGTGGCCCGTCTACAAGCGGTCCGTGGATCAGCATTTCTCCACGCACCTCACGGACGAAGAGGCGAGTGTGTTGGCGTCCGTTCTGCTGAAAGTGCAAAGCACCGAACCGTGACAGCGGCCGATGACGATGGGGCGGGTGGCGGCACTGTGCTGACTTTTCCGTTGTTGGCAGCGCCAAAGCAACGCATTCGCCGAGCGGCCTTTTAACCTGCCAGTAACCTTGCCAATTTCTTCGCTGGTGAGTCGTCTGCATAAGCCCGGCAACAATGTCAGAATGGCCGCTCTCCGACGGCCACCGACCCTGATATGAAAATCCTCAGCCTGCGCTTGAAGAACCTCAATTCGCTGAAGGGCGAGTGGAAGATCGATTTCACCGCCGAGCCGTTTGAGGGCGCCAGCCTGTTCGCCATCACCGGGCCGACTGGTGCCGGCAAAACCACGTTGCTCGATGCCATCTGCCTGGCCCTGTATCACCGCACGCCACGTATGAGCACGCTGTCGGCCGGCGGCAATGAGCTGATGACCCGGCACACCGCCGATTGCCTGGCCGAGGTCGAGTTCGAGGTCAAGGGCGTGGCCTACCGGGCGTTCTGGAGCCAGCGCCGCGCGCGCGACAAGGTCGACGGCGCGCTGCAGGCGCCGAAAGTGGAACTGGCCAGCGGCGACGGCCAGATCATCACCGACAAGATCAATGAAAAGCTGCGCGAAACCGAGCGTCTGACCGGCCTGGATTTCGAGCGCTTTACCAAGTCCATGCTGCTGGCCCAGGGCGGTTTCGCCGCCTTTCTCGAAGCCAATGCCAACCAGCGCGCCGAGCTGCTGGAAGAACTCACCGGCACCGACATCTACGGGCAGATTTCCCAGCGCGTGTTCGAACAGACCCGCGAGGCCAAAAGCCTGCTCGATCAATTGCGCGCCAAGGCCTCGGGCGTCGAACTACTGAGCGACGAACAGCGTCAGCAGCTGAGCAGCGAAGCCGAACAGTTGCGCGGTGAAGAAAGTCGTCTGGCTGGTGAACAGGCCGAGCTGCAACGCCAGCGCCAGTGGCGTGATGAGCTCAGCAAAACCCAGGATCAGCTGCGGGCCGCCGAGCAGGCCGAGCAGCAAGCGCAACAGGCTTTGCACGAGGCGCAGCCGCAGCTGCAGCAACTGGCCGCCGACGAACCCGCCGCACGGCTGCAGCCGCTGCACCGTGATTGGCAGGCGGCGCAACAGGCGTTGCAGCAAACCGAGCAAGCGCTGTTGCATACCGCAAACGAGCAGCAACAATTGGCGCGGCAGGTTGGCGCCTGTCTGTGGCAAGCGCGGCAGTTCAGCCGGCAACTGCTGGGCGAGCGACAGCAGGCGCAGCAACAGCTGGCGGAGCGGCGTCAGCGGTTGGCGCAGCAACTGAACGACCAGGCCCGACACGGGCAACTCGGTGAACATTTGGCTGCCTGGGACAACAAGCTCGAAGCGCGCCAGGAGCTCGCCGCGCAGATCGATCAGTTACTCGCCCAGCAGCGCCAAACCGAGCAAGCCGGCCAAGCGCTGGAAAGCCAACTGACCCAGCAGCGCTCGCAGTTGGGCGAGGAACAGGCGCGCTTGTTGGCGGCGCAAGAGTTCGAGGCCGAGCAGCAACAGCAGTTGGACGGACTACTCGCCGGCCGTAGCGAGGCCGGATTGCGCGAGCGCTGGCAGACCCTGCATAGCCATGGCGCGGTGCTGGCGCAGCTCGAACAGCTTGCTGCGACACGGCGGCAACTGAGCCAGGACCAGCAGCAGTTGCAGGCCCAGGTCGCCGAGCTGAGCAGTCAACATGCCGACAAAACTCGCGAAGTCGAGGCTTTGCGCGCGCGCTACAAAGACCTGCAGCAGCAGGTGCGCGACCAGGAAAAACTGCTCGAACAGGAACAGCGCATCCAGGCCCTGGAAAGCTACCGCGCCCAGCTGCAGGAGGGCGAGGCCTGCCCGTTGTGCGGCTCCCAGCAGCATCCGGCGATTGCCGCCTACCAGGCCCTGGACGTATCCGCGACTCAGCGCACCTTGCAGAGCAAGAAGATCGAGCTGGAAGCCCTGACCAGTGATGGCCAGGAACTGGCTGCCGCGCTGGCAAAACTGACCTCGCAGCTCGAACACGGCAAGCAGCAGCAACAGGCGTTCGAGCAGACACACACACTGCACGGCGAGCAATGGCGGCAGCTGAGCCGGCAGCTCGGCAGCGAACTGACCGACGAGGCCGCGCTCGCCGCCCATCAACAGCAACTGACCCTCGAACTCGACGGCTTGCAGCGCAGCTTGGCCCAGCTCGACCAACTGAAGGCGGCGCTGGACAGCGCGCGCGCCGCGCGCCAGCAGGTCGAACAGGCCTGCCTCGGCGCCCAGCAGCGGTTGCAGCTGGACACTCAGCAGCATCAACAGACCCTGACCACGCTGGCGGATATCACCCAGCGCCTGCAACAGTTGCAACGCCAGCACGGCGAGCGCGAACAGGCCCTGAGCGCGGAACTGGCGGGCTTCGGTTATGAGCTGCCGAGCGATAGCGCGCAATGGCTCGAGCAACGCCAGGGCGAATGGCAGGCCTGGCAGCAGGCGCAGCAGCAAAGCCAACAGCTGCAGGAGCAAGCACGCAACCTGGAGCAGGCCGTAAGCGCTGCCCGCGAGCTGCAGGAACTTTGGCAGCAGCGCTGGGCAGCATTGCAGCAGATGGAACTGTCCGCCGTGGAGACGGCCGCCGTTGAGAGGCCTGCCGATCCACTGCTCGCTTTGCAACAAAGCGAAAGCCAGCTGAGTGAAGTACAGAGCCGCCAGCAGCAATTGCAGGGCGCTGCGCACAACCAAGGCCAACGCTTGCTCGAACAACGCCAACAGCTGGCGGAAAAAGCCGAGCAATGGCAGACCGCCCTGGACACCAGCCCCTTTGCCGATGAAGCGGCGTTCCAGGCCGCCAGGCTCGACGATCAGCAGCGCCAGGCGCTAACCCAGCTCAAGCAGCGCTTGCACCAGGCCCTCGCCGAAGCCCTGGCACTGAAGCACGCCGCCGAGCAGCAATTGGCCGGCTTGCAGACTGCGCGGGTAAGCGAAGCGAGCCGCGAGCAATTGGATCAGCAGTTGCAGTTGCTCAATGCCCAGCTCAAGAGCCTGAGCGAGCGTCAGGGCGAAATCCGTGCGCAGCTACAAGGCGATGAGGCTCGCCGGCAAAATCAGCAAAGCCTGTTCGCCGAGATTGCTGCCAAGCAGGGGCAATACGACCTCTGGCAGCAGCTCAACAGCCTGATCGGCTCCTCCGATGGCGCCAAATACCGCAAATTCGCCCAGGGCCTGACCCTCGATCACCTGGTTTACCTGGCCAACCGGCAACTGGAACGCCTACACGGGCGCTACCAGCTGGCGCGTAAAACCAGCGGCGAGCTGGAACTGCAGGTGATCGACACCTGGCAGGCGGATGTCGTCCGCGACACCAAGACCCTGTCCGGCGGCGAGAGCTTCCTGGTCAGCCTGGCCTTGGCCTTGGCCCTGTCCGATCTGGTCAGCCACAAGACCAGCATCGACTCGCTGTTCCTCGACGAAGGCTTCGGTACCTTGGATGCGGAAACCCTTGAAGTCGCCCTCGACGCCCTCGACAGCCTGAATGCCAGCGGCAAGACGATCGGCGTGATCAGCCACGTCGAAGCGCTCAAGGAGCGCATTCCGGTGCAGCTGAAAGTGCATAAGGGCGTGGGTATGGGTTATAGCGGGCTGGATAAGCGCTTTGCGCTTTAACGCGCGCTAGGTGCTGTTATGCCAGGTTCCAACCCGGCCAGGGATTTGCCATTGCGCCAGCATCTTAGATTATCGCCATGGTCTGCGATCGAGCAGGGTTGATATGTCGAAGGCTATCCGCCGCTCTATAGCCAGGGTGGACAAAGCTTGGCCGTGTCCACCCCTGCAAACAACGCGCAGTATCTACCTCTGTAGTTTTATCGTGGTCAGGGCCGCCTCAGCAGGCGGTTTTTCGCGACCGGCGTTAACGTACGTATTCGAAACGGGTGAACCAGTCTTCCGCCAGGTGGCGATCATGTTCGGCACCATCGAGGTGGGTCTGGTAGGCGCTGTCATTATCCAGATAGACCTTCATCCACGAGGTGATCAGGGTTTTGAAGCGGGCATGCTGGGTATCGCTGCCGCTGTTGATCCAGTCCAGATGGGACGCGCCCCTGAAAGTGGTCAGTGCACGGGTGAGGTTGGTCGGTAAAGACTGGTAGTAGCTCGCAACGACAGACGGATAGGCCACGCTGTCGTTGGCGCCTGCCTGGATCAAGGTCTTGGCGCTGATGCTCGAGTAATCGGGCGAATTGAAGCCAAGGTAAGGGGCTAGAGGGATCGCGGTTACGATGTCTTTTTTAAGATCGGCCGCCGCCAATAGTGCACCGCCGCCGCCCATGGAAAAGCCCGCGATGCCAAGTTTGTTGGTTGCCACCTTCTTGTAGATTGGCGATGCGCTACGGGTGTTTTCGCTTTTCAACTTGGCTATGCCGCCCTTGTGCGCTGTCTCCCAAACTGGCGGGGTGCCGAAGATGTTGTTTGGGGTGATGGCGATAACGATGTAGCCGTGGCTAGTAAGGTGGTTGGCCAGCCAAGTCATATCCTCTTTGGTGTTGGAATACCCGCCTGTCAGGGTAGTGGCTGGATAGGTCGACTTATTCAGGTTGCAGGGATAAGTAACACGGGCCGAGGAATAGTCCCACGAGGACAGCCCGCTGGTGTACGAGCACACTGAGTCGGCCCCCGGGCTGGCGGGGGATAGTTCGGCGCTGGCCGCGCCGCTGCCCAGCAGCAGGACAGCAAATAAGGCGAATCTAGCAGACCGTTGAAAAACTACCTGCGTTGGCAATACTGCGTTAAAAATGGCCTCAAAATGCTCATTTACAACACGTAAACTCCGCTTTTTCGGCCGTTTTTGCCTTGTCTTGCCTGCCTCGTCTACATTTTTCAACGGCCTGCTAGCGACTTTAAAGGGGGTGGAAAGCATGGTGTCTCCCGGGGGTTTTATTGTTGTAGGGCAGGCCCATGGTGCACAGGCTGACCAACGCGCCCATGTGACCTCCGATTACGCTAACCGCTGGGTGGAGCTCAGGGCTTGAATGAATTGACTATCTTCGGCTCGAGCCTTCGACGAAAACGTGCAGCCCGGCGCGTGGCTTTAAAAGCGCCGAGGGCTGGATGCCGAGGATGGTGCGATAAGTGCGAGTGAAGTGCGCGGCGTCGGTGAAGCCCGTTTCCAGCGCCGCGTCGGTGACGCTGGCACCGCTGGCGATACGCTGGGTGGAAAGGAACAGCCGGTACCACAGGCGGTAGCGGCGAATCGGTACGCCGATCTGCTCCTTGAACAGGTTGACCAAACGGGAGGTGGAGAGCCCGACCTGCTGCGCCAGGCAGTCGACGCTGAGGTTTTCCTGGATGCTGGTCTTTATCCGTTGCAGGGTGGCGAGAATTCGCGGATCGCAGCGAAAGGCAGTGCGCGCAACCAGTTCGGGAGGGTTCAGCCAGCAGTCCAGTTGTTGATACAAGGTCTCGGGCAGCGCCTGACCCCGACAGACACCGTCAAAGGCGTGGATTAGCTGGTGCTCATTAATCAGGTCGCAATAGGCTTCCTGCACCTGGCGGTTGCCCAGTTGACGCAGCACCGCATGATCGAAACCGGTGGCATCCAGATGACAGTCCGCAACGTACAGCCGGCCGCTATCAACGGTGCCTTGCCAGCCCACGGGTAGCAGCAGGCTGCGAGAATAGGCGTCTTGCTGCTGCGAGCGGTGGCGAAAGCGGATGGCGCCCTGCAGGCCGATCAACAGCCGCGAAGCGGCGAGAGACAGCTGCACTGGCGACTGTAGCGGGCCGAGGTAGAGCGTGCGGCGCTCCCAGAGATAGAGGCGTTGCGGCAGAGAGTCGGGCATGCTGTTGGTTCTAGCGCTGGAGAGTTGCAGAGGGTAGTCGCGGCGGGCCGCTCTGCCATTCACCCAAAAGGGGGGAGTAGACGAACTGCCTATAACCTCCAGCTGAAGGCTCTGAGCGCGGCGGACTGGCACTCTGCCCGGTGAGAAAGCGCGGCTATCCTTACAGGCATCAGCAAGCCCTAACTCCGGAGTACTGCCCTTGCTCAAAGTCGCCGTCTGCTGGTTCTGTTGTTGCCTGCTGTCTACCACTGTCGGCGCCGGGCAGAGGGACGAGCGCGTGTTGACCCTGTGCTATGAGGATCAGGATTCTTATCCCTGGGTGATGACCAATAACAGCGGACTTAATCTGGAGCTGCTGGCATTGGTCGAGCAGGCCCTGGAGCTGCGTTTCAGATTCGTTTCGGTGCCTTGGAAACGCTGCCTGTCGGGGCTCGAAAATGGCGTCTATGACGGTAATGCTGTTCACTTAAGCATTTGAACCCCGATTGGGCTTCCCTGAAAATCCGA
>NZ_CAMPHI010000038.1 GCF_946885955.1 uncultured Pseudomonas sp.
GGGTGTGGGGGATGGTGGGGCTATCGGTCATAGCCGCGCAGTGTACGCCATGGGGTCGATTGCGGTAATTCGCTTCGTAGCCGGATGCAATCCGGGGAAATGTATCGCTGGTGCAATCGCTCCCGGATTTCATCCACGCTACGGGTGGATATCGCGTTCCACCTATGCCGGCTTGCGGGCTCGTTGACTTTGCTCGTATTGCGTGCGGTAGAGCTTGGCGAAGCCATGCATTACGGGCATCGCCACGGCCCAGAGCGCGCCGATCAGCAGCAGGCTTTGCCAGGTTCCGTAGGGCAGGCCGACGCCGGCGATTTGCGCGCCGCCGTAGTACGACAGCGGCGCGGCGACGGCGCCGAGCAGGCTGGCGCGCCACCAGGGACGGGCGGTCCAGGCCAGGCAGTGATTAAGGGTGGTGGCCAGTAGCAGCCACAGACACGCCAGCCACAGGGGGATCAGTTGGCGCTGCTCGCCGAAATCGAACACGCCGAGGTTGAGTAGAAAGCTGTCCAGGGCGCTGCCGGCGAGAAACACGCTGAGCAGCAGCTTGCCTTCGGCCTGCCAACTGCTGACCCACAGCAGGTGGACCGCCACTATCGCCGGCACCACCAGCAGCCACGGGCCATCGCCGCCGAACACGCAGGCAAGCCAACCGAGCTGAAACAATACGGCGTTGGCGATCAGTTTAGGCATCGAGGTTTCCCAGCAGCGGTTCCGGTTGTGCGGCCGGCTTGGCCAGCAGCAATTGCGCGGTGCCGATGGTGCGCTCGATAAAGCCGCCCTCGCAATAGCACAGGTAGAACTCCCACAGGCGAAAGAAGTAGTCGTCGTAGCCCAGTTCCTCGAGTTTGTGCCGTGCCAGGTGCAGGTTGTCGTGCCAGATGCGCAGGGTGCGCGCGTAATGCAGGCCGAAATCTTCCATATGTTGCAGGGTCATGTCGGTCTTGCTGGTAACGATTTCCAGCATCTTGTTCACCGAGGGCAAGGCGCCACCGGGGAAGATATAGCGCTGGATAAAGTCCACGGTGCTTTTCGCCTGCTCGTAGCGTTGATCGCGAATGGTGATGGCTTGCAGCAACATCAGCCCATCGGGCTTGAGCAACTTGGCGCATTGTTGGAAGTAGGTGGGCAGGAAACGATGGCCGACCGCCTCGATCATTTCGATCGAGACCAGTTTGTCGTATTCGCCGCTTAGGTCGCGGTAATCCTCCAGCAGCAGGGTGATGCGATCGCCCAGGCCCAGCTCGGCGATACGCCGCTCGGTGTGGGCGAACTGCTCGCGCGACAAGGTGGTGGTGGTGACCTTGCAGCCATAGTGGCTGGCCGCATAGATCGCCATGCTGCCCCAGCCGGTGCCGATTTCCAGCAGGTGGTCGCTGGGTTTCAGCGCGAGCTTCTGGCAGATGCGCCGCAACTTGTTCAATTGCGCCTGCTCCAGGCTGTCGTCGGTGCTGCGAAACATCGCCGCCGAGTACATCATGGTCGGGTCGAGGAATTGCTCGAACAGCTGGTTGCCCAGATCGTAATGGGCGGCGATATTCTTGCGCGAACCGCTGCGGGTATTGCGGTTGAGCCAGTGCAACGCCTGGATCAATGGGCGACCGAGCTGCGCCAGGCCGCGCTCCATGGCATCCAGTACCTCCAAATTGCTGACGAACACGCGAATTACCGCAGTCAGCTCCGGCGAGGTCCAGTAACCGTGAATATAGGCCTCGCCCGCACCGATCGAGCCGTTGCCGGCGACCAGCCCCCACAGGGCGTCGTCGAGCACCCGGATTTCCGCGCTCAAGCTGGAATGGGCGTCGCCGAACACCAGGCGTTCGCCGCCTTCGATCACCACCAGCTGGCCGTGGCGCAGCCGGCCGAGTTGACGCAGCACCGCACGGCGTAGCAGAGCGGCGCCGATGCCGCTGCCAGTAAGCACGGAATTCTTCGCGGACACCAAGCTAGAGGTTTTCATGGGGAACTTCCTTCGCAACGGAGCGGGCCACGCGCAAATCGCCTTCGGCGGCACGGTGGGGGAACAGCGGGATACGTTTGAGCAGCAGGCGCAGGGCTTGCCAGTAGATGGCCGCCACGGTTTTGCCGGTCATCCAGGGAAACTGAATCAGGTAGCGGTGCAGGCCGGCGCGGGACAGTTCGCTGCGTTGCAGGCTGAGGCTGGCGTCGAAGATCTTTTCCTCGCCTTGCCAGTCCGCCATGTGAATGCCCAGGCGCTCGCCGGCCGGGCTGAATGCCATGCGGTATTCCAGCTCGCGCGGCAAAAACGGCGAGACATGAAAGGCTTTGGCCACGGCGAAGTGCTGATGACCTTTGCCGTCTGCGGGCATTACATAGTGATAGCGCTCGCCCCAGGGCGTGTTGCTGACTTCGCAAAGAATTGCCGCCAGGCTGCCATCGGCCTCATAGCAGTAGAAGAAACTGGCCGGATTGAAGGCGATCCCCCAACTGCGCGGCTGGGTCAGCAGGCAGATGTGGCCCAGCGGGGTGCGGCCCAGCACTTCGCTGACGCGTTGGCGCACGGCATCGATCAGGCGTACACCGCTGCAGGTGAACTGCGGCAGGTAATCGCTCTCGCGGAAGGCGAATGGCGCATAGCGTCCGCGCCCGGCCAGCGGCGATAGGGCGAGCACTTGCTCCTGCTCGCTCAGATCCAGGTAGAGCAAGCCCATGCGATAGCGGAAGTTGTGCGCGCGCGGGGTAAAGCGTCGGTGCTGCACCCAGCCGCTGTACAAGGCGCTGTTCATAGCGCCTCGCCGAATTCACGGGCCACGCGCAGCGCGCTGACCACGCCGTCTTCGTGAAAGCCGTTGGCCCAATAGGCACCGCAGAAATAGCTGTGGTTGGCGCCGAGCAACTCTTCCCAGCGCGCTTGCGCGGCCACTGCCGTCAGGCTGTATTGCGGATGGGCGTAGGTGTAACGGGCGAGAGTCTTGGCCGGATCGATGGCTGCGCTCTGGTTGAGACTGACGCAGAAGGTTGTCTCGCTGCGAATGCCCTGCAGGATGTTCATGTTGTAAGTCACCGCCGCCGATCGGTTCACCGACCCACCCAGGCGATAGTTCCAGCTGGCCCAGGCCAATGGGCGCTTGGGCAACAGGCGGGTGTCGGTGTGCAGCACCACGTCGTTGTCGGCATACGGCATGGCGCCGAGAATCTCCCGCTCGGTCGCGGTTGGCTGGGCGAGCAGGGCGAGGGCCTGGTCGCTGTGGCAGGCGAACACCACCTTGTCGAAATGCTCGATGCCGGCGGCGCTATGCACCGTCACCCCATGGCCGTCGCGCTCGACCCGGCTGACCGGGCAGTTGAGTCGGATACGCTCGCGGAAGGATTCGCTCAGCGGCGCTACATAGCTGCGCGAGCCGCCCTCGATCACTCGCCATTGCGGGCGGTCGCTGACCGAGAGCAGGCCGTGGTTCTTGAAGAAGCGCACGAAGAACTGCAGCGGGAAATCGAGCATGTCGGCCAGCGACATCGACCAGATCGCTGCGCCCATCGGCACTATGTAGTGGTCGGTGAAGCGCTGGCTGTAGCCGCCAAGCTTGAGGTAGGCGCCGAGGGTCATGGAGGTCGGGATGCGCCCTTGTTCAAGGTCGTCGAGCGCTTCGCGATTGAAGCGCAGGATGTCGCGTACCATGCCGATAAAAGGCCGCGAGAACAGGTTGCGGCGCTGGGCGAACAGGGTGTTGAGGTTGTTGCCGTTGTATTCCACGCCGGTCAGCGGGTCACTGACCGAGAAGCTCATCTCGGTGGGTTTCGAGGCAACGCCCAGTTGCTTGATCAAGCGGATGAAATTCGGGTAGGTCCAGTCGTTGAACACAATGAAGCCGGTGTCGATGGCGTAGCTGCGCCCGCCGACCTCGACATCCACCGTGTGGGTGTGGCCGCCGACCCAGTCGCTGGCCTCGAAGACGCTGACGTGGTGGTTGCGGTTGAGTAGGTAGGCGCTGGTGAGTCCGGCGATACCGCTGCCGATAATGGCGATTTTCATGGCTTGCTCTCGGGGTTGGCTGAACTGCGGGCCATGCGTTTGCCGAGGGCCAGCTGCAGGCGTTTGGGTAAGTGGGCGAGTAGCGACAGGAGGAAGATGAACAGCCCCGGAAAGGCGATTTCGAAAGGCCGCTTGTCCAGCCGAGCGGCGATATGCCAGGCGGCTTTTTCCACCGGCCAGCGCATCGGCATGGGGAAATCGTTTTGCGCAGTCAGCGGGGTATCGACGAAACCGGGGCTGACCAGCGTGACATCGATGCCTTCGCTGGCCAGGTCGATGCGCAGCGCTTCGAGCAGGTAACGCATCGCCGCTTTCGAGGCGCCATAGGCCTCGGCGCGCGGCAGCGGCAGGTAAGTCACCGAGCTGCCGATGCCGATCAGATGCGGGCGATTGCCCAGGCGCAGCAGTGGCAGCGCCGCTTCTATGCAGTAGCTGGCGGAAAACAGATTGGCGCGCATTACCCGTTCGATCATTGCCGCTTCGAAGTCTTGCGCGTCGAGGTATTCGCAGGTGCCGGCATTCAGGATGACCCCGTCCAGCGCGCCCCAGACCTGAGCGATGTGCTCGCCGATCGCCCGCACCTGCGTTGCCTCGCCAAGGTCGCCAGGCACCACCAGCACCTGTTGTGGGTAGCGTTTGGCCAACGCCTGCAAGGGTTCGACGGTGCGCGCACTGACGGCCACGCGGTGACCGTCCTGCAGCAGCAGTTCGGCCAACGCCGCACCTATGCCGCTGCTGGCGCCGGTGAGCCAGATACGTCGTGATGGGGGCTTCATGCCAGACGCCTCTTCAGCCAGCGAATCAGCGTGCCGAACAGCGGCAGGTGCTCGTAGAGCAGGCTGCCGGCGTCGAAATAGTCGCGGTGGCGATACACCTTGTCGTGCCAGCGCAAGTGCGAGCAGCCCTCGACACGGATCAGCCGTCCGCGGGCCAGGCGCGGGTGGCGGTAGCTCATGGTCCAGCACAGATAACCTTCGCCCTGGCGTACCTCGTCGAAGGCGTAGAAGTCGAAACGCAGGTCGCTGACATTGGCGTACAGCTCGGCGAAGTAGCGCCGCACATCGATCAGCCCATGGCGTTCGTGCAGGGGATCGCTGAACAGTATGTCGTCGCTGTACAACTCGCCGAGGCGCTCGAGGTTGTCCTTGTTCAGGGTGGCGAAGCCGTGGGCGAACTGGCGCAGGAAATCGCTCATGACGCCGCCTTCGCCGTCAGGTGCGGCAGGCGCTTGAAGGCATCCAGGGCGCGCGCGCGGCTGCCGGGCAGATCGACCATCGGCTTGGGGTAGTCGAGCGAGCCGAACAGGCCGCCACCGTGGTGCGCGAGTGCATAGGGATTGTGCAGGTCGCGGTTGCTAGCATCGGCCAGCTCCGGCAGCCAGTGGCGAATGAAGCGGCCGTCCGGATCGAATCGTTCGGATTGGCTGAGCGGATTGAAAATCCGGAAGTAGGGCACCGAGTCGGTGCCGGTCGACGCACTCCATTGCCAGCCGCCGTTGTTCGCCGCGAGGTCACCGTCGATCAGATGACGCATGAAGAAGCGCTCGCCCTCGCGCCAATCGATCAGCAGGTTCTTGGTCAGGAACATCGCCACCACCATGCGCAGGCGGTTGTGCATCCAGCCGGTAGCGAGCAGTTGGCGCATCGCCGCGTCGATGATCGGAAATCCGCTGCGCCCCTGTTGCCAGGCGGCCAGCTCGTCCGGCGCCTGGCGCCAGGCCACGGCTTCGGTTTCCGGGCGGAAGGCGCGGCCCATGGAGACACGCGGGTAGCCGACCAGAATGTGTTTGTAGAACTCGCGCCAGAGCAGCTCGTTGATCCAGGTGACGACCCCGCTGTTGCCGCAGTCGAATTCGCCCCGATTGCTCTGCAGCGCGGCGTGCAGGCATTGGCGCGGCGACAGCACGCCGGCCGCCAGATAAGCGGAAAGCTGACTGGTGCCGGGCAGGGCGGGGATATCGCGGTTGTCGTCGTAGTGGGCCATCTGCTGTTCGGCGAACTCCGCCAGACGCGAACTCGCGGCTTGCTCCCCGGCGGGCCAGAGCTGCCGGAGCGCCTCGCCAGGTGTGGCGAAGCCGTCGACCGAAGCGGGGATCGCATCGCTGGCGATCGCCAGCGGCGCCTGTGCGGGCGGTGTATGTACCAGGTTTGGCAAAGAAAGGTGCAGGCGCTGATAGCAGGCCTTGCGGAACTGGCTGTAGACCTGGAAGTAACCGCCGCTGCGGGTCAACACGCTGCCCGGGGCGAACAGCAACTGGTCCAGATGGCTGTGCAGGTCGATGCCCAGGCGGCGCAGCGCCGTGGACACGGCCTGATCGCGGCGGCTCTCGTGCACGCCGTATTCCTGGTTGACCTGTACGGCGTCGATCCGCAGCTCCGCGCACAGCTCGGCGATGACTTGCGGCGCATCGCTCCAGTCATGGCTATGACGGATCAATAGTGGAACATTGAGCTGGCCCAACGCGGTCGCCAGCGCTTGCAGGTTGCGCAACCAGAAGTCGACCTTGCTCGGTGCGTCGTCATGCGCCTGCCATTGTCCGGGGCTGAGCAGAAACAGCGCGATCGTCGGCCCGGCGGCCATAGCGGCAGCCAGTGCGCTGTTGTCCTGCACACGCAGATCGGTGCGCAGCCAGAGTAGTTGCCGGCTCATAGGGCGTTCCGCAGGCTGAGGTTTTCCGGGTGGGGTTGCAGGTAAGCCTGCTGCGCCAGGTAAGTATCCGGGTTGCGCCGAAGGTGATGCTTGAGCAGGGTCATGGGCACCACCAGCGGCACCACGCCGTGCCGGTACTGGCTGATCAATTGCTGCATCTCCTGCTTGTCGGTGCTGCTCAGCGCCTGTTTGAAATAGCCGCTGAGGTGCTGCAGCACGTTGCTGTGGGTGCGCCGGGTCGCGCATTTCTTCAGTGCCGCCATCAGCTCGCTGAAGTAGTGCGGGGCCAGCTCGCGCAAGTCGTGCTGGTGCAGGTTGCCGAGCAGGCGGCCGAGCGCCTTGTACTGCTGCGGGTGGCTGGCCATCAGCAGGTACTTGTAGCGCGAGTGGAAGCCGAGCAGCGCCTTGGGCGTGAGGCCGTCCTGCTGCAGCTGTTGCCATTCGGCATAGGCGAACACGCGGGTGATGAAGTTTTCGCGCAGCACTGGATCGTTGAGGCGACCGTCTTCCTCCACCGGCAGGTCCGGGTGGCGGGCGCAGAAGGCCTGGGCGAAAAGGCCGCGGCCCTTGGCTTCGCTCGGGCGCCCTCCGTCCTGATAGACCTTGACCCGCTCCAGCCCGCAGGACGGCGACTGCTGCATGAAGATATAGCCGCAGATATCCGTCAGCTCCCCCGCCATGCGCTCGCCGTAGGTGGCCAGGGGCGCACTGACATCCATCTCGCGATTCACGGTGCCGACCGCACGCGGTGCCGCGGGGTCGCCGACCAGGCGAATCGGCTCGCGGGGGATGCCCAGGCCGATCGCCACTTCAGGGCAGACCGGGGTGAAGTCGAAATATTCGCTGAGGGTGCGGTTGCACAGACGCGACTCTTTGTGGCCGCCGTTGTAACGCACTTCATTGCCCAGCAGGCAGGCGCTGATAGCGAGTTTTGGCTTGTTGCGAAGCGAATTCATGGCGCAACCTCTGATGACTTCTTGTACATATCGTCTGGCATGTACAACTTGTGTTCATCATAGGTTCGAGATTGTACAAGTCAAACACTTTGTATAAGTATTTGTGGATGTGAGCGAATTTTGTATAGGAAAGGGTGGGGCGGTCGCGGTGGCTAACCACTCGGTGCTTTAGTCCCGATCAGCCCGCGGCGCGGGTGGGCAGTTGCGGCAGTGGCATGAGCCACGGCGATGGGAGGGGCGGGCGACGCTTCGTGGTTTTGCGGCGAGCTTCCCTGTGCTGGCGAGCGAGGACGCTCAGTTCTGCGAGCAGCACTCGCCCTGGGGATGCATCTCTGGAGGGATGTGCGGGCGGTCAATGGCTGGGGGGCGAATTAACTGAGCGCTAGAGCGCTAGCTCCAGCCGATCTTCCAGCGCTCGCTATCTTGCAGCTGGCGCCAGTCCATCCGCTCGCTACGTTGGGTGAGCACCGCCTGCAGTTCGATCGCCAGCACGCTGCCCAGCTCATCGCAAAACAGCTCGGTGACCAGAAAGTGCTTTTCGCCTTTTACCGGTCGGGCGGCGGTCCATTTCGACAGCAGCAGCTTGCGCGGGTTGAGGCGCTGCTGGGCGCTCACCGAACGGCTCATTGCAAGTGTTCGAGCAGCTTGCGCGCGGCTTCCTGGCCACTCAGCCAGGCGCCTTCGACGCGGCCGGAGAGGCACCAGTCGCCGCAGGCATAGATACCCAGGTCGGCATCCGCCAGCGTGCCCCACTGATGGGCGCTGGCCGGGCGGGCATACAGCCAGCGATGGGCCAGGCTGAGTGCCGGCGAAGGCACGGCGCAACCGATGAGTTCCGCGAAGGCGCCATGCAGATGCTCGATAACGGCGTCCTTGGACATATCCAGGTGCTGTTTGCTCCAGGCGGCGGTGGCATGCAGGATCCAGGTGTCGAGCCCGGTTTCGCGTCCCGGTTTACTGCGGTTGCGCGCTATCCAGTCGAGTGGGCTGTCCTGCACGAAGCAGCCTTCCACCGGGCTGTCGAGCGGGCTGTCGAAACCCAGGGCGACGGCCCAGGTAGGGTCCATGGTCACACTGGCGGCAACGCTTGCCAGCTTTGGCGCGCTGGTCAGCAGGGCGCTGGCCTGGGGCGCGGGCGTCGCCACTATCACATGGCTGAAGGGACCGTGGCTGTTGCCTTCGGCGTCCAGTAGTTGCCAGTGTTGCTCGCCGCGGAACACGTCGGTTATGCGGCAGGAGAAGTGCACCGGCAGGGCGCCGAGCATGGCGCGGGTGATCGCGCTCATGCGGGGGCTGCCGACCCAGCGCACTTGCTCGTCCGGCGAGGCGCTCAGTTGATCGTTCTTGAAGTGGTAGAGATTTGGCGACCATACGCTGGCCCAGCCACGCGCCTGCCATTGCTGCACCGCCTCGACGAAGCGGCGATCGCGCGCGGTGAAGTATTGCGCGCCGAGATCCAGTGATCCGGTGTCGCTGCGCTTGCTGGCCATTCGGCCGCCGCTGCCGCGGCTCTTTTCGAACAGTTGTATTTCATGACCGGCGGCATGCAGAAGTTGCGCCGCGGAGAGCCCGGCGATGCCGGTGCCGATGATGGCGATGGGGGCTAGTGCTGCTGTCATGGCTTACCTCATGTGCTAGCAGGCCGTTGAAAAGCTACCTGCGTTGGCAATACTGCGTTAAAAACCGCCTCAAAATGCTCATTTACAACACGTAAACTCCGCTTTTTCGGCCGTTTTTGCCTTGTCTTGCCTGCCTCGCCTACATTTTTCAACGGCCTGCTGGAGCGGTAGGCTACGCTTTAGACAAAAGCTATACAATAATCTTTTAATGTATAAGATGATCGTCGTCGATCGCAGTCTCTTTATATTAAAGACAACTCGGGGCGTGGGTTAAAGGCATCTTGTGCCGTCATCGATCGGCTTGGCCCTGCGCGAAATCGACCTGGGAGGCTCGTGGTTACTCAGTGTCAGCCCTTATGAGGAGGACAGCATGAATATATTACTGACCGGCGGTACCGGCCTGATTGGTCGCGGCCTTTGTCATTACTGGGTCGAGCAGGGTCATCGGGTGACGGTGTGGAGCCGCCGGCCCCAGCAGGTCGCCGAGTTGTGCGGCGATCAGGTGCATGGCATCGGTCGGCTCGAGGAGCTGGGCGAGGCGGTGCTGGACGCGGTGGTCAATCTGGCTGGCGCCCCGATTGCAGACCGGCCCTGGACACGCAAGCGCAAGGAGCTGCTGTGGGCCAGCCGGGTCGGTCTGACCGAGCAGTTGCTGGCATGGCTGGCGACCCGCGAGCACAAGCCCGAGGTGCTGCTCTCAGGTTCCGCCGTGGGCTTTTACGGCGACGCTGGCGAGCGCGAGCTGCACGAGGACTCGTCCCGCGGCGCCAGCGATTTCGCCGCGCAACTGTGCGCCGGCTGGGAGGATACCGCGCAGCGCGCGACCGCCCTGGGCATTCGTGTAGTGCTGCTGCGCACTGGGCTGGTCCTGGCCAGGGATGGCGGCTTTCTCAAGCGCCTGCTGTTGCCGTTCAAGCTCGGTCTGGGTGGCCCTTTGGGCAACGGAAGGCAATGGATGCCCTGGATTCATCTCGCCGATCAAATCGCCCTGATCGATTTTCTCTTGCACCACCAACACACCAGTGGTCCTTATAATGCCTGCGCGCCACGGCCGGTTCGCAATCGCGAGTTTGCCCGGGCATTGGGGCTCGAACTGCATCGCCCGGCGATCCTGCCAGCTCCGGCGTTCGTCCTGCGTACCGCCCTGGGAGAGCTATCCGGGTTGTTGCTCGGCGGTCAGCATGCGTTGCCGACGCGCCTGCAAGAGGCTGGTTTCACCTTCCGTTTCACTCATCTGGATGCGGCCCTGGCCGATCTGCTGGGCCAACATTGAACTAGGGAAAATGTATGACTGATCACGCCTTGTTGCTGGTCAACCTGGGCTCTCCCGCCTCGACCGAAGTAGCTGATGTGCGGCGTTACCTCAATCAGTTTCTGATGGACCCCTATGTGATCGATTTGCCGTGGCCGGTACGACGTCTGCTGGTATCGCTGATTCTGATCAAGCGCCCGGCGGCATCGGCGCATGCCTATGCCTCGATCTGGTGGCCGGATGGCTCGCCCCTGGTGGTGTTGAGCAAGCGTCTGCAGGAGGCGATGAAGGGCTACTGGCAACATGGGCCGGTGGCCTTGGCGATGCGCTATGGCGAGCCCTCGATCGAGACGGTGCTGACCGAGCTGGCAGCGCAGGGCATCAAGCAGGTCACCCTGGCGCCGCTGTATCCGCAGTTCGCCGACAGCACCGTGACCACGGTGATCGAGGAAGCGCTGTGCACGGTCCGCGAGCACAAACTCGAGATGCGTTTCGCCATCGTGCGGCCGTTCTATGACCAGCCCGAGTATCTGGATGCCCTGGTGGCCAGTGCCCGGCCCTATCTCGAGCAGGACTTCGATCACCTGCTGCTCAGTTACCACGGTTTGCCCGAGCGTCACTTGCACAAACTCGATCCCGGCGATCATTGCCTGAAAGGCGCTGATTGCTGCCGCACGGCGTCGCCCGAGGTGCTGGCGACCTGTTATCGCGCGCAATGCCTGCGCAGCGCCGAAGCCTTTGCCGCACGCATGGGCCTGCGCCCGGAGCAGTGGTCGGTGTCCTTCCAATCCCGCCTGGGCCGGGCCAAGTGGATCGAGCCCTACACCGAAACGCGCCTGGACGAGTTGGCTCGGCAAGGGGTGAAGAAACTTCTGGTGATGTGCCCGGCGTTCGTCGCCGACTGCATCGAAACCCTCGAGGAAATTGGCGATCGCGGTCGCGAGCAGTTCCTCGCGGCCGGCGGCGAAAGCCTGCAGCTGGTGCCGTGCCTGAACGATCATCCGAGCTGGGCGGCGGCGCTCAACAGCCTGAGCGAGCGCGCACCGCTGATGTTGTGATGTCCCGATCCCCTGAGTGCTGGTGTTCGGCGGCCCGCTGAGGCCGCTGTTGTCAGGCCGCGTCGCTCGCGGGCGCCCCGGTGCATTCGCTCGAAAGGATGGTGCATTCGCCACGCTGATAACCCCTTCGGGCGATATTCCCGCTGCGGCTTATCGGCCTAAGCTGGTGGTTCCTTCAACCGTCGCGCATCGCCCCAGCGGTGCCGAGGAGACCGCCAGTGCCCAATAACAATAACGGCTATCCCTCCAGCTCCCGCGCCTGGGCCACCGTGGCCATTCTGATGGTGGCGTATGTGCTGTCGTTTATCGACCGGCAGATCCTCAACCTGCTGGTGGCGCCGATCCGCCGCGATCTGATGATCAGCGACACGCAGATGAGCCTGCTGATGGGCTTGTCCTTCGCCTTGTTCTATACCCTGTGCGGGATCCCCCTCGGGCGTCTGGCCGACACCCGCAATCGCCGCGGTCTGGTGGCGATCGGTGTGCTGTTCTGGAGCGCCGCCACCGCGGCGTGCGGCATGGCCCGGCTCTACTGGCAGTTTCTGCTGTGTCGGGTTGGCGTCGGGGTCGGCGAAGCGGCATTGTCGCCCGCGGCCTACTCGCTGATCGCCGACAGCTTCCCCGCGCAACGGCGCGCCACCGCCATCAGCGTGTATTCCATGGGGGTCTATCTGGGCTCCGGCCTGGCGTTCCTGCTTGGCGGTCTGGTGATCAAGCTCGCCTCGGCACAGGGCGATGTACTGTTGCCGGTGCTGGGCGAGGTACGGCCCTGGCAGTTGATCTTCCTCGCTTTGGGTGCCGCCGGGGTGTTGTTCACCCTGCTGATGCTTGCGGTCCGGGAGCCGGCTCGGCGCGGCGTCGGTGCCGGTATCGCGGTACCACTGGCGGAGGTCGGCCGCTATATCCACGCCAACAAGCGCACCGTGCTTTGCCACAACTTCGGCTTCGCCGGCCTGGCGTTCGCCGGCTATGGCAGTGCGGCCTGGATCCCGACGTTCTTTATCCGCACCTACGGCTGGGAAGCCGGCCAGGTCGGCGTCGTCTACGGCAGCATAGTCGCGGTGTTCGGTTGCCTGGGCATTGTCTTCGGCGGTCGCCTGGCCGACTGGATGGCCAAGCGCGGTAGCAGCGATGCGAATATGCGCGTCGGACTCTACGCGGCGATCGGCGCGGTGCCCTGCGTGCTGAGTTTTCCGCTGATGGACAGTGCGCTCTGGGCGGCGATCCTCACCGCTCCGGCGGTGTTCTTCCTGAGCATGCCATTTGGCGTGGCGCCCGCGGCGATTCAGGAAATCATGCCGAACTCCATGCGCGGCCAGGCCTCGGCCATCTATCTATTCGTGATCACCCTGATCGGCCTCGGTATAGGCCCGACCGCCGTGGCGCTGGTGACCGACTATGTCTTCGCCGACGATCAGGCGCTGCGCTACTCGCTGCTGATCGTCAGCAGCCTCGCGGTGTTCAGCTCGATCGTATTGCTGAGCATGAGCCTCAAACCCTATCGCGATAGCGTTGCACGCCTGCAGCAATGGGCAGCCAGCCCGGCCAGCCACAGAGCCGCCCCGGATATAGCCGTGGGGCGAATGCAATCCGGGGATGCCTAAGGAGCGATATCGGTAGCGACCATAAGTCCGCTCGCTGATTTCATCCGGGCTACAAGACTGCCTTGGATTGCGCCGGGGGTTATCCAGGTTACGGGTAGTTTCGTAGCCCGGATGCAATCCGGGGCGATCTTGGCTATGCAACGAACTCCCCGGATTTCATCCGGGCTACAAGACGCGCGTTGGCAGGGCGGACATGGCGTGTAGAGGGTGGACAGGCCTTCGGCATGTCCACCCTACGAGGTCGAAGGCCCTCGAATAACCATCGGGCCTACGGCAGCTAAGCGACCGGCTCTTCGCTCAGCGTTTTGCTGCGCCAGCCCTGGCCGCCGGGCAGCAGCAGGTTGAGCAGGATGGCGATGATGCCGCACAGGGAAATGCCTTTCAGGCTGACGTCGCCGGCGCCGATCACCATGCCGCCGATACCGAATACCAGGGTTACCGCGACTATCACCAGGTTGCGCGCCTCGGACAGATCGACCTGGTGGCGAATCAGGGTATTCAGGCCGACCACCGCGATAGAGCCGAACAGCAGGCAGAGAATGCCGCCCATCACCGGTACCGGGATGCTCAGCAGCACTGCGCCGAACTTGCCGATAAACGCCAGCACCATGGCGATCACCGCCGCCCAGAGCATCACCTTGGGGTTGAAGTTCTTGGTCAGCATCACCGCACCGGTGACTTCCGAGTAGGTGGTGTTCGGCGGGCCGCCGAGCAGGCCCGCCGCCGAGGTGGCCAGGCCATCGCCGAGCAGGGTGCGGTGCAGGCCCGGTTCTTTCAGGTAGTTCTTGCCGGTTACGGTGCCGATCGCCAGCACGTCGCCGATATGTTCGATGGCCGGTGCAATGGCCACCGGCAGGAGGAACAGGATCGCCCCCCAGTGCAGTTCGGGCGCGACGAAGTTCGGCATCGACAGCCAGGGCGCGGCGCCCACCGCGCTGAAGTCGACCACACCGAACAGCCAGGCCAGCGTATAGCCCACGGCGATACCGCAGAGAATCGGGATCAGGCGGAAGATGCCGCGACCGATCACTGCGACTATCAAGGTGGTCAGCAGCGCCGGCAGTGAAATCATCAGGGCGATATCGTTAGGCACCAATTGCGCACTGGCGTCGCCAGCTTTGCCCATGGCCATGTTGGCGGCCACCGGGGCCAGGCCCAGACCGATCGCCATGATCACCGGGCCGATTACCACCGGCGGCAGCAGGCGGTCGATAAAACCGGTGCCTTTGAGTTTCACCGCGCCGGCCAGCAGCATATAGGCGAAACCGGAGGCGACCAGCCCACCGAGGGTGGCGGGCAGGCCGAAGTCGCTTTTCGCCGCCAGGATCGGTGCGATAAAGGCGAAGCTGGAGGCGAGGAATACCGGCACCTGGTTCTTTGTCACCAGTTGGAAAATCAGGGTGCCGAGCCCGGCGGTGAACAGCGCCACGTTGGGGTCCATGCCGGTGATCAGCGGCATCAGCACCAGGGCGCCGAAGGCCACGAACAGCATTTGCGCGCCAGCCAGGGCCTGGCGCCAGGTAGCGTCTTGCATATGGTCCTGCATGTTCAAGCGTCCTTCTGCTTGGTGCCGAAAATCTTGTCGCCGGCATCGCCGAGGCCGGGAATGATATAGCCGTGTTCGTTCAAACGCTGATCGATGGAAGCGGTGAATATGGTCACATCCGGGTGGGCATCGGCCACCGCCTTGATGCCCTCGGGCGCGGCGACCAGCACCATGGCGCGGATTTCCTTGCAGCCGGCGCGTTTCAGCAGGTCGATGGTGGCGACCATGGAACCACCGGTGGCGAGCATCGGGTCGATGATCATCGCCAGGCGTTCGTCGATTTCCGGTACCAGTTTTTCCAGGTAGGTATGCGCCTGCAGCGTCTCTTCGTTGCGCGCTACGCCGACGGCGCTGACCTTGGCCCCGGGAATCAGACTGAGCACACCATCAAGCATGCCGATGCCAGCACGCAGGATAGGCACCACGGTGATCTTCTTGCCGGAAATTTTCTCCACCTGTACCGGGCCGGACCAGCCCTGAATTTCGTAGTTTTCCAGGGGTAGATCCTTGGTCGCCTCATAGGTCAGCAGCGCACCGACTTCCTGGGCCAGCTCGCGGAAATTCTTCGTGCTGATATCGGCGCGGCGCATCAGGCCGAGTTTATGGCGGATCAGCGGGTGGCGAATCTCGTGGATGGGCATGGCTGAGGTCTCCAGCAGGGCGGTGCGAAAGGGTGGCTTGGAAAAGTTGGCCTAGATTAAAGCATTGGCCATGGGCTTTTCTGCGCCGATAGCGGGTAAATGGGCCAATTAGCGACTAAATTTCGCTTATTGTTCGCCCAGGCTGCAGTTTGTCCGTCGAGGCTTGCCCTGTTCGGCTCGGATAGGTACCTTTGCCGGCTTTTATTTTGACGTATCGGTCAGGTTGTCCGCTCGATACGTGTCATCCACTTCAAGAGGAAACAACATGCCCGCCGATCTCGCGCACATCCGCCAAGTCATGGCTGAAGCCGATTGCCTGTACAGCGAGGCCGAAGTCGAAGCGGCCATCGAACGCATGGCCACGGCCATCAACGGTCAGTTGGCCGAGAGCAATCCGGTGGTTTTCTGCGTGATGAACGGCGGTCTGATCTTCACCGGCAAGCTGCTGCCCAGGCTCAACTTCCCGCTGGAGCTGTCCTACCTGCACGCCACCCGCTACCGCAACGAAACCAGCGGCGGCGAGCTGTTCTGGAAGGCCAAGCCGGAAATCTCGTTTATCGACCGCGACGTGCTGATCATCGATGACATCCTCGATGAAGGTCATACCCTGGGTGCGATCATCGACTTCTGCCACCACGCTGGCGCTCGTGCCGTACACACCGCCGTACTGATCGACAAGGACCACCAGCGCAAGGCGCGCCCGGACCTGAAAGCCGACTTCGTCGGCCTGCCGTGCATCGACCGTTATATCTTCGGCTATGGCATGGATTACAAGGGTTATTGGCGCAACGCGCCGGGGATTTACGCGGTCAAGGGCCTATGAGCGCACCGCGCTTTCTCGATCAACGCCTGTTCGGCGAACTGGCCGCTCAAGCCGCGGCCAGCGCACGGCAGCGCCAGCACCATAACTTCCACCAGATGGACGAGCCCTGCCACCGCATGGCCGTGGGTTTGCAGCCGGACACCTATATTCCGCCGCATCGCCACCTTTCGGCCGACAAGGCCGAGGCGCTGCTGGTGCTCAAGGGCTGCCTGGGCCTGCTGATTTTCGACGAGGCGGGCGAGGTGCTGGAGCGGCGCGTGCTGCAAGCCGGCGGCGATTGCGTCGGTGTCGACCTGCCACCGGGCGTGTTCCACGCGCTGGTGGTACTGGAGGCCGACAGCATTCTGTTCGAATGCAAGGCCGGGCCCTACAAACCCGTGGGCGAGGGGGAGCTGGCTAGCTGGGCGCCGCACGAAGGCGAGCCCGGCGTCGTCGAATATCAGGCCTGGATGCGATCGCAATTTATGTAGCCCGGATGCAATCGGGGGCTGGCGAGGAGTCGTCGACTAAGCTCGACCTCGTAGCCCGAATAAGCGCCAGCGCAATCCGGGAAAAATCCTGTGCACGTACCATGACTCCCGGATTGCGCCAAAGGCTTATTCGGGCTACGGCTATGAGTGATTTTCCCCATCGTCTTTCGGTGTCAGCCAGCGCAGCGCCTTCTCTCTGGCTTGCACCAGGTCACGTACATAAGCCAGTTGCCCTTCGATCCGCTGGATGCCCGCGCGGCGCAGTTGCAGGCGTACGTGCGGGGTTGGCCCGCTGAGTACCAGGCTGACGTTCTGTTCGCGGTAGTCGCGCAGCACATTGTTCAGCGCCGCCAGGGCGGTCATGTCCAGCAGCGGTACGGCGCTGATATCGACGATCACCACCTTGACCCCCGGTGTGAAGCGGCGCAGCACGCTCAGGGCTTTTTCCGCTGCGCCGAAGAACAGCGGGCCGCGAATCGCATAGACCAGCACATGCTCCGGCAGGTCGTTCAGCGCCTGGTGGAAATGCCGCGGGAGGCTTTCGGTATCGGTCAGGTCGCTCATGCGCTTGATGAACAGGCCGGCGGCCAGCAACAGGCCGACGCCGACCGCCAGCACCATGTCGAACAGCACCGTCAGGACCAGGCAGGTGAGCAGCACCAGCACGTCGTTGCGCGGGGCTATGCGCAGGGTGTGGCGGATGTGCCGGGCCTCGCTCATGTTCCATGCCACCATCACCAGCAAGGCGGCCAGCGCAGCCATCGGCAGGTAGCTGAACAAGGGGGCGAAAAACACGATGGCGAGCAGCACCACACCTGAGTGAATCACCGCGGCCAGTGGCGAAAATGCGCCGGCGCGCACGTTGGCCGCGCTACGCGCGATCGCGGCGGTGGCGGTGATGCCACCGAACAGCGGCGCGACCAGGTTGCCGATGCCCTGGCCGATCAGTTCGCCGTTGGGATCATGCTTGCTGCCGGTCATGCCGTCGGCCACGACTGCGCATAGCAGCGACTCGATCGCGCCGAGCATGGCGATGGCGAACGCCGGGGCGAGCAGTTGGCGTATCAGCTCGAAGTTCATCTGCAACGGTAAGCCATCTGCGCCGGGCAATTGCCAAGGCCAGGCGAAACTCGGCAGAAACGGCGGAATGCCGGCATGCTCGATGCCATCAAGGCTGTAGCTGAAGCGCTCACCGAGGGTCGCCACCGGTATGTCGAGAAACTCCAGCAGCAAGCCGAGCAGTGCACCCAGGGTCAGGGCCACCAGATGGCCGGGGATTTTCGGCACCCAGCGCGGCCAGATCAGCAACGTTGCCAGGCACACCAGCGCCACCAGGCTGTCGCCGAGCTGCAGGCTGGGCAGGGCGTGGAGCAAGGCGTTGAGCTGCTCGATATAGTTGTTCGGTTGCGTAGCCAGGTGCAGACCCAGCAAGTCCTTGATCTGCAGGGTGGCGATGACGATGCCGATACCGGCGGTGAAACCCAGGGTCACCGGGTAGGGAATGAACTCGATCAGCCGGCCGGCACGTGCCAGACCGAGGGCGATCAGGATCAGCCCCGCCATCAACGTGCATAGCAACAGGCCGCCGAGGCCGAATTGCTGGGTGATCGGCAGCAATATCACCACGAAGGCCGCGGTCGGGCCGGACACATTGAAGCGCGAGCCACCGCACAGGGCGATCAATGCGCCCGCCACCAGCACCGTATAGAGGCCGTGCTGTGGCGCCACGCCGACGGCAATCGCCAGGGCCATGGCCAGGGGAATGGCGATGATGCCGACCGTCAGGCCGGCGCTCAGGTCGCCACGCAGGTGTTTCAGGGAATAGCCGCCGCGCAGGCTTTGACGCAGGGCGGCGAAGAACAGGCGAAAAGGAGGCAGCATGATGGTGTCCGCGGTGGCTGTTAGCAGTATAGATGCTGCGGTGTCGGCCCAGCGGCGACTAAAGTCGCTTGTCGCGCGCCTGCTGGTCATGCCGCTTGAGCCGGCTTGGTCGCTGCGCGTTGAGCCTTGGGCCTGGCCAGGGGTAAACTGCCGCCCCCCGAGGCCCGGTAGCTGGAGTTGACGATGCGCAAAGACAAAAAACAAGTGATTGGCGAAGAAATTACCGACGAGTCGATCAAGCTGTTCCTGGCGGTGGAGCCGGCCGACGCCACGCCGCCGTCGCTGCATAAACTGATCAAGGCCTACCGCGGTCTGCGGGCCGGCGACTTCGAGCGCTTCGTCGGCTTCTTCGTCGAAGCGGGCTACGACCTCGCCGCGACCGATGCACAAGGCAAGGATTTCATCGCCCTGGTTGAAGACCAGCGCTTCGCCGAGCCCTATATCGAAGTGGTCAAAGCCGCTCGCGGTTGAGGCTCCGCCGTTTGTGTCAGACCGCGTAACCCAACAAGGCCGTTATGCGGCGTTGTGGCTGATCGGGCATCGTTCATGCCGCTTGGCAGCCGAGCTACGGGAAGCGCTTTTGTAGGGTGGACATGGCGAAGCCTTGTCCACCGATGGCGGCCCGGCCATGGCGAGAATTTTCGCGGCAACGCGGCTTGCGCTGAAACGGCAACAGACTCTAGAGCACCCCGGCCTTTTTCCATGCCAGATAGCGGCTGACCAGTTCCGGGCCGAGCTCGCTGGGGCGAGCGTCGAGTATCGGTACATCGTGCGCGATCAAACGCTCATGCAGCGTGGCGCGGGCGTTCAGGTAATCCAGCGTGCCGCAATAGGCCAGCGCCGTTTCGAAATCCCGCACCGGGGTTTGCCGCACTTCATCCAGCACTTCTTCGCGCAGACTGGCGATCAGCACCCTGTGCTGGCGGCCGATACGCTTGACCGCATTCAGCAGTTCCTGGTCGTCCTCGTCGCGCAGGTTGGTCACCAGCACCACCAGGGCGCGGCGCCGTTGCCGGCCGAGCAGGGTATCCGCGGCGCTGGCGAAGTCGGCCGGCAGCTGGGTGCTGTGCAGGTCGTACACCGCATTGAGCAGCACATTGAGCTGGGCCGGGCCCTTGACCGGTGGCAGGAAACGCTGCTGTTCGCTGGCGAAGGTCGCCAGCCCCACCGCATCGCCCTGGCGCAAGGCCACGTAGCTGAGCAGCAGGCTGGCGTTGAGCGCATGATCGAAATGGGAAAGCTCGCCGTCCTGGCTGCGCATGCGGCGGCCACAGTCGAGCAGGAAGACGATCTGCTGATCGCGTTCGTCCTGGTATTCCCGGGCAATTGGCGTGCGCTTGCGCGCGGTGGCTTTCCAGTCGATCTGGCGCAGGGTGTCGCCGTCGCGGAATTCACGCAGTTGATGGAACTCCAGGCCCAGACCGCGGCGCGGTCGCTGGCGCACGCCGAGTTGGCTGAGCCAGTCGTCCACCGCCATCAGTTGCGCGCCGTACAGGCGGGCGAAATCCGGATAGACGCGAGTTTCCCCGGCGAGCTCCAGATAGCGCCGCGCCCGCCAGAGTCCCAGCGGGCTGGGCAGTTCGACCTCGCAGCGGGGAAACACGAAGTGGCCGCGCGACAGCGGCCGAACCCGGTAGGCAACCTGGGTGTGCTCGCCCGGATGCAGATCGACGCGCAGCGGCAGGTGTTCGAATGCCATCTCGCCCGGCAGGTGATCGAACACTTCCAGGGTCAGCGCCCGGGAGTAGTCGTGATGCACCTGTAGTTGTACCTCGCTCCAACGGCCGAGCGGCAGATTGCCAGGCAGTTGGCGTTCGATGCGCGGTGTCGGCAGGCGGCGCAGCAGGCCGGCGTCGACCAGCATGGCGCCGAGCAGCACCAGCAGCGCCGCCCACCAAAGCGCATGCAGGCTGTTCGGCATGCGCAGGTCCAGGGCGGTCAGGGTGCCGAGCAGAAGCGCCAGACCCAGCAGGCTGCCGAGTAGCGCCAGTAGCGCGCGCGACGGCTTCATATGAGCGCGCCTGTGGTAGATGGATTCATAGGCGCGGCGCCGGCACCTGATCGAGCAGTTGTTGCAGCACCTGGTCGACCGACAACCCTTCGATATCCAGTTCCGGCGCGAGGCGTACGCGATGGCGCAATACCGCCAGGGCGCAGCCTTTGATGTCGTCGGGCAGGACGAAATCGCCGCCGCGCAGCATGGCTCGGGCTCGGCCGCCGCGCACCAGGGCGATCGAGGCGCGCGGCCCGGCACCGAGGGCCAGGCCTGGCCAGGTGCGGGTGGCCCGAGCCAGGCGCACGGCGTAGTCGAGTACCTGTTCGTCGAGCGGCAGGTCGCTGGCGATCTTCTGCAGCGCCAGTACGTCCTTGGCTTGCAGCAGGGTGCGCAGCGGTGCGACTTCGAGCATGTCGGCCTTGGCCGAGCGGGTGACCTGGCGCACCATGTTCAGCTCTTCGCTCTGCTCCGGGTAATCCATGCGCAGCTTGAGCATGAAACGATCCAGTTCGGCTTCCGGCAGCGGGTAGGTGCCTTCCTGCTCGATCGGGTTCATGGTGGCCAGCACCATGAAGGGTTGCGGCACCGGCAGGGCGCGGCCTTCCAGCGTAACCTGGCGTTCCTGCATGACTTCGAGCAGCGCCGCCTGGGTCTTGGCCGGCGCGCGGTTGATCTCGTCGGCGAGCAACAGGTTGGTGAACACGGGGCCCTTGCGCAGCTTGAACTGTTCGCTTTGCAGGTCGTACACCGCGTGGCCGGTGACGTCGCTGGGCATCAGGTCCGGGGTGAACTGGATGCGCGCGAACTCGCCGCCGAAGCAGCGCGCCAGCGCCCTGACCAGCAGGGTCTTGCCGAGACCGGGTACGCCTTCGACGAGCACATGGCCACCAGCGATCAGCGCGGTGAGCACGTCGTCGATCACCGCGGTCTGGCCAACCACCGCCTTCTGCAGTTCCTGACGCAGCGCCTGGGCCAACTGGCTGGCGCGTTGGCGCTGCGATGGCTGTGGGGTGTTCGCCGCTACCGGAGCAGTGGCTGTTGCGGCGGTTGCCAGCGCAGGCTCGGCCGGGCTGGTGACTTCAGGGGTGTCTTCGCTCATAGGGCGTTCCTAAGGGTTTGCAGGTGGGCGACCTGGCGGGTGAATTCGGCGGCGGGCAGCGGTTTGTCCGGCAGCGGTCGCATGGCCTGGCTGATTGCCGCGGAAGGCAGCCGGCTCATGCGTCCGAGCACTTGCCATTGTTCGGCGACGCCGAGGCGCTCGAAACCGGGGTGACGGCGTCGCGCACGGCGTTGAATGTCCTGTTGCAGGCCTTGCAGCAGGCTCTGCTGGCCGCTGCGACGGAGCAGGAAGTCGGCGCTGCCGCGCAGGTGTTCCTGCAGTTTGCGTCGGTTCAGGCTAAGCGGGATTTGCAACGGCCCCTGGCGCATGCCGAAATGCCATAGCGCCAGCAACAGAAGCAGGGCCAGGGCGGCCAGGGTTTCCGGGAAGTTGCGCAGCAGCAGGCTGACCAGATCATCGCGGTCGGCGCGGTAGAGCAGGGTTACCGCGCTGTCCTGGGTGAGGTACCAGAGCAGCCAGGCATTGTCATATTCGCCGATCTGCTCGTTTTCCCAGAGCCAGCTATCGGTCAAGACGCTGATCAGGCCGTCACCGTGATACAGCTGCAGCATATGGGTCGCGGCGCCGCTGTTGGCCCAGACATGGGCGCGGTTTTGCGAGTCGTAGAGGTGGTAGTCGGTATCGAAGCTGAAGTACGCCGGCGCCTGCTCGTTTTCCAGGTACAGACGGGTGAGCTCGGGATAGCGGTTTTCGTCGTCCGCGCTCTCAGCTGGGCTGGCCGCCGGTTCGATATCGGCAGTGGCGGCTTCCACGTCGCTCTGCGCTTCGTCGTCGTTGCCTTCCTCGGCCTCTTCGTCCTGGTCAGCGTCGAGGTCTTCGCTGAGAAGCTGCTGAATACCCAATGGGTCGAGCAGCAAATCGCCGCTTTCACCGTCGTCTTCGTCCCACAGGCGTTCGGCGACAACCAGCAGGTGACCGCCTTTGGCGGTCCATTCCAGCAGACGCTGATTTTGCCGCGGCGTCAGCTTCTCGCGGTTGCCGAGCAGCAACAGGGTTTGCCCCGCACTGGGCAGCCCGTTCAGGACGTCCAGGCCATCGGCGTGCTGCACATGCAGACCCTGCTTGCGCAGAAAATGCTCGGCGGCCAGATAGGGGTTGGCGTCCACTTCGGGCGCGGGGCCGTGCTTGATGATCTCCTCGTAGGGGATGGCAATGCTCATCAGGTAGCTGCCGAGCCACGCCATCAGCACTGCGAGCAGGCCGCCAATGAGTAATTGCAGGCGCAGGCTCATGCTCGCCCCCCTGTGCCGAACAGGTTGCGCCAGTCCTGGCACAGCGCAGGTTTTAGGGATTCGGGCGGCAGCCGGTGGCCATAGGCGAGGTTCTGCCAATGCAGCGTCAGAACCTGACTGAAGTGGCTGAGCTGATCCTGTTCGAGCCCCTGCACCAGGCCGAGCACTTCGGCTTCGGTGTAGGCGCTCTTCAGCGGCAGGCGATAGTCGTGCAGCAGGCGGCTGAGCAAGGCGCGATAAAGCAGGCCGAGGGCGGCACGCGGTTGTTCGCTCCAGAGCCGCTCGACTTCGCTGGCGACATCGTCCGGCAGGGTTTCCGGGGCGACTTCAAGGCCGAACAGCTGGCTGGGCGGCAGGGGTTTGCTGCGCCGCTGCGGTAGCCCCAGGCGCCCGGCAAAAGCGTTCAGCCAGTCGCGATAGCGCCAGATCACCAGCGCCAGCACGCCCAGCACCACGGCCCACAGCAGGACTTCGAAGAACAGGGCGATGGCGTCTAGGCTTTTCCAGAATTTGCTCAGTTTGAGAAAGTTCTCGATCATCGCCTTGAGCGAGTCCTTGTCCGGCTCCTCGGCTTGCGTTGGCTCGTCGCCGAACCGCCAGCGGGTGACGGTCTCGCGGTTTTCGAAGGGCGGTGAATCGAGCAGTTGTGCGATGTCCTGATGCGCCGTCTGGCTGTTCAGCGATTGCTGGAGCAGGCGCTCGGCATCCGGACCGATGGGGTCCTCGAAAGGTAGCGCGCAGCTATCGGAAGCCGCCCAGGCTGGCGTAGGCGAGGGCAGCAGAACCAGGGCACCACCCAGGATCAGGGCGTAGGCCACGCCGGTCAGGCGTTGCCTCAGCTGACGGAAGACCAATTCGATATCCCAGGCTTCCAGGGCCGTGCGGCGGTTCAGGTACAGGGTGAAACCACAGGCCACATAGACCGGCTCCCAGACGATCAGCAGCACGACATACATCAGGTTGGACAGGTGTTCGAGCCATAGCCAGTCGCCCGACGCGGCCTCGATCAGGCTTTGCCAGTTCCAGTCGATCTCGATCTGTGGCGGCAGGAGCATATAGAACAGCGTGACCAGCCCCAGCCACAGCGCCATCTCCAGATGCGCGCCGACTATCGTCAGCCAGCTGGCGGCGCCGGCGTCGCGCTGGCCGAGTACCACCAGGCGCTGGCTGCGTGCCGTTCCGGACAGTCCTTCCAACTGCATCACCGGTAGGTCGAAACTGCGCGTCGGGCTCAGACGGCGCCAGGTCAGGCTCGCCACCAGTTGCGGCTTGAGCAGGCCGGGCAGGGCTTTCAGCGCCTGCTTGACGCTTGGTGTATCGCCGAACAGCGCGTGCGAGAGGATATACAGCGGCAGCCGCTCGTAGAGCGGTTTCAACCACCAGAACAGGAAGATCGCCCAGCTCGGGTATCGCCACAGCAACAGGCAGAGCAGGGCGAATACCGACAGGCTGACCAGCGCCCAACTGGCCATCAACAGCCCGGCATGTCGGCGTGCGAGCAGGATGCCGAGATCCAGCGCCTCCCAGGCGCTGCGTGGACGAATCGCGACGCTGGCCTCAGTCAGGCGCATGTTGACCTCGCCCGGCCAGCAGCAGATAGGCCAGCACCAGCAGCCATAAAAACGCACCGACTATGTATTTGACGGTTGGGCTGGCCAGGGTCATCGACGACCAGTACGCCTCGATAAATGCGGCCAGCAGCAGAAATACGGTTGCCCCACCGATCAGCCGCACACTGGGCCCCGCGGCCAGGCGCAAGGCTGCGCTGCGCGGCAAGCGCCCCGGGGCCAGCAGCGCCGAGCCGAGTTTGAAGCCGGCGGCGCCGGCCAGGGCGATGGCGGTGAGTTCGAAGGCACCGTGACCGATGACGAACGACCAGAAGGTTTCGCTGTAGCCGATCTGGGTCAGATGGCCGGCGACCGCCCCTATCATCAAGCCATTGAACAGCAGATAGAACAGGCTGCCGAGGCCGAACAGCAGGCCGCTGGCAAACGTTTGAAAGGCAATGCCGATGTTGTTCATGATGTAGAAGCCGAACATCATCCAGTCATCGCTGGAGCCGCGCTCGCCGAAACGGCCGATGCGCCGGGCATCCGGGTCGTACATCCGTTCCATATCCGCCACCTGATCGGGGGGTACCACGCTGTAGATCAGGTCCGGGAACAGATAGACCAATAGCCCCATGACCAGCAGGCTGCCGAAGAAGATCAGGCTGGCGGCCGCTACGCAGCGCCATTCGGCACGCACCACGCGCGGGAAACCGGCCAGCACGAAGCCGATCAGTTGCGCGGCCAACGGGCTGCGATGACGATAGAACTGTTGATGACCGCGCAATACCAGGTGCTGTAACTGATCGATCAGGTGGCTGCTATAGCCGCGTGCCTGGGCCAGGGCCAATTGTTGACAGAGGCGCCGGTAGTCCGCGGCAAAGCTCTTGCACGCCTGGCTTTCGGCCTTGCCGCGCTCGAGCGCGTCGAGCTGTGCGTCGAAGGACTGCCAGTCGGCCTTGTGGCGATTTTCGAACAGGCTCTGTTTCATGTGGGGCCCAGTAATCCACGGGCGATGCCGTGGATCCTTTGTTCCGCTTGCTCCGCCGGTACTTGCAGCGGCTCGGCGATAATCGCCGCCAATTCGGCGCGGCGGGCGAGGGACAAGCCTTCGGCTCGCTCGGCGAAACCAAGGAAGGCCCGCTGCTCGTTCATGTTCAACGCGAATGCGGGGCGAACTGCCTCGGCCTCAGGCAGGTTCGGGCGTGGCGGCGGGTTGTCGCGATAGACCACCAGGGTGCCCGCGGCCATGTCGCCGAGGCGCTTGAAGGTGGAGTGGTTAAGGCAACTGAGGATGCCCAGGGTGTAACCGAACGGCAGGAAATCGACGAAGCGCAGCAGGTTGCGGGTCAGCGATGCCGCCCAGCCGATCGGTGTGCCGTCATCGTGGACCACGCGCAGGCCGAGCATCTGCTTGCCCGGCGAGCGGCCCTGGTTGAGCACCTCGAACAACACCATGTACCACCAGGTGATGAGAAACAGCAGGATGGTCGCCACGCCCTTGCCGAACTGGCCGAGCATACCGAGCACCAGATAGGTCACGCCAATCATCACCCCGCGTATCGCCAGGTCGATGGTGAACGCAAGGGCCCTCGGCACCAGACCGGCCGGACGCAAAACCAGATCGATACCTTCCGGCGTTTCCACCTGATAGCGGGTATCCAGCGGCATGGCCGAGGGCGGCTCGGGCACCGGCAGAGGGCGCGAATAGGGGGGGAGGGTTGTAGGCTGCATCAGCGGACTGCGTCAGAGAAAGCCCGATGCTAGCCAGCAGCAGGCAGGTAAGCAACCGAGTCGGTGAAAACGACTCGGCGCTTAACGTGTTTCCAGGCGAAACTTACTGTGCGGCCGGCAGTACGCCAAAGATGGTGCGATACAGCACGCCCATGGCGACGACCATCAGCGGGATGGTCCAGATCAGGCCGATACCCAGGGGAATCGCGCTGAGCATGGTGATGATGCCCAGCAGCAGGAACAGGCCGAAGACCTTGAACCAGTGTTGGCTGATCGCCTTGCGCGAGGCTTCCAGGGCCTGCCAGGGCGACAGGCCGCGTTCCACCACCAGCGGGATAGCGAGGATATAGGCGATGGACAGGTAAATGCCTGGGATCAGCAGCAGGATCATGCCCAGGTACACCAGCGCCATCATGACCACGGCGGTGATCAGCAGCGGCAGGGTGCGGCCGAAATGGCTGAAAATTTCATTGAAGCTGACCGGTTGGTCCGCTGCGCGGCGAATACCGACCATATTCAGGCCGGCCATAAACGGATAGGACACTGCCGAAGCAAAGATGCCGATGAGGATTTCGGCAATGACGCCGCCGAAGCTGAAGTCATCTCCGCTGCTCAGGCCAACCAGGCCGAGGATGCCGCCGAGCACGAAGGACGCGACCAGCAGCACCACGTAAAACACCACGAAGCCACCGATGATGATGCCTTTGGTGCCACTGAGACGTTGCCAGGATTCGCTGATAAGGTCGCCGATGTTGAAGTCGTAGCCACGACTCAGCGCTTGCTCGATGCTCAGCGCCTGGCCATCGCCAGTCTTGTCCTGCAGTTGGCTGGTCGGGGCGGCGTAGGGATTGGGGGTGATTGCGTCACTCATGGGGGCATCCTTGTTCGAGAGTGGGAGGAGGGGTGGCAACTGTAGCCTTAGTGGCACTTGGCCTACAAGGTCTCAGGCAGCTACCGAGCGTGCGCTGGATCAAAGTTCTGCAGCTATCAGGCCGTCGGCGTCACGAATGATAGACTGCCGAGGCCTTCGACTCAGGATCACACCGTGACTTCCAGCCTTTTCTGGTACGACTACGAGACCACCGGCATCGACCCGCGGCGCGATCGCCCGCTGCAGGTCGCCGGAATCCGCACCGACGAAAATCTCAACGAAATAGATGAGCCACTAAACATTTATTGCCAGCCCAGTGATGACATCCTGCCCCATCCGGCGGCTTGTCTGGTCACCGGGATTACCCCGAGCCTATTGGCCGAGCGCGGTCTGGGTGAGGCTGAGTTCATGGGCCGGGTGCATGCCGAACTCTCCCGACCGGGGACTTGCGGTGTCGGTTACAACAGCTTGCGTTTCGACGACGAGGTGACCCGCTACAGCCTCTATCGCAACTTTTTCGATCCCTATGCCCGTGAATGGCAGGGTGGCAACAGCCGCTGGGACCTGATCGACCTGGTGCGTACCGCTTATGCGTTGCGGCCGGAGGGTATCGTCTGGCCTGAAATCGAAGGGCGGGTCAGTCTCAAGCTGGAACTGCTGACCGCCGCCAACGGCATCGAACATGGCCAGGCCCACGATGCCTTGTCGGATGTGCGCGCCACCATCGCGCTGGCGCGCCTGATTCGCGATAAACAACCCAAACTCTACGACTACCTCTATCAGTTGCGCAGCAAGCAGCGAGTACTCGATCAGGTGCGCCTGTTGCAGCCGCTGGTGCATATATCCGGGCGTTTTGCCGGTGCGCGACATTATCTGGCAGTGGTGTTGCCATTGGCCTGGCACCCGCGCAATCGCAATGCGCTGATCGTCTGCGACCTGCATGCCGACACGACGCCGCTACTCGATGAAGACGGCGCGACGCTGCGACGTCGTTTATATACCCGCCACGATCAGCTGGGTGATGGCGAGTTACCCGTGCCGCTGAAGTTATTGCATATCAACCGTTGTCCGGTAGTGGCGCCGCTCAGTGTCTTGCGCGATCAGGATAGACAGCGCTTGCAGCTGGATATCGAGGCATATCAGGCGCGCGCCGAGCAGCTGCGCAGTACGCAGAGTCAATGGCAGGACAAACTTGCCGAGATATATGAGGCGGAACAATTTCCTGCATGCGAGGACCCGGAACAGCAGCTTTATGACGGCTTTATCGGCGACCGCGATCGACGTTTATGCGAGCAGGTGCGCCGCGCCGAGGCTCAGCAACTGGGCAGGGAAGTTTGGCCGTTCGATGATCTGCGTCTGCCGGAATTGCTGTTCCGTTATCGCGCTCGCAACTTTGCCGCGAGCCTTACGGAACAAGAGCGTCAGCGCTGGCAAACATTTTGCGGGCAGCGCTTAACTCACGCCGAATATGGCGCGCCCAATACCCTGGCGGATTTTCAGGCGGCATTGCAGGAGGTTTTGGTGAGTGCGACACCCGGCCAGCAAGCGATGTTAGGCGAATGGCGGGGTTATGCCGAGCAGCTAGCTCTGCGTTATGCACTGAAATAATGACGGGGCGGTACGTCAAGAGTATCGATGAATATCAGGCGGGCATCCTGCTAAAGCCTGGCCATTAGTAATGGCCATGGTTTCCGTATGGTTTAGCGGGCTGCGGAAAAACTATCTGCATCGCTAATACGGCGTTAAACGCCTTGCATGCGAACTCGGGCCTGTTTTCCGGGTGCTTCTTTGGGCACGCAGCCCGCCTCGGTTCGGCTTTTCAGGCATCGGGCTGTCAGGCACGTCGCCGCCCACGTGGGCCTGTCGGTCTGGCGGTATATCACTGAAAAACAACCAAAAAAAACGCCAGCAAAGCTGGCGTTTTTTGTGTTCAGGCCATGAGACCGAGGGCGATGTTTAGCCCAGCAGCGTTGCCCAGCCTTCTACGACGTCGCCACCCCACTTGGCTTTCCATTCTTTCAGGGTTTTGTGATTGCCACCTTTGGTTTCAATCACTTCGCCGGTGTTGGGGTTTTTGTACTGCTTAACTTTGCGTGCACGCTTGGTGCCGGTGGTTTTGGCGGCAGCGCCTTTGGCTTTGCTGGCTTTGGCTTCAGGGTCGAGCATGGCGATGATGTCACGCAGGGACTTCTGGTATTCGCCCATCAAAGTACGCAGCTTGCCTTCGAATTCCAGTTCTTTTTTCAGTTTGTCGTCTTGCGACAGGTTTTTCAGGCGCTCTTGTAGTTCTTTGATGGCTTCTTCGGTGGCGCGGTATTCGTTGATCAGTGACATATCTATGGCCTTAATCGGTAGATGAGGGGCTGGCTTAAGTGGAAGCAATAATAGTCAGGCACTTTTATCCTGTAAACCGCTTTGTAAAAAAATGCCACAGTTGTGCCTGTAAAGTTGCTAGTCCGGTCAATATCGAACAGCCTGAATGCCGGAGTAATTGGCGATTGCAGTTGTCATTAAATTACCGGTGATAAGCCAGGCAGTTTATGCCCAGCTGTTCGCGTCGCCCTCGATCGGCGTTATTTTAAAGCAGGCATGCAGGGGCTCGTATTGCTGTAGTTTTTCTCGGCGCTGGCTAGAATGGCGGACTTTGCAAAACGACTGGAGTTTCCCATGCGCACTTTTCGGCTGGTCATCGCCTGCCCCGACCGCGTTGGTATCGTGGCCAAGGTCAGTAACTTCCTGGCCACCTACAACGGCTGGATTACCGAGGCCAGCCATCATTCCGATAACCAGAGCGGCTGGTTTTTCATGCGTCATGAAATTCGCGCCGATTCGTTGCCGTTCGACCTGCAGGAATTCCGCCAGGCGTTCGCACCGATTGCTCGAGAGTTTTCCATGGAATGGCGGGTTACCGACTCGGCGCAGAAAAAACGCGTAGTGTTGATGGCCAGTCGCGAATCCCACTGCCTGGCGGATTTGCTGCATCGTTGGCACAGCAATGAACTGGACTGCGATATTCCCTGCGTGATCTCCAATCATGGCGATTTGCGCAGCATGGTCGAATGGCATGGCATCGAGTTCTGCCATGTGCCGGTAGATCCGCAGAACAAGCAAAGCGCATTCGACGAGGTCGCACGCTTGATCGAAAGTCAGCGTGCCGATGCGATAGTTCTGGCGCGTTATATGCAGATACTCCCGCCGCAACTATGCCGAAACTTCGCGCAGCGAATCATCAACATCCACCACAGTTTTTTGCCCTCGTTCGTCGGTGCCAAACCCTATCACCAGGCATCGTTGCGCGGGGTTAAGCTGATAGGCGCGACCTCGCACTATGTCACCGAGGAGCTGGACGCCGGGCCGATCATCGAGCAGGACGTGGTTCGGGTCAGTCATCGCGATAGCATCGAGGAAATGGTGCGTCTGGGTAAGGACGTGGAAAAAATGGTGCTGGCCCGTGGTTTGCGCTATCACTTAGAGGACAGAGTGCTGGTGCACGACAACAAGACAGTGGTGTTCGACTGAGTCTGGGTTGTGAACCTGGCGCATGACAAAGGAGTTCAACAATGCTCAAGTCAATTAAAGTGCGCGACTACATGACCCGTCATCTGGTGACCTTCCGTCCCGAGATGAACTTGTTCACCGCCATCAACCGTTTACTCGAACATCGTATTTCCGGTGCACCGGTCGTCGATGGGCAGGGCCATCTGGTCGGCCTGCTGTCGGAGGGCGATTGTTTGCGTGGCATTCTCTCGGGGGCCTATTTCGAATCGGCGGGTGGCGATGTCAGCAGTTACATGACCACCGAGGTGGAAGTCATTTCCCCCGAAACCGACATCATCGAAGTCTCCGAACGTTTTCTGCGTGGCCGTCGTCGGCGTTTGCCAGTGGTGGAAGACGGCCGGCTGATCGGCCAGATCAGCCGCAGCGACGTGCTACGTGCGGTCAAGGCGTTTGCTCAGCACGACGAGGAACGTCACAAGGTGCATGGCTAGGATGATGGACGATCCGCTTGAGCGCGCGACGGCGAAGGCGCCGCCGATAGTCGGCGAGGGCTGTACCCAGCGCTACGACCCGCAAACGCTGACGCCCGAAGATGGCGCCACGTTCGACGGGGCCGCAGAGTTGTGGCGGCAGTTGCAGGGCGAGGCGTTACCGTCGGACCAGGAGCCTGGCGCGGCTAAGCTACGACCGGAGAACAAGCGGCAGTGAAGAACTGAAAAACAGGGGGGCGTCGAGTGCGCCCCCTTTTTTTGTCGCCGATTTTGTCGCCGAATTTAGATGCGGAAGCTGTCGACCAGATGCTTGAGGCGCGAGGCCTGCTGCTCCAGGTCGCCGCAGGCCCGTAGCGTCGAGTTGAGGTTCTCCACGCCTTCCTGGTTGAGCGTGTTGATTTCATTGATGTCGACGTTCAGCGATTCGATCACCGAGGTCTGTTCTTCGGTCGCGGTCGCCACCGACTGGTTCATGCCGTCGATTTCGCCGATACGCTGGGTCACGCTGCCCAGGCGCTCGCCGGCCTGGTTGGCGATTTCCACGCTTTCTTCGCTGTAACGCTGGCTCTCGGTCATGGTGGTGACCGATTCGCGCGAGCCCACTTGCAGTTCCTCGATCATCTTCTCGATTTCCTGCGCGGACTCCTGGGTACGGTGGGCCAGGTTGCGCACTTCATCGGCGACCACGGCAAACCCGCGTCCGGCCTCACCGGCGCGTGCGGCCTCGATGGCGGCGTTGAGCGCGAGCAGGTTGGTTTGCTGGGAGATGCTTTTGATCACCTCGAGAATCTGTCCGATGTTCACGGTCTTGCCGTTGAGGGTCTCGATATTGCTGCAGGAGGCGCTGATCTTGGCCGACAGCTCGTTCATCGCGTTGATGGTCTTCTGCACCACCTGGCGGCCATCCTCGGCCTGCTGACGGGCGTCGGACGCCTGGCTCGAAGCGTCGGCGGCGTTGCGCGCGATCTCCTGGGCGGCAGCGCCCAGCTGGTTGATCGCAGCGGCGACGCTGTTGGTGCGACTGGCCTGTTCGTCGGAGTTGATCATCGAGGAATTCGAGGCATTGACTACCAATTTGGCGACTTCGTTGACCAGACCGGTGGCCGAGGAGACCTCACGGATCGAGCTATGGATGCGTTCGACGAATTGATTGAAGGCGGTCGCCACGGCGCCGAACTCATCGTTGGACTGAATCTCCAGGCGCTTGGTCAGGTCGCCCTCGCCCTGGGCGATATCCTGCATGGCCTTGCCCATCAGGTTCAGCGGTTGCATCAACACGCTGATCAGCATGCTCAGCAGCAGAATGATCAGCACTACGGCGATGATGGTGGCGACTATCGCCGAGGCGCGGAATTCGCCGAGTGCGGAATAGGCCTTGGCCTTGTCGATACTCAGGCCGACATACCAATCGACCGAGGGCAGGCCCTTGACCGGGGTGAAGGTGAGGATGCGGGTTTCGCCGTTGAGCTCGGCTTCGGTGAAGTCGCTGCCGATGTGTGGGGTGTTCTGCGGGAACACGTCCTTGAGGTTCTTCATCACCAGGTTGCCGTCAGGGTGCACCAGAATCTTGCCGTCGGCGCTGACCAGAAAGGCATAGCCGATGCCGTTGAAATCCAGCGAGTTGACTATTTTCACCAGGGTTTCAAGGCTGAGGTCGCCCCCCACCACGCCCTTGCCGCTGACCGGCGTGGCGATGGTGATAATGAGTTGCTTGGTGCTCGCGTCCACGTAGGGTTCGGTGAGCGTTGATCCGCCGGCGGCCATGGCGTCCTTGTACCAGGGGCGCTTACGCGGATCGTAATCCGCGCCCAGATCGTCGTCCGGGCGCATCGTCATCACGCCGTCGACAGAACCCAGGTAGGTATAGGCGAACGTGGACGCCAGGACCTTCTGCGCCAGCAGGCCGACCAGGGTCTCGCTGGAGGCATCGCGGGCCACCGATTGCGCAACGTTTTCCACCAGCAGAATGCGCCCCGACAACCAGTTCTGGATGTTGTTGGCGGTGACATCGCCCATTTCATTCAGGTAGTTCTGTAGATTGGAGCGAATTGCGTTGCGTTGCAGGTAGTCGTTGTACAGGGTGAACAGCGAGAAGGCGGCGATCACCACCAACGAGGCGGCAAGGAGAATCTTGTGGCTGAATTTGAGGCTATTGGTCATGGCTACTTGAGTCCGCTAAGGTCAGAGCCATCCATTGGCACGATGCACATATTTATTGCGACGTCTGCGAGGACGTTACGCACTGTGTCGGCATACCAGCAGTAAAGCTTGAACCAAGGGGATCGCAAGATGGATGTAAATGAGCAATTGGTATTAGGTGCCGATCTTTCCGGCCAGCCGATCGGCCAGCCGTTGCGCCTGGCCAACCGGCACGGCCTGATCGCCGGCGCGACCGGTACCGGCAAGACCGTGACCCTGCAGCGCCTGATCGAAGGCTTCAGCGATGCCGGCGTGGCGGTGTTCGCCGCCGATGTGAAGGGCGACCTGTGCGGCCTCGGCGCCGCTGGCACGCCCCAGGGCAAGGTGGCCGAGCGCATCGCCAGCATGCCCTGGCTCAACCACCAGCCCCTGGCCTATCCGTTGACCCTGTGGGATATCCAGGGTGTCAGCGGGCATCCGTTGCGCACCACCTTGAGCGAAATGGGGCCATTGCTGCTCGGCGCGTTGCTGGAGCTGACCGACAGCCAGCAGGCGGCGCTCTATGCGGCATTCAAAATCGCCGATCGCGAAGGTCTGTTGCTGCTCGATCTGAAAGACCTGAAAGCCCTGCTGGGGCATCTGAAAAGTCATCCCGAGGTCCTCGGCGAAGACAGCGCCCTGTTCACCACAGCATCGGCTCAGGCGCTGCTACGCAGGTTGTCCAGCCTCGAGCAGCAGGGCGGCGATGCCCTGTTCGGCGAACCGGCGCTGCAGTTGGCGGATATCCTGCGTCCAGCCCGCGACGGCCGTGGCTCGATCCACCTGCTCGATGCTTCTCGCCTGGTGCATGAGGCGCCTAAGGTCTATGCGACTTTCCTGTTGTGGTTGCTGGCCGAATTGTTCGAGCAGTTGCCCGAGCGTGGCGATGCCGAAAAACCGCTGCTGGCGCTATTTTTCGATGAGGCCCATCTGTTGTTCGCCGACACGCCGAGGGCATTGCAGGAGCGTCTGGAACAGGTGGTGCGGCTGATCCGTTCGAAGGGCGTAGGGGTGTATTTCGTCACCCAGTCGCCGAGCGATCTTCCCGACGATGTGCTGGCGCAACTGGGGCTGCGCATCCAGCACGGCCTGCGTGCCTTTACCGCCAAGGAGCGCAAGGCGTTACGCGCGGTGGCCGATGGTTTTCGGCCCAACCCGGCGATCGATACCCTGACGGTATTGACCGAATTGGGCATTGGCGAAGCCCTGGTCGGCACCCTCGAAGACAAAGGCACCCCGGCCATGGTGCAACGCGTCGCCATCGCCCCGCCGCAGTCGCGCATCGGCCCGCTCAGCGCAGATGAGCGCGGCATGCTGATTCGCCAGTCGGCGCTGGTCGGGCTGTACGACAAGCCGATCGACCGCGAGTCGGCCTACGAACTGCTGACCGCACGGGCGAGGCGAACCGACGCCGAGGCTATGGAGCATGACAAGACCGCCAAGGCCCCGGAGGGCATCGGCAGCAAAACCGGCGACCTGCTTGGCAGCCTGGCAAGCCAGATGATGAAAACCGTGGTGCGCCAGGCGGCCAACCAGATTGGCCGACAGCTGGTGCGTGGCCTGTTGGGGTCGCTGTTGGGGGGTAAAGGGCGCTAACAGCGCTACCTTCCCATTGTCGGTTACATGGGGCATCTGGAGAAAAGCGACACTGCGTGCAGAGGCCACAATGGGCGGGTGCGCGTACCGGAAATCTGCGCTGGCGCGCACGGCGCACATTTCGAGTGTCAGCCCATGCAACAGCTGACAGGCTGTTGAAAAACTAATCCTTGGCGTCGTCGGCCTTGGCTTTCAGATCCTTCTCGATTTTCTCGAGTTCTTTTTCGAATGCTTGGTCCAGCAAATTGGCTTTCTTGCGCCAGGGCTTGCGTTCCGGATCCGGCTGAGCGGCGTAGGTAATGACTTCCCCGCCGTATACATCCTTGTAACGCTGCGCCTGGCGCTCGAGTTCGGCGCGCAGTTCGTCTTTCGTCACGTTTTTATCCATGGTTTTTGAAGTTGTCGAGCGACCAGCCAAGGCCGCGGGCCTTAGCGCATGTAGTCGCCTGGTTCATTGGCTGCCAGCCTGTATGGTGTGCTCGCGGAGTAAAGACGATTGTGTTTTTGTCTTTATAATTCAATGACTTGTATTCTTAAGTGATTGATTTGCGTGTCGCAAGCAGTTCAGGCGGCAGGTAATTATGGCTGGCGTTAGTTAAATGTCTATAGCCTTTTAAAAGTAACCGCATTTATCACCAGCCGTGCCGTCTGTGACCGCATGGCAAGTATTGTGTTCAATAGTTGTGATTATCGCGGTTGCTACCGGCGGGTTCAGTACGGCTGGTAATGCAGATTGAAATCCAGGCGCGCGGTTTGCCCCTGTTGCAATAACTGTAAGCCCGGATGCCCTGGAAGATGATGTGCATTGACCGGGTGAGTCACGGGTTCGAAACAGAAGAAGTTCTGTTCCAGCGGACAATAGAGCATGTAGTGCTCGGTGCCCTTGCTGCTGCAATAAAGTTGGTAGGCGAACTCTTCCTGAATGATCCGGCACTCGCCATTCCATCCGGCGAAGACATTGTCGATCAACTGCTCGGGCAGCGGCTTGGCTTCGCTGAAGTCCCAGGTCGGGGGCACTGGATCGAGGTGAGTGGACAGGCGGTCTGCATCCGCCTGCCACAGTCGTTCGGCGGGCGCCTGCAGGCGGGTGTGGGCCGTGCGCGGAAAATACGGGTGCCAGCCCAGGCCATGCCAGGCCGCGCGTTGATCCAGATGGGTGACTTCCAGCTGCAGTTGCAGCCGCCCCTGTTGCAGGTGAAAACGTTGCACGGCGCGGTAGGCGAACGGCAGCCGACACTGCAATTGCAGGATGACCTGCGACGGGCTGTGCTCGAGCACCTGCCAGGGCTGCTGCCAGGCACTGCCGTGGATCGGCAGCGGGTCGTTCGGGCTATTGGGCGCCAGCGCGATCCAGCCATCGGGGCCGGCGAAGCCGCCCTGGGCGATGCGATTCGACCAGGGCGCCAGTGGATAACAGGCCAGGCGCCGTGGGCTGGCGCTGGCGATCGCCGCCGCGTCGCTGGGCCGCAGCAGCGCATGGCCGTTGCTGCGCAAGGTCCAGTTGACGATGCTGGCGCCGATTGCCGGGGCCAGGGTCAGGCTGGTCAATTGGTCTTCAAGGGTGATCAGCTGCGAAATCAACGTTGTCGCTCCAATGCGCTGGAATAACCTGCCTTTGGGTGTGTCATCGTACAACTCGCTGGGCTATGATGGCCGTATTGTTCTTCAGCCGAGAAAAGATCGCCGCTATGGATAACTCCACCCCCGCGCCCCGCGTTCGCCGCAAGCACCGCAGCCTTGCCCAGGAGCTGGTGACCGAACTCTCCCAGCGCATTCGCGATGGTGTGATCAAGCGCGGGGACAAGTTGCCGACCGAGTCGGCGATCATGGAAGAGCAGGGCGTCAGCCGCACCGTGGTGCGCGAAGCGCTGTCGCGTTTGCAGGCCTCCGGTCTGGTGGAAACCCGTCACGGTATCGGCACTTTCGTGCTCGACACGCCGAGCCCCAGCGGCTTTCGTATCGACCCGGCAACCATCGTCACCCTGCGCGATGTGCTGGCGATTCTCGAGCTGCGCATCAGCCTGGAGGTGGAGTCGGCGGGCCTGGCGGCGCAGCGGCGCAGTGCCGAGCAACTGACGGCCATGCGCGCGGCCCTGGATGCCCTGGGTTACAGCGTGGCCCGCGAAGGCGATGCGGTGGCCTCGGATTTCCAGTTCCACCTGCTGATCGCCGAGGCGACCGGCAACCGCTACTTCACCGACATCATGAGCCACCTGGGCACCAGTATCATCCCGCGCACGCGGCTGAATTCGGCGCGTATCGCCCAGGATGACCAGCAGCATTACCTGGCGCGCCTGAGCCGCGAACACGAACAGATCTTCGAAGCCATCGCCCGCCAGGACTCCGATGCCGCCCGCGCCGCCATGCGTTTGCACCTGACCAACAGCCGCGAGCGCCTGCGTCAGGCCCACGAGGCGGCCGAGGCGCAAGCGCAGCAGGCCTGAATCGATCACGTCGGACGGCGATAGGTCAGCAGTACGATGCCGCCGACCACGATCAGGCCGCCGACGATCTGCAGGCCGTTGAGCAACTGGCCGAGGATCAGCCAGCCGAACAGCAGCCCGGCGACCGGTTCGATGTTCATCACCGGCGCGTTGCGCGCGATATCCAGCCGTGGCAGCAGAATGAACAGGGTGGAAAACGCCGCGCCGTAGAGCAGCACCAGGCAACCGAGGGCCAGCCAGCCGGCACTGGCGGTGGGCGGGTTCATCCCTCCCGGGAGCAAGCCGCCGGCCCCGGCCAGCGCCGAAGCGGCAAACACCACCGATAGCGTCAGCATGCTGCGCACCGTGCCCGGCATGCCGCTGAGCTTGTGCTCGGTGACCCACAGGGCGCAGGCGAACACCGCGGCGCCGGTCAGGCCGAATAGCACGCCCTCGACCCAGCGCGCATCCACTGAGCGCTGCCCGGCCAACTGCGTCGGCACATCCAGCGCCAGCAGCAGGCCGATCAGGATCATCCCCATCAACAGCGCGACCCGCCGCGTCGGTCGCGGCCCGCCCAGGGCCCAGGTCAACAGCGCCAGCAGAATGGGCGCGAGGTTGACCACCAGCAGCGCCAGCGCCACGGGAATCCGCGCCACCGCCGAATAGATGCAGAAGCTCTGTATCGCGATCAACAGACCGAGCAGCAACTGCCAGCCCCAGGTCTGCCGCGACATGCGCAGCGAATCGCCGCGCCACAGCACCAGTGCGGTCAGCGCCAGGGCGGTGACGCCCGCGCGGCAGAGCATCGCCAGTAGCAGGCCGGTGTCGTGGTCGAAGGCGATCCGTGCGGCGATATGGTTGGCGGCAAAGGAGCAGGCCAGGGACGCCAGGATGACTACGGCGAGATGCCGGGGAAACAACGCGGGAGCGGGCATAAGGCGGGTGAGAGTCCTGAGAACTGAGGCGGGAAAGGCGCCTGGGCGGCGCCCCTCCCGGGCGGCGAAAATCTATAACACCGCGTTCGGCAGCCATAGCGAAATGGCCGGAATATAAGTCACCGCCAGCAACACCATGAACAGCGCCACGTAGAACGGCAGTAGGGCCTTGACCGTGTTCTCGATGCTGACCTTGCCGATCGCCGCACCGACGAACAGCACCGCGCCCACCGGCGGGGTGATCAGCCCGATGCCCAGGTTGACCAGCATGATCATGCCGAAATGCACCGGGTCGACGCCGATATTGACCACCACCGGCAGCAGGATCGGCGTGAGGATCAGGATCAGCGGCGCCATGTCCATCAGCGTACCCAGGCCCAGCAACATGAAGTTGATGCACATCAGGATCACATAGCGGTTGTCCGACAGGGTCAGGAACAGCGTGGTGATCTTCGCCGGGATCTGCATCAGGGTCATGATGTAGCCGAAGCTGGCGGCGAAGGCGATCAGGATCATCACGATCGACAGGGTGCGCACCGTGCGGTGCAGCAGCTTGGGCAGGTCGCGCCATTTGTAGTCGCGGTAGACGAACATGGTGACGAAGAACGCCCAGACCACGGCGATCGCCGCCGACTCGGTGGCGGTGAAAACACCGGAGAGGATGCCGCCGAGGATGATGAACATGGTCATCAGGCCCCACAGCGCTTCCGCGCAGATCTTCAACGCCTGCCGCAGCGGGATGACTTCGCCCTTGGGGTAATTGCGCTTGTGCGCGAAGTACAGGCACATACCCATCATCACCGCGCTGAGCAGCAGCCCCGGGCCGATCCCGGCGATAAACAGCGAGGCGATCGACACCGTGCCGCCGGCGGCCAGGCTGTAGAGCACCGAATTGTGGCTCGGCGGGGTGAGCAGCGCCTGTACCGAGCCGCTGACGGTGACCGCCGTGGAATACTCGCGCGGGTAGCCCTTGCGTTCCATTTCCGGGATCAGCACCGAGCCGACCGAGGCGGTGTCGGCCAGGGACGAGCCGGAGATGGCGCCGAAGAAGGTCGAGGCCATGATATTGACCAGCGACAGGCCGCCGCGGATAAAGCCGACCAGCACGCTGGCGAAGTTCACCAGGCGCCGCGACATGCCGCCCTCGGCCATGATCGCGCCGGCCAGGACGAAGAACGGGATGGCCAGCAGGGAAAACTTGGTGACGCCGCCAGCGATCTGGATCATCACCGCATGCAGCGGAATATCGATGTACCAGGCGCCGATCAGCGCGGAAATGCCCAGGGAATAGGCCACGGGCACGCGCAGCAGAATCAGCACGATAAAGCTGCCGAGCAGGATCAAGGCATCCATTACACGGCCTCCTTGCTGTCTTCGAGCAGTTCGTAGTTAACCGCGCGCCTGTGGCTCTGGTCGCCGAACAGCAGTTTCTCGAGGATAAAGATCAGGGTCAGAAAACCACCGAGCGGAATCGGTGCGTAGCTGATGCCCACGCGTAGCGTCGGCAGGGTGCTCATGAACTGGTTCCAGGTGGCGCTGCACAGCTTGATACCCCAGATGGTCATGAACAGGCAGATCGACGCCATCAGCAGTTGCACCAGCACGCCGATAGCCGGCTGCCAGGCTTGCGGCAGGCGATCGGTAAAGCTGGTGACCGCCATATGGGCGCCGGCGCGATAGCTGGCGGCGGCGCCGACGAAGGTGAACAGCACCATCAGCAGGATCGATACCGGCTCCGGCCAGCCGGCGCCATTGCCCAGCACGTAGCGGGCGAAAATGCCCCAGGGAATGATCAGCGCCATGACCGCGATGGCCAGGCCCGCGACCCAGATGCAGGTCAGGTAGATCGCGTCGTTGACGCGCAACAGCGTGTTTTTCATGAGACTTCACCACGGGTGGCGACGGCGGGCAGCCGTCGCCACGACGTTCTTCAGAGTGACCGGTTTACTGGACCGCTTCGATACGCTTGATCAGCTCCGCATAGGGCGCGCCGTATTTGGCACGTACTGGCGCGGTGGCGTCGTAGAACGGCTTCTTGTCGACCGTGATGAACTCCACGCCGGCTTCCTTGAGCGCTTTTTCGCTGCTGGCGGATTTCTCGTCCCACAGCTTACGCTCTTCGAGCTGGGCCTCATGGGCGTACTTTTTCACCAGAACCTGCTGCTCGGGGGTGAGTTCGTTCCAGGTGGTCTTGGACATCACGATGGGCTCGGGCAGGATCAGGTGACCGGTCAGGGTGTAGTACTTGGCGGAGCGGTAGTGGTTCTGCTCGAGCATCGACGGCGGATTGTTCTCGGCGCCGTCGACCACCCCGGTCTGCAGGGCGCTGAACAGTTCGCCGAAGTCCATGGCGATACCGTTGGCGCCCATGGCGTCGAGGGTGTCGATGAACAGCGGGTTGCCCATCACGCGGATCTTCATGCCCTTGAGGTCTTCGATGCTGCGCACCGGCTTCTTGGTGTAGAGGTTGCGCACACCGCCATCCATCCAGGCCAGGCCGACCATGTTGAATTCGGAGTTGGTGATCTTGTCGAGGATTTCCTGGCCGATCTCGCCGTCGATCACCGCGCGCATATGCGCGTTGTCGCGGAAGATGAACGGCATGTTGAACACGTTGACGTCCGGTACCACCGGGCCGACCGTGCCGAGGCTGACGCGGGTCATCTGCACGGCACCGATCTGCACCTGCTCGACCACTTCCTTCTCCGAGCCGAGTACGCCGCCAGCGAACATCTTGAACTGCAGTTCGCCGTTGGTGGCTTTTTCGAGTTTCTCGCCCATGTGTTCCTGGGCGACCACGGTCGGGTAGCCGGCGGGGTGAATCTCGGCGATCTTCAGGGTCATGCTGGCCTGGGCCAATCCGCTGACGCAGAAGGCAAAGGGCAGGGCGGCGATAAGCAACTTGCGTTTGAAATTCATCTGAATCTCCGTCTTGTTTTTGTTGGTTGGGCAGCGTTGCGAGCAGCGAGGCACGACCGCCAGGGGCGTGCCCCATTCGGGTTGAAACAATGATCAGGTGCTGAAATACGGCTCCTCCAGCCCGCCGACGCCAGGCGTCAGGGCGAACACCCCGCCAGCCAGGGGCTGTTCGGTGAGGTCGCCGCCGGGGCGGATCGAGGTGACGAACAGGGTGTCCAGGTTGCGCCCGCCGAAGGCGCACATGGTCGGCTTCTTCACCGGTACGGCGAGGGAGCGATCGAGCTTGCCGGCCGGGGTGAAGCGATGGATCAGGCCGGCATCGTTGCCGCAGATCCAGTAGCAGCCCTCGGCGTCCACCGCCGCGCCATCGGGGCGGCCGGGGTAGTCCTGCATGTCGACGAACAGCCGGCGGTTATGCGGCGTGCCGCTGTCGGTGTCGTAATCGAAGGCCCAGATCGCCTGCACCGAGGGGTGCGAGTCGGACAGGTACAGGGTTTTGCCGTCGGGGCTGAAGGCCAGGCCGTTGGGCACGATAAAACCGTCGAGCTGCGCGGTCAGCGCTTCGGCCTGCCCGGCCTGATACCGGTACATTGCGCCAACCGCCATGCCCGCGGCCATGTCCATAAGCATGCTGCCGACCCAGAAACGGCCTTGACGGTCGCAGCGGCCATCGTTGAAGCGCATGCCGGGCAGGGCGTGTTCGACTCCCGTCAGTTGACTGCTGATCAGGCTGCCGTCGCTGCCGGCGCTCAAATGAAACAGGCCACTCTGCATCCCGGCGATCCAGCTGCCGTCGCGTTGGCGGGCGATGCAGGCGAGCATTTCGCCGGCCTCCCAGTGCTGCGTGCGGTTGTCCGCCGCGCTCCAGCGGTGCAGGCGTCTGGCCGGAATATCGACCCAGTACAGGGCCTGTTCCGGGGCGCTCCATACCGGGCTTTCGCCGGTGGCGTTGCGGGCGTCGAGAATCAATTCAGCGTGCATGGCAGCTCGGTTCTCTGGTTGTTTTTATCTGTTGTTATCGGGTGGCGCGCGTGGTCTTTCAGTCGTCGCCGAACGGGCCGGCGACGACAAAGGCACCGCCCTGGTAGATCATCGCCGGGTCGTCGGCGGCCGGCATGGGCTGGGCTTCGACCCGCTCGCGGAACTGTGCGGAACTGTCCTGCGGCTGGTAACCGAGGTGCGCGGCGAGGTGGTTGTCCCACCAGACCTTGTCGTTATCGGACACGCCGTAGACCACGGTGTGGCCGACATCCGGTGTATAGAGCGCGCGCTCGATCAGCTGGGTCAGGTCGCGGTAGCTCAACCAGGTGCTCATCATTCGGCGGTTCTGCGGCTCGGCAAAGGAGGAGCCGATGCGGATGCTCACGGTCTCGATGCCATAGCGGTCGAAGTAGAAACTGGCCATGTCCTCGCCGTAGGACTTGGACAGGCCGTAGTAGCTGTCAGGGCGGCGCGGGGAGTGGGCATCGATGGTTTCGCTCTGCTGGTAGAAACCGATCACATGGTTGGAGCTGGCGAAGATCACCCGCTTGACCCCATGCCGGCGCGCCGCTTCATAGATATGGAACACACCGCAGATATTGGCGCCGAGAATCTCCTCGAACGGCCGCTCGACCGACACCCCACCGAAATGCAGGATGGCATCGACGCCTTCGACGAGTTGATGCACGGCGGCCTTGTCGGCCAGGTCGCAGACTTGAACTTCCTCGTGCTCGCCGCTGGCCGGTGCCATCGCAGCGATGTCGGAGAGGCGCAGGACCTTGGCGTAAGGCCGCAGGCTTTCGCGCAAAACCTTACCCAGGCCACCAGCCGCGCCGGTCAGGAGCAGGCGGTTGAAGGGTTGTTGGGCGTTAACAGTCGTGGTCATGGCGGGGCTCTGCTCTTGTTATTGGATATGTCATCTGTTGTCGTATGACTTGCATGGATTATCATCAGTGATCAGCGCATTTGTCAACGCGACCATAGTGGAAATGTCCGACCTATTTGCATGGCTGAGGAAGACCGAACGCTGGGCGATAACCGCGTTTCCTGCACGATTGAAGAAAGACTGGATCGCTCTAACATGCATGCCTGAGCGTTCCTCTAGACCAGGTCATGCGAACTCGTAACCCGTGCGAACTTGGACCATTGCGGTCGTCGGCGCGTTCTGAAATATATTGTTGTACGACAACGTATCTCAGCGCTGGGCACCTGGCTGACCATCTGTTATCACAAAGCGCCGCTTTGCTTACGAGGAATTTGCATGCTCGAACCTATTGAAAACGCCAACCTCACCGCGGACCGCATCTGCTGGATCAAACTGCGCTCGGTAAACCTGCCGCTGCAACATGCGGTCAGCGACGCCAAGGTGCTGACTGGCCGGCAAATGCCGCTGGAGGCGGTGAGCCTGCTGTTCGCCGAAATCGAAACCCTGCACGGCCATTACGGCATGGGTTTCTCCTATACCCTGCGCACCGGCGGCCCGGCGCAATATGCCCATGCCGTGGAAGTTGCGCCGTTATTGATCGGCGAAGACCCCAACGACATCGCCAGGCTGTGGAGCAAACTGGCCTGGGCCGGCGCCTCGGTCGGCCGCAGTGGCGTGGCGGTGCAGGCCATCGCCGCGCTGGACACCGCGCTATGGGACCTCAAGGCGCGCCGCGCCAATCTGCCGTTGGCCAAACTGCTCGGCGCCCACCGTGATGCGGTGCCTTGCTACAACACTTCCGGCGGTTACCTGCAGGCCTCGATCGAGGAGGTGATAGAACGCGCCGGGCAATCCCGGGAGCGCGGTATCGGCGGGGTGAAGATCAAGGTCGGCCAGCCCGATGGCCGGATCGACCTGCAGCGCGTAGAGGCGCTGCGCAATTGTCTTGGCGAGCAGGTGCCGCTGATGGTCGACGTCAACCAGCAGTGGGATCGAACGACCGCGTTGCGCATGGGGCGCGCCCTCGAGCAGTACCAGCTGGAGTGGATCGAGGAGCCGCTGGACGCCTACGACGTCGCCGGCCATGCCGCGCTCGCTGGGCAACTGGACACGCCGATAGGCAGCGGCGAGATGCTCTGCAGCGCTGCGGAAGTCATGGCCTACGTGGAAGGCGGGGCGGTGGACGTGCTGATGCACGATGCGCCGCGTATCGGCGGTATCACCCCGTTTCTCAAGGTCGCCAACCTGGCCGACACTCGCGGGATGATCCTGGCGCCGCATTTCGTCATGGAAATCCACCTGCACCTTGCGGCGGCCTACGCGCATGCCACCTGGGTCGAGCATTTCGAATGGCTGGAGCCGGCGTTCAACGAACGCCTGGAGATCCGCGACGGCAAGATGCGGGTGCCGGATCGTCCCGGCCTGGGACTGACCCTGCACGAACGGCTCGCCGGCTGGACCCTGGCGCAAAGCGAGATCGGCAAGCGTTGTTAGCGGTGGACAAGGTCCACCCTACAACAGCGCGTTTCCCAACCCGGAGGATGCAGGCCGCTGAGCCTTTGTAGCCCGGATGCAATCCGGGGCGCGATGTCAGCCGTGCAAGCTTTCCCCGGATTTCATCCGGGCTATCGGGCCTGGCGATACAGCAAAAGGCGAGTGCCAAGGATCGCCAGCAAGCTGGCTCCTACAAACCTGGTGATGCGGTGTCGGCCCCGTAGGTGGTTTTTCCACAGCCTATTGGGGCCATACACGTCAACTACGCAGCAGTTTACCCACCCCGTTCTTTGGGCCACGCAGCGAGCTGAGCAGGTGCCAGGCGATCGAGGCGGCGGCGAGGAACAGGAAGCAGGCGGAGATCGGGTTGCTGAGGAAACCCATGAAGTTGCCGTCCGACAGCATCAGGCCGCGGCGCAGGTTGGTCTCCGCCATCGGCCCGAGGATGAAGCCGATGATAAAGGGCGCAGCGGGCATGCCGGCCTTGACGAAGCCGTAGCCGAGCAGGCCGAACAGCAGGATCGACCAGACATCGAACAGCCGGCTGCTCAGGCCGAAGGCGCCGACCACGCAGAGCACCAGGATGATCGGCAGGAGGATGTGCTTGGGCACCGCCAGCAGCTTGACGAAGATGCGCAGGCCGTAGAACTCCAACACCAGCATCATCACCGAGGCGAGGATCAGCGCGGCGAAGATGGTGTACACCAGTGCGCCCTGGGTAACGAACAGCAGAGGGCCGGGCTGGATGCCGTGGATCATGAAACCACCGAGCAGAATCGCGGTGACGGTGTCACCGGGGATGCCCAGGGTCATCAGCGGAATCATCGCGCTACCGATGCCGGCATTGTTCGCGGTTTCGCTGGCGACCACGCCTTCGATGGCGCCCTTGCCGAATTGCTCGGGGTGTTTGGAGCGCTTCTTGGCGATGATGTAGGAGACGATGTTCGAGGTGCCGGCGCCGATGCCGGGCAGGATGCCGATAGCGATGCCGATCAGCGACGAGCGAAAGGCGTTGGGCAGTTGGCCGAAGAACTCCGGCAGGGAAAAGCCGAAGCCCTTGACCTTCTTCATGGTCAGCGGCGCGACTTTGGTCTTGTGCGCGGCGCGGCCGGATTCGGCGATCTTGATCACCTCGGCCACGGCGAACATGCCGATCATCACCGTAAGCATGGCGAAACCAGCGTTGAGGTTCGGCGAGCCGAAGGTAAAGCGGCGAATCGCATCGACCGGGGCAATGCCCACGGTGGAGAAGGCGAAGCCCAGCACCCCGGCGAAAATGCCCTTGACCAGCGAGCCGGTGGAAAGGGTGGCGATCAGGGTCAGGGAGAAGATGGCGATAGAGAAATATTCATGGGGGCCGAAGCGCAGTGCGACCTTGGCCAGCCAGGGGGCGATGGAGAACAGCGCGGCGATGCTCAGCAGGGTGCCGATAAAGGAGAACACGATGCCGATGCCGAGGGCCTTGATACCTTCGCCCTTGTCCATCATCGGCCCGCCGTCGAAGGTGGTGGCGATCGAGGCTGGCGTACCCGGTATCTTCAACAGGATCGCCGAGATCAATCCACCCGAGGTAGCGCCGATATAGAGGGCGACCAGCAACGACAGGCCGGCGGCCGGGCCCATGGTGTAGGTCAGTGGCAGGCACAGGGCGATGGCCATGGTCGCGGACAGGCCGGGTACCGCGCCGAAGACGATACCGACCGCCACACCGAGGCCGATCAGAATAAAGATATAGGGGCTGAAGACCGCGCCGAAGCCCGCTAGCAGGAGGTCGAACATGGGCTGGCTCCTAGAAATTCAGTAAGCCGGTGGGCAGCATCAGATCGAAGCCCAGACGGAAGGTGGCGTAGATCAGGGCCGACGAGAGGACGGCGATTACGGCATAGGCGAGGTGATTCACCTTCTGTTCGAGCGGGGTGAGTACGATGAACTGCAGGTAGAGATAGAGCACCGTGACGAGCAGAAAGCCCGCCGGTTTCAGCAGGGCGATGTAAGCGGCGACCAGGCCCAGGGTCTTGAATACGGTGGTGTAGTCGATGCCGACGGTTGCCGCCTCGTCGTTCTCGGCCGCGGCGGTGTCCGGCGTGGCTTTGTAAGCCTGCAGCAATTGCAGAATACCCAGCAGACAGAGGCCGGCAGACAGCACATAGGGCACGGTCGAGGCATCGATGAAGCCCTTGCGCGGCAGGTTGATGGTCAGGAAAAGGTAGAGCAGGCCGGCACCGAGCATCAGCGCGCCAATCAGCAACTCCTTTTTCTTGTAGGTATCCATGTTGGACCTCGTCTGGGTGAAGGGCGGGCGCATTGTCGGGCGCCCGGCGTTTTTTCAATGGCTATGTCCCGATGGGTTGTTGCAATGGCGTACGGCCTGTTGGCGCCGAATGCAAAGGCGGGCTGGCAGTCCTCGTAGGGTGCGCCGTGCGCACCTGCACTGGCTGCATCATCCTTGGTGCGCACGGCACACCCTGCGTATCGCGACCACTCGTCCCCCATGCAACAGCTAATTGCTACATAGCCTTTTCAATAGCCTGTTAGTGGGACTGGCGCAGCTCATCCTTGAACTGCATGAACTGTTCACGGGTGTGCTGCAGGCGCGCAATCGCCGCTTCGGTGCCGTAGTAACTGACCGGCTGCTTGAAGGTGGTCCTCAGCTCTTCGGCATAGGCCGGCATTTCGGTGATCTGCTTCATCACGTCAGCCATCTTCTTCACGATCGCCGGGTCTGTGCCTTTCGGAAAGGCCACCACGTACGGCTTGTCCATGACGAAGTCGACACCCTGTTCCTTGAAGGTCTTGACGTCGCCGAGCAGCGCGTTGCGTTCCTCGTTCGGCTGCGCCAGGGCGACCATTTCGCCGTTGGCCACATAGTCCTGTACCGAACCGTAGCTGATCGCGCCGAGGTCGATGCGCTGGCCCAGCAGAGCGACGACTTTTTCCGACACGGTGCCGGCGTCCACCATCTTCATCTTGGCGCCGGTGAGCTTCTCGAACATCAGCCCTTGCAGATGCGAATAGCTGCCCATCTCGGTGCCGTAGGTGACGGTGTTGGGTTGCGCCTTGGCCTTGCTGATCAGGTCGTCGAGGGAGTTCAGGCCGGAGCTTTTGCCCGAGACGAACACCGCGCCCTTGTCGACCCCGGCGATGCAGGAGATATCGAAGGCGTCGAAGCTGTCCTCGGTCAGGCCGGCGACTTCGTTGACGATCAGCTGGCCGGTGTGGGTGAACAGGATGGTATTGCCGTCGGCGGCCGCGCTCTTGACCTGGTCGGCGGCGATGGTGCCGCCTCCGCCGGCCATATTGGTCACGACCATGGGTTTGCCGGTGATCTGGGTGAAGTATTTGGCCATCATCCGCGCGTTGAAGTCGGTGTCGCCGCCCGCATTGGCGATCACCACCACCTGCACCGGGCGAGTCGGCCAGTCGCTGGCGTCGGCGGCGATGGCGCTGCCGGCGGTCAAGGTCATCAGGGCTGATATCAGGGAGGCGCAAAAGGCTTTTTTCATTGTTGATTCTCCGGTGGAATGGATTTGCCGTGTTGCTGTTGAGGGATCAATCCGGGCGGCCAAGGCTCGGTTGCTTAGGGTCGTATCGCCAGCCAGGCACCAGGTATTGCATGGCCATGGCGTCGTCGCGGGCGCCGCTGGCGACCTGTTGATAGAGCTCGTGGGCCAGCATGATGCGATCCAGATCCGGCTCGATGCCCAATCCTGGTTTTTGCGGCACCTTGACCTCGCCGCCGACGATCTGCAGCGGTTCGCGCGTCAGGCGTTCCTGGCCTTCCTGCCAGATCCAATGGGTGTCGATCGCGGTGATGCGCCCCGGCGCCGCAGCGGCGGCATGGGTGAACATCGCCAGGGAAATATCGAAGTGGTTGTTGGAGTGCGATCCCCAGGTCAGGCCGACTTCCTCGCACAGCTGGGCCAGCCGCACCGAGCCCTGCATGGTCCAGAAGTGCGGATCGGCCAGGGGGATGTCGACGGCTTCCAGGCGCAGCGAGTGGCCCATCTGCCGCCAGTCGGTGGCGACCATGTTGGTCGCGGTGGGGATACCGGTGGCGCGCTTGAACTCGGCCATGATCTCGCGACCGGAATAGCCGTTCTCCGGGCCGCAGGGGTCTTCGGCGTAGGCGAGGATATGGCCCTGGCCCCGGCACAATTCGATGGCCTCGGCCAGTGACCATGCGCCGTTGGGGTCAAGGGTGACGCGGGCCTCGGGGAAGCGCGCCTTGATCGCGGCCACCGCCTGCATCTCCTCGGCGCCGCGCATCACGCCGCCCTTGAGCTTGAAATCCTTGAAGCCGTAACGGGCATGGGCGGCTTCGGCCAGACCTACGATCGCCGCCGGCGTCACCGCCTCTTGATGGCGCAGGTGATACCAGTCGTCGCTGCGGTTAACGCCAGCCAGGTAGGGCAAATCGGTGCGCTGGCGATCGCCTATATAGAAGAGGTAGGCGAGCATCGGTACCGCATCGCGCTGCTGGCCGTTGCCGAGCAGTTCGGCCACCGGTACCTCCAGGTGCTGGCCGAGCAGGTCGAGCAGGGCCGCTTCGACCGCGGTGATCACATTGTCCAGACGCAGATTTATTTCGTGCGGCTGCTTCAGCACCGCCGCTTCCGCCGCCGAAGTCACTTGATGCCGCGTGGCCTGCGGACCGCTGCCGTCGCGTCCGGCAATCGCCCGGCGCAGGCTGTTCAGGGTGCGGTTGTAGAGGCCGATCGGCTGGCCGATGACCAGGTTCTTGACCCGCTCCAACGCCTGGCGGATGCCTTCGCCGCCCGGCACCTCGCCGATGCCGCTGCGCCCGGCGCTGTCCTTGAGCAGCACCAGGTTGCGGGTGAAGTAGGGCGCATGGGCGCCGCACAGGTTGAGCAGCATGCTGTCGTGGCCGGCCACCGGGATGACCTGCATTTCCAATACCAGCGGTGTCGTTGTTTGGGCGTGTTCAGGCATTGCTCGGCTGCTCCGGTAAGGCGCGATGCGTGGCGCTTTTTACAAGGCGTGGGATAAAAGACGTGGCGTTCGGATAGCTGCAGTGCGCGGCCAGCCAGGTGGGCAATGATCGGGCAGCGTGGGCGCCGCTCGTGCAGGCGTGCGGATCGTGGCCAACGGCTGGGCATGGTAGAGGCGTTGGTGCCGGTGATTTCGTGATCATGGCGAGGCCTGTGCAGTCGTTATTTTTATTTATCGTCATACGTTGTCGTACGACTATGACCGGATTATCATCAGCCCAGGATGAAGTTGTCAACGCTCCTTTTGTCCTCGATTGCTGTACGTCCGCGCCGCTCAGTCTGCATCCAGGCTGATACCTATGATGCCAAGGCGCCAGCCGAGCATTGCAAGGAAGAGGGCGTAGCGAGGGGGACGCTCGATCCAGCGACAAAGAAAAAACACTTGGTTTTATATTTAGTTGTACGATAACGTATCTCTACGGCTGCGGCTGACGCTTTCCCTCACAACTCGCCTTACAGGGTGTTCGAATAATGAATCCACAAGAACTGAAGTCCATCCTCTCTTCCGGTCTGCTGTCCTTCCCGGTAACCGATTTCGATGCTGCCGGTGATTTCAACCCGGCCGGCTATGTGCGCCGCCTCGAATGGCTGGCGCCCTACGGCGCCTCGGCGCTGTTCGCCGCTGGTGGCACCGGCGAGTTCTTCTCGCTCGATAGCAGCGAGTACTCGCAGATCATCAAGACCGCGGTGGATACCTGCGAGAAGTCGGTACCGATCCTGGCCGGTGTCGGTGGTCCGACCCGCGTTGCCATCCAGATGGCCCAGGAGGCCGAGCGTCTGGGCGCCAAAGGCTTGCTGCTGCTGCCGCATTACCTCACCGAAGCCAGCCAGGAGGGCGTCGCTGCTCATGTCGAGCAGGTCTGCAAGTCGGTGAAGATCGGCGTGGTGGTCTACAACCGCAACGTCTGCCGCCTGACCGCGCCGCTGCTCGAGCAACTGGCCGAGCGCTGCCCGAACCTGATCGGCTACAAGGACGGCCTCGGCGATATCGAGCTGATGGTGTCGATCCGCCGCCGCCTCGGCGAGCGTTTCAGCTACCTCGGCGGCCTGCCGACCGCGGAAGTCTATGCCGCGGCCTACAAGGCCCTGGGCGTACCGGTGTATTCCTCGGCGGTGTTCAACTTCATCCCGAAAACCGCGATGGATTTCTACCGCGCCATCGCCCGCGACGATCACGCCACGGTCGGCAAAATCATCGACGAGTTCTTCCTGCCGTACCTGGATATCCGCAACCGCTGCAAGGGCTATGCGGTGAGCATCGTCAAGGCCGGCGCGAAGATTTCCGGTTACGACGCCGGCCCCGTGCGCGCTCCGCTGACCGAACTGAAAGCCGATGAGTACGAGCGACTCGCTGTGCTGATCGAAGCCCAGGGCGCGCAATAAGCAATTGCCGCCGTAGGGTGCGCCCTGCGCACCAGCCGTTCACCGCCATTGGTACGCACGGCCTGGGCGGCCCCACGACACCCTACGTAAGCCACTAGCTAGGAAGGGATCATGAACAAGCGTTATGACAACTACATCGACGGCCAATGGGTCGCCGGAGCCAGCTACAGCGACAACATCAATCCGTCGGATCTGGCCGATGTGATCGGCGAATACGCCCAGGCCGACGCCGCCCAGGTCGAGCAGGCCATCGCCGCCGCCCGCGCCGCGTTCCCGGCCTGGTCGACGTCCGGCATTCAGGCGCGCAGCGACGCGCTGGACAAGGTCGGCAGCGAGATCCTCGCCCGCCGCGAAGAGCTCGGCGCCTTGCTCGCCCGGGAGGAGGGCAAGACCCTGCCCGAAGCCATCGGCGAGGCGACCCGCGCCGGCAATATTTTCAAGTTCTTCGCCGGCGAATGCCTGCGTCAGGCCGGCGAAGTGCTGGCCTCGGTGCGCCCCGGCGTGTCGGTGGAAGTTACCCGCGAACCGCTCGGCGTGGTCGGCCTGATCACCCCGTGGAACTTCCCCATCGCGATTCCCGCCTGGAAAGTCGCCCCGGCCCTGGCCTACGGCAACTGCGTAGTGCTCAAACCCGCCGACCTGGTGCCGGGCTGCGCCTGGGCCATCGCCGAAATCATCTCCCGCGCGGGCTTCCCGGCCGGGGTGTTCAACCTGGTGATGGGCAGCGGCCGGGTGGTCGGTGAAACCATCGTGCAGCACCGGCAGGTCGACGGCGTCAGCTTTACCGGCTCGGTCGGCGTTGGCCGCAGCATCGCCGCCAGCTGCGTGGCGCGCCAGGCCAAGGTGCAACTGGAGATGGGCGGCAAGAACCCGCAGATCATCCTCGACGACGCCGACCTGAAGACCGCGGTCGAGCTGTCGGTGCAGAGCGCCTTCTACTCCACCGGCCAGCGTTGCACCGCTTCCAGCCGTTTGATCGTCACCGCCGGCATCTATGACCAGTTCGTCGCGGCCATGGCCGAGCGGATGCAGGCGATTACCGTCGGCAATGCCCTGGAAAAAGGCGTGGATATCGGTCCGGTGGCGTCCCAGGCGCAGCTGGATCAGGACTTGCGCTACATCGAGATCGGCAAGCAGGAAGGCGCGCGCCTGGTCTGCGGTGGCGAGCGGGTGAGCTGCGAGAAGGACGGCTATTACCTGGCGCCGACGCTGTTCGCCGATAGCACTGCGGACATGCGCATCAGCCGCGAAGAGATTTTTGGTCCGGTGGCCAACGTGGTCAAGGTTGCCGATTACGAAGAAGCCCTGGCCATGGCCAACGACACCGAATTCGGCCTGTCCGCGGGTATCTGCACCACCTCGCTGAAGTACGCCAATCACTTCAAGCGGCATGCCCAGGCCGGTATGGTCATGGTCAACCTGCCCACCGCCGGGGTCGACTACCACGTTCCGTTCGGCGGCCGTAAGGGCTCGTCCTATGGTTCACGCGAGCAGGGCAAGTACGCCCAGGAGTTCTACACGACGGTGAAGACTACTTACATCGGCTGAATACTGCATGTGGGAGGGGCTTTAGCCGCGACAGATGTTGCGCCTGCGAAAGCATTTGCGGCTAAAGCGGATCGCCGCTCGGCCCCTCCCACATGATCTCCGTAGTGCCTAGTCAGTAGCCCGGATGCAATCCGGGGATAACCTTCTCGGACTACGTTCGGGCTACGGTCTCAACCTCGTAGGGTGGATCACGCTTCACCGATCCACCGTGGCGTCGGTGTGGTGTATGAAAAAGCGTCATCCACCCTACGGCCTGTGTATTGGCAACGTTTCAGTCCCGAACGACAACAACAGGGCAAAAACCATGAACACCGAATCCAAGCAAGGCGCCTTTGCCGGCGCCCCGCTGATCACCGAGCTGCAGGTGGTGCCGGTTGCCGGCCATGACAGCATGCTGCTGAATCTGAGTGGCGCCCACGGGCCATTTTTCACCCGCAATATCCTGATTCTCAAAGACAACGCCGGGCGTGTCGGCGTTGGCGAAGTGCCGGGTGGCGAAGCCATTCGCCAGACCCTGGAAGACGCCCGCGCCTTGCTGGTCGGCCAATCCATCGGCAACTACAACGGCCTGCTCAACCAGGTGCGCAAGGCCTTCGCCGACCGCGACTCCGGCGGCCGCGGCCTGCAGACCTTTGACCTGCGCATCACCATTCATGCGGTCACCGCCCTGGAGGCGGCGCTGCTCGATCTGCTCGGGCAGCACCTCGGCGTGCCGGTGGCGGCGCTGCTCGGCGAAGGCCAGCAGCGCGATGCGGTGGAGATGCTCGGCTACCTGTTCTATATCGGCGACAAGGGCAAGACCGACCTCGGTTACCGCGACGAGCGCCAGGCCGACGACGCCTGGTTCCGCGTGCGTAACGAGCAGGCGCTGAGCCCGGAGACCATCGTTCGCCAGGCCGAGGCGGCCCATGCGCGCTATGGTTTCAATGATTTCAAACTGAAAGGCGGGGTGCTGCGCGGCGCCGAGGAAGTCGAGGCGATCCGCGCCCTGGCCGAGCGCTTCCCGCAGGCGCGGGTGACCCTCGATCCGAACGGTGGCTGGTCCCTGGCTGAAGCCATTGACCTGTGCCGCGACCTGCATGGTGTGCTGGCCTATGCCGAAGACCCCTGCGGTGCGGAAAACGGCTATTCCGGCCGCGAGGTGATGGCCGAGTTCCGCCGCGCCACCGGCCTGCCGACCGCGACCAATATGATCGCCACCGACTGGCGGCAGATGGGCCATTGCATCCAGTTGCAGTCCGTCGATATCCCGCTGGCCGACCCACATTTCTGGACCATGCAGGGGTCGGTGCGGGTGGCGCAGATGTGCAACGAATGGGGCCTGGCCTGGGGTTCGCACTCCAACAACCACTTCGATATTTCCCTGGCGATGTTCACTCATGTGGCCGCCGCCGCGCCGGGCAAGGTCACCGCGATCGACACCCACTGGATCTGGCAGGATGGCCAGTACCTGACGCACAACCCGCTGCAGATCGAGGGCGGCCTGGTGCAGGTGCCGCAGGCGCCGGGCCTGGGTGTCGAGCTGGATTGGGATGCACTGGCCAAGGCCCACGAGCTGTATAAGGGCATGGGCCTGGGCGCACGCAACGATGCCGTGGCCATGCAGTACCTGATCTCCGGCTGGCAGTTCGATAACAAGCGGCCGTGTCTGGTGCGTTGAGCATGGTGGGTTTTAGCCAGACTTAGTACTGCCAGACTCTGGTGTGGGAGGGGCTTTAGCCGCGACGCTTTTGATCTTTGGGGCGACCTGTCGCGGCTAAAGCCCCTCCCACATGATCAGCAGACCACCGCGGCCGGGCGGCGCTCCGCTTTAGCCGCGAACAGATGCATTGCCGTTCAATCAACAAAACCGGGGTCCATAACCCGGAACGAAGGTAAACACCGTGGACCTGATCCAACATCAAGATTCGCCGCGGCATATCCGCCTCAATCCGGCCGACAACGTCGCCGTGGTGGTCAATGACCAGGGCGTCGCCGCCGGCAGCCGTTTTCCCGATGGCCTCGAGGCTATCGAGGGCATTCCGCAAAGCCACAAGGTGGCTCTGGTCGATATTGCCCAGGGCGATCCGGTGCGCCGCTATGGCCAGATCATCGGCCATGCTCTGCAACCGATCGCCCGCGGCAGCTGGGTCAGGGAAACCCTGTTGCAAATGCCCGCGGCGCCGGAGCTCGGCAGCCTGCCGATGGCCGACGCCGCGCCGGCCGCATTGCCGCCACTGGAAGGTTTTACCTTCGAGGGTTACCGCAACGCCGACGGCACCGTCGGCACGCGCAATATCCTCGGCATCACCACCACGGTGCAGTGCGTCACCGGCGTGCTCGACCATGCGGTGCAGCGCATCCGCAAGGAATTGCTGCCCAAGTACCCGAACGTCGATGGCGTGGTGGCGCTGACCCACAGCTACGGTTGCGGCGTGGCGATCACCGCCACCGACGCCTATATCCCGATCCGTACCGTGCGCAACCTGGCGCGCAATCCCAACCTCGGCGGCCAGGCGCTGGTGGTCGGCCTCGGCTGCGAAAAGTTGCAGGCCGAGCAGGTGATGCACGACGGCGACGCCTCGGTGGACCTGCGCGAGCCCTGGCTGTATCGCCTGCAGGAATCCAGAACCGGCTTCACCGAGATGATCGAGCAGATCATGGCCATGGCCGAAGAACGCCTGAAAAAGCTCGACCAGCGCCGCCGCGAAACGGTGCCGGCCAGCGAGCTGATCCTTGGCATGCAGTGCGGCGGCAGCGATGCGTTTTCCGGTATCACCGCCAACCCGGCGCTGGGCTTCGCCGCCGACCTGTTGATCCGCGCGGGCGCCACCGTGATGTTCTCGGAGAATACCGAGGTGCGCGACGCCATCTATATGCTCACCGCCCGCGCCGAAACCACCGAGGTGGCCGAGGCGCTGGTGCGCGAGATGGACTGGTACGACCGCTACCTGGCCAAGGGTGAAGCCGATCGCAGCGCCAACACCACGCCGGGCAACAAGAAGGGCGGGCTGTCGAATATCGTCGAGAAGTCCCTGGGCTCCATCGTCAAGTCCGGCAGCAGCGCGATCAACGCGGTAGTCGGCCCCGGCGAGCGGGTCACGCGCAAGGGCCTGATCTACTGCGCCACTCCGGCCAGCGATTTCGTCTGCGGCACTCTGCAACTGGCCGCCGGGATGAACCTGCACGTGTTCACCACCGGGCGCGGCACGCCCTATGGCCTGGCCATGGCGCCGGTGGTCAAGGTCGCCACGCGCAGCGAACTGGCCGAGCGCTGGCCGGACCTGATCGATATCGACGCCGGGGTGATCGCCAGCGGCCGGGCGAGCATCGAGGAGCTGGGCTGGCAGCTGTTCCATTACTACCTGGAGGTGGCCAGCGGGCGCACACAGACCTGGGCCGAACGGCACCAGCTGCACAACGACATCGTACTGTTCAACCCGGCGCCGATTACTTGAGTGCGGGTGCGCACAGCGCACCCTACGGGACTAACCATTGTGGGAGGGGCTTTAGCCGCGACGCTTCCCCCGTGATAGAGGAACTCCATGATTCAAGTACAGGTGTTGCAAATCGGTCCGCTGACCGAGCGCTTCAACCGCGAACTGGCCGCCCGGTGCGCGGTAACGCCGCTGTGGCAGCAGGCCGATCCCCAGGCGTTTCTGCGTGAGCATGGCGGGCGATTCGAGCTGCTCGCCACCTCGGCGCGCTTCGGTTGCTCGGCCGAGCAACTCGGCTGCTTGCCCAATCTCCGGGCGATTTGCAGCTTCGGCGTTGGTTATGACGCGATTGCCGTGGAGGCCGCCCGCGCGCGTGGCATCCCGGTCAGCACCACCCCGGATGTGCTCAACGACTGCGTGGCGGACCTGGCCATGGGCCTGATCATCGACAGCGCCCGGCGTCTGTCCGAGAGCGATCGTTTCCTGCGCGCCGGCCACTGGCTCGATGGCGCTTTTCCACTGGGCCGCAAGGTCAGCGGCAAACGCCTGGGCATCGTCGGCCTGGGGCGCATCGGCGAGGCCGTGGTGCAGCGCGCCAGC
>NZ_CAMPHI010000039.1 GCF_946885955.1 uncultured Pseudomonas sp.
TCCGCTGAAAAACCTCGGCGTGAAATGGCGCAACGCGACGGTGCGTTCGAACTTCACTAACGACATCGACGAAAACCGCCTGATCGTCAGCTACAGCCTGCCACTGTTCTAACAGCGCAGCCGTTGTACACCGCCGATCTGTTGCATCCATTTCGGCGGTGATAAACGTTGAGCCCGGGCCCTGGTCCGGGCTTTTTTCTGGGCGCCATTCGGCGAACACCCGTGGCGCCAAAAAAATTGAACCATAGGGACGGCGGTTGACGACACAGCGGTGACACTTACCGCACAGGGTTGCCAGCATGCCGTTTCCAGACCCCTTCCACGTGGCCACCGCGCGGCTTGAACAGGCGAATGCCGGTCGACGGGCGGACTATACTCGCCTGCGCAGGGCGCATGAGGCCGCTCGCCCAACCCTGCCGATGGTTACTCGAGTACGCGCCAACCGCATGGCTGGATGGGCAGGCGCGGATAGATCAATAAGAATCGCCGGCTGGCAGTTTCAGACCGACTGCGATCGTTCGCCAAGGGCACTTTCATGACACTCCTTCGGCACATCGGCGGCTCCGCTCGCCACTGTTGCTCGTTGTTGCTGTTGGGCGCGTTGACCGGTCAGAGCCTGGCCGAAGAGTTGCTGAGCATGACCCCCGAGCAGACTCAGTTGAGTTTCGCGGTGATCGGCCTGGAAGGCCTTGGTGAAGGCGACAATCTGGCGGTCGAACTCGACGGCTACGATGTCACCGCGCTCACCACGCGCCAGGGCGGCGAGCTGGTACTGGACATGCCGATACAGCTCAGCAGCGGTCTTCACCCGATACAGGTGCTGGTGTTCTATGCCAATGGCAACGTCGACACCCTGTTCGAGGCCAGTGTCGAGGTGGCTGATGGCGAGGCGAGCGACTCGGCTGCGGCGCAGACGGCTGAGCTCGGCGCCGACGATCAGCCGCAGCCGCTCGACGACAGCGCCCCGCCCGCTGCGCAACCGAGCGGTGGCAGCCGTGAACATTCGCTCTATGTGCTGCTCAGCAACAACTACCGGGTCGATGAGAAGAACCCGGCGGACTATGCCGACGCGCCGCGTTATGCGAGCAACGGCGGTCTCAGTTATCGCGGCCAGGGCGAGGGCGAACAGGGTCGCTGGCAGGCCGAGCTGGATGCCCTGTACGACAACAATAGCCTGAACAACCCCAACGGCTACGAGTGGGAGTTGCCGAATTATCGTCTGGCGGCTTCTCGCGGTCGGGGCTTGAACCGCCAGGGCCTGGCGCTGGGCAACTACAACGTCGGCCGAGAGGATCTGCTGTTTAGCGCCTATCAGCGGCGCGGCGCGGTCGTCACCCTGGGCGACGCCCAGGAGGGCCCGTTGCAGCTCGAGGTGTTCGGCGTGCAAAGCGAGCCTTTGACCGACTATCGGCATCGCCTGGGTTTTCCCGGGCGCTCCGAGGAGCGCAGCGCTGGCGGCCTGCTGACGTTCGCGCCGCTGCCGGATGATCCGCAACTGCTGCAAATATCGGCGGGCTTCATCGACGGTGAAACCACCGACAGCAGCATCGGCCAGTGGTCGCCCGATCAGCCTGTACGCTATGCCGGCAACAGCTGGAACCTCGGTGTGGATTCGCGGCTGGGCAACAACAGCCTGTGGTTGCACGCCGATTACGCCAGCGCCAGCTTCGACAGCGATGGTCTGGGGATCGGCGAAGGTGCGCGCCGCGATCAGTCGCATGAGCTGCAGGCCCAGTTGAACTCCGGTTCCTGGTTCGCCGCGGGTCCCTTCGATCAGTGGAGCCTGACCCTGCAGCGTCGTCAGGTCGGGCTCGATTACTACTCCCTGGGCAATCTGTACCTGCCGGGCGACCTGCTGCTCGATCGCGTCAACTGGCAGGGCTTTATCGGTAATCTGCAGATGGAGGCTGAAGTGGCGCGGGAAACCAACAACCTCGACGACCGCGTCGAAGTCGCCGATCAGGTCACCCAGCGGCGCCTGTTCAACCTCTACTACTACCCGATGGTGGACGCCGAGGCATTGCCCTGGAAGTTGCTCGGGGTGCCCTCGCTTAACGCCGGGCTGACCGAAACCCGTCGCCGCCAGGCCCGTGAGGACGCCGAAGTGGTCGGCTTCGACGTCAACGACTGGACCCGCGAGAGCCTGGTCGGTATCAACTTCTACCAGAACCGCTGGAACTGGTCGGTGCAGCACAGCGTGCAGGACACTCGCGACTATTCGCGTCCGGTCGAGCAAGGGGGCTTTCTGGTCTACGAGCCGCCGTCCGACCAACGCAACCGCATGACCACGCTGCAGCTGGGCTATACGCCGCTGGATAACCTGAGCCTGTCCACCAGTTGGCAATGGAGCAAGCAGCAGGCGCTCGACGACGGCGACATCTACCGCAGCACCAGTCGCGGGCTGGATATGGTCTGGCAGATCGTGCCGCAACGCTGGCGGCTGAATGCCTCCTACTACCGGGGGCGCGATCGCAGCCATTTCGGTGAGAGCGGCTTTCTTGGCGATAACCAACTACAGCAGACCGCCAACCTGCAGCTGACCTGGAGCGCCAGCCAGCCCAAGGGGCTGAGCCCCGGCATCGACTGGTTCCTCAAGAGCAGCTATGCCAGGCAGGACAGCCAACTTTACGACCTGGGCAGGGAGGACTGGCAGCTGTTGCTGGGCTTCGATCTGCGCTGGGACACCCATAGCAACTGATGTTCAAGGTCGGGCTCTCGCCTTGCGAGCCGACGGGAAGGTAAGCATGAAAACATTCAACAACCCCATACGGCTTGCGTTGGTGCTGGTATGCGCGGCGTTGCCGCTGTTGTCCGCCCGCGCGGAATTGCAGGCGGTCAATGGGCATTCGGCGCAGCGACAACTGCTCGCCACCCAGGACAACAACCTGGCCCTCAACTGGCAGGTGTCCACCACGGCGGGACACAGCGGCGGTGCCACGTCCCCTGCATTGCTGCTGATCGAGGCGGCGAGCGGCAACGTCCTGGCGACTGTGGGCGGTGTTCTCACGCAGAGCGGTAACGGCCCCTATCTGTTCAGCGAGTTCGTCACGCTGCCCGCGAGCAGCGTGCAGGCCTGGCGGCAGCAGGGTATTCGCCGGGTGGTGCTGGCGCGCAACTTCAGCCAGCCAGTCGGCGGTCGCGTGCTGCGTGCTCAACTGCCGCTGGAACTGGTGTCGAGTGGCCTGCGCGCGCCACGCGAGAACCTCGGCGGGGAGTTGCTGCTGCAGCGCCTGAGCCTGAGCTTCACCGACAATCAGCGGGTCAAGGTGGTGCCGCCCGATAGCGAGATCCAAGCCAAGGTGCTGCTGACCTACAGCGGTAACGGGCCGCTCGAAGGGCGCTGGCAGGTCGCGGAGCCGGGTAGCAGCGAGGGGCGGCCGTTCTACCGCACCCTGACCCTGGTGCGCCGCCATCTGGGCAGCGCCCAGCAGCAAACCCTGATCAGCCCGTTATTGCCGGTCGCCAAGGCGGGCAAATATCGGCTGCGCTTCTGCGTCAGCAACCCTGAAATGGTGCCGGCCGATGGCCTGGTACTGGATGCCGGATGTCCGATCGAGGCACTCACCGTGGAAACAGTTTATGAAGTTCTGGGCGCCAGCGACCCGTCCGCCCGGGTGCTGATCGATGCCAGCCCGCAAAGTGGCGAAGTGGACGGCAATACCGCGTTCAAGTGGCGCACCGTCGACGGCGCGGTGGTCTATCAACTGCAAGTATTCGCCAGCAGCGCCGAGCAGCCCAGCGAAGCCGATGTGCTCGGCGAGTCACCGAGTTTCGTCTCCGGTATGCTGCTGCCGGCGAGCATCACCCAAACCGCCTTGTCGGCCTTGCTGCGCAACAAGCTCGAGCCCGGCGGCTACTACCTGTGGCGCGTCACCGCGCACGACCAGAACGGCTCGCTGATCGGCCGCAGCCAGGAGTGGCGTGTGCGTTACCAGCCATAAGCAGCCGGCCTGCTGTGGGCGCTGCGAAGCGCCCGTGGCGGACCTCGCCGGGCTGATCGATATGTCACCACTTCCAAGGAATGCCGATGAGCGATGACACCGACGAACGCTTGTTGCAGCGCATTGCCGGTCAGGACCAGCGTGCGCTGCGCGAGTTCTACCAGCGCTTTCACGGCGCGGTATTCCAGTTCTCCATGCGCACGCTCGGCAACAGCGCCGATGCCGCCGAGGTGCTCAACGAGGTGATGCTCGAGGTCTGGCGCCGCGCGGACAGCTTTGCCGGCAATTCGCAGGTGCGCACCTGGGTGTTCAGCATCACCCGCAATAAGTCGGTCGATCTGTTGCGGCGCAAACGCCCGACCACTTCCCTCGACGATGCCGATATCGAGGATGAGCAGCCCGCCCACTGCGAGCTGAGCGGTGCGCTGGAGCTGGACCAGCGTGGCGAGCAGGTGCGCCACTGCGTCGACAAACTCAAGGACAGTCACCGCCAGGTGGTCTATCTGGCCTTCTTCGAAGAGCTCGCCTACCCACAGATCGCCGAAATCATGGGGATTCCAGGCGGCACCGTGAAAACCCGCATGATGCACGCCAAGCAACAACTGCTGCAGTGTCTGCGCCGCCTGCTGGGAGGCCTCTGAACATGGCCGAAAGACTGAACCGATGCGTCGCCGTTCACGACTCAGGGATACTGATTGCGGAGGTGAACGATGGACATTGAAGACAACGATCAACGGCTGCTCGAGCTATTGCCCTGGTACCTCAACGGCACGCTCGACACGGCAGAGCGGGAGCAGGTGGAGGCGCTGCTGGCGCGCTCCGCCGCGGCCCGGGAGGAGTTACAGGTATTGCGCGACCTGGCTGCCGCGGTGCGGCTCGACGAACAGGCGACCAATTTGCGGCAGCCGGCACCGGGCGAGCTGGGTTGGGCGCGGCTGCAGCGCAGCTTGCGCCAGGAGACCGCGGCTGCCCCGCGCCGCGACTGGTGGAAGCCCGGCCTGGCCGTCGCCGCCGCCCTGGTGGTGGCGTTGCAGATCGGCATTCTGGCGCGTCCGGCGGGTACCGACAGTGACTGGCGCCTGCAAAGCGGAGGTGCACAGCAGCAATTGCTCAGCGGTGGTTATCGCCTGCAGCTGCGCTTAGTCGACAGCGCCCAGTGGCAGCAGATACGCGAGCTGTTGTTGGAGGTAGACGCGCTGTTGATCGACGGCCCATCGGCTCTCGGCGTGGTCCAGGTGTATGTGCCGGCCGACCCGCGCTTCAGCGATGGCAAGGCGCTGTTGCTGTGGTTGCAACAACAGCCGGTGGTGCAGCATGCCGCGCTGATGAGCGGCGCCCCGTGAGCATGCGCCTGGTCGCGCTGCTGTTGGGCGCGCTCGCCGGCTCGTCGTTGCTGGCCGCCGCCGAACCGGGGACGGCGCCCACGGCGCCAGGTGCCGCGCCGCCCAGGACCACGGTGGTGGTTGATACGCCGGTGACGCGTGAGCCGACCAGGCCAGCGGCCGAGCCCGCGGCTGAACCAGGCCTGCCGCAGAGCACGCCACCGGTCGTGCCCGAAGCAACCAGGACCGCTGCGCCGGGTACACCGCCGCAGACCATCGCCCGGCCCGCCGGCAAAGGGCCCGAGCGGCCCAATCTGCAGGCGGCGCCGGAGCAATGGCGCGGGGTGCAACCGCCACCGCTGGAGGAATTGCCGGTGCTGCGCGAATGGTTGGTGCTCAGTCGCAACCTTGACCAGGCGCAGGAACAGCGTCGCGCCTTGCAGGCGTTCAAGCTGACCATCGTGCGGCGCCAGCAGCTGACGCACATGGGCGGGGTCATAAGCGTCTACCGGATCCCGGCGGAACTCGATTTACCGCAGCTGGAACAACAGCTGCGCCGGCAGTTTCCGGATTGGCAGCAGGAACTCAACCTGCGTTATCGACCCCTGTCGGCACCACTGGCGCCACCATCCGAGTCGTTGCGCAATTGGGGTCAGCGCGCCATGGGCCGCGCACAACCGGCATCGCAGCAGTGCGGTGGCGGTCTGGTGCTGGCGATGCTCGATGGGCCGGTGAATACCCAGCTGGCGGAATTCATCGATGCCGACCTGCACTACCTGAGCCTGTTGCCCGCGCAATTCAGCCCGCGTGCGGACGGCGCGGCGCGACATGGCAGCTCGGTGGCGGCGTTGTTGCTGGGGCGCGCGCAAGTGAACGGGTTGCTGCCGGGTGCCAGCCTGCATGCGCTGGGGGTATTCGGCGAGGACGCGGAAGCGGGCCTGCATACCCGCAGTGACTGGGTAATCCAGGCGCTCGATCAGGTGGCCGGCATCCAGCCGCCGGTGCGTGTGGTCAACCTGAGTTTCGGCGGCTCCTACAGCCTGCTGCTGCAGCGCACCTTCGAACAACTGGCGTCGCGCATGGCGTTTGTCGCCGCAGCCGGCAACGATGGCGTGGCGCGCATTCGCTACCCCGCCGCCTATGCCTCGGTGATTGCGGTGGGCGCGGTGGATGCGCGCCTGCGGCGGGTGCGCCAGTCCAACTACGGCGCTGAACTGGCACTGGTCGCGCCCGGCGAGGATATCTGGACCCTCGATGAGAACGGCCAGGGGTACTTCGCCAGCGGCACCTCGTTCGCCGCTCCCTTCGTCAGCGCCGCGCTGGCCCTGGCAGCCTCATCCAACGCCCTCCGTGCCCAGGCCCGCGACCTCGGCGAGCCCGGGCCGGACCCGGCCTACGGCAACGGCCTGGCACGTCTGGCGGAATGCCGTTGAGCCAGAAGCCTGCGCGCCGCCGCGGGGTTCTTGATGCAGGTCAACATCACTCGCGCGCGGTGGCCGCATTGTGGCAGGCCTTTGGTACGCTCGTGCAGACGACGCGTCCCGAGACCCGTAACCACTCATCGAGGACGGCACATGAGCAAGGACATCAAGGCATACCTGATTGGCGGCGGCATCGGCTCCCTGGCTGCCGCGGCATTCATGATCCGCGACGGCGGCATCCCGGGTGATCGCATCACCATTTTCGAAGCGCTGCCGGTTGCCGGCGGCAGCCTGGACGGCGGCGGTAATCCCGAGCAGGGCTATACCCTGCGCGGTGGCCGGATGCTGACCACCGACAACTACGAATGCACCTGGGACCTGTTCAAGAGTATTCCTTCATTGAGCGCGCCGAATCAGAGCGTGTTCGAGGAAACCCTGGCCTTCAACGAGCGCAACGTGCCGCATTCGCGGGCGCGCCTGGTCGATCGCAATCGCTTCAAACCGGATGTCGGCTCCATGGGCTTCAGCCTGCAAGACCGCCTGGAGCTGCTCAAGCTCAGCGAAGCCGACGAAGCCGAACTGGGCACCAGCTGCATTACCGATTGGTTGTCGCCGGCGTTTTTCACCACCAATTTCTGGTTTATGTGGTCCACCACCTTCGCCTTCCAGCCCTGGCACAGCGCGGTGGAATTCAAACGCTACCTGCACCGTTTCATGCTGGAATTCTCGCGCATCGAAACCCTGGCTGGGGTCAAGCGCACGGTCTACAACCAGTACGATTCGCTGGTGCGCCCCCTGCTCGCCTGGTTGCAGGCCCGGGGCGTGAAGCTTCTGGCGGGGTGTCGGGTGACCGATTTCGACCTGGATGAGCGGGACGGCAAGGTCGCGGTGACCGGCATTCGCTACCTGCGTGACGGCCAACCGCAGTCGATCGAGGTCGGCGCCGAGGATCTGGTGTTCTTTCAGAACGCCTCCATGACCGATGCCTCCAGCCATGGCTCGATGAGCACCGCGCCGGCTCAACTGAGCAAGCAGGACAGTGGCGGCTGGGCGCTCTGGGAGAAGCTGGCGGCGGGGCGGCCTGAGTTCGGCAACCCGGCGGCATTCAACAGCAGCATTGCCGAGTCCTACTGGGCCTCGTTTACCGTGACCCTCAAGGACAGCGCATTCTTCGACAAGATGGAACGCTTCACCGGCAACCGCGCCGGCACCGGCGGACTGGTGACTTTCAAGGATTCGCGCTGGATGCTGTCCGTAGTGCTGGCCCATCAGCCGCATTTCGCCGACCAGCCCGAGGGCGTGCAGGTGTTCTGGGGGTATGCCCTGCACCCGGATCGGATCGGCGATTTCGTCGCCAAACCGATGTCCGCCTGCACCGGCGCGGAGATTCTGCATGAGCTGTGCGGTCACCTGAACTTCGATCCGGCTTGCCTGGCCAGTGGCAATTGCATCCCCTGCCGCATGCCCTATATCACCAGCATGTTCATGCCGCGGGCACTCGGCGACCGACCTGTTCCGGTTCCCGCGATCTCGAAGAATCTGGCCTTTGTCAGCCAGTTCGTCGAAATACCGGACGATGTGGTGTTTACCGTGGAGTACTCGGTGCGGGCGGCGCAGATGGCGGTGTATCAATTGCTGGGGATCGACCGCGAAGTGCCGCCGATTCGTCGGCACGACCAGTCGCTCAAGGTGAAGCTGGCTGCCGTGATCAAGGCCTTCCAGTAGGTCGCACGAGGGGCGCCAGCCGGCCATCATGGCAGGGTTGGCGTTTACAGCTAACATCTAAACGCCGAACTCAATCTTTTTTGAACCATTCGATCCCGATCTCACGACAGAGAGATGTCAGGCACATCCAGTGCCCTCCTTAGGATCGACGTTCATGAAAGCCACCCACTCCCGTTTTACCCTTGGCGGCCTTGGCCTGGCCCTGCTGCTGGCCGGTACCCAGGCCCAGGCCGCAGCCCTGAGCTGGAAGATGATCAAAGCCATTCCCCTTGGCGAGCAGTCGCACACCCTGCAGGTGCAACTGGACCAGCAAGGGTACTGGTCGGTGGTGCCGAGCGACATCGTGAAAATGCGCATCGAATACGCCCACACCTGGGCCTACAAGCCAAACCACCATACCTATCACGCCTTTCTGCACGTTGGCGAATCCAAGGGCGGCCCCTGGGAGGCCTACGGCAAGCATTATCAGGCAGCGCAGATCTACAGCCTGACCTCGGCGCAGATGATGGCCAAGAGCGGCATCGTCAATCTCAATGTGCCCTTCAAATATCTGGTGCCGGATGGCATCCCGGGTACCGATATCTCGGGCTATTGCAGCTTTGAAAAGGACAACCGGCTCAAGCAGGGCAAGACCCTCAACGCTGTGCTGCGCCAGGGCTTCAACGTCAAGCTGACCGCGCCGCTGCATCTCGACGGCTGGTACTCCGAAGGCGGTGGCCCGAATACCTCGCGCCCCGAGTCCAACGAGCGCTACGAACACGACAACACCGCGCCCATCACCATCAAGTGCCTGGGCAATCCGGCAATCGCCGACAAGGTCGCCCCGTTGACCAACATGAATGGCCCGAGCGGCCTGGCGGTGCAGCCGTTTTCGGTTTCCAGCGTGGAGCTGGTCGCCCTGCAGAACAAGCTGGTCGGCGTCTGTCCGACCGAGATCACCCTCAAGGCCACGGTCAAGGGAGTTGGTGGCGGCGAGATCAAGTACTGGCTCGAGGCCCTGAATGGCCAGGATGCGGCTGTGCAGCAGACCAGTACATTGCCGGGCAAGCCTGGCGAAGCAAGCCAGCGGGTGATCATGCAGAAGGTCTCGCTCAAGCCCGGTGCGTTGCAACAGCCCCAGGCCATCGACTCGCTCAAGGCCAATACCCAGGGCACGCTGGTCAAGCGTAGCTACCGCCTCAATGTGTTGGCGCCGAACAAGCTGCACTCGCAGAAGGTCGACCTCGAAGTGACCTGCACCAGTACCCTGGCCGGTGGCCTGGGGGCGCAGAACCTCGGCGTCAAGCCGCCGCAACCGCCGAAACCGGAATTGAAGTTGCAGGCAGCGCAACCCCAACCGCCGAAGCCCGAGTTGAAATTGCGGGCTCCGCAGACCGAGCCACAGCCGCCCAAGCCGGAACTGAAACTGCAAGCCGTTCCGGTCCAGCCGCCGAAGCCGCTAGGGACGCTCCAGGCGCAATAGCCGAGCGGAGCAGCGCCAGCGCTGTTGATCTGATCGAAACGAAAAGCCCTTGCCCTGGCAAGGGCTTTTTTATAGTTCCGCGCGGAGTGGCCGTTGGTAGGACGCACCGTGCGACCCGGCGGCGCCTTGCGCCATGTCGAGCTTGGCGGGCAACGAAGCTCGCTCTGTTGCCATTCAATATATAAAATAATATATTGTTTTCGTACTAAGTGAGAGAGCCGTCCACCATGCCGTCGCAAACCACCCTCGATGTCCAGCAACTTGATGTCCAGCAGCTGCGAGCCAATGCCGATGCGGCGGGTCAGCTGCTCAAGGCGCTGAGCAACCCGGATCGCCTGTTGCTGTTGTGTCAGCTGTCTCAGGGCGAACGCAATGTCAGCGAGTTGGAAACACTGCTCGGCATCCAGCAGCCGACGCTGTCGCAGCAGCTGGCGGTGCTGCGCCGCGAAGGTCTGGTGGATACCCGGCGCGAGGGCAAGCAGATCTATTACCGCATCTGCAGTCCGGCCGCTCTGGCGGTGATCGACACGCTCTATCAATTGTTCTGTGCGAAGGAGGGATAGATGACTATCGATTGGCTGCATTTCAGCCCCTGGAGTGCATTGGCGGGCGGAGCCCTGATCGGTTTGGCGGCGGGCCTGTTCGTGCTGCTCAACGGGCGTATCGCCGGTATCAGCGGCCTGCTCGGTGGCGTGCTCGAGGGCGGTGAAGGGCGTGGCGAGAAAGCGCTGTTCCTGCTCGGTTTGTTGCTTGCGCCAGTGCTCTGGAGGCTGTTCGGCGAGCTGCCGGCGATCGAGTTCCAGAACGGCTGGCTGGGCCTGGTGGTGGCCGGCCTGCTGGTGGGCGTCGGCACCCGCTATGGCGCCGGCTGTACCAGCGGCCATGGAGTATGCGGCATCTCGCGGCTGTCATTGCGCTCGTTGGTGGCCACGCTGGTGTTTATGGCCGCCGGTTTCTGCACGGTATTTGTCCTGCGTCATCTGTTAGGGGGATGAAAATGCGCAAACTGACCTCATTGCTGGCCGGCCTGCTGTTCGGTGCCGGTCTGTTACTGGCCGGGATGGCCAATCCGGCCAAGGTTCTGGGTTTTCTCGACCTGGCGGGCGCCTGGGATCCATCGCTGGCGCTGGTCATGGCGGCGGCCGTGGTCAGCGCCGCATTGCCGTTCGCCTGGGCGCGCAAGCACGAGCGTTCGTTGCTCGGTGCGCCGATGCGGTTGCCGCAGAACAGGCGACTCGATCGCCGGCTGGTTGGCGGCAGCCTGCTGTTCGGTATCGGTTGGGGGATTGCCGGCATCTGCCCGGGACCGGCATTGGCGATGTTGCTGACGGGCTATTGGCAAGCAGTGGTTTTCGTTCTGGCCATGGTGGCCGGGATGTGGCTGTTCAAGGTGCTGGAAAAACGCACCTAGCATGACCGAGGAGGTCACCATGAAAGCAAATATCGGCACTATCGACCGCAGCCTGCGTATCGCCGTCGGGCTGATTCTGATCGGCCTGACGCTCGCCGGCATGATCGGGCTGTGGGGCTGGATCGGTCTGGTTGCGTTGGCGACCGGGGTATTTCGTTTCTGCCCGGCCTATCGCTTGTTGGGCATCAACTCGTGCAAGCGCGGCTGATGCGGCCTGGCCGTTCTCGTGCATTGTTTTGCATGCCGCCCACTGGGCGGCATTTTTTTTGGCCTTTATGCCCGGCGGTTTTTGGTCTTGATCGTTTATAAGTAATTAATCTAAGCATAGAACTAAAAAACAGTTACGCTGTGCCTTAATTGATGCTCGGTTGAGCATATCGATAAGAGGCCCAATACCATGCAACCGCTCGTAGACGCTTTCTTCGACCCCGCCACCTTCACCTACAGCTATGTGGTCAGCGATCCCGCGACCCAGCGCTGCGCCATCATCGACTCGGTACTCGATTACGACCCCGCCGCTGGTCGAACCTCGCATGCCGGCGCCGACCGCTTGATCGCCCATGTGCGCGAGCGGGGCCTGAGTGTCGACTGGTTGCTGGAAACCCATGTGCACGCCGACCACCTGTCCGCGGCGGCCTATCTCAAGCGCGAGCTGGGCGGCGCCCTGGCGATCGGCGAGCAGATCACCGTGGTGCAGCACGCCTTCGGCAGGCTGTTCAATGCGGGCACCGAGTTCGCCACCGACGGCCGCCAGTTCGATCACCTGTTCAGCGATGGCGAGGGTTTCCGGATCGGCAGTATCGAGGCGCGGGCGATCCACACGCCCGGCCATACGCCTGCCTGTATGACCTACCTGATCGGTGACGCCGCGTTTGTCGGCGATACCCTGTTCATGCCGGATTACGGCACCGCGCGTTGCGACTTTCCCGGCGGCGATGCGCGGCTGCTGTTTCGCTCGATTCGCAAGCTGTTCGAGCTGCCCGCCGACACCCGTCTGTTCATGTGCCACGACTACAAGGCACCGGGTCGCGACGACTATCGCTATCAAACCAGTGTGGGCGAAGAACGCCTGCATAACGTCCATGTGCACGATGGCGTCAGCGAGGACGACTTCGTGCTGATGCGCCGCGCCCGCGATGCCGGTCTCGGCATGCCGACGCTGATCCTGCCGTCGGTGCAGGTGAATATGCGCGGCGGGCAATTGCCGCCCGCCGAGGACAACGGCACGCGTTACCTGAAAATCCCGCTCGACGCACTCTGAGGAGTCGCCATGGAACCGATCAAGCGTCTTTCGCCCTTTATCGCGGTGGCCGCGCAATTGCAGCCGGCGGATATGGGCACCCTGGCCGCGGCGGGCTTTCGCTGCGTGATCAACAACCGTCCGGACGCCGAGGGCGAAGGCCAGCCCGACAGCGAGGAGATGGCTGCCGCCGCGCGCGCCAGTGGCCTCGAGTATCACCATCTGCCGGTGATCCCGGGGCAGATCGGCGACGCCGATGTGGCGGCCTTCGGCGAGTTGCTCGGCCGGGTCCGCGGGCCCTTGTTGGCGTTCTGCCGCACGGGCACCCGCTCCTGCAGCCTGTGGGCGCTGAGCGAGGCCCACCATCTCGACCCCGAGGTGCTCTTGGCTACCGCGCAGGGTGCCGGCTACGACCTGACGGGGCTCAAGCCCCGCTTGCAGCAACGCTGGCAGCAGGCGCCGCAGGCCGTGCCCAGCGCGCCGCTCGTCGCGACCCAGCGTTACGACGTGCTGGTGGTCGGCGGTGGTGCCGCGGGTTGCGCGGTCAGCGCCAGCCTGCTGCGTCGCGACCCGCACTTGCGTATCGCTTTGGTCGAACCGCGTGAGCAGCATTACTACCAGCCCGGTTGGACCCTGGTTGGCGGTGGCGTCTTCGACCGTGCGCGGACCGAGCGTCCGATGGCGCGCTGCATTCCCCACGGCGTGCACTGGCTGCACGCGGCGGTGTCTGGTTTCGAGCCGGAGCGCCAGCGTGTGGTCCTGGAGGACGGCAACCGCGTTGGCTACCGGGCGCTGATCGTCTGCCCCGGCTTGACCCTCGACTGGGGCGCTATCGACGGCCTCAAGTCCACACTCGGCAAGCATGGCGTGACCTCCAATTATCAGTTCGAGCTGGCGCCCTACACCTGGCAACTGGTGCAGAACCTGCGTCACGGTCGAGCCCTGTTCACCCAGCCGCCGATGCCGATCAAATGCGCCGGTGCTCCGCAAAAGGCCATGTACCTGTCGTGCGACTGGTGGCAGAAGCAGGGCGTGTCGTCGCAGATCGAAGTCGAGTTCTGCAGCGCCGGGGCGGTGCTGTTCGGTGTCGCGGATTTCGTCGCACCCTTGATGCGATATGTGCAGCGCTATGACATCGCTCTGAATTTCTCCAGCACGCTCACCGCCGTCGATGGCCCGGCGCAGAAAGCCTGGTTCAGGCAAGTGGCTGCCGATGGCACGAGCAGGGTGGTGGAAAAGTCATTCGATCTGTTGCACGTGGTGCCGCCCCAGCATGCCCCGGACTTCATTCGCCAGAGTCCGCTGGCCGGCGCCGACGGCTGGGTCGAAGCGGACCCGGAAACCCTGCGTCATCCGCGCTTCGGCAATATTTTCAGCCTCGGTGACGTCTGCGCCGCCCCCAACGCGAAAACCGCCGCGGCGGTGCGCAAGCAGGCGCCGGTGGTGGCGGAAAACGTCCTCGCGATGCTCGCGGGCAAGGGGCCGCGCGCGCTCTACGACGGCTACGGTTCCTGTCCGCTGACGGTGGAGCGCGGCAAAGTGCTGCTGGCCGAGTTCGGTTACGGCGGCAAGCTGCTGCCGACCTTTGCGCTGGACCCAACGATCCCGCGTCGCGTGGCCTGGGAGTTGAAGGTGAGAATGATGCCGAGCATCTACTTCGACATGATGCTGCGTGGCCGCGAGTGGCTGGCCGAACCCAAGCGTTTGCCCCACGAACCGCTGGCGGTGGAGGCGGCTGCGGCCTGCGACTTCGACAAGGAAGCGGGTAAATGAGCCTGCGCCACTGGCTGCCATGCCTCGACTGGGGCCGGCGCTATGACCGCGCCAGCGCGGCGCAGGATATTCTGGCCGCGCTGATCGTCACCCTGATGCTGATTCCCCAGAGCCTCGCCTACGCCATGCTCGCCGGCCTGCCGCCGGCGATGGGCTTGTACGCCAGCATCCTGCCGTTGCTGGCCTACGCGCTGTTCGGCTCCAGTCGCACCCTGGCCGTGGGGCCGGTGGCGGTGGCCTCGCTGATGACCGGCGCGGCGCTGGGGCCGCTGTTTGCGCAGGGCAGCGCCGAGTATGTCGGCGCGGCGATGTTGCTGGCGCTGTTGTCCGGTCTGATCCTGGCGGGCATGGCGGTGTTGCGTCTGGGCTTTATCGCCAACTTCCTCAGCCATCCGGTGGTCTCCGGCTTTATCAGCGCTTCGGGCCTGCTGATCGCCATCGGCCAGCTCAAGCATATTCTCGGCCTCGCGGTGTCCGGCGATAGCCTGCTGCAACTGCTGCCGGCGCTGGTGCGCAATCTGCCGGCGGTGCATGTCCCGACGCTGCTGATCGGGGTGGCCAGCCTGGCCTTCCTCTGGTGGGTGCGGGGGCGGCTACAACCCTTGCTGATACGGATCGGGCTGGGCGCGCGACTGGCCGGCAACCTGGCCAAGGCCGGGCCGGTGTTGGCGATCGTGTTTTCCATCGTCGCGGTGAGCCTGCTGCATCTGCAACAGCTCGGCGTAAAGGTGGTGGGTGTGATACCGGCCGGGCTGCCGGGGTTGCGTCTGCCGACCCTGGACGCTGGGCTGGCGTTGCAGCTGCTGCCGGCGGCCGTGCTGATCAGCCTGGTCGGGTTCGTCGAGTCCGTCTCGGTCGGGCAGACGCTGGCGGCCAAGCGCCGGCAACGGATCGAACCGGACAACGAACTGCTCGGTCTCGGCGGCGCCAATCTGGCGGCGGCTTTCAGCGGCGGGTTCCCGGTGACCGGCGGCTTCGCCCGTTCGGTGGTCAACTTCGATGCCGGTGCGCAAACGCCAATGGCCGGGGTGTTTACCGCGGCCGGCATCGCCCTTAGCGTGCTGTTGCTGACGCCGCTGCTGCATAACCTGCCGTTGGCGGTGCTGGCGGCGACCATCATCGTTGCGGTGCTGAGCCTGGTCGACCTGAAGTCGATCGGCCGTACCTGGCGCTTTTCCCGCGAAGACGGCGCCGCGCAGTTGGCCACGCTGGTGGGCGTGCTGGCGCTGGGGGTCGAGATCGGCATTCTGCTCGGCGTCGGCCTGTCGCTGCTGTTGTTTCTCTGGCGTACCAGCCGCCCGCATATGGCCATCGTCGGGCAGCTGCCGGGCAGCGAGCACTTTCGCAACGTGGCGCGCTTCGCCGTGGTGGAAAGTCCCAGGGTGCTGTCCTTGCGCGTCGACGAGAGCCTGTATTTCCCCAATGCGCGGTTTCTCGAAACGCGTATCGGCGAGCTGATCGCGAGCCGGGCGCAGGTGCAGCACCTGGTGCTGATGTGTTCCGGGGTGAATCTGATCGACGCCAGCGCCCTGGAGTCGCTGGAGGCGATCGTCGAGCGTCTGCACGCTGCCGGCGTGCAATTGCATCTGTCGGAAGTGAAGGGGCCGGTGATGGACCAGTTGCGCCGCTCGGACTTTCTCCAGCACTTCGGCGGCCAGGTGTTCGTCAGCCAGTACGAGGCCCTGCGCACGCTCGATCCCGCGAGCGTGCAGCAGGCCTTGCAGATGCCGCGTTAGCGCCGTTGCGGCGCCGGTTGCTGCTGGGTGATGCAGTGGATATTGCCGCCGCCGAGAAGAATTTCGCGGCCCGGCACCATCACCACCCGGCGCTCGGGGAATAGCCGCTGAAGAATCGCCTGGGCCTCGGCGTCCATGGGGTCGTCGAAGCTCGGCGCGACTATGCCGCCGTTGACGATCAGGAAGTTGACGTAGGAGCCGGCCAGGCGGATCGACGGATCGCGCGCCTGGCTGCCGGCGACCAGATCGACGCCGGCGCATTCCTCGGCCGTGGCGTGCAGCGGGCCGGGAATCGGCATCTTGTGCACGATCAGCTGGCGACCCTTGGCGTCGCGGGCGCCTTCCAGCACCCGCATGGCCGCCTGGCAACGCGGGTAGTTGGGGTTCTGGGCGTCGTCGGTCCAGGCCAGCAACACTTCGCCGGGGCGCACGTAACAGCAGAAGTTATCGACGTGGCCATCGGTTTCGTCGTTGAACAGACCATCCGGCAGCCAGATCACCGTGTCGATCGCCAGGTGGCTGCGCAGCATGCCTTCGATCTCTTCGCGGCTCAGCTGCGGGTTGCGATTGCGATTGAGCAGGCATTCCTCGGTGGTGATCAGGGTGCCTTCGCCGTCGACGTGAATGGAGCCGCCTTCAAGAATGAAGTCGTCGGTGCGGTAGCCCGCGCAGCGTTCGATCTCGAGAATCTTGCTGGCGACCTGGTCGTCGCGCTCCCAGTTGGCGTACAGGCCGCCGTCGAGGCCGCCCCAGGCATTGAAGCGCCAGTCGACGCCGCGCACCTGACCGTTGTCGTCGGTAACGAAGGTCGGGCCGGTGTCGCGCACCCAGGCGTCGTCGGTGGTCATTTCGACGAGGCGGATATTGTCCTCGGCGAGCCGGGCGCGGGCGTTCTCGTATTGCCCGGCGGACACGCAAACGGTCACCGGCTCGAACGCGGCGATGGCTCTGGCCACGGCGCTGAAGGCGGCCTGCGCCGGCTTGCCGCCGAGGCGCCAGTTATCCGAGCGCTCGGGCCAGACCATCCAGGTCTGGCTGTGCGGTTCCCATTCCGCCGGCATGCGGAAACCGTCCGCGCGTGGGGTGCTGGTAAGGGTGGTCATGTTTCACCTGTAGCCCCGATGAAATCCGGGGCGGTAATTCCAGAGGATTCCCGGATTGCATCCGGGCTACGCGATCAGGATTCCAGCGAGCCATCCAGGGTCTTGATCGGCCCGTAGAGGTTCGGCCGGCGGTCGCGGAAACTGCCCCAGGCGCTGCGGATATGTTCCAACTGGTCCAGGTCGAAGGTGTGCATCAGCACCGCCTCGTCGGTTTCGTTGGCTTCCTGCACCTTGGCGCCGAACTGATCGGCGATAAAGGACGAGCCGTAGAAGTTGATGTGATAGTCGCCCTGGTCTTCGCGGCCGATGCGGTTGCTGGCGATCAGCGGCATCAGGTTGGCGCCGGCATGGCCCTGCTGCACGCGCTGCCAATGGTCGCGCGAGCTGATGTTCGGGTCGTGCGGTTCGCTGCCGATGGCGGTCGGGTAGAAAAGGATTTCCGCGCCGAGCAGCGCCATGCTGCGCGCGCACTCGGGGAACCACTGGTCCCAGCAGATGCCCACGCCGATCTTGGCGTAGCGGGTGTTCCATACCTTGAAGCCGGTATCGCCCGGGTTGAAGTAATACTTCTCGTGGTAGCCGGGGCCGTCCGGGATATGGCTTTTGCGATAAATCCCGAGGTTGCTGCCGTCGGCATCGATGATCGCGATGCTGTTGAAGCGTGCGCGTCCGGCCAGCTCGAAAAAGCTGATCGGCAGCACCACTTCTAGTTCGGCCGCGACTTTCTGGAAGTGCGCGATGGCCTCGTTGGCGTCCACCGTGGTGGCCAGCTGCAGGTAGTCCGGGTTGGGCTTCTGGCAGAAGTACGGGGTCTCGAACAGTTCCTGGATCAGGATGATCTGTGCGCCTTTGGCGGCAGCTTGTCGAACCAGCCGCTCGGCATTGGCGATATTGCTGGCGCGATCCCAGGAACAGGCCATCTGGGTGGCGGCGACGGTAACGATACGGGACATGAATCACCTCGTGAGAGCAATGAGCGGTGGCCGTTACAGGCTAGCAGGCAAGGCATCGGGTTGCCGTGCAGGCCGCTATGCCTGTGTGCGATGGGTGACTTTATAGTCGATAAAAATCTGTATTAAAAGCAGAAAATATCTATAAGATGCGATTTATCGATTTATAGTCAGATAAATATCGACAAATATTCGAGAGTAAAGCGCGGCTTTCCATGCGCGGAGTGGTGCCGCTCAGGGTGCGGTTGGCCGCTTCGGCAGGTACGGCGGCAGGTATAGACCGAGGTAGGCATCGAAGACGCGCATGCCTTCCTCGGCCATGCGTGGGGTGATGGTGCCGTGCAGCTGCACCGAGCGCGCATAGACGCGGTCGCCCAGCTCCATGGCCAGGGCGAACACATCGACATCCTCGGGCAGCGCGGGCAGGGCGAAGTGACGTTCGAACAGGGCCTGCATCAGTTTGCCCAGTTCGATGTCGTGCTGGCGGTCGGCCTGGGTCACCTCGGTCAACCCGTGCTGGGCCAGGATCAGCTGCCGGGCGGCGGCGTCCTCGGCATAGATCGCCAGCATGCGCAGCTCGACGATGCGCGACAGGTCGCGCCAGTCGCGCAGTTCGGCATGCTCGATCGGCTGTTGCAGGCAGGCGCGAAAGGCGCCGTGGATATCCGCGGTCAGCCCTTCGAGCAGCGCCGGCACGCTGGCGAAGAAGTGGTACACCGAGGAGGGCGGAATCCCGGCGCGCTCGGCCACATTGTAAATCGACAGCCCGGCCACCCCCTGTTCGGCAAGCAGCGCGCGGGCGGCAGCGAGAATCCCGACGATCCGGGCCTGGCTGCTGGCGCGGGGTTTGCGGACGAGGGTGGGGTTGGACATGACGAGGTTCTCGGCTGGGGAAGGGCTATTGGACGACAGCCGGCGGCCTCCAGGCAAGGCGCGCGGCATGGGTAGCCCGGGTGGCTCGTCGAGCGCGACCCGGGCGAGGCGCTAACCGGCGCTCAGGGAGCCAGGCGCACCTGGGCGAAGTCCTGGCGGCCGAATGGGTTGACCCGGTAGCCGCTGACCTCTTTGCGGGTCAGCGCGTAGGCGGTCGGGTGGGCCAGCGGCAGCCATAGCGCCTGCTCCTGGATGATCCGCTGCGCCTTCTTATATATCTGGCTGCGTTGCGCCTGGTCGCCGATTCGCTTGCCATCGGCGATCAGCTTGTCCAGTTGCGGGTCGCAGTAGCGGGCGAAGTTCAGCCCCGATTCCAACGAGGCGCAGGCGAACTGCGGGGTGAGAAAATTATCCGGGTCACCGTTGTCGCCGGCCCAGCCCATAAACAGCAGATCGTGCTCGCCGGCCTTGGCGCGGCGGATCAGCTCGCCCCATTCGATCACGCGGATCTCGGCCTGGATGCCGACCTTGGCCAGATCGGCCTGCAGCATCTGCGCACCCTGGCTTGGGTTCGGATTGAGCAGGCTGCCGGAGGGGCGGGTCCAGATCGTGGTCCTGAATCCGTCCGGCAAACCCGCCTCAGTCAGCAGCGCGCGAGCTTTCGCCGGGTCGTGCGCATAGCCGGGCAGTTCGCTGGCGTAGCTCCAGGTGTTCGCTGGGTAAGGGCCGTTGGCCGCTTCGGCGCTGTTCTCGAAAACCGCCTTGAGGTAACTGGGTTTGTCGAACGCCAGGTTGATCGCCTGGCGCACCGCCGGTTTATCCAGGGGTGGATGCTGGCTGTTGATTGCCACGAACGCGGTCATAAAGGCCGCGGTGCTCACCGCCTTGATCGCCGGGTCGCCGGCACTGCTGCTGACATCCTGGGGCTTGGGCGAGAGGGCGATATGGCATTCGCCGCGGCGCAGCTTCTGCAGACGCACGTTGGCATCCGGGGTAATGGCGAAAACCAGCTCGTCCACCGCCGGCGCGCCGGCGAAGTAGGTCGGGTTGGCGCTGTAACGAATCACCGCGTCCTTCTGGAAGCGCTTGAACACGAAGGGGCCGGTACCGATCGGTTGGCTGTTGAGCCGCTGCGGTTCGCCGGCGGCCATCAGCTGCTCGGCGTATTCGGCGGAATAGATCGAGGCGAAGCCCATGCTCAGGGTGGCGAGAAAGGTGGCGTCGGGGTGGGCAAGGATGATCCGCAGCCGCTGCTCGTCGAGTTTGTCGATGCTCTCGACCAGACTCGGCAGGCGCATCGACTGGGCATGCGGGTAGCCGCTGGCCGCGACCTTGTACCAGGGGTGGTTGGGGTCGAGCATGCGCTGCAGGCTGAACAGCACGTCGTCGGCGTTCAGTGGCCGGCTTGGGCTGAAATAGTCAGTGCTGTGGAATTGCACGCCCGAACGCAGGGTGAAGGTGTAGCTCAAGCCGTCATCGCTGACTTGCCAGCTTTCTGCCAGGCTCGGCAGCAGCTTGCCGCTGACCGGGTCGAACTCCACCAGGCGGTTCATCAGCACGTCGGCCGAGGCGTTGGTTGTGGTCAGCGAGTTGTACTGCACCACATCGAAACCATCCGGGCTGGCCTCGGTGCAGACGCTGAGGGTGCTGGCCTGGGCCAGCAAAGGGGCGAGCAGCAGCGGTAGGGCGGCAAGGCGCATGGGGAACTCCTGTAAATGTTGACTCGGCAAAGGCCTGCTAATCCTAGCCGCAAATCTATCAGTGACGATAAAAAACCGGGCGACGAGCGGTAAGTCGGTCTTGCCGCCCAGGCCCAGGCCATTGCGTCGCGATCAGACGGTGCGGCACATCGGCAAATATGCGGTTTGCCTTGTTGCACCCAGGGCTTTCTGGTATAAAGCAGCGCTCTTTTGTAGGGGCCCGGTACTTGCGCATTCAGGTGTCGCCGGTAAGACCCTCGAGAAACGCGGCGCAGAGCGCCAATGAGATTAAGTTAAGCGGCCAACCCATGCCGGGTTGGGCATGTGGTTTTAGAGGGCTGAGGCATGTCGAGAGTCTGTCAAGTTACCGGTAAGGGTCCGGTAACCGGGAATAACATTTCCCACGCGAACAACAAAACCCGTCGTCGTTTCCTGCCGAACCTGCAGCATCATCGCTTCTGGGTCGAGTCCGAGAAGCGTTTCGTGCGTCTGCGCGTTACCGCCAAGGGCATGCGTATCATCGACAAGCGCGGCATCGACGTGGTGCTGGCTGAAATCCGCAACCGCGGCGAAAAGGTTTAAGGAGCAAATCATGCGCGAATTGATCCGTTTGATATCCAGTGCCGGTACCGGTCACTTCTACACCACCGACAAGAACAAGCGCACCACTCCGGACAAAATCGAAATCAAAAAATTCGATCCGGTCGTACGCAAGCACGTGATCTACAAGGAAGGCAAGATCAAGTAATTGATCGAACCCCTTGTTGAAAGAGCCCGCCTTTATGGCGGGCTTTTTCTTGCCCGGGATTTGTCCGAACCGCCCCCAAAGCTGGCGTGCAGGCATAAAAAAGCCCGCTCGGCGCGGGCAAGGGGTGACACAGGAGAAAGCGTTTAAGCGGATGCCTGTTCGAAGATCACATAGACCTTGCGGCAGGCTTCCAGGACTTCCCAGGTGCCCGAGAAGCCGGCGGGGATGACGAAGCGGTCACCGGCGCGGACCGTCCTGGCATTGCCGTCGCGGTCGCGCAGCACCGAGACGCCCTGGAGGATTTCGCAGTATTCGTGCTCGGTGTAGTTGATCGTCCACTGGCCGACCGCGCCTTCCCAGATGCCTGCGTTGAATTGGCCGCAGGGGCTGCCGTAGTGGTTGCGCACGCTTTGCTCGGGGTCGCCCTTGAGCACTTTCTCCGCGGCCGGACGGTAGTGCTCGGGGGCGCTGGTGGCCTGGGCGAAGTCGACGATCTGTTCGATATTCATGGTTGGGTCCGTCACTGATCGGGCTGAAATCTTTCGGTGTGTGGGTTTTACTGTGCACCGCTGGCATTTGTGCAATCTTCTACGGATGCCGCGAGCGGACGCGGAATACGCTCATCGGCACGATTCGGCGCAGTCTATGTTTAATAAAACGAACGTGACAAGGGCTTTTGCGTGCCGTTTGTAAAAAATATTGAAAATGTGTGGTCCGCTGGTTTAGTGTTGCCAGCAGAATTTGGCGCTCCATGGCCTTGCAGAATTATTGACAGTGCACGCGTCGATTCCGCGGCACTTTTCCACTGATAGAGGATGCTCGAATGACTAGCCTGACCCGCGCCGACTGGGAACAGCGCGCCAAGACCCTGAAGATCGAAACCCGTGCGTTCGTGCATGGCGAGTATGTCGCGGCGCAATCCGGGGCAACCTTCGACTGCATCAGCCCGATCGACGGCCGGGTTCTGGGTCAGGTCGCCAGCTGCGATCTGGCCGATGCCGAAGTCGCCGTGGCCGATGCCCGCCGCACCTTCGACTCCGGCGTCTGGTCGCGCATGGCGCCGGTGGCGCGCAAGGCCGTGATGATTCGTTTCGCCGACCTGATCGAGCAGCACGGCGAGGAACTGGCCCTGCTGGAAACCCTCGACATGGGCAAGCCGATCGGCGATGCGCTGAGCATCGACGTGTCCAGCGCCGCGCGTTCGATCCGCTGGAGCGGTGAGGCGATCGACAAGATCTATGACGAAGTGGCCGCCACCCCGCACAACGAGCTGGGCCTGGTGACCCGCGAACCGATTGGCGTGGTCGCGGCCATAGTGCCGTGGAACTTCCCGCTGCTGATGAGTTGCTGGAAGCTCGGCCCGGCCCTGTCCACCGGCAACTCGGTGATCCTCAAGCCGTCCGAGAAGTCGCCGCTGACCGGCATCCGTATCGCCCAGCTGGCCATCGAGGCCGGCATCCCGGCCGGCGTGTTCAACGTCCTGCCGGGCTTCGGCCACACCGTTGGCAAGGCCCTGGCCCTGCACATGGACGTCGACACCCTGGTGTTCACCGGTTCGACCAAGATAGCCAAGCAGCTGATGGTCTATGCCGGCGAGTCGAACATGAAGCGCGTCTGGCTGGAAGCCGGCGGCAAGAGCCCGAACATCGTCTTCGCCGACGCTCCTGATCTGCAGGCCGCCGCCGAGGCTGCCGCTGGCGCCATCGCCTTCAACCAGGGCGAGGTCTGTACTGCGGGCTCGCGCCTGCTGGTGGAGAACTCGATCAAGGCGCAGTTCGTGCCGCTGGTGGTCGAGGCGATCAAGGGCTGGAAGCCGGGCAACCCGCTGGACCCGGCGACCAACGTCGGCGCCCTGGTCGACACCACCCAGATGAACAACGTGCTGGCCTATATCCAGGCTGGCCATGACGACGGCGCCCAGCTGGTCGCCGGCGGCAAGCGGGTACTGGAAGAAACCGGCGGCACCTACGTCGAGCCGACCATCTTCGACGGCGTGAACAACGCCATGCGCATCGCCCAGGAAGAGATCTTCGGCCCGGTTCTTTCGGTGATCGGCTTCGATACGGCCGAAGAAGCGGTGGCCATCGCCAACGACACGCCCTACGGCCTGGCCGCGGCGGTGTGGACCAGCAACCTGTCCAAGGCCCACCTGACCGCCAAGGCGCTGCGCGCCGGCAGCGTCTGGGTCAATCAGTACGACGGTGGCGACATGACCGCGCCGTTCGGCGGCTTCAAGCAATCGGGCAACGGTCGCGACAAGTCGCTGCATGCCTTCGACAAATACACCGAGCTCAAAGCCACCTGGATCAAGCTGTAACGGTAGCGGGACGATCTCCTGGTCGTCGGCCATACGGCGTTGCGTCCTCGCTTTTAATGCTCACGTACTGCAGTACGCTGCGCTTAAAAGCTCCGGGGCGCCTTGTCTGGCCTTAGCCCAGGAGATCTTTGTCGGTGTTGGTTTCGGTCGTTAATCTGTTTTTAGGGGAGCGTTTTTTTCTCCCTTGAGGTCCGCCCCCTGAGTTGAGGGGCCGGCTCTTTGCGAGCCACACCTGCGGCCGGGTTTCCTTGGGAAGCCCGGCCGTTTTGCTTTGAACGGCCAAGACATAAAGGAGTCTGGCATGCGTTGGGGAAGTTATTTCGCGGTCTGCGCGGCCGTGATCAGCATCGGCCTGGCCCTGGGCGTCACCATGCCGCTGGTGTCGCTGCGCCTAGAGGACTGGGGTTATGGCTCCTTCGCCATTGGCGTGATGGCCGCGACGCCGGCGGTCGGCGTGTTGCTCGGCGCTTCCCTGGCCGGCCGCCTGGCGGCTTATTTCGGCACTGTGCGGCTGATGCAGCTGTGTCTGCTGGCGGGCGCCTGTTCGGTCACGCTGCTGGCGCTGGTGCAGGATTACTGGGTGTGGCTGCTGCTGCGGTTGTTGATCGGCGTGGCATTGACCGTGGTGTTTATCCTCGGTGAAAGCTGGATCAATCAGTTGGCGGTGGAGAAATGGCGCGGGCGTTTGGTGGCCCTGTATGGCACTGGTTACGCGCTGAGCCAACTGTGTGGCCCGCTGCTGCTAACCGCCCTGGGCACCACCGGCGACCTGGGGTTCTGGGTCGGCACCGGCCTGTTGGTCGGCGGCTCGCTGTTGCTTCTGGGGCGCAGCGGTGCGCCCACAGTGGACGCCCGCAGCGCATCGGGACGTGGTTTGCCGGCGTTCTGCCGCACGTTGCCGGCCATCGCCTGGGCGGTAATGCTGTTCGCCGCTTTCGAGTCGATGATGCTGACCCTGTTGCCGATCTACGGCCTGCGCCAGGGTTTCACCCAGGACGTCGCGCTGCTGATGGTCAGCGTGGTGGTGGTCGGCGATGCGGCTCTGCAGTTGCCGATCGGCTTGCTCGCCGATCGCATTTCCCGGCGTGATCTGTTCCGCGCCTGCGGGCTGGTCTTGCTGCTGTCCAGCCTGGGTATTCCGCTGCTGTTGCATTCGCCGCTGATCTGGCCGGTGTTGGTGCTGTTCGGCGCCAGCGCCGGCGGTCTGTTCACCCTGTCGCTGATTCTGATCGGCGAACGCTATCGCGATGACGAGCTGGTCCGCGCCAACGCGCATATCGCCCAATTGTGGGGGCTGGGTTGTCTGTTCGGTCCGTTGCTCACCGGTGCGGCCAGCCAATGGATAAGCGGGCATGCCCTGCCGTTGTTGATGGTGCTCGGTGCTGGGGTGTTTATCTGGCTGGCGTTTCGTCGCGACGCATTCGCCGAAACGTCTGCGGCCGCGCCCTGATTGCTGTCATTCAGAGCATGCGTTCCAGGCCGATAAAGCGGGCGACCCAGGCGTTGAATCGGCGCCATAGGCCGCCCGGCTCGCGGCTCAGTCGATAGGCCGCCGCGTCGCCGTCCGCGGCGTACCAGACCAACTGCGAGCGGCCCGCGGTCTTTTCCAGGCGCACTTCGTAGCTGACCGTCGGCGTCATACCCTCCAGCGCAAGGTCGCGTACCTGTTCGGCCAGTTCACGGCTGTCGATCAGGACGCCGACCTCGGTATTCCAGAGTACTGAGCGCGGGTCGAAATTCAGCGAACCGATAAACACCGTCCGCCGGTCGATGATCGCGGCTTTGCTGTGCAGGCTGGACTCCGAGCTGCCGCTCAGGCCCAGGTTGTAGCTGGTTTCCTCGCCCGGCTGACGGCGTAGCTCGAACAGCCGCACGCCGTGTTCCAGCAGCGTCTCGCGGTAGGGCGCATAGCCGCCATGCACCGCGGGCACGTCGGTGGCTTCCAGGGAGTTGGTCAGCAAGCGAATGGTGACGCCGGCATCGGCGCGCTCGAGGAGATAGGCGAGGCCCTCGTCGGCCGGCACGAAATAGGCGGAGATCACCACTAGTTCCTCGCTGACCGCGGCAAGATCCGCGGCCAATTGAGTCGTCAGCAGTAGCCGCGCGTCGGGTGGGCCGTCGGCCAGCACCTTGCTCGGCGCATCCCACAAGGCCTGGCCGTGTGCCCAGATCAGCTGGTTATCCAGCCAATCGCGCAGCTGCGGCGAATCGCGGTAACGCATCAGGTGTTCGTAGAGCTCGGGCTGCTGCCGACGCGCTTGCTGCAGCTCGCGGTGCAGCGCCCCGCGTTGTCGTTGGAGATCGTCGAGGTCCGGGGTGAACCAGAGAAAGCGCTCGATCGGCTGGCTCAGCGCGCTGTTCCAGTACTGGTCGAAACTGTGCGCCAGCTGTTCGGCTACCGGGCCGGCCGCGAGCAGGTCGATATCGGTGAAGTTGAGCCCGCGCTTGGCGTCGAAATACGCATCGCCCAGGTTGCGTCCGCCGACGATCGCCACGCTGCTATCGGCCAGCCACAGTTTGTTGTGCATGCGTCGGTGTTGCCGCGACAGGTTGAACAGGCGTCCCAGGGAACGCGTTACCACAGTGCTGCGGCCCAGATGCAGTGGGTTGAATACGCGGATGGACACCTGCGGATGGGCGCTGAGCAAGGCAATTTCCGGGTCCTTGCCGTCACTCGCGGTATCGTCGAGCAGGATGCGGATGCGCACGCCGCGGTCGGCGGCCTGCAGTAGCTCATGGATCAGGGCGCGGGTGCTGAAACCGTCATCCACGATGTAGTACTGCAGATCCAGGCTGCGCTCGGCGGCGCGGATCAATTCGGCGCGGGCGCTAAAGGCGTCGGCGCTGCTCGCCAGCAGACGGAAGCCCGATTGGTCGTGATGCAGATCGTGGGCGCGGGCGAGGATCTGCGCGCCCATCGTCGACGCTTGGGCCGGCATCGCCTGCGACGGCGGGCGGGGAGGGGAGGTGGTACAACCGATCAGGCAAACTGCCGCCAACGACAACAGGTAGGCACGCACGCGGCCTCCTCCTTGCGCAGAAGATTCTGTATGCGTTGGACGCCAGCGGTGCGCTAATAATTCAGCCCAGGCGTTCCTCGAGCATGGCCTGAGCCGTTTCGCCAACCGTCTTCACTGCCTGTTCAATGGTGCTGCTGGGCTTGTTCGCATAGTTCATGCGCAGGCAATTGCGGTATTTGCCCGCGGCGGAAAAGATGCTGCCCGGGGCGATCTGGATCTTCTGCGGTTGCAGTTCGCGGTTCAGCCGCTGGCTGTCGAAGCCGGCTTCCAGCTCGACCCAGATCATGAAGCTGCCCTGCGGCCGGCTGACCCGGGTGCCCGCGGGAAAGTAGCGGCTGACCCAGTCGATCATCACGTCGCGACCGCGCAGGTACTGGCCGCGCATGCGCCGCAGGTGCGGTTCGTAGTGGCCGGCCTCGATGTATTCGGCGAGCGCCAGTTGCGGCAACTGCGCGGTGGTGCCGGTGCCCATGTATTTCATGTGCAGCACTCGTTGCAGGTAGCGCCCCGGGGCGATCCAGCCGATGCGCAAACCCGGCACCAGGGTCTTGGAAAACGAGCTGCAGAGCAGTACGCGGCCGTCTTCGTCGTAGGACTTGATGGTGCGCGGGCGCGGGTAGCTGTAGGCCAGGTCGCCGTAGACGTCGTCCTCGATGATCGCCACGTCGTAGCGTTGCGCCAGCGCCAGCAGGGCGCGCTTGTTGGCGTCCGGCATGATATAGCCGAGCGGGTTGTTGCAGGTCGGGGTCAGCTGTATGGCTTTGATCGGCCATTGCTCGAGGGCCAGCTCCAGCGCCTCCAGGTTGATCCCGGTGAGCGGGTCGGTGGGCAATTCCAGGGCTTTCATGCCGTAGCCTTTCAGCGCCTGCATCACCCCATGAAAACTCGGCGAGTCCACCGCGACTATGTCGCCGGGCTGGCAGATCGCGCGGATCGCCACCGACAGTGCTTCGTGGCAACCGGTGGTGACGACTATGTCCTGGTAGGGAATCTGGCAACCGGAGTCGAGCATCAGTCGCGAGATCTGTTCGCGCAGGCCCTGATCGCCATGGATACAGCCGTAGGTCAGGCTCTCCAGGTCCTGCTTGCGGCTCAGGCGCGACAGCGAGCGCAGCAGCGGTTTGAGCGTCGGGCTGTCGATGTCCGGGCGGCCGCGGCCGAGTTGAATCACTCCGTTGCGGCTGGGCGGCAGGCTGATCAGCTCCAGCACCTGATCCCACTGCGAGACTTCCACCGGGCGCTGCGCCATGCGGCTGACCATCGGCAGTGCCGGCGCCTCCCGGCCGGCTGGCACGAAGTAGCCGGATTTCGGGCGCGGTATCGCCAGGCCCTGATCCTCCAGATGGCGATAGGCCTGCTGCACGGTGCTCAGGCTGACGCCGTGCTCGACGCTCAGCGCGCGCACCGAGGGCAGGCGATCGCCGGGGCGGTACAGGCCTTGCTCGATGCGTTCGCCGAGCAATTCGGCGAGGTTCAGGTACAGGGTCATGACAGTTCCATCATGTACATAGATTCTAGAACACTACCAGTACAGATGCTCGATACAACGCCAATTCAGCCGATGATTCGCTGAATCTGTATGTATTTAATTTGTATTTTTTGGATCTGTCATGCTTTTTCTCGGTCGCGCATGATGATCTCCCATACGGCTCGAAACGGGAGAACGAGATGAACGGGCTTAGCGACGTAAGACTGACCTTGGCACAGCAGGAGCTGGCGGCGCAGGGGCGTCAGCAGCTGGTCCGCTGCGGGCTGCCGGGCAAAACGCCGTGGCAGCGCTTCTGGTTGCGCTTGCGTACGCGTCGGGCGCTGCTCCGGCTCAACGCCGAACAGCTCAAGGACATCGGTCTGACCCGTCAGCAGGCGCTGGATGAGGCCCTGCGGCCGTTCTGGAAGCTGTGAGAGATGCGGTGCGCGTAGATCCCATGTAGGTCTAGGATTTCCCGGGGTGGACATGCCGAAGGCGGGTCCACCATCCGGCTATTGATGGCGGACAAGCCCGCGCCATCTCCGGCCCGCCTGTAGCCCGGATAAGCCTCGGCGCAATCCGGGAGCGCTTTGCCAGGCGCTTAATTTCCCCGGATTGCATCCGGGCTACCAGAGCCGCACTTGGCGATGGTGGTGTTACACCAGTTCCTTGAGCCGATGCCAGAGCATGCCCAGGGCCAGCAGCGGCGAGCGCAGGTGCTTGCCGCCGGGGAAGGTCATATGCGGTACCTGGGCGAACAGGTCGAAATCACTGCTGGCGCGGCCGGCGATGGCTTCGCTGAGCAGCTTGCCGGCGAGGTGCGTGGCGTTCACCCCATGGCCCGAATAGGCCTGAGCGTAATAGACGTTGGGCTGGTCCTTGAGCCGGCCGATCTGCGGCAGACGGTTGGCGCCGATGCCGATCATGCCGCCCCATTGATAGTCGATTTTCACTTCCTGTAGCTGTGGGAACACCGCCAGCATCTTCGGTCGCATATAGGCGGCGATGTCCGCCGGGTCGCGCCCCGAGTAATGACAGGCGCCGCCGAACAGCAAGCGGCGGTCGGCCGAGAGACGGTAGTAGTCCAGGGCCACGCGCTGGTCGCAGAGCGCCATGTCCCGCGGGATCAAATCGCGGGCCTGGGCTTCGGACAGCGGTTCGGTGGCGATCACGTAGCTGCCGGCAGGCAGCACCTTGCCGCCCAGATTCGGGTTCAGGCCGTTGAGGTAGGCATTGCAGCCGAGCACCAGATGGGCGGCGCGCACCACACCCCGGGCGGTATGCACCTTGACCTCGTTGCCGTAGTCGATGCGCGTCACCGCGGAGTCTTCGAATAGCTGCACGCCTAGTGTCTGGGCGGCCGCGGCTTCGCCGAGGGCCAGGTTGAGCGGGTGCAGATGGCCCGAGCCCATATCGATCAGGCCGCCGACATAGCGCTGCGAGCCGACTACTTCGTGCATCTGTTCGGGTTGCAGCAGGCGCATCTCATGGCTGTAGCCGAGTTGCTTGAGTTCGGCCATGTCCTCGGCGAAACCTTCGAGGTGGGCCGGTTTATTGGCCAGATCGCAATAGCCCCACTTGAGGTCGCAGTCGATCTGGAACTGTTCGACCCGCTGGCGCACGATCTCCACCGCTTCCAGGCCCATCAGTTTGAGTTCGCGCACGCCTTGCTTGCCGATGGTCGGCTCGAACTGCTCGACGGCATGGCCGACCCCGCGGATCAGCTGGCCGCCGTTACGCCCGCTGGCGCCCCAGCCGATCTTGCGGGCCTCCAGCAGCACCACCGAAAAGCCCTTCTGCGCCAGCTCGATGGCGGTGTTCAATCCGGAGAAACCACCCCCCACCACGCAGACATCGGCGCGCTGTTCGCCGGCCAGGGCCGGGAAGCTCAGGTGCCGATTGGCGCTGGCGGCGTAATAGGACGGGGCGTGTTGGGCGCCGTGAACGGGCTGGCGAGCGCTGGCGTTCATGTGTGAAATCCTGATTGTTATGTTTGGAAAATTTTACGCAGGATAAGCGCGGGTCACGCCGCTCGCCAAGAGGGGCAAGGGAAAAACTCGGACTTTCGTCGGCCTGTTACCATGTGCGGGATTTTTTCAGGACCGCTTCCCATGAGCTGCAACAGCCGCAAGATCGACCACCTGCGCCGGCAGATTCCCAGCTTCGACTGCGTGCCCGGCTGCCACGATTGCTGTGGCCCGGTCACCGCCTCGTCCGAGGAAATGGCCCGTTTGCCGGTGAAAAGCGACGCCGCCCACGAGGCTGCGCTGGCCGAGTTCAATTGCGTGCACCTGGGGCCGCAGGGCTGCGAGGTGTACGACCAGCGCCCGTTGATCTGCCGCCTGTTCGGCACCACGCCAAGTCTGCCCTGTCCGCGCGGGCGCGGTCCGGAGCAGATGATCGAGCCGGCGGTCGAGCGCCAGGTGCACCAGTTGATCGCCAGCACCCGTCAGCGTCTTGTGTAGGCTTACTCCGGCACCGGCAAGCTCAGCGATTCCTTCACCTCTTCCATGACGATATAGCTCTTCGACTCGCGCACGTGGGGCAGCTTGAGCAGGATGTCGCCGAGCAGCTTGCGGTAGCTGGCCATCTCGTTGATCCGTGCCTTGACCAGGTAATCGAAGTCGCCCGACACCAGATGGCATTCCAGCACGTGGGGCAGTTTGAGCACGGCGCGGCGGAATTCCTCGAAGGTGTCGCCGGACTTGTAATCCAGGCTGATTTCGACGAACACCAGCAGGCTGGCCTTGAGATTCTGCGGGTTGAGCCGGGCGTGATAGCCCATGATGATGCCTTCGCGTTCCAGGCGGCGGACCCGCTCGGTGCAGGGCGTGGTCGAGAGGCCGACCCGCTCGCCCAGCTCGGTGAAGCTGATGCGCCCGTCATCCTGCAGGATGCGCAGGATATTGCGGTCGATCTTGTCCAGTTCGCGGCGGCTCTGGTGCTGGGTGCGCATGGTGGATCTCCCTCTGTCAATGACGTTTCCGCCAATAATTGTCGCCAAATATAGCTATATATATAGTGAAATGCACTGGCCATTGCTCAATATACTGCGCGCATCGTCTCTTGGTTCAACAAACGCCAGTGCATAGTCGCGGCGAGGAGAAAAACATGCGGGTTCTGGTATTGGGTAGTGGTGTAGTGGGCGTGGCCAGTGCTTATTACCTGGCTCGCCAAGGTTTCGACGTGGTGGTGGTCGACCGTCAGGACGGTCCCGCCATGGAAACCAGCTTCGCCAACGCCGGCCAGGTCTCGCCGGGCTATGCCTCGCCCTGGGCCGCACCGGGTGTGCCGCTTAAGGCGATCAAGTGGTTGCTGCAAAAGCATGCGCCGCTGGCGATCAAGGCCACTGCCGATATCGACCAATACCTGTGGATGGCGCAGATGCTGCGCAACTGCACCGCCAGCCGTTATGCGGTCAACAAGGAACGCATGGTGCGCCTGTCCGAATACAGCCGCGACTGCCTCGACGAGCTGCGCGCCGAAACCGGTATTGCCTATGAAGGCCGTCGCCTGGGTACCACCCAGCTGTTCCGCACCCAGGCGCAAGTGGACAACGCGGCCAAGGATATCGCCGTGCTCAAGCAGTCCGGCGTGCCCTTCGAACTGCTCGACCGCGACGGCATTGCCCGCGTCGAGCCGGCCCTGGCCGGGGTCAAGCACAAGCTGGCCGGCGCCTTGCGCCTACCCAACGATCAGACCGGCGACTGCCAGATGTTCACCAGCAAGCTGGCGGAGATGGCCAAGCAGCTGGGCGTCGAATTCCGCTTCGGCCAGAACATCCAGCGTCTGGATTTCGCCGGCGACCGGATCAATGGCGTGTGGATCGACGGCAAGCTGGAAACCGCCGACCGCTACGTGCTCGCCCTCGGCAGCTACAGTCCGCAACTGCTCAAGCCGCTGGGTATTCGCGCGCCGGTTTATCCGCTCAAGGGTTATTCGCTGACCGTGCCGATCGTCAACGGCGACATGGCGCCGAGCTCGACCATTCTCGACGAGACCTACAAGGTTGCGATCACCCGTTTCGATAACCGTATCCGCGTCGGCGGCATGGCCGAGATCGCCGGTTTCGACCTGAGCCTCAATCCGAAGCGCCGCGCCACCCTGGAAATGATCACCGCCGATCTTTACCCGCAGGGCGGCGATCTCAAACAGGCCGAGTTCTGGACCGGTTTGCGCCCGGCCACTCCGGACGGCACGCCGATCGTCGGCGCCACCGGCTTCCGCAATTTATTCCTCAACACCGGCCATGGCACCCTGGGCTGGACCATGGCGTGCGGCTCCGGGCGTTTCCTCGCCGACCTGCTGGCCAACAAGCGTCCGCAGATCAGTGCCGAGGGCCTGGATATTTCACGCTACTCGAGCAAGCCGCGCGCGGTTCAGTCTGCCCCGCAGCCGCTGCGCACCTGATAGGCTACGCCGCCCGTTTTCCAGGAGATTCGCAACATGTCCATCCAGCGCCTGCATGTGGAAAAGCGTTACAGCGAAGTGGTCATCCACAATGGCACGGTTTATCTGGCCGGCCAGTTGGCCGATGACTACAGTGGCGATATCCGTCAGCAGACCCGTGAAACCCTGGCCAATATCGACCGCATGCTGGCCGAGGCCGGTAGCGACAAGGGCAAGATTCTCTCCGTGACCATCTACCTCAAGGACATGGCCGTCCATTACGACGGTCTCAACGCCGAGTACGACGCCTGGGTCGCCGAGGGCGCCGCTCCGGCCCGCGCTTGTGTCGAGGCGAAGATGTACAAGCCCGAAGTACTGGTGGAAATGACCGTGGTCGCCGCCCAGGCCTGATTCGTTTGCCCGGTCACATTGCCGGGCCTTTTTATTACCGCGCTACCCTGTCCGGTAGTGCAATTCATCCATCGAAGCGTGAAAGCCATGCGTCCAGCCCGTGCCCTGATCGACCTGCAAGCCCTACGTCACAACTACCAACTGGCCCGCGAAGTGACAGGCGCGCGGGCGCTCGCGGTGGTCAAGGCGGATGGCTATGGGCATGGCGCGGTGCGTTGCGCCCAGGCCCTGGCGGAGCAGGCCGACGGCTTCGCGGTGGCCTGTATCGAAGAAGCGCTGCAACTGCGCGAAGCCGGTATCGGTGCGCCGATTCTGCTGCTCGAAGGTTTCTTCGAGGCCGATGAGTTGCCGCTGATCGAGCAACACGGGCTCTGGTGCGTGGTGCATTCGCTGTGGCAGCTGGAAGCCATCGAGCGCAGTGCCATAACCAAGCCGTTGCAGGTGTGGCTGAAAATGGACAGCGGCATGCATCGCGTTGGTCTGCACCCGGCTGACTATCAGCAGGCCTACCGGCGTCTGCTGGCCAGCGGCAAGGTGGCGAAGATCGTCCTGATGAGTCACTTCGCCCGTGCCGACGAGCTGGATTGCCCGCGCAGCGCCGAGCAACTGGCGGTTTTCGAACAGGCGCGGCAAGGCCTGGCGGCAGAAGTCAGCCTGCGCAATTCCCCCGCGGTACTGGGCTGGCCCGACTTGTTCCCGCAGCAGCAGGCCAGCGATTGGGTGCGTCCCGGCATCATGCTCTACGGCGCCACGCCGTTCGAACAGGCGCAGGCCACCGCCGCACGCCTGCAGCCGGTGATGACCCTGGAATCGAAGATAATCGCCGTGCGCGAATTGCCGGCCGGCGAGCCGGTCGGTTATGGCGCGCGTTTCGTCAGCCAGCAGCCGACCCGCGTCGGCGTGGTTGCCATGGGCTATGCCGACGGCTACCCACGGCACGCGCCGACGGGCACGCCGGTCGCAGTGGATGGTCAACTGACCCGGTTGATCGGTCGCGTGTCGATGGACATGCTCACCGTCGATCTCAGCGACCTGCCCGGCGTTGGTCTCGGCAGCCGGGTCGAACTCTGGGGCAAGCAGGTGCTGGCCAGCGACGTTGCGGCCCGCGCCGAGACCATTCCCTACCAGTTGTTTTGCAACCTGCGGCGGGTGCAGATGCGCTATCTGGGCGACTAACAGATCGCTTGGAAGATTCTGCGGATGAACTGTTGTAAATACTGAACACTGTTGCGATGATACGGCCACTTTTATCCGTATCTTCCCGAGGGGGACTCCAGCATTGGACGTCGGTGTTCGACTGCAATCCATTCGCAAACTCAAAGGCCTGTCCCAGCGCGAACTCGCCAAGCGGGCAGGCGTGACCAACAGCACCATTTCGATGATCGAGAAGAACAGCGTGAGCCCCTCGATCAGCTCGTTGAAAAAGGTGCTGGCGGGGATCCCCATGTCGCTGGTCGAGTTCTTCTCCCTCGAAGTGGAGCAGGACAACCACACGCAAGTTGTCTACAAGGCCAGCGAGCTGATCGATATTTCCGACGGCGCGGTGACCATGAAACTGGTCGGCAAGGCCCACCCCAGTCGCGCGATCGCCTTCCTTTCGGAAACCTACCCGCCAGGCGCCGGTACCGGCGACGACATGCTTACCCATGAAGGCGAAGAGGCCGGGATATTGCTCGAGGGACGCCTGGAGCTGACCGTCGGCAGCGCGACCTATACCCTGGAAAGCGGCGACAGCTACTACTTCGAAAGCAGCCAACCGCATTGCTTCCGCAACCCGTTCGACGTGCCGGCGAAGTTGATCAGCGCCACCACGCCGGCGAACTTCTAGAAAGCAGCTACAAGCCGCCAGCTTCAAGTTGCAAGTGAGGGCACTGCGCACGTGCCTTTACTTGCAGCTTGTGGCTTGGAGCTTACCGCTGCGCTCCTGCGACATATGGGTTGTTTCGGCCGGGCGGGCTTCTCGTTATACTGTCGCCCGCTCGCGATTCCGTGGCCGCGAGCGTGACTAGCCACGATGAGGGTGTACCGTGAACCTGATTAAAAAAATCCTGGTAGCACCGGCTACCGTATTGGCCCTGTGGGCAGTGACTGCTCAGGCCACGACCGATGAAGCCATCGCCGAGCGCTTGAAGCCGGTGGGCGAAGTCTGCGTGACGGGCCAGGAATGCAAAGGCGTCGGCGAAGTCGCCGCCGCTGCGAGTGGTGGTGCGCGCACCGCCGACGACGTCATCGGCGCCCACTGTGGTGCCTGTCACATGGCAGGCGTGCTGGGTGCACCGAAAATCGGTGACACTGCTGCCTGGCAAGCGCGCGCCGACGAGCGTGGCGGTATCGATGCGCTGTTGAAGAGCGCCATCGCCGGTCGCAACTCGATGCCGCCCAAAGGCACCTGTGGCGATTGCTCGGATGACGAACTGCTCGGCGCCATCCACAAGATGTCCGGCCTGTAAGCGTCACCGCTTTAAAAAAACCGCTCTCGAGCGGTTTTTTTGTGCCCGCGCGTTAGGCCCTGAACAGGCCGGGGATCATTCGAGAAATGTCACCTGGCCATTCGCCAGAGACGCAATACGCGCCAGCGATTCGACTCGATAGCCCTGGGCGTCGAGCTCTGCGCGGCCGCTCTGGAACGACTTTTCGATCACCACGCCGACCCCGGCGATACTCGCGCCGGCCTGCTTGATCAGGTCGATCAAGGCCTGGGCGGCATGGCCGTTGGCGAGGAAGTCGTCGATCAGCAGTACATGATCGTCCGCCGTCAGGTGCCTGGCGGAAATCGCGATGGTGCTTTCGGTCTGCTTGGTGAAGGAAAACACCTTGGCGCTGTAGAGATCGTCCTTGAGCGTCAGCGACTGGTATTTGCGCGCGAAGATCACCGGCACCCCCAGTTCCAGGCCGGTCATCACCGCGGGCGCGATACCCGAGGCTTCGATGGTGACGATCTTGCTGATGCCCTGGCCGGCGAAGCGCTGGGCGAACTCATGACCGATCTGCTGCATCAGTTGCGGGTCGATCTGATGGTTGAGAAAAGCGTCGACCTTGAGCACCTGTTCCGAGAGAACGGTGCCGTTTTGGCGAATGCACTGTTTGAATAATTCCACAGGCTGATCTCGTGCGTCGAAAGCGCTCGAGATTACGTCGGCGCTGCCATGAAGCAAACAGTTTTATGCCTGGGCACGGGCGCCGGCGCGGGGCGATTGGGGCACGCGGACGTCAGGCTGGCGAAAAAATGGGGAAACCTCTGAATGGCTAGGCCGTCAAGACTAGAAACAGGCCTATCCATCGCGCATTGAGGAATCTTCATGAGCATGACCGTCAGCGATTTTATCGTCGAGCGTCTTTATCAATGGGGCGTGCGCCGCATCTTTGGCTACCCGGGCGACGGCATCAACGGCTTTCTGGGCGCGCTTAACCGGGCCAACGGCAAGATCCGGTTCATCCAGGCCCGGCATGAGGAAATGGCCGCGTTCATGGCCTCCGCCGACGCGAAATTCGGCGGCGGCCTGGGCGTCTGCATGGCCACTTCCGGGCCGGGCGCCTCGCACCTGCTGACCGGTTTGTACGATGCCCGCCTGGACCATATGCCGGTGCTGGCGATTGCCGGGCAGCAGGCGCGTACTGCGCTCGGCGCCCACTATCAGCAGGAGATCGACCTGCCGTCGATGTTCAAGGATGTCGCCGGCGCTTTCGTCCAGCAGGCCAGTGCACCGGCGCAGGTGCGTCATCTGGTCGACCGGGCGATCCGCACCGCGCTCGGCGAGCGGCGGGTCACCGCGATCATCCTGCCCAACGACCTGCAGGAGATGGCATACAGCGACCCGCCGCGTTCGCACGGCACCGCGCATTCGGGTGTGGGTTACAGTCGGCCGCGGGTAGCCCCTTACGAAAGCGATCTGCGCCGCGCCGCCGATGTGCTGAATGCCGGCAACAAGGTCGCCATGCTGGTCGGCGCCGGCGCGCTGAACGCCACCGACGAGGTCATCGAGGTGGCGGAAAAACTCGGCGCCGGAGTGGCCAAGGCGCTGCTCGGCAAGGCCGTCCTGCCCGACGACTTGCCCTGGGTGACGGGCACCATCGGCCTGCTCGGCACCGAGCCGAGCTACAAGCTGATGAACGAATGCGACACCCTGCTGATGATCGGTTCGGGCTTTCCCTACTCCGAGTTTCTGCCCGAGGAGGGGCAGGCGCGTGGCGTGCAGATCGACCTGAAGCCGGACATGCTCAGCCTGCGCTACCCGATGGAGGTCAACCTGGTTGGCGACACCGGGGAGACGCTGCGAGCATTGCTGCCGCTGCTGCAGGAAAAGACCGAGCGCGGCTGGCGCAAGGACGTGGAAAGCTGGCGCGAAGATTGGGAAGTGACCCTGGAAAAACGCGCGCTGGTCAGTGCCAACCCGATCAACCCGCAGCGGGTGGCGTTCGAGCTTTCGCCGCGGCTGCCGGAGCGCGCGATCATCACCAGCGATTCCGGTTCCTGCGCCAACTGGTTTGCCCGCGACCTGAAAATCCGCCGCGGCATGATGTGCTCGCTGTCCGGCGGGTTGGCCTCCATGGGCGCCGGCGTGCCCTATGCGATCGCCGCCAAGTTCGCCCACCCGAGCCGGCCGGTGATCGCCATGGTCGGCGACGGCGCGATGCAGATGAACAACATGGCCGAGCTGATCACCGTGGCCAAGTATTGGCAGGAGTGGGAAAACCCGCAGTGGATCTGCTGCGTGTTCAACAACGAGGACCTCAACCAGGTGACCTGGGAGCAACGGGTGATGGCTGGCGATCCGAAGTTCGAAGCCTCGCAGAACCTGCCCAACGTGCCCTATCACCGCTTCGCCGAGTCGATCGGCCTGATCGGCCTGTATGTCGACCGCGAAGATGCGGTCGCCGGTGCCTGGGAACAGGCGCTCGCGGCCAATCGCCCGGTGCTTATCGAGTTCAAGACCGACCCCGACGTGCCGCCGCTGCCACCGCATATCAAGCTTGAGCAGGCGAAGAAATTCGCCAGCGTGCTGCTGCAGGGCGACCCCGACGAAGGTGGCATCCTGGTGCAGTCGGCCAAGCAGGTGCTGGGGGCGATCCTGCCGGGGCACCGCAAGGATAAATCGTGAAGGCGCGGATCGACGAATTACGCGTATCGGCCTATCGGGTCCCGACCGATGGCCCCGAAGCGGACGGTACCTACCAGTGGCATGCGACCACGCTGGTGCTGGTCGAACTGCACGGCGCCGGGCAAACCGGCCTCGGTTATACCTATGCCGATGCGTCGCTGGTGGGGCTGATCGGCGGGCATCTGCGCGAGCACCTCGAGGGAGCGGACCCGCTGGCCATCGGCGCGATCAACCGACAACTGTGGCGCAGCGTGCGCAATCTCGGCCGTTCGGGGCTCGCCGCCTGCGCCATCTCGGCGCTCGACTGCGCGCTCTGGGATCTCAAGGCGAAGTTGCTCGACTTGCCGCTGGTGACCCTGCTCGGTCAGCGCCGCGAAAGGGTGCTGCTATATGGCAGCGGCGGCTTTACCAGTTACACCGATGAGCGCCTGGCCGAGCAACTTGGCGGTTGGGTCGCGGATGCCGGCTGTCGCTGGGTGAAGATGAAGGTCGGTGTCGACAGCCAGCGCGATGCCGAGCGGGTCGCTTGCGCGCGTGCGGCCATCGGCGACGCCGGTCTGTTTATCGACGCCAACGGCGCGCACAGCGCCCGCAGTGCGATTGCCTTTGCCCGGCGGGTGGCCGAGCAACAGGTCAGCTGGTTCGAGGAACCGGTCAGTTCCGACGACCTGGCGGGCCTGCGTGAGGTGCGTGCGGGGCTCGACGCGTCTGCGCAGGCGATGGACATTGCCGCCGGCGAGTACGCCTACACCCTCGACGATTTCCGCCGCTTGCTCGAACCGCGCGCGGTGGATGTGCTGCAGGCCGACGTCACCCGTTGCGGCGGGGTCAGCGGTTTCCTGCAGGCGGCGACCTTGTGCGAGGCCCATCATCTCGACCTCTCGGCGCATTGCGCGCCGGCGTTGCATCGCCATGTCGCCTGTGCGGCGCCGCGACTGCGTCATCAGGAGTGGTTCCACGACCACGTGCGCCTGGAGCAGTTGCTGTTCGAGGGCGCACCCGAAGTCCAGGCCGGGGCGATGACGCCCGACCTGAGCCGGCCGGGGCACGGCCTGGAATTCCGGCATCAGGATGCGCAGCGTTACGCGGTATGAGCGTGCGCATCGAATTTACCGAAGCAAAGGGGGCTGCATGGCAACCCAGACCCAACTGAAATGGCTCGCGCTTGGCGCTACGGGATTGCTCGGCGCCGCCTCGCTGTTTTGGCAAAAACACGAGAAGCGCGGGCGCGGCCTGTTGCTCAGCCCATCGCAAGGTAGCCTGGTGGACGCCGCGCGCACGCTCAACCGCGGAGCCGGATTGCTGGCGTTTTCCGTCGCGCTCGACAGTGCGATGGAGCATTACCGCGGCGACTTCCAGAATCGCGCGATGTACACCCCGCTGCTGACCGCGAGCCTCTCGCTACTGGCCAGCGGGCATGGCCAGCAGGACCACTCGGCGCGGGCCAATCGCCTGCGCCATGCGATCTACCTCGGTGCCGGCGCCAGTGGCCTGGTGGGCACCGGCTTGCACCTGTACAACGTGACCAAGCGTGCCGGCGGCTGGTCGTGGAGCAACCTGTTCTATGCGGCGCCGCTCGGCGCACCTTCGGCGTTGGTGTTGTCCGGGTTGCTCGGCTACTACGCCGAGCGCCTGCGCGATGCCAGTGGCGATATGCGCCCGCAGGTCTTTGGCCTGCCTGCTGGCGAAGCGGTCGCGGTGATGGCGGCTGGAGGCCTGCTGGGCACCGTTGCCGAAGTTGCGTTGCTGCACTTTCGTGGTTCGTTCCAGAACCCGGCGATGTACCTGCCGGTGGTCGCCCCGCCGGCGGCCGCCGGCTTGCTCGTCGGCACGGTGCTGGCCGGGCCGAAGTACTCGCGGCTGCGCTGGTTGTCCCGCTTGTGGCTGCGCTTCACCACCTTTATGGGGCTGGCCGGTGCGGGCTTCCATGCCTTCGGTATCGCCCGCAATCACGGCGGCTGGGGCAACTGGCGGCAAAATCTGCTGGCCGGTCCGCCGCTACCGGCGCCGCCGAGCTTCACCGGGCTGGCGCTGGCGGGGCTCGCCGCCCATACCCTGCTGGATGAAGAAAACTACCGCTCGCGCGATCGCCGGAGGCTGTCGTGAGTGCGCCGCGATACCCCGGCTACGACGTGATGCGCAAGCGTTCGGGCCCCTCCTGGAACGAGCCCAGCCGCCGGGTGATCGACGAGCGCATCGCGGTGGCGCCTGAGCCGCGCTTCTTCGATTCGGAGCAATGGCGCGTGCTGACCGCCGTCTGCGCGCGCATCCTGCCGCAACCTGCGAACCGCCCGCCCGTGCCCCTGGCGGCGCTGGTCGACGGCAAGGTGTTCGCGGGCCAGGGCGACGGCTATCGGGACGCGCGCCTGCCGCCGCTGCAGCGGGCCTGGCGCATCGGTCTCGACGCCTTGGATGCCGAAGCTGTTGGTCGTTACCAACTGCCGTTCGCCTTGCTCGCCGAGCATCAACAGGATGCATTACTCGCGGCCATGCAGCGCGGTCAGCTCGAGGACAGTGCCTGGGCCGGGATGCCGGCGGCGGTTTTCTTCGCCGAACGCCTGGTGCACGACATCACCTCGGCCTACTACGCGCATCCCACGGCCTGGAACGAGATCGGCTTCGGCGGCCCCGCCAGCCCGCGCGGTTACGTCCGCCTGGACAGCAATCGGCGCGACGCCTGGGAGCCGGCCGAAGCCAGGCCACAGCAGCCACAGCAGGCCCTGGAGTTGAATCGACGTGTCCGCTGAGTTGTTTCTCCAGGCGCTGCAAAGCCCGCGCGGCTGCAACGGGCGCGCGCCCGACGTGCTGCGCCCCGGCGGCTGGATGCCGATGCGCGAGTACCCGCGCAACCAGGCGGTGGATTTCGTCATCGTCGGCACCGGAGCTGGCGGCGCGCCCCTGGCCTGCAAGCTCGCCCGTGCGGGTTTCTCGGTGGTAGCCCTGGATGCCGGCGCCTGGTGGCGACCGCTGGAGGAGTTCGCCTCCGACGAGACGCATCAGCAGAAACTCTACTGGACCGACGAGCGCATCTGCGACGGCGAAAACCCACTCAAGCTCGGTCGCAACAACAGCGGCAAGGCGGTCGGCGGCAGCATGGTGCACTTCGCCATGGTCTCGCTGCGCTTTCGCCCGGAGTGGTTCAAGTCGCGCTCGCTGCTGGGCTACGGCCATGATTGGCCATTGCCGTGGCAGGAGATGTGGCGCTACTACGCCGAGGTCGAGCAGGCGCTGAAGATTTCCGGGCCGGTTAACTACCCCTGGGGACCGCAGCGCCCGCGTTATCCCTACCGCCCGCACCAGGTCAACGGCGCCGGCCTGGCGCTGGCGCGGGCGTGCGAGGCGATGGGGGTGCAGTGGGCGCCGACCCCGCTGGCGACGTTGTCGGCACCACGGGGCGAGGCGCCGCCCTGTGTCTACCGCGGCTTCTGTGTCACCGGCTGCTCGACCAACGCCAAGCAGAGCGCGTTGAACACCTGGGTGCCCTGGGCGGTGCGCGCCGGTGCCGAGATTCGCGACCTGGCGATGGTCGGGCGTATCGAAGTCGGCGACGACGGCCTGGCCACCGGCGTGCATTACCAGCGCGAAGGCGAGTGGCGCTTTCAGCGGGCGCGTCACGTGGTGGTTGCCGGCTACGCCATCGAAACCCCGCGCCTGCTGCTCAATTCGGCCTGCCCGCGTTATCCCGACGGTCTGGCCAATAGCAGTGGGTTGGTCGGCAGGAATCTGATGGTGCACAGCAATCAGGCCGCCTGGGGGCGATTGCAAGAGGAGGTGCGCTGGTACAAGGGGCCGCCGTCCCTGGCGCTGAGCGAGCACTGGAACTACGAGGATCGCGGCAAGGACTTCCACGGCGGTTACGCGGTCATGAGCCAGGGTCCGTTGCCCGCCGCCTGGGTCGCCACGCAAACCGGCAATCATGGCCTCTGGGGCCAGGCGCTGGTCGACGAGATGGCCTATTACAACCACCAGGTCGGCCTGAAGATCGTTGGCGAAACCCTGCCCTGCGAGGGTAATCGTGTAACCCTGGCCGACGAGTGCGACCACTATGGCCTGCCCATCGCGCGGGTCACCTGGTCAATGGGCGACAACGATCGGCGCCTGGTCGATCACGCCGTCGACTTTATGCGCCGCGGGCTGGAGCATATCGATGCGCGCGATATCTGGGCCGAAGCTGACGACACCGCGCACCTGATGGGCACCGCGCGGATGGGCAGCGACCCGCGCAGCAGCGTGGTCGACGCCGACTGCCGCAGCTGGGACCACCGCAACCTGTGGATCTGCGATGGTTCGGTGTTTCCCACCTCGGGCGGGGTCAATCCGTCCCTGACCATTCAGGCGATCGCCTGTCGCACCGCCGACCGTATCGTCGCCCTGGCGCGCCGGGGCGAGCTGTGACTCAGCGCTTGAGCATCGCCCGCATATTGGCCAGCGCCGAGTTGCCGGTGGCCGCCTTGACTTCGGCGGGGGCGTCTTCGAGACCTTCCCAGATCAAGTCCTCGGGCGGCAATTCGTCGAGGAAGCGGCTCGGTGCGCAGTCCATGATTTCGCCGTACTGCTTGCGCTTGGCGGCAAAGGTCATGGTCAGGTTGCGCTTGGCGCGGGTGATACCGACATAGGCCAGGCGGCGCTCTTCCTCGACCGTATCGGCCTCGATACTGGAGCGGTGGGGGAGGATTTCCTCCTCAACGCCGAGGATGTACACCGAGGGGTATTCCAGGCCCTTGGAGGCATGCAGGGTCATCATCTGCACGCCTTCGGCGCCTTCCTCTTCCTCCTGCTGGCGTTCCAGCATGTCGCGCAGTACCAGCTTGCCGATCGCATCCTCGATGGTCATCTCGCCGTCTTCATCGCGCTCCAGGGTGTTCTTCAACGCATCGACGAGGAACCACACGTTGCCCATGCGCGCATCGGCGACCTTGTCGTTGGAGGCGTTCTGGCGTAGCCAGTTCTCGTAGTCGATATCCATCACCATGCTGCGGATCGCCGCGATCGGATCGTTCTGCGCGCATTCCTGGCGTACCCGGTCCATCCATTTGGTAAAGCGCGCGAGGCGCTCGGTGAAGCGCGCGTCCAGGTGTTCGCCCAGGCCCATCTCGCCAGCGGCGGCGTACATGCTGATCTTGCGTTCGGTGGCGTAGTTGCCGAGTTTTTCCAGGGTGGTGGAACCGATCTCGCGGCGCGGTACGTTGATCACCCGCAGGAAGGCGTTATCGTCGTCCGGGTTGACCAGCAGGCGGAAGTAACTCATCAGGTCCTTCACCTCCTGGCGGGCGAAGAAGCTGGTGCCGCCGCTCAGGCGATAGGGAATCTGATGGTGCTGCAGCTTCAGCTCCATCAGCTTGGCCTGGTAGTTGCCGCGATAAAGGATTGCGAAGTCGCTGTAGGGGCGCTCGGTGCGCAGGTGTTCGGTGAGGATCTCCAGGGCCACGCGCTCGCATTCGGCATCCTCGTTGCGGCAGCGGATCACGCGGATCTCGTCGCCCATGCCCATCTCGCTCCACAATTGCTTCTCGAAAGCGTGGGGGTTGTTGGCGATGAGGATGTTGGCGCACTTGAGGATGCGGCTGGTGGAACGGTAGTTCTGCTCGAGCATCACCACCTTCAGCGAGGGGTAATCCTCTTTCAGCAGCATCAGGTTTTCCGGGCGCGCGCCACGCCAGGCATAGATCGACTGGTCATCGTCGCCGACCACGGTGAACTGGTTGCGCATGCCCACCAGCAGTTTCACCAGCAGATACTGGCTGGCGTTGGTGTCCTGGTATTCGTCCACTAGCAGGTAGCGGATGCGGTTCTGCCATTTTTCCAGGATGTCGGCGTGCTCCTGAAACAGCATCACCGGCAGCAGGATCAGGTCGTTGAAGTCCACCGCGTTGTAGGCGCGCAGGGTGCGCTGGTAATGCAGGTAGACGATGGCGGCGGTCTGCTCCTTGGGGTTGCGCGCGCCGGCCAGCGCCTGCTCAGGCAGGATCAGGTCGTTCTTCCAGCTGTCGATGTAGTTCTTGATCTCGTCCGCACCGTCATCACCGGCATATTCCTTCTGCATGATGTCGGTGAGCAGCGCCTTGATATCGCCATCATCGAAGATCGAGAACCCCGGCTTGTAGCCCAGGCGCGCGTACTCCTTGCGGATGATGTTCATGCCCAGGTTGTGGAAGGTTGACACCGTCAGGCCGCGCGCTTCCGGGCCCTTGAGCAGGCTGCCAACGCGCTCTTTCATTTCCCGCGCGGCCTTGTTGGTAAAGGTCATGGCGACGATATGCCGAGCCTGGATGCCGCAGTTCTGCACCAGGTGGGCGATCTTGCGGGTGATCACGCTGGTCTTGCCGGAACCAGCACCGGCGAGCACCAAAAGAGGGCCGCCGACGTAGTTCACGGCTTCCTGCTGCCGGGGGTTCAATCGGGACATTGCATCGATCGTCCAGGGAAATGGCCGCGCATTTTAGCAGGCCTGAGCGATTATGCCGCTGCCGTCCGAAACTGTGGCATGGCGCACGTAATGGCGGCGCGCCATGCTTGGCTAATTCCAGTTATCCAGTAATCTGATGCCGTTAGAAACATTCTTCATGTCTTGACGCAGGATACGTACCCACACACACGGATGTGCCTGAATAGACGCCGATAACGGCGCATCCAGGCGGCTCGACCGCCAGTTAAATTGTGTTTTGGGGGAGTCTGTTTGTCTGCGCTCGTCGAACCCTTGCGATTGGTGCTGTTGGCTGAAACGCCCGAATGGGGCGCGCTCCTGCACGAGCGGTTGAGCTGTGTGTCCGGTTCCTATCCATTGATCACCGCACCGTCCTGGGAAGCGGCCAGCGGCCTGTTCGACGGTGACGGCGGCGGCCTGCTATTGACCACCCGCGCCTGTCGTCCGGCCGCCGGCCAATGCCCTTTGCCCACCATTCTGTTGCTCGAGTCGGAGCCTGCCGAGGCGCCCGACGATGTCTGCGACTGGCTGGTGCGCGATCAGTTGAGCAGCGACGTACTGCGGCGCTGCCTGCGCTACGCCCGCGAACAGGGCAGCCTGAAAAAGACCCTGACCCGCCTGGCGGAACAGGACGCCCTGACCGGCATCCCCAACCGTCAGGGCCTGCACACCCTGCTCGCCGCACGCCTGGCGGAAACCGACGGCCGCGGGCTGACGCTCGGCCATCTCGATCTGGATAATTTCCGTCATGCCAACGATACGCTCGGTTACCAGGCCGGCGATCACCTGATCCTGCAGGTGGTGGCGCGGCTCAAGGCGCAACTGCGTGGCGATGATCAGCTGGCGCGCCTGGGCAGCGACGAATTCGCCTTGTTGCTCGACGGTCGCCGCGACCCGCAACGCATCGAACACCTGGCTGAACGCATCACCCAGGCCCTGGCCGAACCCTACTGGGTCGACGGCGAGAGCCTGCTTATCGGCTGCAGCCTGGGGTTGGCCCACGCCCGCGCGGGCGATGGCGCCGACCCGCTGCTGTGGCACGCGCACATCGCCATGCAGCAGGCCAAGAGCCAGGCCGGCTGCACCTTTCATATATATGACGAACGCCTCAACAGCGGCGCGCGCAGCCTGGTCGACCAGGAGAGCGAGCTGCGCCGGGCGCTGCGCCGCGACGAGCTGGAGCTGCATTATCAGCCGCGTCTGTGCCTGAGCAGCGGGCGCATCGTCGGCCTGGAGGCCCTGGTGCGCTGGCGGCACAGCGAGCGCGGCCTGCTGGCACCGAGTCATTTCGTGCCGCTGGCCGAAGAAAGCGGGCTGATCGTGCCGCTCGGCTACTGGGTGATCTCCCGCGCCCTGCGCGACATGCAGTGGCTGCGTGGGCGCGGTTTGCCGGCGCTGCACATGGCGGTCAATCTGTCTTTCCGGCAGTTCCAGGACAGCCAGTTGCTGTCGACCCTCAGCCGCCTGATCGAGGAGCGTGGCGTCGATGCCCAATGGCTGGAATTCGAATTGACCGAAACCGCGGTGATGCGTCGCAGCGAACAGGTGCAGACGACCATGCTGGCCCTCGGCAAGCTCGGCGTGCGCTTCTCCCTCGACGATTTCGGCACGGGTTTTTCCTCCTTCGTGCACCTCAACAACCTGCCGATCACCCTGCTGAAAATCGACAGGAGCTTCGTTGCCGGCATGGACGGCCGCGCGGAGAACCGCCAGTTGGTCAAGGCGATGATCAACCTGGCGCACAACCTCAACCTGGAAGTGGTCGCCGAAGGCGTGGAAAACGCCGAGCAGCTGTCGCTGCTGCGCCAGTTCGGCTGCGACCAGGTACAGGGCTTCCTGGTCAGCAAGGCCTTGCCATTGAGAGAGCTGGCGCGCTTTCTGGTGTTCGGCCAGCGCCAGCCGTTGCTCGGACTGCTGCAGCCCTGACGGGGGCTCGGCATGACTTCGCGCGCTGCTAGCCCGGATTTCATCCAGGCTACTGGGCTACAAGTGAAGCCTGTTCTTCAGCGCAGCGAGATGATCTGCCAGCCGCGTTGCTCGGCTTCGGCGCGCAGCTTGGCGTCGGGGTCCACGGCTACCGGGCGGCTGACTTGTTCGAGCAGCGGCAGGTCGTTGATCGAGTCGCTGTAGAAGCAGCTGTCGTCCAGGCTCATGTGGTTTTCCGCGAGCCAACGGTTGAGCCGGGTGACCTTGCCTTCCTTATAACAAGGCACATCGGTGGTACGCCCGGTATAACGGCCATCGGCCATTTCGCATTCGGTGGCCAGCAGGGTGTCGACCCCCAGGCGTGCGGCGATCGGCGCGGTGACGAAGCGGTTGGTCGCGGTGATGATCAGCAGCTTGTCGCCGGCGGCGCGGTGTTCGGCGAGCAACGCTTCGCCCTTGGCCAGGACGATCGGTTCGACGCAGTCGCGCATGAATTCGCGGTGCCATTGCTCGAGCTGGGCCATCTCGGTGCGGCCGAGAATCTCCAGGCTGAAGTTCAGGTAGTCCTGAATGTTCAGGCGACCGGCCAGGTAGTCCTGATAGAAGGCATCGTTGCGCGCCTTGTAGGCGATGCCATCGAGGATGCCGCGTTCGCACAGGTAGTCGCCCCAGGCGTGATCGCTGTCGCCGCCAAGCAGGGTGTTGTCGAGATCGAATAAAGCCAAACGCACGGAACACCTATACGTACTAGAAGTTGAAGGGCGGCAGAATACCGACTTTTATAGGGCATGCCCAATCGCGGCCGTCGGCCTATGGTTGCCTTGCACGGGTCATCGCGTTGCTGCTGTCGCGGCCTTTGTGGAACAATGCCGAAACATGCGTTTACGAGGTTGTGCGCCGTGATCGATCCTGATGGTTTTCGCCCGAATGTCGGCATCATATTGACCAACGACGTTGGTCAGGTGCTTTGGGCGCGTCGGATAAACCAGGACGCCTGGCAGTTCCCCCAGGGTGGGATCAACGACCAGGAGTCGCCGGAGGACGCGCTTTACCGCGAACTGAACGAAGAAGTAGGACTGGAACAGCAGGATGTGAAAATTCTTGCCTGCACCCGTGGCTGGTTGCGCTATCGTCTGCCCCAGCGTTTGGTGCGCACCCATAGTCAACCGTTGTGCATCGGGCAAAAACAGAAATGGTTTCTCTTGCGTCTCACCGGCACCGAAGACCGGGTACGCATGGATCTCACCGGAAAACCGGAGTTCGATGGCTGGCGTTGGGTCAGCTATTGGTATCCATTAGGACAGGTGGTCACATTCAAGCGCGAAGTTTATCGTCGCGCCCTCAAGGAACTCGCTCCGCGCCTGTTAGCGCGGGACTGACACTGATTAGAGTCGAGCCATGCTCAATACGCTGCGCAAGATCGTCCAGGAAGTAAACGCCGCCAAGGACCTCAAGGCTGCATTGGGCATCATTGTGCAGCGGGTACGCGAGGCCATGGGTAGCCAGGTCTGTTCGGTCTACCTGCTCGACCCCGAGACCAACCGCTTCGTCCTGATGGCCACCGAGGGCCTCAACAAAAAAGCCATCGGCAAGGTCAACATGGCGCCCAACGAGGGCCTGGTCGGCCTGGTCGGCACCCGCGAAGAACCGCTCAATCTCGAACACGCCTCCGAGCACCCGCGCTACCGCTACTTCGCCGAGACCGGCGAGGAGCGTTATGCCTCCTTCCTCGGTGCGCCGATCATCCACCACCGCAAGGTGATGGGCGTGCTGGTGATCCAGCAGAAGGAACAACGCAAGTTCGACGAGGGCGAAGAAGCCTTCCTGGTGACCATGAGCGCGCAGCTCGCCGGGGTCATCGCGCATGCCGAGGCCACCGGCTCGATTCGCGGCCTGGGCAAGCTCGGCAAAGGCATTCAGGAAGCCAAGTTCGTCGGTGTGCCGGGCTCGCCCGGTGCCGCCGTGGGTACCGCCGTGGTGGTGTTGCCGCCCGCAGACCTGGACGTGGTGCCGGATAAGACCGTCGACGACATCGCCGCTGAACTGGGGCTGTTCAACAACGCCCTGGAGGGCGTACGCGCCGACATGCGCGCCTTGTCTGCGAAAATGGCCACGCAGCTGCGCCCGGAAGAGCGCGCGCTGTTTGATGTCTACCTGATGATGCTGGAAGACGCCGCCCTGGGTAACGAGGTGGTCAAGATCATCCGTACCGGGCAGTGGGCCCAGGGCGCGTTGCGCACGGTGATCAGCGAGCACGTCAACCGTTTCGAACTGATGGACGACGCCTACCTGCGCGAACGCGCCTCGGACGTCAAGGATCTCGGTCGGCGCTTGCTCGCCTACCTGCAGCAGGAACGTCAGCAGACCCTGGTGTACCCCGACAATTGCATCCTGGTCAGCGAGGAGCTGTCGCCGGCGATGCTCGGCGAGGTGCCGGAAGGCAAGCTGGTCGGCCTGGTCTCGGTGCAGGGCTCGGGCAACTCCCACGTGGCGATTTTCGCCAGGGCCATGGGCATTCCCACGGTGATGGGCGCGGTCGATCTGCCGTATTCGAAGATCGACGGCATCCAGCTGATCGTCGATGGCTACCACGGCGAAGTCTTCACCAACCCCAGCGAAGTGCTGCGCAAGCAGTACGCCGATGTGGTCGAGGAAGAACGGCAGATGGCCCAGGGCCTCGATGCCCTACGCGCGTTGCCCTGCGAAACCCCGGACGGTTACCGCATGCCGCTGTGGGTCAACACCGGCCTGCTCGCCGATGTGAAGCGCGCCCAGGAGCGCGGTGCCGAGGGTGTCGGTCTGTACCGCACCGAAGTGCCTTTCATGATCAAGGAGCGTTTCCCCAGCGAGAAGGAGCAGCTGGCCATCTACCGTGAGCAGTTGGCCGCGTTCCATCCGTTGCCGGTGACCATGCGCAGCCTGGACGTCGGTGGCGACAAAGCCCTGAGCTACTTTCCGATCAAGGAAGAAAATCCCTTCCTCGGTTGGCGCGGCATTCGTGTCACCCTCGACCACCCGGAAATCTTTCTGGTGCAGACCCGCGCCATGCTCAAGGCCAGTGAAGGTCTCGACAATCTGCGCATCCTGCTGCCGATGATTTCCGGCACTCAGGAACTGGAAGAGGCGCTGCACCTGATCCACCGTGCCTGGGGCGAGGTGCGCGACGAGGGCACCGATGTGCCGATGCCTCCGGTCGGGGTGATGATCGAGATTCCCGCGGCGGTCTACCAGACCCGCGAACTGGCGCGCCAGGTCGACTTCCTCTCGGTCGGCTCCAACGATCTGACCCAGTACCTGCTGGCGGTGGACCGCAACAACCCGCGGGTCGCCGACCTCTACGACTTCTTCCACCCGGCCGTGCTGCAAGCGCTGTGCAAGGTGGTCGCCGATGCTCATGCCGAAGGCAAGCCGGTGAGTATCTGCGGCGAAATGGCCGGCGACCCTTCGGCGGCGGTGCTGCTAATGGCCATGGGTTTCGACAGCCTGTCGATGAACGCCACCAACCTGCCCAAGGTGAAATGGCTGCTGCGTCAGATCAGCATGGCGCGCGCCAAGGAGCTGCTGGCGCAGATCATGACCATCGACAGCCCGCAGGTGATCCACAGCACCCTGGCCCTGGCCCTGAGCAATCTCGGCCTGGGCCGGATGATCAACCCGGCGTCCGATATCCAGGCATAGGTCTGCTAGAGCGTCTCTATCCTGACATCGCCCAGGTGCACGCCGTTGGGGCCATAGCTGCGTTCGACCAGTTGCCGTCGTCCATCGGCCTGCACCATCAGCACGCTGCTGGCGCGCGTTCCGTAGCTGCGGGTGGCGATGAAGATACTCGAGAGCAGGCGTTCGGTATTCAGGCCCACGCCGGTATCGGGCAGGCGGGCATCCTCGACTTGCCGGTCGTCATGCAATAGGTCGAGCAGTGACGAGACCTGAGGGTCGACCAGGCATTCGCTCAGCATGCCTTTGGCTTTTTCCAGTTTCGGCCAGGGTGTATCCAGTTCTGCATTGGACAAGCCGTACAGGCCGGCGGGAAGCTGTACCGGCGCGCCCTGATCCGAATTCAGCAGCCATACCTGCTGGCTGTCGCCGAGCAGCAAGTTGAAGCCCGAATAATCGCCGCGGCGTTGCGCCGTATCGCGCAGGAACGCCTCCGGGCCGAGCGGGCCGCTCAGGTACTGCACCGGCAGTTCGCCCCGGGAACGACCGCGCGGCGGTTGGCGCGGGTCGCGAATATTGGTCAGGGCGGCGAAGCGGCCGTGCGGGCCGATGCCCAGCCAGGTTCCGCCTGCCTGCTGATCGCGCCCGGCAAACACGCCCGGTGCTTCCGGCCATTCGGCCAGGGGGATGGTGGGTCGGTCATAGAACTCGTCACGGTTGGCAGCCATCAGCAATGGCTGCGGGTGGCCAGGACGCCAGGCAAGCACAATCAGGCACATGATCCCCCCCCAGGAAGCAATTAGCGCGAGGCCTAAGCTTCTAACGCTACGCCCAGTTGTGCAACTGCCGATTACGGTCTGTTCGGGGTGAAAAACCTCCAGCATCTTCTATGCAGCATTGGCGCGGCCTGGGCCGCATGCGGGGAGAGCCCGAACAAATTCGACGCGGTCTTTTTCGATCGTTTTGCCGGGCCTGGCTTGCCTCGCCGGCCTGTTAGCGCTTCCCCGTATACGCCTGTGCCGATTACCATTGCGCTTTATTGTCGGGGGTGTCGATGGAACTGCTGCTTTATTTGGTGCTGGGCGCGGCTGCCGGGGTTCTGGCCGGCCTGTTCGGCGTGGGCGGCGGGATCATTATCGTACCGGTGCTGGTCTTCAGCTTCGCCGCGCAGGGCGTCGCCCCGGAAGTCCTGACCCACCTGGCGGTCGGCACCTCGCTGGCGACCATCGTCTTCACTTCGATCAACTCGGTGCTGGAGCACCACCGCAAAGGTGCGGTGCGTTGGCCAATCTTCATCTGGATGACCCTCGGCATCCTGATCGGCGCGGCGCTCGGGGCAGTGACCGCCTCGACCATCAAGGGTGAAATGCTGCAGAAGATCATCGGTGTGTTCGCCATCCTCATCGCCCTGCAGATGGCCCTGGATATCCGTCCCAAGGCCAGCGCCGGTGTGCCCGGCAAATGGGGGCTGACGATTGCCGGCACGCTGGTCGGCTGGGCCTCGGCGATTTTCGGCATTGGTGGCGGTTCGCTTAACGTACCCTTTCTGACCTGGCGTAGCGTGCCCATGCAGCAGGCGGTGGCCACTTCCGCGGCCTGCGGTCTGCCGATCGCGGTGGCCGGCGCGCTGACCTTCATGTGGCTGGGCTGGGATAAGCCGCAGCTGCCGGAGTGGAGCCTGGGCTTCGTCTACCTGCCGGCAATGGCCGGGATTGCTGCCACCAGCATGCTGTTCGCCCGTTTCGGTGCACGCCTGGCACACCGTTTATCGCCGCGCCTGCTCAAGCGCCTATTTGCCCTGCTGCTGTTGTGCGTGGGCCTGAATTTTCTGATTTGAGGAATTGAAATGCTGCCTTACCCGCAGATAGATCCGGTGGCTTTGGCCCTCGGCCCGATAAAAATCCACTGGTACGGCCTGATGTACCTGGTCGGTATCGGCGGTGCCTGGTGGCTGGCCTCGCGCCGGGTCAACGCCTTCGACCCGAGCTGGAGCAAGGAGAAACTCTCCGACCTGGTGTTCTGGGTGGCCATGGGGGTGATTCTCGGCGGACGCCTGGGCTACGTGCTGTTCTACGACCTGGCCTCCTATGTCGAGCACCCTAGCCTGATCCTGCAGGTGTGGAAGGGCGGCATGTCGTTCCATGGCGGGCTGATCGGCGTGATGCTGGCGACCTGGTGGTTCGGCCAGCGCAACCACAAGAGCTTCTTCCAGCTGATGGACTTTATCGCGCCCCTGGTGCCGATTGGCCTCGGTGCCGGGCGCATCGGCAACTTCATCAATGCCGAACTCTGGGGCAAGGCCAGCGACGTGCCCTGGGCGATGGTGTTTCCCACCGATCCCGAGCGGCTGGCGCGCCACCCCTCGCAGCTGTATCAGTTCGCCCTCGAGGGCGTGGCGCTGTTCGTGATTCTCTGGTTCTACTCGCGTAAGCCACGGCCGACCATGGCGGTATCGGGCCTGTTCGCCGTGTGCTACGGAATCTTCCGCTTTATCGTCGAGTTCGTCCGCGTACCGGACGCGCAGCTCGGCTACCTGGCGTTCGGCTGGCTGACCATGGGGCAGGTGCTCTGCGTACCGATGATCCTCGGCGGCCTGGGGCTAATGGCCTATGCCTATAAGCGACAGGCAGCACTGGAGGCCGCGCGATGAAGCAGTACCTCGACCTGATGCGTCTGGTGCACGAGACCGGCACCTTCAAGAGCGACCGTACCGGCACCGGCACCTACAGCGTGTTCGCCCACCAGATGCGCTTCGACCTGGCCGACGGCTTCCCCCTGGTGACCACCAAGAAGTGCCACCTGAAATCGATCATCCACGAACTGCTGTGGTTCCTGCAGGGCGACACCAATATCAAGTACCTGAAGGACAACGGCGTACGTATCTGGGACGAGTGGGCCGACGAGAACGGTGAGCTCGGTCCGGTGTACGGTTACCAGTGGCGCAACTGGCCGGCACCGAATGGTGAGTCGATCGACCAGATCGCCAAGCTGATCGAAATGATCAAGAAAAATCCAGACTCGCGCCGGCTGATCGTCTCCGCCTGGAACCCCGGGCTGGTCGAACAGATGGCCCTGCCGCCGTGCCATGCGTTGTTCCAGTTCTACGTCGCCGACGGCAAGCTCAGCTGCCAGCTGTATCAGCGTTCGGCCGACATCTTCCTCGGCGTGCCCTTCAATATCGCCAGCTATGCGCTGCTGACCCTCATGGTCGCCCAGGTCTGCGATCTGCAACCCGGCGATTTCATCTGGACCGGCGGCGACTGCCACCTCTACGCCAACCATATCGAACAGACCGACCTGCAGCTCACCCGCGAGCCGCTGCCGTTGCCGACCATGAAGCTCAACCCGGCGGTGAAGGACATCTTCTCTTTCAAATTCGAGGATTTCGAGTTGCTGGATTACCAGGCCCACCCGCATATCCCGGCGCCCGTGGCGGTCTGAGATATCTCGCCCAGCTCCCGGGTATCGCTTCGCTCGACCCGGGCTACGGGCTGCGGTTCGTAGCCCGGGTTAGCCGCAGGCGTAACCCGGGAAGGGTCTACCAGGTGCATCCGCATATCAGCGTGCCTATGGAGGTCTGAGGTATTTCGCCCTGCTCCCGGGTATCGCTTCGCGCAACCCGGGCTACGGGATGCGGTTCGTAGCCTGGGTTAGCCGTAGGCGTAACCCGGGAAGGGTCTGCCAGGCCCATCTGCATATCAGCGCGTCTGTAGCGGTCTGAGGTATCTCGTCCAGCTCCCGGGTATCGCTTCGCTCAACCCGGGCTACGGGATGCGGTTCGTAGCCTGGGTTAGCCGTAGGCGTAACCCG
>NZ_CAMPHI010000040.1 GCF_946885955.1 uncultured Pseudomonas sp.
CTTGCCAAGGTCGGGGTCGCGAGTTCGAGTCTCGTTTCCCGCTCCAAATTTTGAAACGCAGTATCGAGAACGCCGCTCATCGAGCGGCGTTTTCGTATCTGCGATTCGCCCAGTAATAAAAAAGCCCGCCGGTATTGCCGTGCGGGCTTTTTTGCATTCAGCGGTCGGTCAGTGCGTGCTGCCTTGCGCGGGCATGGCCAACAACTGCTTTTCCTGGTTCCAGTCGAAGGGTTCGTCGTTTTCCTCGGCGTGAAAACGGCGCTCTTCGAGGGTCTGGTACATCTCGATTTCTTCGTCGGGCATGAAGTGCAGGCAATCGCCGCCGAAGAACCACAGCAGGTCGCGCGGGACCAGATGGGCGATCTGTGGATAGCGCTGGAAAATCTGACTGATCAGGTCCTGGCCCAGGTACAGGCTGTTGTCCGGATCGTTCGGCAGCTCGGCGAGCAAGTCGTCGTAACGCTCGACGAACATGGCGTGGCTGTCATCGAGGATCTGCTCGGCTTCGCCCAGGGCGACCAGAATGGTGCGCAGGTGGTTGAGCAGGGCGAGGTGGTGGTCGATGTGGGCGTTGGCCATGGGGCGATCCTGTAGGTAAAACGGGCGCGCAAGTATAAGGCTCACGCGGCCCGCTGTCGCCCTGGCTCAGCGCACCTTGCCGGCGGCCAGGGTCAGTTGCTCCTTGGTGAAGTCGTCGACATCGATCACCGCGCGCCGCGCGGCTTCGGCTTGTCGCAGACGCGCCGCTTCCTCGTCGTTCAGTACCCCTGAGGCTACGGCCGCGCTGATCACATCGTGCTGCGCGCCGTCATGCAATTGGCCGGCCTTGAGAGCGTCATCCAGTTTTTCTTGCAGTGGTCTCACGCTTTGCAGCAGGTCCATGGCCTGCTGCAGCGCGCCGACCGGATCTTGCTCGCCTTGCGGCCGATAGCAGCCGAGCAGTATCTCTTCCAGCGCTGGGTCGCCGCTGTTGCGTCCGATGATTTCCGCGACCTGTGCATCCAGCGCGTCGCTTGGCCCCTTGTGTCTGCGACCGAAGGGGAAGACCAGCATCCATAGCGCGCAACCGAGGAAGCGGTTGGGGAAGTTGCCGAGCAGCTCTTCCAGGGCGCATTCGGCCCGTCCCAGGCTTTCTTCCATCGCCCAGTTCAGCAGGGGACGTAAATAGTCCGGATAGCCCTGGTCGTGATAGCGCTTGAGCGCCGCGGAGGCCAGATACAGGTAACTGAGCACATCGCCCAGGCGTGCGGACAGACGTTCACGGCGCTTCAGCTCGCCGCCGAGCAGCATCATGCTGGTGTCGGCGAGCAGGGCGAAGGCTGCGGCCAGACGGTTGAGGGCGCGGAAGTAAGGGCGAGCGAGAGCGTCGCCAGGTACCCGGTCGAACACGCCCAGGCCGAGACTCAATACCAGGGTGCTGGCGGCGTTGCTGATGGCAAAACCTATGTGCCGCAGCAGCAGTTGGTCGAACTCCAGCAGTGCCTGATCCTGATCCGGGCGACTGGCCAGGGCCATTTCCTCGAGGACGTAAGGGTGGCAGCGGATGGCGCCCTGGCCGAAGATCATCAGGTTGCGCGAAAGGATATTGGCGCCTTCCACGGTGATGAAGATAGGCGCGCCTTGCCAGGAGCGCGCCAGGTAGTTGTTCGGGCCCATGATGATGCCCTTGCCGCCGTGCACGTCCATGGCGTGGCTGATGCATTCGCGGCCGCGCTCGGTCAGGTGATATTTGAGAATCGCCGAGAGCACGGAAGGTTTTTCACCCAAATCCACCGCATTGGCGGTGAGGATGCGGGCGCTGTCCATCAGCCAGGCGTTGCCGCCGATGCGCGCGAGCGCTTCCTGGATGCCTTCGAAGGCGGCCAGGGGAACGTTGAACTGCTCGCGTACCTGGCTGTACTGGCCGGTGACCAGGCTGGTGAACTTGGCGGCACCGGTACCCACCGCGGGCAGGGAGATGGAGCGGCCGACCGACAGGCAGTTCATCAGCATCATCCAGCCCTTGCCGAGCATTTCCTGGCCGCCGATCAGGTAGTCCAGCGGGATGAACACATCCGTGCCCGAATTCGGTCCGTTCATAAAGGCCGCGCCCAGCGGCAGGTGGCGTCGGCCTATTTCCACCCCCGGCGTATCGGTCGGTACCAGGGCCAGGCTGATGCCAAGGTCTTCCTCGTCGCCCAGCAGGTGATCGGGGTCATAGGCCTTGAACGCCAGCCCGAGCAGGGTGGCGACCGGGCCCAGGGTGATATAGCGCTTCTGCCAGTTCAGGCGTAGGCCGATGACGTCCGCGCCTTGCCACTGGCCGCGGCAGATGATCCCGGTATCGGGCATGGCGCCGGCATCGGAGCCGGCCAGCGGGCCGGTGAGGGCGAAACAGGGGATGTCCTCGCCGCTGGCCAGGCGCGGCAGGTAGTGGTTGCGTTGCTCGTCGGTGCCGTAATGCAGCAGCAGTTCGGCCGGGCCCAGGGAGTTGGGCACCATCACGGTGGATGCCAGGTCGCCGCTACGGGTCGCCAGTTTCATCGCCACTTGCGAGTGGGCATAGGCGGAGAAGCCCTTGCCGCCGTATTGCTTGGGAATGATCAGGGCGAAGAAGCCGTGCTGCTTGATATGCGCCCAGGCCTCGGCCGGCAGGTCCATCTGTTGGCCGATCTGCCAGTCGCTGACCAGGGTGCACAGCTCTTCGGTCGGACCGTCGATAAAGGCCTGTTCTTCGTCGCTCAATTTGGCTTTCGGGTAGGCCAGCAGGGTGTCCCAGTTCGGGCGACCGCTGAACAGTTCGCCGTCCCACCACACGGTGCCGGCTTCGATGGCGTCGCGTTCGGTTTCCGACATCGGCGGCAATACCTGCCTGAACCAGGCGAATATCGGCGCACTGAACAGCTGGCGCCGTTGTTCGGGCAATACCAGCGGCAAGGCTGCGGCGAGCAGCAGTACCCAGAACACCAGCATCAGCCAGGCGGGTGCATGGCTGAGAGCGCCCATCAGCAACAGGTAGATGGCGACAGCGCCGAGCAGGGGCAGTGGGGCGATGCGCAGGTGGGCTAAATAAGCCGTACCGAGTACCAGCACGAGTATCCAAACTACGAGCATGTGCTTTTCTCCAGGATGACGGTTCGTTGCACCACCATAGCAAATGCAGCCGTTACCTACGGCGACAAGCGCGGTGGTCTGGGTCGGAGTGCGTCGCCGTGCGCTTGCCGCAGGACTGTTCGCCAGGGCAAGCGTATGAACGGCTGCCGCAGGGCAGGCCGATCGGGCGCGGGAAAACGCTGATGATTGCCTCGAACCCGGCAGTTTCTGCGCCGGGCGTTGCACCGATAGTGACCACCCGGCGACGTTTGAGTTCGCGGAAAAGCTCGCGCGGTGTCAGCGGCGACCCGCGGATCGAATCGACCTGCGGTATTGCCGACCAGTGCCGGTTTCGCCGCGACTCTCAGACATATGGCCGCGGCCGGCGGCGCCGAAATCGTCGCGTGGCGGTATGCCGGTGCAACCGGGCGCCCTTGCAGCCGGCCTGGTATCGATAGCCTCGATGACTACCATCGGCGTAGCGGGGTTTCATCTTTTGCCGGCGCTGTTAGGCTGCTGCCCTGGCCAATGCGACCCGGTTGATCGTGCGTTTCCACAAAAGTGCTGCGATGGTCTTCCGGCAAACGCTAGACTTGAACGACCTCGTGCCCCTGTTGTGGGCGCGCCTCCGCTGGACCTTTCTTTTTCTCAAATCAGGTGCGCGCATTTTTATGAGTACCGCTCTGTCCATTCGTCAATTGAGCAAGACTTACGGCAACGGCTTTCAAGCCTTGCACGGTATCGATCTGGATGTCGCCGAAGGGGATTTTTTTGCTTTGCTCGGCCCCAACGGCGCCGGTAAATCCACCACCATCGGCATTCTTTCCACCCTGGTGACCAAGACCAGCGGCACGGTCAATGTGTTCGGTCATGACCTGGATAAAGAACCTTCGGCACTCAAGCGCTGCCTCGGCGTGGTGCCGCAGGAATTCAATTTCAACCAGTTCGAAAAGGCCTTCGACATCGTCGTGACCCAGGCCGGCTACTACGGCATTCCCGCGCGCATCGCCAAGGAGCGCGCCGAGCAGTACCTCAACCAACTGGGCCTGTGGGGCAAGCACAATGTGCCGTCGCGCGAGCTGTCCGGCGGCATGAAGCGTCGGCTGATGATCGCCCGCGCCCTGGTGCATCAGCCGCGTCTGTTGATTCTCGACGAGCCCACCGCGGGCGTCGACATCGAGCTGCGCCGCTCGATGTGGGGCTTTCTCACCGAGCTCAATGCGCAGGGCATCACTATCATCCTCACCACCCATTACCTGGAAGAGGCCGAACAGCTGTGCCGCAACATCGGCATCATCGATCACGGGCGTATCGTCGAAAACACCAGCATGAAGAGTCTGCTGAAAAAACTGCATGTCGAGACCTTCCTGCTCGATCTCAGGGACTCCCAGTTGGTGGCGCCGCAATTGCTCGGTTACCCGGCCAAGCTGCTCGACCATCACACCCTGGAAGTGCAGGTCGACAAGGCACAGGGCATCACCGAGCTGTTCCGTCAGTTGGCCTTGCAGAACATCGAGGTGCTCAGCTTGCGCAATAAAACCAACCGCCTGGAGGAATTGTTCGTGTCCCTGGTCGAGAAAAACCTGGCGAAGGGGGCGGCGCAATGAGTACGGCTTACCTGAATTCCGAGTTCGCCGCCAACATGGTGGCGCTACGTACCATCGTCTATCGCGAAATCCGTCGCTTCACCCGCATCTGGCCGCAGACCCTGCTGCCGCCGGCGATCACCATGGTTCTGTACTTCGTCATCTTCGGCAACCTGATCGGCCGGCAGATCGGCGATATGGGTGGCTTCAGTTACATGGAATACATAGTGCCGGGGCTGATCATGATGTCGGTGATCACCAACGCCTATGGCAACGTGGTGTCGAGCTTCTTCGGCAGCAAGTTCCAGCGTTCGGTCGAGGAGCTGATGGTCTCGCCGGTATCGCCGCACATCATCCTGATCGGCTATGTCACCGGGGGCGTGCTGCGCGGTCTGGCGGTGGGGTTCATCGTCACCCTGTTGTCGCTGTTCTTCACCAAATTGCAGGTACATCACCTCGGTATCACCGTGCTGGTGGTGCTGTTGACTGCGACGATTTTCTCCCTGGGCGGCTTCGTCAACGCGGTGTTCGCGCGCAATTTCGACGACATCTCGATCATCCCGACCTTCGTGTTGACGCCTTTGACCTACCTGGGCGGGGTGTTCTATTCGATCAGCCTGCTGCCGCCGTTCTGGCAGACGGTGTCGCTGGCCAATCCGGTGTTGCACATGGTCAATGCCTTTCGCTACGGCATTCTTGGGGTGTCGGACATCCGTATCGGCGTCGCAGTCGGTTTTATGCTGGTGGCCACCGCGTTGCTCTATGGCGTATGCATTCGTTTGCTAATCAGCGGACGCGGTATGCGTCAGTAAAAATAGGGGGAAACATTTAGTTCGGCGAATCTTGCGTCGAGGTCGTTAGACTTCGGCCCTATAAGACAAGAGGTCGTTTATGTCCGTTCTAAGCCGTTCCCTTTCAGGCGCTTTTTTGTTGTTCGTGGGCTTCTCGCTGGCGGCCCAGGCCGCCGAAGGCCCCATGGTGGAAGTGGTGCCGGTGGCTAAAGCCCTGGTGCGCGACGAGTTGATCACGTTCGGCTCATTGCGCTCGGACGAGTCGGTGATGATTCGCCCGGAAATCGACGGGCGTCTGGCCCAGTTGCACTTTCGCGAAGGCCAGAGCGTCAAGGCCGGTGCCTTGCTGGTCAGCCTCGACGATGCGATCAGCCGCGCCGAGCTGGCCCAGGCCCAGGCCAACCTGAATCTGGCGGAAAAGAACTTTCAGCGCGCGCAGATGCTGTTCAAGCGCGGTGCCAGCAATGCCCAGGCTCTGGACGAAGCCAGCGCCCAGCAGCAGGCCGCCCGCGCCAGCCTGGCCCTGGCCCAGGCGCGTCTGGACAAGACGCGGATCCAGGCGCCGCATGACGGCGTACTGGGTTTGCGCGAGGCCAGCCCCGGCGATTACCTCAGCGCCGGTCAGGATATCGTCAATCTGGAGGTGCTCGACCCGCTCAAGGTGGATTTCCGCATTCCGCAGAAGCACGTCAGCCAGATTCATGTCGGCCAGGCGGTCGAGATCAGCCTGGACGCCTATCCCAGCGAGCGCTTCGTCGGCGAGATATTCGCGATCAACCCGCGGCTCGACGAGATCGGGCGCAGCCAGGCGATTCGCGCACGGATCGACAACGCCGAGCGGCGCCTGCGGCCGGGGCAGTTCGTCAAGGTTGCGGTGATTCTCGATGAACGCGCCGATGCCCTGATCATTCCCGAGGAGGCGGTGATGCCGGTGGGCGAGCGCCTGCTGGTCAACCTGGTGGTGGACGGCAAGGTCGCGGTGCGTGAAGTCGAGCTGGGCAAGCGCATGGACGGTACGGTGGAGGTGCGCAAAGGTCTGCACGGCGACGAGACGGTGATCAGCGCCGGCTGGCAGAAGGTCCGTGACGGTATGTCGGTGCGCACCAAGGTCGCGGCCGACCGCACCGCGGAGCCCAACCGATGACGCTGTCGGATGTCTGCATCCGCCGGCCGGTGTTCGCCACGGTGTTGTCGCTGGTGCTGGTGCTGCTCGGCCTGATGGCCTATCAGCGCCTGAGCGTGCGCGAATACCCGAACGTCGACGTGCCCATCGTCACGGTCAACGTCACCTATCCGGGCGCCAGCCCGGAGATCATGGAGTCGCAGGTCGCCCAACCGATCGAAGACGTGCTCTCGGGCATCGAGGGGCTGGATTTCGTCAGCTCCATCAGCCGCTCGGAAAACACCCAGATCACCGCGCAGTTCACCCTCGGCAGCAATGCCGACGAAGCTGCCAATGACGTACGCGATCGCCTGGGCCGGGTACGTGGCTTGCTGCCGGAGGAGATCAAGGAACCCATCGTGCAGAAGGTCGAGGCCGACGCGCAGCCGGTGGTGTGGATCGCCTTTTACAGCGACCGCTACAGCTCGATGGAAATCACCGATGTCCTCGAACGGATGATCAAGGACCGCCTGCAAACCATTCCCGGCGTGTCCGAGGTGCAGATCCGCGGTGGGCAGACCCTGGCTATGCGCATCTGGCTCGATCCGGAAAAGCTCGCCGCGCATAACCTCACCGTACAGGACGTGGAAGATGCCCTGCGTCGGCAGAATGTGGAAATCCCGGCGGGGCGCATCGAGTCGCGCGAGCGCGAGTTCACCGTGCTCGCCGAAACCGACTTGAATACCCCGGAGCAATTCAACCAGTTGATCCTCGACGATTCCCGCGGCTACCTGCTGCGCCTGGCCGACGTCGGCCATGCCGAAATCGGCGCGCAGAACGAGCGCAGCATCGTGCGTTACAAGGGCCGGCCGGCGGTGTCCATGGGGGTGATCAAGCAGGCCACGGCCAACCCGCTGGAAATCTCCGATGGTCTCAACGCGGCGCTGCCGGAGGTGCGCGAGCTGCTGCCCGAAGGCATGGAAATGGCCATCGCCCACGACAACTCGCTGTTTATCCGCGAGTCCATCGACAATGTCTTCATCACCATCTGGGAAGCGGTGGCGCTGGTCATTCTGATCATCTTCATCTTCCTGCGCTCATTGCGCGCGACCATCATCCCCTTGGTGACCATTCCGGTGTCGCTGATCGGCGCCTTCGCCCTGATGAGTCTGATGGGCTTCACCATCAATACCCTGACGCTGTTGGCCATGGTGTTGGCCATCGGTCTGGTGGTGGACGACGCCATCGTCATGCTGGAGAACATCCACCGGCACATCGAAACGGGCATGCGCCCGGTGCAGGCTGCGCTCAAGGGCAGTCGCGAAATCGCCTTCGCGGTGATCGCCATGACCCTGACCCTGGCCGCGGTTTTCGCCCCTATCGGCTTTATGCAGGGCACCACCGGCAAATTGTTCACCGAGTTCGCCTGGACTCTGGCCGGCGCCGTATTGGTCTCGGGTTTCGTCGCCCTGACCCTGACCCCGATGATGTGCGCGGTGCTGCTCAAACCACACCAGACCGGTGAGCGGCATAACCGGCTGTACAACCTGATCGAGGATTTCCTCAACAAACTGACCTACGGCTACAAGCACCTGCTGGCGCGCGCTCTGGGCGCCTGGGCGCTGGTGGTCGGCGTCTTGCTGCTGATCATGCTGGCTTGTGCATTGCTGTTCACCGGCCTGAAGTCGGAGCTGGCACCGACCGAAGACACCAGCACCATCATTGGCGTTTTCAACGGCCCGGATGGCGCCACCATCGACTACACCGGGCGTTACGCGCAGGAGATCGAGGCGGCGTACGCGAGCATCCCGGAAACCAATCGCTACATGGTGATCGCCGGCTTCCCCACGGTCGCCCAAGGCATTTCCTTTATGAAGCTGAAGGACTGGGATCAGCGCACGCGCAGCCAGTTCGAGATCCGCAACGAGCTGTTGCCCAAGTTCCAGGAAATCGCCGGGATGCGCGCCTTCCCGGTCAACCGGCCGCCGCTCGGGCAGAGCGCGCGCAACCAGCCGGTCAACTTCGTGATCCGCTCCTCGCTGGAGTACGCCGATCTGCAGGGCTATGTCGAGCGCCTGTTGCACGAGCTGCGCGACTACCCGGGGCTGGAAAGCCTCGATAGCGACCTCAAGCTGAATGCGCCGCAACTCAAGGTTTCGGTCAACCGTGAGCAGGCGGTGGCGGTCGGCAGCGATGTGGCGACCATCGGCCGTAGCCTGGAAAGCCTGTTCGGCAGTCGCCAGGTGACGCGCTTCAAGCAGAACGGCGAGCAATACGACGTGATGGTGCAGCTGCAGGACGTCGACCGCAGCAACCCGCAGGATCTCGACCGGGTCTATGTGCGCGGGCGCGACGAGCGCATGGTGCAGCTGTCCAACCTGATCGAGGTGCGCGAAACCGTGGCGCCGCGCGAGCTCAACCACTTCAATCAGCTGCGCGCGGTGACCGTCAGCGCCAACGTCGGCGCTGGTTACACCCTGGGCGAAGTGCTGGCGCATCTGGAAAACACCGCCCGTGGCGTTTTTCCGCCCGAGACGCAGTACGACTACACCGGCACCTCGCGGGATTTCAAGGAATCCAGCTCCGGCGTTGCCTTGATCTTCGCCCTGGCCCTGGTGTTTATCTTCCTGGTGCTGGCCGCGCAGTTCGAAAGCTTCAGCGACCCCTTGATCATCCTGTTCAGCGTGCCGCTGTCGATGGCCGGCGCCTTGCTGGCGCTGACCCTGTTCGGCGGCACTTTGAATATCTACTCGCAGATCGGCCTGGTGACGCTGATCGGGTTGATCACCAAGCACGGCATCCTGATCGTCGAGTTCGCCAACGTGCTGCTGCGCGACGGGCATGAGCTGCGCAGCGCGATCATCGACGCCGCGGTGCAGCGCCTGCGGCCGATTCTGATGACCACCGGGGCCATGGTCCTGGGTTCGCTGCCGTTGGCGATTGCCAGCGGCGCCGGCGCGGAAAGCCGTCAGCAGATCGGGCTGGTGATAGTCGGCGGCCTGCTGGTCGGCACCTTCTTCACCCTGTTCGTGATTCCCACGCTCTATATGCTGCTGCGCCGCTGGCGGCCGCTTAAGCAGGAGGAAGAGGAATTGGTCTCGGTGTAGCTGGGGAGGGGCGGATGTAGACCCGTAGCCCGGATGCAATCCGGGGAGCGGTTTTGTAGGCGCCAGATTTCCCCGGATTTCATCCGGGCTACGAGGCGCCCGTAGGGTGGATGACGCTTTTTTCATCCACCATCGCAATTGCTGAATGGCTGACGCGTCAGCTATGGCCGGATGGGTGGAGCAGGGCGATGCCCGGGCGGCCATGATGGGTTACGCCGCCCGGCAATGTGGCTTTCTCATACATTGCGTGGGCGGCTAACCCATCCTACGGTCTTGGTGTGGCTCAGCTGACCTTTAGCACCAACTTGCCGAAATTCTCGCCACTGAACAGCTTGAGCAGGGTTTCCGGGAAGGTTTGCAGGCCGGGCACTATGTCTTCCTTGGATTTCAGCTTGCCACTGGCCAGCCAGCCGCCCATTTCCTGCGCCGCTTCGGCGAAGCGCGGGGCGTAGGTCATCACCACCATGCCTTCCATACGTGCGCTGTTGACCAGCAATTGCAGGTAGTTGGCCGGGCCTTTGACCGCTTCCTTGTTGTTGTATTGGCTGATCGCGCCGCAGATCACCACGCGCGCCTTGAAGGCCAGGCGAGTGAGCACCGCGTCGAGGATGTCGCCGCCGACGTTGTCGAAATACACAACCACGCCTTTCGGACACACCCGTTTCAAGGCCGCATGCAGGTCTTCGTTCTTGGAGTCGATGGCGCCATCGAAGCCCAGTTCGTCGACCAGGAACTTGCACTTGTCCGCGCCGCCGGCGATGCCGACCACGCGGCAGCCTTTGATCTTGGCGATCTGCCCGGCGATGCTGCCGACCGCGCCAGCCGCGCCGGAGATCACCACGGTTTCGCCAGCCTTGGGCGCGCCGACGTCGAGCAGGGCGAAGTAGGCGGTCATCCCGGTCATGCCCAGCGCCGACAGGTACATCGGCAGCGGCGCGCGCTTGGGGTCGACCTTGTAGAAGCCCTTCGGCTCGCCGAGGAAGTAGTCCTGCACGCCGAGTGCGCCGTTGACGAAATCGCCGACCGCATAATCCGGGTGCTGCGAGGCGATCACTTCGCCAACCCCGAGGGCGCGCATCACTTCGCCGATGCCGACTGGTGGGATATAGGACTTGGCGTCGTTCATCCAGCCACGCATGGCCGGGTCGAGCGACAGGTAGGCGTTCTTCACCAGGATCTGCCCCTGGGCCGGTTCGCCCAGCGGGGTTTCCACATAATTGAAGGTTTCGCGGCTGGGCAGGCCGACCGGGCGTTGGGCGAGCAGGAATTGACGGTTGAGCGGCATATTCATCGATGGGTACTCGGTAAGCGGAAACCCTGTTGATAGCCCTTAGCGGCTGGCCGGGCAAGCGCCGTGCTGCTGCGGAATGAGTGCCAATCGATTCGAGTGATGGCGGCCGCATGGGTTAATCATTAATTCGCATAAGTCCATCACCAGGCCGCTGATAGTGCTGCCGCATTCGCATCTGCCTGAATAGACTCATCGCAGACTTCTGCCCACTAGAGGATGCACGGATGAGTTTTACTTTTTCTGGCCAGGTCGCCCTGGTAACTGGCGGCGCCGCCGGTATCGGCCGCGCCACTGCACAGGCGTTCGCGAATGAAGGCCTTAAAGTGGTGGTTTCCGATGTCGACGTGCAAGGTGGCGAAGGCACCGTCGAACTGATTCGCGCAGCCGGCGGCGATGCGATCTTCGTGCGCTGCGATGTGACCCGCGATGCCGAAGTCCAGGATCTCATGGCGCGTATCCTGACCGCTTACGGCCGCCTGGATTACGCCTTCAACAACGCCGGTATCGAGATCGAGAAGGGCAAGCTGGCCGACGGCAGCGAAGCCGAGTACGACGCGATCATGGGCGTCAACGTCAAGGGCGTGTGGCTGTGCATGAAGCACCAGATCCCGCTGATTCTGGCCCAGGGCGGCGGCGCCATCGTCAATACCGCCTCGGTCGCCGGTTTGGGCGCGGCGCCGAAGATGAGCATCTACAGCGCCTCCAAGCACGCGGTGATCGGCCTGACCAAATCCGCCGCGGTGGAGTACGCGAAGAAGAAATTGCGGGTCAACGCGGTGTGCCCAGCGGTGATCGACACCGATATGTTCCGCCGCGCCTACGAGTCCGACCCGAAGAAGGGCGAGTTCGCCGCGGCCATGCACCCGGTTGGGCGCATCGGCAAGGTCGAGGAAATCGCCACCGCGGTGCTCTACCTGTGCTGCGACAACGCTGCTTTCACCACCGGCCATGCATTGGCGGTGGATGGCGGAGCGACCGCGATCTGATCAGGTTCGCGTGCTGCAAGTCAAAGGCGCCTATCCAGGCGCCTTTTTCGTTGCTGTACCCAGGGTGTCGCCAGGCGCGGACTGTTCCCCTCTCCATCGGGAGGGGCTAGGGGTGAGGGCGTTGGCGGGCTGCAATTTTCCCGGATTTCATCCGGGCTACGGGAGCAGCTGGTCGTTCCCACGTGGACGGTTCGACGCCTCGATGTGGGAACGGTCAAAGTCACCCAATGGTAGCTCGGGTTGAGCGCAGCGATACCCGGGTATCGGCGCCCTGGGTATCGCTGCGCTCAACCTAGGCTACGTGCCGCGCGGGCGGTCGAATACACCGTTTGACCCAACCATGGTCGGCCAAAAAACTTGCGCAGTCCCGTAGCCCGGATGCAATCCGGGGAGCTGTTGGCGGGCGGTAATTTTCCCGGATTTCATCCGGGCTACGATTCTCAGGCGCCTTTCATTATTGCGGCCAACGCTTCGCGGCTAAAGCCCCTCCCACGGATTGGGTGGTAGGTTGGTGCTGAGCGCGGCGAAGCTCAACAAGGCGCGCCCGACACTCCAATCAATCCTTGCCCCAATTCAGAATCGCCAGGGTCAGCATGCCCGCCACTATCCCCCAGAATGCCGAACCGACCGAGAACAGCGTCATGCCCGAGGCGGTTACCAGAAAGGTGATCAGCGCCGCCTCGCGTTCCTTGGCTTCGCTCATGGCCTGGGTCAGGCCGCCGATGATCGAGGCGAACAGCGCCAGGGCGGCGATGGACAGGATCAGTGCCTTGGGCAGAGCACCGAACAGGGCGGCGAGGGTAGCGCCAAATATCCCGGCGATGCCGTAGAACACTCCGCACCAGACCGCTGCGGTGTAGCGTTTTTGCGGGTCTTCATGGGCTTCGGGGCCGGCGCAGATCGCCGCGCTGATCGCCGCCATATGAATGCCGTGGGAGCCGAAGGGCGCCAGCAGCATCGAAGCCAGGCCGGTGGCGTTCAACAGCGGCGACGCCGGCACCTGATAGCCGTTGGCGCGCAGCACGGCCATGCCCGGCAGGTTCTGCGAAGCCATGGCAACGATAAACAACGGAATGCCGATACTGATCGCCGCCGCGAAGGAAAAGCTCGGCGTGGTCCACTCCGGGACAGCCACTCGCAGCTCGAAATGCTCGAAGTTCAGCAGGCCGAATAACCCGGCCAGCACGCAGCCGACGATCAGCGCCGCGAGCACTGCATAGCGCGGCAGCAGGCGTTTGCCGAACAGATAGGCCAGTAGCATCGCCACCACCAGTAGCGGTTGCTGCTCGGCGGCCACGCAAATTTCCAGACCGATCTTGAACAGCACCCCGGCCAGCAGCGCAGCCGCCAGCGAGCCGGGAATGCGCCGCATGATGCGGTCGAAAGTGCCGGTCAGGCCGATCAGAACGATCAGCCCCGAGGCGAGGATATAGGCGCCAATCGCTTCGCTGTAGGGCGCGCCGGGCAGGCTGGTGATCAGCAGCGCCGCACCGGGCGTCGACCAGGCGATCATCACCGGTGCGCGGTAACGCAGCGACAGGCCGATGCAGGTCACCGCCATGCCGATCGACAGCGCCCAGATCCACGAGGAAATTTGCCCGCTGGAAAGCCCCGCGGCCTGGCCCGCCTGGAAGATCAGCACCAGCGAGCTGGTATAGCCGGTGAGCATGGCGATAAAACCGGCGACCACCGCGGAGGTCGAGGTGTCGGCCAGTGGGCGAAGGCGGGGTTGGGTCAATTCCTGCATCAGAGCAATCCGCTATCCGTGACTATGGGGTAGAGCGAGGCCACCAGCAGCAGGGCCATGCCAATGTTGAAGTTGCGCAGCACCCGCGGATTTCCCAGCCAGTTGCGCAGCAGGCTGCCGGCCACTGTCCACAGGCCGACGCTAGGGCAGTTGACCAGGGCGAACAGCGCGGCGATCAGCAGCACATTGACCAGGAAGTTCTCCTGCGGCGTGTAGGTGGTGATGGCGCCAATGGCCATGACCCAGGCTTTGGGGTTGACCCACTGGAAAGCGGCCGCCTGGAGAAAGCTGAATGGCTTGCCGCGCTCGTTCGCCTGGTTGGGCGCGCCTGAATTGGCGATCTTCCAGGCCAGGTAAAGCAAATAGGCCGCGCCCAGATAACGTAGCACGCTGTAGAGCATCGGCAGTTGTTCGAACAATTGCCCCAAGCCCAGGCCAACCGCCATCACCAACACCATAAAGCCCAGGCTGATACCGAGCATATGCGGCAGGCTGCGGCGCAGGCCGAAGTTCACCCCGGAGGCAAGCAGCATCATATTGTTCGGCCCCGGCGTCACCGAGGTGACAAAGGCAAAGGCGACAAAGGCGATCAGCAATTCGGTGGTCATGGTCGGGCACTCGGTGGCAGTGCTTGCACCTTAAGGCCAGCGCTGTCTGACGTCGCGGTACAGCCAGGCGCGCATCCAGCAATACAGTCGATTGGCGCCAGGTGCCTTACGGAGTAGGCTCGCATCTGACTCGACAACCCGCAGGGATTCGCGATGGATCAAGCCGATAACAACCCCTACGCCGCGCCCCAGGTCAGCCTGGTGGAAAACGCCGAAGCGAAAAAACTCGATGGCTGGAGCCCTGGCCGCCTGCAAGTGCTCGGTTGCCTCAATCTGGTATCGGCATTCGGTTCGCTGGTGGCGTTGGGCTTGGCGCTAATGGCCGGTTTTCTCGGCGATGCCGCGCTGGAGACGCTTAGCGCTTGGCTCGGCCCGGCTCTGACGCTGCTGAGCAGCTACCTGATGCTCCAGCTGAAACTGTTCGCCGAGCAACGCTTCGCTGCCCGGCACCTGAGCAAATCGACCTGGGCGGTAGTGTGCTTGGGTTTGCTGGTGATGACGCTTGACCTTCTGTGGAAAGATGAGCTCGGCGAACTGGGCTGGCAGATGTTCGGCTATCTCGCGCTACTCGCCGTCTATGGTGTCCTGTTGGCCTGGTGGGGAGTGCGCTTGCGTCAGGTGCAGAATGTCTACCCCGCGTTTCGGCTGATGGCCTGGCTGGAGCTGATCGGGGGGCTGATGCTGGCCAGCGTGATTCTTCTGCTGCCGGCTATGTTGCCGCTGACCGGCGCGAGCATCGCCACGGCCTGGGTATTCTTTCAGGCGGCGGCCGAGCAAAAACGCCAGGGCGCATAAGGTTCAGGCGCTCAAGGCGGCGACGCGGTTTGCCTTTCTCCCTAGCAGGAGGGCGGGATTAACCGGAGTGGGGCGAGAGTCACCTCCGTCACTCCTGTTCCATCGTTGCCTGGTGCGCATGTCCCAGTGCCTGGTTGACTCGCAGCCAGCCCTCGACCGCCGTTTCCCCGGCTTCGCCAAAGGCGCGTTGCAGCAGCTTGGCCTGCTCGCGGCGCAGCGCCAGTTCCAGTTTCGCGCCTTCGCGGGTCAGGCCCAACAGGCGTTTACGTTTGTCGTCCTCTGCCGCCAGGCTTTCCACAAGATCCATTTCCAGCAACTGACGCAGCGGCATATTCAGGGCCTGCTTGCTCACGCCCAGGTAGCCGAGCAGTTGCTTCATGCTCAGGCCCGGGTACTTGCCGATAAAAAACAGAATCCGATGGTGCACCCGCGACAGGCCGCGGCGCGCGAGCATTTCGTCGGCCTTGGCGGTAAACGCCTGGTAGCCGAAAAAGAACGCCTCCATGGCGGTTTGCTGAGTGCCGATATTTTGCAGATTGAACATTAAGGTCAAGCCTATTGACGTATTTGCCCTGGGTGTCGTAGCTTCGGCTACACAATATTTCGGTCAAGCAGTTTGACCTATTTTCAATTGCCTTTGCCACTGGTGATCTGCATGGCCTTCTCCGAACGCGTCTCCCGCCTGAAAAGCTCCTTGATCCGTGAAATCCTTGCCGCGGCGCAGCGTCCGGAGGTAATGTCCTTCGCCGGCGGTCTGCCCGCCGAGCCGATGCTGCCCAAGGTCGAGTGGGCGGATATGCCGGTGAGCATGGGCCAGTACGGCATGAGCGAGGGCGAGCCGGCATTGCGCGAAGCGATCGCCGCCGAAGCCCGTGCCCTGGGCGTGCCTTGCGAGGCAAGTCAGGTGTTGATCGTCAGCGGTTCGCAGCAGACCCTGGACCTGGCCAGCAAACTGTTTATCGACCCGGGCACCGAGGTGCTGCTCGAAGCGCCGACCTATCTGGCCGCGTTGCAAGCCTTCCAGCTGTTCGGCGCAGACTGCATCGCCGTGCCGCAAGAGGCCGATGGCCCGCAGATCGACGCCTTGCGCCAGCGTCTGGAAAACCACAAGCCGGCCTTCGCCTACCTGATCCCGACGTTCCAGAATCCTTCGGCGGTGCGTTACAGCGAGGCCAAGCGCGATGCCGTGGCGGCGCTGCTCGACGAGTTCGGCGTGACCCTGATCGAAGACGAACCCTACCGCGAGCTGGTGTTCGACGAGGGTGGCGCCACGCCTATCGTCAGCCGCTTGCGGAAGGCCAGCTGGATCTACACCGGCACCGTATCCAAGACCCTGCTACCGGGCCTGCGCGTCGGCTATCTGATCGCCACGCCAGATCTGTTTCCCTATCTGTTGCGCCTCAAGCAGTCGGCGGATCTGCACACCAACCGCATCGGTCAGTGGCAGGCGCTGCAGTGGCTCGGTAGCGAGCAGTACCGCAATCACCTGGCCGAGCTGCGCGACTTCTACCGGGTTCGTCGCGATGCCATGCAAGCGGTGCTGCAGGAACAGTTCAGCGACCTGGCTAATTGGCAGATCCCTCAGGGCGGGCTGTTCTTCTGGCTGACCCTCAAGCAGCCGCTGGATACCCGCACGCTGCTGGCGCCAGCGCTGGCGCAGAACGTCGCCTTTATGCCGGGCGAGCCGTTCTTTATCGACCCCGACCAACACCCCGGGCATTTGCGGCTTAACTTCAGTCACGTCGCGCCGGAGCGTTTAGGTGAGGGCCTTAAGCGCCTGGCCGAGGTGATCCGTCAGGCACAGGCCGCAGAGGCAGCCTGATCGGCAGCACATACGAAAGAAAATCAGAGGAGGGCGGGGCGATGTACAAGGTTTACGGCGATTACCGTTCGGGCAACTGCTACAAGGTCAAACTGATGCTGCATCTGCTCGATGCGGCCTATGAATGGGTGCCGATCGATATCCTCAGGGGCGACACGCAGAAAGAGGCCTTCCTGGCCAAAAACCCCAACGGCAAGATCCCGGTGCTGGAGTTGGACGACGGCACCTGCCTGTGGGAATCCAACGCCATCCTCAATTTCCTCGCCGATGGCAGCGAGTTTCTGCCCAGCGAGCCGCGCCTGCGCACCCAGGTGTTGCAGTGGCAGTTCTTCGAGCAATACAGCCACGAGCCCTATGTCGCAGTGGCGCGTTTTATCCAGCTGTATCAAGGCTTGCCCGAGGAGCGTCGGGAAGAATATGAGGCCTGCCATATCCGCGGCCACAAGGCACTCAAGGTCATGGAGAAGCAACTGCAGCGCACGCCTTATCTGGTCGGCGATAATTATTCGATCGCCGATATCGCGCTCTATGCCTACACCCATGTGGCCGATGAAGGCGGCTTCGACCTCAGCGACTACCCGGCGATCCGCGCCTGGCTGGATCGCGTTGCCAGCCATCCGCAGCACGTGACCATGCTTGGTTGAATAGAAACCCCAGGGTTTCGTCACTCGCAAAGCAATCCGGAAAGGCGATTCCGGGTTGCGCCAGAGTCTGATCCGCAGTCCGGATGAAATCCGGGTAGGGCTCTCTGCAGTGCCATTTCCCCGGCTTTCATCCGGGCGATAAAACGCGCTTTTGTAGGGCGGACATGGCGCAGCCTTGTCCGCCGCTGGCCTGCGGATGCCTGCCCGGGATACGGTCTTTCCGACCCGCTTTCTTCCTGAATTTCACCGCCACCAGATCGCCCCGAATCCCTCTCCCTTTCTTCGCTTTTCAGCCCGCTTGATGGTCTTTGATTTGCAATAGTGGTTTGACATCAAAGCATTATTGTCTAAGACTTTTGCACGGTTGATCGTGTGTTTGCCATATTTATGGCCGATTTTTTGGAGAAAACAAAAGAAAAAGGGCAGAAAGATGCGAGTAATTAATTCCAGATCAAAGTTTATTCTCGGGGCATTGGCCGCCGTGTTCGGGGGCGTGTTTGCAGTCAGCGCCAGCGCCACTACCTTGCAGGAGGTAAAGGAAAAGGGCTTTATCAACGTCGCGGTGGCCAATGAAATTCCCTACGGCTTCGTCAACGCCAAGGGTGAGGCCGAAGGCGCGGGGCCGGCCGTCGCCGCCGAAGTGCTCAAGCGCATGGGCATCGATGAAGTGCAATGGGTGGTGACGCAGTTTGGCTCCTTGATCCCGGGGCTCAAGGCCGGACGTTTTGACATGGTGGCCGCGGAAATGGCGATTCTGCCCGCACGCTGCAAGGCGGTGATCTACTCCGAACCCAATTCCAGCTATGGCGAAGGCTTGCTGGTGCAGAAGGGCAACCCCCACGATCTGCATGGCTACAAGCAGTTCGCCAAAGGCGATATGAAAGTGGCCATCATGGCCGGTGCCGACCAGCTGGATATGTTGCAGAAGCTGGGCGTGCCGGAATCGAACATGGTCACCATCAACAGTAATTCCGATGCCATCTCCACGGTCTCCACCGGCCGCGCCGCAGCCTATGCCGGCACCGGTCTGACCGCCAGCAACCTCGCCGAAATGAGCGATGCGGTGGTCCTGGCCGATCCATTCGAAGACCCGGTTATCGACGGCCATGAAGTGCGCAGCTGGGGTGGCTTTACCTTCGCCAACAGCTCGAAGGAATTCCGCGACGCCTTCAATGCCGAACTGACCAAGTTCAAGCAGACCGAAGACTGGAAGAAAATCCTGCAGAAATACGGCTTCACCCCCGCCGATATCCAGGGCTCGTTCGCCAAAACCACCGAACAGCTGTGTAACGCCGAGTAGGGATAAGCGGCGCCGCCAGAGCAAGGCGGCGCCTGCTGCAACTCCGCGTTCGTCTGGAGGTTAACCGTTTATGTGGGACTATCTGCCGACCCTGATGCAGGGGGCATGGGTCACCGTGCAGCTGACATTCTGGTCGACGCTGTTAGGTGCGCTCTGTTCCTTCGTTTTCGGCCTGGGCCGGCTCTCCGCCAACCCGCTGCTGAAGTCCGTTTCCGTCTCCTATATCGAGATTTTTCGCGGCACCTCGCTGCTGGTGCAGATGTTCTGGATTTTCTTCGCCTTGCCGTTGCTGGGCGTGCGCCTGTCGCCGGTCACCGCCGGCATTCTTGCGTTGTCGCTGAACATTGGTGCCTATGGCGCCGAAGTCGTGCGCGGCGCGGTGAAGTCGGTGCAGAAGAATCAGCTCGAAGCGGCCAAGGCGCTGAACTTCACCGCGCGCCAGACCCTGTGGCGCATCGCCTTGCCCCAGGCGCTGCCGGAGATGATGCCGTCGTTCGGCAACCTGGCGGTGCAGAACCTCAAGGACACCGCGCTGGTGTCGCTGATCACCCTCAGCGACCTGGCCTTTCGCGCGGAGAACCTGCGCAACCTCACCCAGGACAGCACGACCATCTACGGGATGACGCTGTTCATCTATTTCGGCCTCGCTCTGGCACTCAGCGCACTGATGAAGATCCTCGAGCGCTGGGTCGGTCGCTGGCGCAAAGTGGGGGCCCGCTGATGCTGTTCGGTTACCACTGGGATACCAGCTCGCCGCTGGCGTTCGCCATCTCCATTCTGCCGATCCTCCTGCGCGGCATGCTCGTCACCCTGCAGGCTGCCGCGCTGGGTTTCGTCATCGCCGCCATTCTTGGTCTGGTCTTCGCGGCATTGCGTGGCGTGCGTTCGCGGTTGGTCGCCTGGCCGACCGCGCTTATCGTCGAGTTCTTCCGCGATACGCCGCTGCTGGTGCAGCTGTACTTCCTCTACTTCGTGCTGCCCGAATACGGTCTGCTACTGCCGGCGTTCCTGACCGGCGCGGTGGCGCTCGGCGTGCAGTACAGCGCCTATATGTCGGAGGTCTACCGAGCCGGTCTGGAAGCCGTGCCGCGCGGCCAACGCGAGGCGGCGCGGGCGCTGAACCTGCCGCCAGCGCACACCTTTATCAAGGTGATTCTGCCGCAGGCGTTGCCGCGCATCGTGCCGGCCCTGGGCAACTACCTGATCTCGATCATGAAGGATGTACCGGTGCTGTCGGTGGTGACGGTGCTGGAGATGCTCAGCGTGGCGAAGATCATCGGCGACCGCACCTTCCAGTACCTGATCCCGCTGACCATGGTCGGCGCGCTCTACCTGATCCTGACCCTTCTGGCCGCTTACCTGGTACGGACCCTCGACGTCCGCTTGCCTAAACGTGGGATACCGCTGAAATGACAGATACCCTGGTTCGCTTCGAGAACGTGACCAAGCGCTTTGGTGATTTCACCTGCCTCGACAACCTCAACTTCGAGGTGAAACGCGGCGAGAAGGTCACCATCATCGGCCCCTCCGGGTCGGGCAAGTCCACCGTGCTGCGGGTGCTGATGACCCTCGAGCCGATCAACGCGGGCGTTGTCTACGTAGACGGCAAACCGCTCTGGCACGAGGAGAAGAACGGCACGCTGGTGCCGGCCAGCGAAGCCCACCTGCGGCAGATGCGCAGCAACCTGGGTATGGTGTTCCAGCAGTTCAACCTGTTCCCGCACATGACAGTGCGGCGCAACATCACCGAAGCACCGGTCCGGGTGCTCGGCATGTCGCGCAAGGAAGCCAACGAACGCGCCGAGGAACTGCTGGAAATGGTCGGGTTGAGCGACCAGGCCGACAAGTTCCCGCCGCAACTCTCCGGCGGCCAGCAACAACGGGTCGGCATCGCCCGCGCCCTGGCCATGCGCCCGCAGGTCATGCTGTTCGACGAGCCGACCAGCGCGCTCGACCCGGAGCTGGTGGGCGAGGTACTCAAGGTCATCCAGCGCCTGGCCGAGGAGCACGACCTGACCATGTTGCTGGTGACCCATGAGATGGACTTCGCGCGGCGTATTTCCGACCGGGTATGTTTCTTCGATCAGGGCGCGATCCGCGAGGAGGGTACGCCTGAGCAGATATTCAGCGAGCCGAAGAATGCCCGCACCAAGGAATTCCTCCACGCGGTGCTGCATCCGGAAGATTGAGGGCGAGTAATCAGCCCGGTTGGTTTTCCGGTTGGTCGCTTGGCGCGTCCGCGTCGGCCGCACAGCCGTCGAACTGCTGCCAGTCTTCGCCGAATACTTCAGCCGGGTGCATGGTGCGGTCGGCGCCATTGCCGCAGGCCAGCGAATCGGCTGGGCAATACCTGTCGCACCCCCAGCAGATGCGTTCGGGATGAGGCGGGTTCTGCGGAAATTTCTTGGCCATTGTTTCGCGCCCTCGGATGCCTGACGACCCTTGACAGGCTACCCGTGCGATTTCGTCAGGCCCTTGATCTCACGCAAGAAACCGGGTTGTCAGCGCTCACTCGTCCTGCCAGTCGAGGTCGCAGCAAAACACATGCAGCCTGCCGTCGACCATGACGGTCTGCGACAGGGTGATGCACATGCGCGAGTCGGCTACCGAGAGGTAGGGCCGGCTGATCTGCATCACATCCGGTTGCTTCAGCGCGCGGTAGTGGTAGTGCTTGTGCGACCAGTTGGCGTTGTCGCCGCACAATAGCGGCATGAAGCGCGCATTCAGTTGCTGCTGGTAGTGCGGTGTATAGACGTTGGGCGATACCTGGTAGCCTGCGTCGTTAAGCAGGTAGCAGCGCGCCGTGCGCGGGTCGTTGAACAGTCCGCTGCAGCTTTGTTCGAATTGCCGGCGCTCGGCGAAGTCCGTCACCGCCTGCTGGAACAAGCCTTCTATGCTGCGCAGGTAGTGCTGCATATCCGCGCGGCGCTTGGCGCTTTTCCATTGCTGGCCGCGCAGCAGGCGGTCGAAGGTGCCGGAAAAATTCTGCCCAACGTCGATGCATTCCTGGGGCTTGGCGAAGTAGAAGCCTTGCACCATGTCGGCGTTGGCGGCGATCGCCACCAGGGCCTCCTGCTCGGTTTCCACCCCTTCGATCACCACCAGGCTGCCGGCCTCGTGCAGCAGGCTGACGATGCCGGTGAGAATCCGTTCCACGCGAGGCGAGCGGCCGGCATCCTGAATCAGGCGGCGGTCGATCTTGACGATATCGGGCTCCAGGTCCCAGATGCGATCGAAATTGGAATGTCCCGCGCCAAAGTCGTCGATCGCGATCAGGCAGCCCAACTGGCGGAAATGGGCGATAAAACGTTTCAACTGCGCTTGATCGCTGACCTCGCTTTCGATGATCTCGATCACCAGGCGGTGCGCGGCAATGCCGGTGGCCTGCAACAGCTTTTCGGTAAAGCCGATATCCGGCCGCTCGCTGACCAGGTACTGCGAGTTCAGGTTAAGAAACAACCAGGCTTGGCCTGTGGTCTGGCGGGCAAAGTTGTGCACATGCAAGGTGCGGCAAGTGCGGTCCAGCTCCAGGCTTTCCTTGCTGTTGCGCGGAATCGCCAGCAGGGTGGCGGGCGATTGCGCGCTGCCGTCGTCGTGCTGCGCGCGGATCAGCCCTTCATAGCCCACCGCGCGGCCGTGGGCGATGCTGAAGATCGGCTGGAAGTGGCTGCTCAGCGTCAGGCCTCGGTAGTGGGTGTCGACCCTTTGTCCGGGGCCTGTCTCGCTAAGAGGTGGGCAGGCGATGGCCATGGGCGCGGACGGCTGCCGGGTACTATTGAGCATGTTCAACACCCCCGGGTTGCAACTGAGCCAGGGCCGTATCGACCAAGGCGAGCAGTTCATCGATGGCACCGGTCGCCTGCTGAAAGTAAGCCTTGGCGGCGATCGCCGGTTGTCCTTCGTCGAGCAATTCATGTTCGATACAACGCAGAAAGGCTTTTACCACCTGGGCGCGTTGCGCCAGACGGAAGTTGTCGGCCTGCGGGTGTGCGGTGACATGGCGCTCCAGGGTGGCGAAGGCGCTGCCCGCCAGTAGCTCGATCTTCTGGTAGAGAAAACGCATGCGCACGCGTTGCTCTACGCTGCTATGGCCGGTCGCCGCGATTCCGGTGCCCAGGGCACGCGCCTGCCCGGTCCATTCCGCCGCCTGCATCACTTCACGCCAGATGCAGGGCAGGTAAGCCAGGGCTGACCGGCCGCCGCTCAGGTCGACTTCGTTGGCCACGTCCTCCATCAGAAAGATGCCGTTGCGAATGATCAGGTGGTGCTGGGCCAGGTTGTTCGCCGGGTCGCTAGCGCGACCTTCGCGCATTCGCGACCAGTGATCGATCAGACTGTTCCAGGCCTCTGCGTGGGTGCTGTCGAGGGCCTGCGCGTCGCGGATATGCCGGTCCAGCGCCTGGCGCGTGGTGGCAAGCTCCTGACTCAGGCTGGCATCGCCGCAGAGCACGCCATTGCTCAGGCCGCGGTGGCGCTGAAAGCCGGCGACCAGCGTGCGCAGCAAGCTCAGCTGGCGGATATTCAATTGGATATGTAGCTGCTTTTGCCGCCTGGCGCGCCGGTGCAAGCCATACAACAGCAGGGCCAATGCCGCCAGCGTGGCGAGGGCGGCGGACACTATCGATAATCCGGACATGGCGCTTACCCCGTCAAATGAGCCAAATGGTGTGCGATGGCGCGCGCCTGATCGGCCGCCTTCAGGTTGTCGGCGTTGCCCTGACGGACGCGGTCGGCCAACTCGGCAATTTCCGCCACCGCCTTGCCCTGCTGCTCGGTGCTGACCGCCACCTGATCGACCTGCTCGGTCAACTGGCGGGTACGCTGCTGCACCTGATCGAGCAGGCTGCGCACCGCTTCGGAACTGTCGGCGCTGCGGTGGGCAAGGGCGGTCAGGTCGGAGACCTGCACGGTTGCACCCTGGATATGCAGTTGCACCGATTCGATATTGCGGCTGATCTCCGCCGCCGACTCCTGGCTGTGCAATGCCAGCCGGCGCACCTCATCGGCGACCACCGCAAAGCCGCGCCCGCTCTCGCCGGCACGGGCCGCTTCGATGGCCGCATTCAATGCCAGCAGGTTGGTCTGGGTGGCGATGCCGCGGATGGTGCCGGACATCTCGTTGATGGTGTGCGAGTTGTTGTTCAGCTGCAGGATCAGCTCGTTGGTGGCGATCGCCTGCTGCGCCATTTCGGACACCTGGCGCACCAAACTGGTGAGCTGCTCGATGCCATCTTCCAATTGCTCGCTGGCCCGCACACTGGTCTGCCGCGACTCATCGGCCAGCGCCGCGACCTGCACGATGCTCACATTCAACTGCTCGACGGCCGCCGCCGCGGTGCTGGCCGCGTCGCTTTGCCCGTGGGCGTTGCGGGTCACCAATACGGCGCTTTGCTCCAGCTCATGGGAGGAGTGGGAGATTTCATCCAGGCGTTGCTGCAGCAGCTGCTGCTGACGCTGCTCGCGGCTCAATAGCTGCTGCAAACTGCTGCCGATCGGCCGCAACAACTGCCATTCAGCAGTGGACGCCGGCTCCATGGGCTGCGCGGCGTCCTCGCAATAGCGCTGCAGCTGGCCAAGCGCCTGCGACAGCAGCCATAGGCTGGCAATCGCCAAGTACGCCAGCACTGCCCAGAGCGGCTGTGCGGGCAGCGCCGGAAAGAACCACCCCAGCACAAAACCCACCAACGCCACCCCGAACAACAGACGCAGCATGCCGCCGATCCCCATGGCGCCCAGTAGCAAAAAAGCAGGGTAGGTAAGCCACTTCATAATCCGACTCTCCGACCGGTATCCAAAAAAAACGCCTGAATCCACCGCGCATACCTCGCGCGGCGTTTCAGGCGCCGTTGCCTTACAGGCGCGAAGCCTGCGGATGTGATTTATTCGTGAGAACTACTAGGCAAAAGTGATGCCATAGAGTCGGTTAGGCACCATGGCCCGCTTCCTGATGCTTCAGGATCGGCTAGGGTATGAGCGCTTACCATTCAAGCGAAATCTTGACTGCAATATCTCAATCTCTTTGGTGCAAGGAGCATCCCAATGAGTGGAAAACCTGCAGCTCGCCTCACCGACCCCACCGCCTGTCCTGTACCTGGGCACAGCACCAATCCGATTGTTGTCGGATCACCCGATGTACTGTTCGATGGCCTACCGGCAGCTCGCCTAAGTGACCCCTCCGCTTGCGGTGGCGCCCTTTCTGGGAACCTGGCGTCTACTGTTTTCATTAATGGACTTAATGCGGCAACTGTTGGAAGCACCGGGAGCCATGGAAACGTGGTTATCGGAGGCTCCGGTACTGTCATTATTGGCGACAATGTGAGCCAGGCCCCCTTCACCCCGATCCCGGCCCTTGTAATGCAGAGCGCATTTGATGAGCAGTTCGAGCTACTGGATGCAGAAGGCGAACCTGTAACTGATTTCCGATACAAGATTACGAGCGCTTCGGGCGCTGTTTTCAGAGGGATAACGGACTCATTGGGTCGAACCCGGCGTATTAATACTCATGCTAGCGAAATACTCAAATTAGAGCCAGATGATATGGCGTAGTTGGTGAGGATTTGAAATTAATACTAGTTGGAGTGCTTCTCGATGGTTCAAACGATAATTGCAAATAATACGGCCACGTCTAACAATCAAGCTGGAAGCCGTCACTCCGCTGTAGTGGCAACAAAATACACGCGACGTGCCGATGACAGTGGCTGGCTTGGTGTAAGGTTGGAGCCGAGTGGTAGTCTGGTTTTTATATGTGAATATACTAAGGTCATTATTCTGAACAAGGTAGGAGGTCGTACCTATTTCAGAATTTCCGATGGGAACGGTAGTTATGTAGGTAAAGAAGCCAGCTTGAAGGACGAAAATGCTCTCAAGTTTTTGGCGGATGCGCCTCCTGTCGAACCAGCTACTGTCCATTTGAAATATGACGGTGCGCCTGTGCTGACCCGCTCAGATATAAGGGGCGATAGCAACAAGCAGCAATGGGCAATAGCCCGCTTTAATGGAAAGACGGCGCGAGTCACCCTCAATAGCCTCTGGGGTCAGGGGTATACCCCTATCCCACCTGGGAAACATCGCATCATGGCTCCTGATTTTTCTCATGCGAATATACCGACCTCGGGATATCGCGCCGCTCACCCAGGGCAGATACGCTGTACGGATGTGTGGTTTCCTATAGAGCTTGAAGGCACAGTTAGTAACAGCAGTCGTTATATTCATATCGGCCATTTGTCCGAAGGTTGCGTTACTTTTTATGAGTTGCTTAAGTGGAATGACATCTATGAATATTTGATTAGTAGGCGAGTGAAAGGTGAGGGTGGTAAATATATTGGTACTTTGCTGGTGGAGAAGTAAATGAAGCGAAGTCATTGTTTTTCCTGGCTGCTGCCGCTTGTACTAATGTTGTCTTCTTGCTCCTCGCTGGCAGAGCCAGTTTGCACCGACTTCCTTGCATCTATCAGTGAGAAACCGGCATTTGTCGAATACCTCGGCTGTAAGCAGGAAGTTGACAAGCAAGGTGCTCCGCTGACAGCTACCTATCGTGTGCTTGGTTCCAGTGCAATTGATGCCGAGCGGTACCTGCAAACAACTTTCGGGATGGAAGACCTGAAGCGTTATTGCTGTTCGTGGGATTCCACACCCCATTTCTTTCGAGATAAATCCAGTGGCGTTGGATACCTTGTTGGTATGGCCTCTGAGGAAACGACAATCAGAACGCGGGAGTTGTGGCGGGAGATAGAATATTTTTATATCAATATGAGCGCTTACAGCGAAGATCCATAAAGTTGTACTAACTGATTGCGCTGGGTTTTCAGAGGGGATTACCCCGCCAGGAAGCGCCTGCAATGGACGCGATGTTCCGAGATGGACCGGGCAGGGGTGAACCTAATGAGCACTTCTACGGTAAAGGCACTGCTGGCCTGTCAGGCTACAGGATCAGCAGCGCGATCAGTCTCTATCACGTCCAACTTCTAGCAGTCGAAGCCGTGCTGAGTGCGGTAGTACTCGACCTCTTCAGCGGGCATTTCCTTGAACAGCGCGCAGACGGTGAAGTTGCCCACCTGACGTCCGTTTTTCAGATAGCCCCAGTCGGTGATCTGTTCTCGGCCAAAGCGCAGTTGCTGGCCCCAGGTCACGCTCTTGACGATTTGCGGCTCGTTGGCCAGTTCGCCGATAAAGCCATCCTCGAGTGGCCGGAAACGAACGACCCAGAACGTCTCGATGCCGTAGGCATCAGTCACCATGACTTGCACCTTGTAGCCACTGGTATTGGCGGGTGGGTTGGCGGCCAGCTGGAGAAAGCCGTCCAGGCCGGCCTGGGCCTCGCGTACCGCCGCGGATATGGCGGGATCCTGGCGGTCCGCGGTGACGATTCGATTGCTGTCGGCTTCCGACGCCTGAAGTGTCGTCAGGCACAGTGAGAGCAGGGGAGCGATCAGGTAGGGGCGCATAGTCGATTCCTTTCGTTGTAGGCATGGGTGGTTATTTTTCGATCTCCAGCGCCTCGTCAGGGCGCTGGGCTGTTTCGCTGTTGGTTTTCTACTGTAGTCATTATTCGAGCTGGGCGTACCAGACCAGTTCGCTATTATCCAGCTGCAGCTTGGCGTCCTCGTTGCCGTTGTCGGCGGCTAGCTCAGCCAGGTGTGGCGCTCGTCGTTGTCGGTCTTATCCGAACCATTGCGCTCAAACGCCGATCTTCTTGACGGCCTCTAGCCAGGCGGAGTCCAGGCGGGGCTGATCGCCATTGAGCCCCATGTCGTCCATGTGTTGCCGGTGTTGCTCGATCTCTCCACGCATGTCGCTGAGGGCGCTGGAGTTACCGTCCAACTCGTGCATCTGGCTGACGCCCAGGTGGTAGAAGCGCAGCAGCTGCATGGCATTGAGGTCACTGGCCGCGACACCGGCATTGACGTGGTGCATGACGTTGGTGATGCGCATCAGGCTGCGCTTGAGCAGCCAGCCATAGACCGCCGCCGCCATCCAGGGTTGTGGCCAGAAGAGCATGCGCACCAACGCCACGGTCAGCACCAATGCGCTGATCACGGCGCCAATGTTCCAGCGAAAGTTGTCGCCCCCCGGAGTACCGAACAGCATGACTGCTCCGGTGGAGAGCAGCATCGCCAGGGCGATGAACGTCAGCGCGACTATCAGGGTGCTGCGACGGGTTTGTCGGCGGTATGTCTCGGGGTTCAATTGTTGGATTTCGAAGATCACGGCCACGGGCGGTCTCGCTGGTTGGATGGGGAACGGCGCTTGGCCGATGGCGTATTGGAAAGCCCGGCCGTTGTGGCTGTCGAGCGCTATCGCGTGACTTTCCCTCGGGAACGCGCGCTGAACCAAATTTTACGCCTGCGCTCTGATGCTCCATACCGCGTTGCAACGCCCGATCCAGAGGGGGAGGCAGACAATGTGCCGGAGTACTTTCACGTCATCGAAGCTTCCTCGCCGGCCGAGCAAGCGATTGCGGCTTTAGCGCCGCAGTCATCCAACCCCCTGCCACACCGGTGATCTTGACCGCGTGACGGCGACTGTCACGGGGTAGCCGCCTCGAACCTGTAGTCCGTTGCTCGCGACGGTCGCCGCGGTGACGGGTTTCTCCAGTAATCATTCCTTCACATGTGTCCGGCTAGGATGCTCCCTCGTTTGCGGGAGCCCTGGGGTAGCCGTAGCCCCGGGACGAAGCTACAGGCGGTCAGCGGCAGTGGGCGATAGCGCACAACGACAACAAGGTGCCGAGTGTGAAAGTCAGCATTTTTGGAACCGGCTATGTGGGTCTGACCCAAGCGGCTTGCCTGGCCCAGGTGGGGCACCAGGTGTGTTGCGTCGACACCGACGAAGACCGCGTCGCGCTGCTCAAACGGGGACAATCGCCGATCTACGAGCCGGGGGTCGAAGCCTTGCTGCAAGGCAACCTTGCCGCAGGGCGTCTGAGCTTCACGGCTGATGCGGCGGCCGGGGTGGCCTTTGCCGAGGTCATATTCATCGCCGTCGGCACCCCGGCGGCCGAAGATGGCGCTGCCGATCTGCAATACGTGTTCGCCGTCGCCGATGCAATTGCCGAGCACGCCGTGGAACCCAAGGTGGTGCTCAACAAATCCACTTCGCCGGTGGGCACCGCCCGGCGCCTGCAAGGGCGTATCCGTGCTGGCTTGGCCCGGCAGGGTCGCGACTTGGCGATTGCGGTGCTCGCCAACCCGGAGTTCCTCAAGGAAGGCTCGGCGCTCGACGACTGCATGCGCCCCGAGCGCATCATCGTCGGCACCGATGACGAACGCCACGTCGAACTGGTCCGCGAGCTTTACAAACCCTTCAGCCGCAGCCACGAAAAGCTGATCGTGATGGACAGCCGCAGTGCCGAACTGACCAAGTACGCGGCCAACTGCCTGCTCGCCACCAAAATCTCCTTTATCAACGAAATGGCCAATCTCGCCGAGCGTCTGGGCGCCGATATCGAGATGGTGCGCAAGGGCATCGGCTCCGACTCGCGTATTGGGTACGACTTCATCTATGCCGGTTGCGGCTATGGCGGCTCCTGCTTCCCGAAAGACATTCAGGCGCTGCAGCGTCTTGCGCAGGCAAGCGGCTACCAGCCGCAGCTGTTGGAAGCCGTCGAAGCGATCAACCAGCGGCAGAAACAGAAGCTCTTCGCCAGCATTCGAGAGCACTACAACGACGACATCAGCGGCAAGACCTTCGCCATCTGGGGCCTGTCGTTCAAACCGAATACCGACGATATGCGCGAAGCACCCAGTCGTGTGCTGTTGCAGGCTCTCTGGACGGCGGGGGCACGCGTCCGCGCTTTCGATCCCAAGGCCATGCATGAGGCCCAGCGCATCTATGGCGAGCATCCCGGCCTGTACCTGGCCGAGAGCAAGGAGGAGGCTCTCGAGGGGGCGCACGCGCTGGTGATCCTCACCGAGTGGCTGAACTTTCGCGTCGTCGACTTCGGCCTGCTGCGCCAGCGCCTGATCGATGGGGCGGTGTTCGATGGGCGCAATATTTTCGAGCCGAAACAGTTGGCGCGTGAAGGGCTGACCTATTACTCCATCGGCCGTGCGAGCAGTGGAGCGGGGCGGCCATGAGGTTTCTCGTGACCGGCGCCGCTGGATTCATCGGTTTTCATACGGCCAGGCGCCTGTGCCAGGCCGGCCATCAGGTCATCGGGCTCGATAACCTGAACGACTATTACAGCGTCGAGCTGAAACAGGCCCGGCTGTCGCAGTTGTCGGGGATGGCCAATTTTTCCTTCCAGTGCTGCGATATCGCCGACGCGGGGGACATCCAGGCGCTATTCCAGACGCATCGGTTCGAACGGGTCATTCACCTCGCTGCGCAGGCCGGCGTGCGTTACTCGCTGGAAAATCCCCGCGCCTATGCCGACGCCAACCTGAGCGGCTTTCTGAATATCCTCGAAGGCTGTCGGCACAACGCCGTCGGGCATCTGGTCTACGCCTCCAGCAGCTCGGTCTATGGCCTCAACAGCAAGGTACCGTTCGCCATCGAAGACGCCGTCGACCAGCCGATCTCGCTGTACGCGGCGACCAAGCGTGCCAATGAACTGATGGCCCACAGCTACGCCCATCTCTATCGGATCCCCACCACCGGCCTGCGTTTCTTCACCGTTTATGGTCCCTGGGGGCGGCCGGACATGGCGCCCTTCAAGTTCACCAGGGCGATCCTCGACGGCCAGCCGATCGACATTTACAACCATGGCGACATGTCGCGGGATTTCACCTACATCGACGACGTCGTCGAAGGCATCGTGCGCATCCAGGATTGTCCGCCGCCCTATGCCGACGAGTCGGAAGCGGTCCGGCTGGGCGTGCCGGCGCGGTTATTCAATATCGGCCTGGGATCGCCGGTACGCCTGCTCGACTTCGTCGGCTGTATCGAAACGGCTACCGGCAGCCAGGCGATCAAGCGGATGCAGCCCATGCAGGCCGGAGACGTACCGCAAACCTGGGCCGATACCGACGCCCTGGCCCGGCGCACCGGCTTTCGTCCCGGCACGCCACTGCACGAGGGGGTGACACGCTTTGTCGACTGGTACCGCAGCTTTTATGGAGTCTGAGTCTTATGGAGCCTGAGTCGATGGGGCAGCCCGAGCAATCAACCTGCGTCGGCCGGCGGCAACAGAGGAATCTGGCGATGCTGAACCCGCGCGTGCTCGGCAAGGGCCTGGCGTTCATCCTCAGTCTGGCGTTGCTCGGCTATCTGTTCGATGGCAGCGACCTTGGCAAAGCCATTAACGCGAGCTGGATCGATGCCCATATTCGTGGCCATGGCCTGCAGGGCGCGCTGCTGTTCCTGGCCGTGGGCGCGCTGTTCACCGCGCTGGGCCTGCCGCGGCAGATCATCGCCTTTCTCGCCGGCTATGCCTTTGGCCTGCTGGCCGGCACGCTGCTCGGAATCCTGGCCGCGTTGCTCGGTTGCCTGGTCACATTTCTCTATGCCCGACTGTTCGGCAGGGGCTTGCTGCGCGACCGACTTGGCGGGCGCGCCGCGCGCTTCGACCGTTTCGTGCAGCGCCATCCGTTCGCGATGATCCTGCTGATTCGCCTGTTACCCATCGGTAGCAACCTCCTGACCAACCTCGCTGCCGGCGTTTCCAGCGTCCGCATTTGGCCTTTTCTGGCCGCCAGCTTGGTCGGTTACCTACCGCAGACCCTGGTTTTTACGCTGGTTGGCAGTGGCATCAATGTCGCGCCGGTGTGGCGCATCGGCGCCGCCTCCGTGCTGTTTCTGGGGTCCGCCATGCTCGGCGCCTACCTGTACCACCGCTATCGTCACGGACTCAGCATCGACGAGCGGGTCGATGCCGCGCTCGGTGAGGCGGAGCAATCCTGAATCTGTATATGACCATTTCCAGGGCCATCCCCTGATCGACTCGAGCGACAGCAATGAACACACCTCATGGATCCAGCATGCCGACCAAACCCGAGCTTTCCGTATTGATCCCGGCGAAGAATGAAGCCGATAACCTGCCGACCCTGCTCGAGGAGGTCCGTCAGGCGCTGGTCGGTGAGAACTTCGAGTTGATCGTGGTCGACGATGGCAGCAGCGACGACACGCTCTCGCGATTGCTTGCACTCAAGCACGCCGGCTACCCACAACTGCGCATCCTCAGTCATGCGCGCTCGCTCGGCCAGAGCACCTCGATCTACCACGCCGCGCGGGCCGCGCAGGGCGCCTGGCTGGTCACACTGGATGGCGATGGGCAGAACGACCCGGCGGATATCCCCGGCATGCTCGCCATCGTCCGTGCGGTGGATGCGCCGCAAGGTCTGAAATTGATCGCCGGCCACCGGGTTAACCGCCGCGATACCGCCAGCAAACGCTGGGCCTCGCGTTTCGCCAATCGCCTGCGGGGGTATCTGCTCAAGGACAACAGCCCGGATACCGGCTGCGGGTTGAAGCTGATCGAGCGCGATGCCTTTCTCAGCCTGCCTTACTTCGACCATATGCACCGCTTTATCCCGGCGCTGATCCAGCGTCACCAGGGTTCGATGCGGGTCCATCCGGTCAATCACCGCCCGCGGGGCGCCGGGGTGTCCAAGTACGGCAATCTGGACCGCGCGCTGGTGGGCATTCTCGATCTGTTCGGCGTCTGGTGGCTGATCCGCCGCACGCGCTTCAATGCCATCCCGCGCGAACTGGAGCCTTAGCATGGGTCGTATCGCCCACCTGATCAGGCATCTGTCCCGCTCCCGGTCCGGCGCGTTGCTGTTTTTGCTGTTGCTGGCGGTAGTGTTGCTCGGCGCAGGGCTCGGCCTGCGTCAGCCATCCAATGTCGACGAGGAGCGCTTCCTCGGTGTGGCCCTGGAAATGCTCCAGGGCGGCGGCTGGCTGATTCCCCATCGCGCCGGCGAAATTTACCCGGACAAGCCGCCGCTATTCATGTGGGCGGTCGCCGCTCTGATCGAGCTGGGTATCGCGCCGAGGATCGCCCTGTTCCTTCCGGCCCTGCTGGCGGGCGTGATAGCGACCGCCTGCCTGCACGACCTTGGCTGCAGGCTGTGGAATAGTCGCGTCGGGATGCTTGCCGGCCTGTTGTTTCTCGCCACCTATCAAACCTACAGCATCCTGCGTGCCGGGCAGATCGATGGCTTCCTGATGCTGTGGATCGCCATCGGCTTCTACGGCATGGTTCGCCATTTGCTGCTCGGGCCGGATTGGCGCTGGTTCTATGTCGCCTGCGCGGCCATGGGGTTCGGTGTGATCAGCAAAGGCGTGGGTTTTCTCCCCGCATTGATGCTGATCCCTTACGCCTATGCCGTTCGCCACAACTGGCGCCAGGTCGCGCACATGCCCGGCGAAGCCCGGGCCTGGGCGCTGGGACTGCTCGTCGCGCTGGCGGCCATGGCGACCTGGCTGCTGCCGCTGGTGATCAAGATCGGTCTGTTCGGTGACGAGGCGAGCCGCGCCTACCTGGAGGAAATTCTGCTGAAGCAGACGGCCAGGCGCTACGCCGATGCCTGGCACCACCGCGAGCCGTTCTGGTACTTCTTCACCAATGTTATTCCGAAGAACTGGCTGCCGCTGATCCTGGCATTACCCTGGATGCTGCTCGCCTGGCGGCGTCAACTCGCCAAGCAGGATGCGCGCTATCTGCTGCTGTTGGGCTGGGTGGTGCTGGTATTGGTGTTCTTCAGCCTCAGCAGTGGCAAGCGCAAGATCTACATCTACCCGGCGATCCCCGCGTTGGTTCTGGCCATGGCACCGCTGTTGCCGTGGCTGCTGCGGCGCTGGTTCGCCCGGCGCCCGCGGGCGCGCGCGATATTCCTCGGCCTGACCCTGTTCTGGTTCGGCGCCTGGTTTCTCCGTGGTTTTATCGAACCGCTCAAGGACGGGGTGCCTCCGCGGAAAATCCTGATGACCGAGGTGGCCGACATCACCCGGGGCGCCGAGCTGATGCTGACCGGCTGGCGCGAGGGGCACTGGCTGTATGCGCGTCAGCCGCTGGTGCATTTCGGCATGGGCGCGCCAGCGCAGGCCGAGGATGCTGCCGTCTGGCTGCGCAGCCATCCCGACGCCTACGCGCTGATCCGCGCCAGTGCGCTGTCCCGCTGCTTCAGCGAAGAAAACGCTCGCCGTGTTGGCGATGGCGACGACGAGGATTGGTACCTGGTGCAGGCCGATGCCGACAATGGCCAGTGCCAACGTCCTGCCCCCTCTCGGCAGCCGTATCGTTTTTCCTGGAACTCAGCGCTGGACTGATGCTCTGAACCGGTGGCTGTTACGCCTCGCGGCACCCACCCCGATTGGGGACATCCCTTATGAAAAGTGTTGTCGAGCGCAGTAAATACCGGCTCAAACCCTGGTCACCTGCATATGGCGTTTACGCCTTGGGGCTGGCGATCCTGCTCCTGGCGCTGGTCGCAGTGATTAGGTTCCACTGGCATGAGCGCCTCTGGTATTACCTGACCTGCCAGCTCAATGCCGAGCAGCGGATGGGGCAGGGGGTATGGCTGCCGGGCTATCGGGTGGATATCGACGCCAAACCCGTGCAGGGCGTCGCGGGCGACCTGTCCGCTATCGCATTCGATGCGGATCGCCAGTCTCTGCTCGCGGTGACCAATGCGCCGCCGATAGAGTTGCTGGAGTTGGACCGTGAGGGAAACGTCACTGGGCGCAATCCACTCAATGGTTTCGATGACGTCGAGGGTTTGGCCTACCTGGGCAATGGCCTGGTGGCAGTGACCGAGGAAATTCTGCAGCAACTGGTGATCTTCAGCCTGCCGTCGCAAGCGGGCGTGCCGATCGACAAACAGGCGGCATCGACGCTGGCGCTGCCGCTGAAATCCAGCGCCCACAACAAGGGCTTCGAGGGTGTGGCCTACGATGCCGGCAACGATCGCCTTTACCTCGCCAAGGAGCGCGACCCGCGCCAGCTCTATGCCGTCAGCGGCATCAAGGCGAGTCTTGCCGGCAGGCTGCAGTTGAAAGTCGAAGACCTCAGCGACTGGATCGAGCGCAGCGTTTTCGCCCGGGACATCTCCGATCTGTATTTTGACCCGCGCAGTGGGCATCTGCTGGTCCTCAGCGATGAGTCGAAGCTGATCATCGAGCTCAACGAGCGAGGCGCGGTGGTCAGCTTCCGCACCTTGCTCGGCCATATCAGTGATTTGCGCCAGAGTGCCCCGCAGCCCGAAGGCCTGACCCTGGATAACGACGGGCACCTCTACGTGGTCAGCGAACCCAATCTTTTCTACCGTTTCAGCAGGCACTGAGCGCTGCACATGAGCGGTGATTGCAAAGGCGTTTGCAACCGCGTTTGCAACCGCGTTTGAACAGTCGATATGCGCGCTGATTGCGCGTTTGTCGGCGCAGCCTATCCATTGCCGACTCTGCAGGCCCTGTGACCGAGGCGGCACATAGCGCGAAAAAACCGCAACGCTGTCGTTGCCGCACAGGTTTCGCCGCGCAGCAGCATCCATTCATATCCCGTTTGCCGGATACTGGCCGCTCCCGGGCACTGCCCTCGCTGTCGCGCGCGGCGTGCCCGCTATTGCCGTTGCGATGCAGAGGTGGCAGGGTGCTGCGCTTGGCGCCGCCGTCGCCGTTGCGGCGCTGTATAGCTGTCTATCATGGGTTGGAGTTTGACCGCTTGAGAGTTGCAAGATGAGAACGTCGTTCGAAAGCGTATTGAAGGACAAGAACCGACTGCACCTGGAGCGGGAGCGAAGTGACGCACCGATAGCGGTGCGCAAGGTTGCCTTCGTATTGCTGGATCATTTCTCGATGATGGCCTTCACCGGCGCGGTGGACGCGCTGGTCACGGCCAACCTGATGAGCGTTACGCCGCTTTACGAAATTCTGGTGGTCGGTGGCAGCCAGGAGGTCGTCGTCAGCGATCTGGGAATCACCATTTCGGCGGGTTGCCGCCTCGCCGACCTGCCTGAGCGGCAACAGCAGCTGGTCATCGTCTGCGGCGGATTTCGCGTCAAGTTGCAGGCCGACCCACTGCTGCGAAGCAAATTGCGCCAGGCCGATGCGGCCGGCGCCATGCTCGGCGGGCTGTGGAATGGTGCCTATTTCCTCGCCGAGGCGGGGCTGCTGGACGGCTACGAATGCGCCTTTCACCCCGACGGTCGGGCGATGATGAACGAGCTGTTTCCCAAGGTGCAGGTGTCCAAGCATTCCTTCGTGCTCGATCGCCAGCGGATCGGCTGCGCCGGCGCCAACAGTTCGTTGGGCATGATGCTGGAGGTGGTCAAGCGCGACTGCGGCGACAGCCTGGTACAGGCGGTCGAAGAGGTTCTCAGCTGCGACAAGTTGCAGGAAGTCATGGACGTGTCCGCGGTGACCGTGGATCGCGACCCGACTCTGCCGCAGTCGCTGAAGCTGGCCCTCGAATTGATGCACAACAATATCGAGGAGCCGCTGACGGTCGACGAGGTGGCGACCTGCGTGGGTATCTCCACGCGCCAGCTCGAGCGCCAGTTCTGTCGTCACGTGAATGCCTCGCCGTCGCGCTACTACCTGGAGCTGCGCCTGACCCGCGCACGCCAGTTGCTGCAGCAGACCAACAAATCCCTGGCCGATATCGCCGTCGCCTGCGGCTTCGTCAGCATTTCGCATTTCCGCCGCTGCTTTCGCGAGCTGTTCGAGGTGGCGCCGGGGTACTTCCGGGCCGGTATGCGCAAGGGCGGCTGAGGCTCCATCGGCAGCGGCGCGCGGTTGTGTCCTCAGCTGAGCCGCGCGGCGCAAACAAACCTTCGCGCAAACAATCGAAAACGCCGGAAAGAGGCACGAGCAGGTGTCGCTGCACCGTTATGGTTCAGTGTGCTGCGAGTGGCTGATCGACACGAACGCACTCCACGCTTGCCGCGCCATTGGCACAAGCCCCTGGCGTGCGGGCGTTTGCGCCCGGCGTATGGCGTTCGATGAGCTCCTGCCGATTTAGGCACAAAACCTGCACAGCACCAGTCAACACCTGCCAAGACCCTTGGCAGTGCATCCCAGTTGGTCACCGGCGATCAGAGGCCTCTAGAGGCATGGGATGGGTGAGCGGACAACGCGGTCCAGACAAGCCACCCCCATAACCCCATGAATACCAGACAAAGCGGTCTGGAGTCGTTAGACGACTCCAGACGACTTTTGCCTGGCCGTGCTTCGGCAACGGCTTCGTCCGAGGAAAGGCTATGAATTCTCTCGTCACCCCGATCAAGCGCGAAATATTGATCGTCATCGGCAATGGCATGGTCGGTCATCATTGCGTCGAGCAATTGATCGAACAGGGCGCCCTGGAACGCTATCAACTGCACGTGTTCGGTGAAGAGCGCCAACGCGCCTACGATCGTGTGCATCTCTCGGAATATTTCGGCGGCCGCGACGCCGAATCCCTGGCCCTCGGCGAAGCCGACCTGTATGCCCGGCACGGCGTGCGCCTGCATCTCGGTGTGGCGGTGCTGGAGATCGACCGCGCGCGCAAGGAAGTGGTCACCAGCAGTGGCCGCCAGGCCTACGACCGTCTGGTCCTGGCTACCGGCTCCTACCCCTTCGTGCCGCCGATTCCCGGCGCCGAGGGTAATTCGCGCCTGGTTTACCGCACCCTCGACGACCTCGATGCGATCCGCGATGCCGCAGCCAACGCCAAACGTGGCGTGGTGGTCGGTGGTGGGCTGCTCGGTCTGGAAGCGGCCAACGCGCTGAAGTCCCTGGGCCTCGAAGCCCATGTGGTCGAGTTCGCCCCGCGGCTGATGCCGGTGCAGTTGGATGCCGAGGGCGGCGCGGCACTCAAGGCGCGCATCGAAGCCCTGGGCGTCGGCGTGCACCTGTCGCGCGCCACCCAGGAAATCGTCCCCGGCGAGGAATATGCCTACCGGATGAACTTCAACGATGGCGAATTCCTCGAAACCGATCTGATCGTGTTCTCCGCCGGCATCCGCCCGCAGGACGCCATTGCTCGCAGCGCCGGCCTGGAGATCGCCGCCCGCGGCGGCGTGGTGGTGGACAATGATTGCCGCACCAACGACCCGCAGATTTTCGCCATTGGCGAGTGCGCCTCCTGGAACGGCAGCATCTTCGGCCTGGTCGCGCCGGGCTACAGCATGGCGCGCAGCGTCGCCGCGCAACTGGCCGGCGCCGATTACACGCCTTTCACCGGCGCCGACATGTCGACCAAGCTCAAGCTGCTCGGCGTCGACGTCGGCTCGATCGGCGATGCGCATGCCGCCACCCCGGGCGCCAAGAGCTACCGCTTTATCGATGAGGCCAGCGCCAGCTATCGCCGTTTAGTCGTTTCCGCCGATGGCAAACACGTACTGGGCGCGGTACTGGTCGGCGACAACAGCTACTACGACACCCTGCTGCAATATGCGCAGAACGGCATCGCCTTGCCGAAAGATCCGTCCGTCCTGATTCTGCCGCAGTCCGAAGGCGCGCCGACCCTGGGCGCCGATGCGCTGCCGGACAGCGCGACCATCTGCTCCTGCCATAACGTCAGCAAGGGCGCGGTGTGCTGCCAGGTCGAGGCCGGCCTCACCGACCTCGGCGAGCTCAAGGCGGCGACCAAGGCCGGCACCGGTTGCGGCGGTTGCAGTGCGCTGCTCAAGCAGGTCTTCGAGCACGAGCTTTCCGCCCGCGGCGTCGCAGTCGACAAGAGCCTGTGCGAGCACTTCGCCCACACCCGCCAGGAGCTGTATTCCATCGTGCGGGTGGAAGGCGTTCTGAGTTTCGAGGAACTGCTGGCCAAGCATGGCCGCGGCCACACCGGTTGCGATATTTGCAAGCCGGCGGTCGGTTCGATCCTCGCGTCCTGCTGGAACCAGCCGATCACCGATCCGCTGCTGGTGCCGCTGCAGGACACCAACGACACCTTTATGGCCAACATGCAGAAGAACGGCACCTACTCGGTAGTGCCGCGCATCGCCGGCGGCGAGATCACCCCGGACAAGCTGATCGCCCTCGGCGCCGTGGCGAAGAAATACGACCTCTACACCAAGATCACCGGCGGCCAGCGTATCGACCTGTTTGGCGCCCAATTGCACCAGCTGCCGGATATCTGGGGCGAGCTGATCGCAGCCGGCTTCGAAACCGGCCACGCCTACGGCAAGTCGCTGCGCACGGTGAAATCCTGCGTCGGCAGCACGTGGTGCCGTTACGGCGTGCAGGACAGCGTCGCCATGGCCCTGCGCCTGGAAGACCGCTACAAGGGCCTGCGTTCGCCGCACAAGATCAAGTTCGCGGTCTCCGGCTGCACCCGCGAATGCGCCGAGGCGCAGAGCAAGGACGTCGGCGTGATTGCCACCGACAAGGGCTGGAATCTCTACGTTGCCGGCAACGGCGGTATGCGCCCGCGGCATGCCGAACTGTTCGCCACCGATCTCGACGACGAAACCCTGATCCGCTACATCGACCGCTTCCTGATGTTCTACGTGCGCACCGCCGACAAGCTGCAGCGTACATCGGTGTGGCGCGAAAGCCTGGAAGGCGGCCTGGATTACCTCAAGGAGGTGATCATCGACGACAGCCTGAATCTGGGCGCCGAGCTGGAAGCGCAGATGCAGCTGGTGATCGATCGCTACCAGTGCGAGTGGGCCAATGCCCTGAAAGACCCGGAGAAGCTCAAGCGCTTCCGCACCTTCGTCAACGACGAGCGCGGCGATCCGGATATCCATTTCGTCAAGGAACGTGGCCAGCGCCGTCCGGTGCATGCCCATGAACTCCACCTGATCCCTGTCACCGAGGAGGTGCTCTGATGAGCCAGTCGAATGTCGCCCGTACCGAATTGCACCAGGTCGCGCCAAGCCCGACCGTCTGGCGTGCGCTGTGCAGCCGCAGCGATCTGGTCGCCAACTCAGGCGTGGTCGCCTGGCATGAGGGCACGCAGGTCGCGCTGTTCCACCTGCCGCATAGCGCCGATGGCGAACAGGTCTTCGCCATCGACAACCGCGACCCGAAATCCGGCGCCAATGTGATCGGCCGCGGCATCGTCGGCCAGCTCAAGGGCGATCTGGTGATCGCTTCGCCTCTGTACAAACAGCATTTCCGCCTGGCAGACGGCAGCTGCCTGGAATACCCCGAACAGCAACTGCGCGTCTGGCCGGTGCGACTCAACGGCGATGTCGTGGAACTCGGGGTAGCGGATTCAGCGCAGCAAAGCCAAAACGTTCTTCACCCTTGATAGCTCCGTTACTTTCCCTGACCTATAGAAAAGAGAAATTGCCATGTCCTATCTGATCCCCTCGGAATTCGTCACCAAGATGGTGGATGCCGGCGAATCCAAAATCTTCATGTCCACCCGCGATACCCTTATCCGCGCCTTTATGGCCGGCGCCATCCTGGCCCTGGCAGCGGTATTCGCGATCACCATCGCGGTACAGACGGGCTCGCCTCTGGTGGGCGCCATGCTGTTCCCGGTCGGCTTCGTGATGCTCTATCTGATGGGCTTCGACCTGCTCACCGGGGTGTTCGTGCTCAGCCCCCTGGCCCTGCTCGACAAGCGCCCCGGTGTCACCGCTGGCGGTGTGCTGCGTAACTGGGGCCTGGTGTTCGTCGGCAACTTCGCTGGCGCACTGACCGTGGCCTTTATGATGGCGTTCGTCTTCACCTACGGCTTCTCCGCCGCGCCGGGCGCCGTCGCCGAGAAGATCGCCGGCATCGGCGAAGCCCGTACTCTGGGTTACGCCCAATACGGCATCGCCGGCTGGTTCACCATCTTCCTGCGCGGCATGCTGTGCAACTGGATGGTCTCCATGGGTGTGGTCGGCGCGATGATCTCGACCACGGTGAGCGGCAAGACCATCGCCATGTGGATGCCGATCATGCTGTTCTTCTTCATGGGCTTCGAGCACTCGGTGGTGAACATGTTCCTGTTCCCGGCGGCGATGATCATGGGCGGCGACTTCTCGATCATGGACTACATGGTCTGGAACGAAATCCCCACCGCACTGGGTAACCTGGTCGGCGGCCTGGCCTTCACCGGTCTGACCCTGTACACCACCCACGTCAAGACTGCGCCCAAGCGCGCGTTCAACTAATCCGCCCAACGCCAAAGCCCCGGCCGCACTTATGTGGACCGGGGCTTTGGCGCAGACGCGACCAAATACGCAGACCCAGGAAAAATGTCCCAGCAATTGCAAATAGCCCTCGGGCAGCATTCGGACAAGGGCCGCAAGCCGATCAACCAGGATTTCCATGGGGCCTATATCCCCCTGGAGCCGCAGTTGAGTTCCAAGGGCATCGCCATTGCGCTGGCCGACGGTATCAGCAGCAGCACGGTCAGCCAGATCGCCAGCGAGGCGACCGTCACCAGCTTTCTGCAGGACTACTTCTGCACCTCGGAAGCCTGGTCGGTGAAAAAGTCCGCGCAACGGGTGCTGGCCGCGACCAATTCCTGGCTGCACGCGCAAACCCGGCAAAGCCAGTACCGTTACGACAAGGACAAGGGCTATGTGTGCACGCTCAGCGCCATGGTTATCAAGGCGACCACGGCGCACCTGTTCCATGTCGGCGATAGTCGCATCTACCGCTTGCGCGACAATCGGCTGGAGCAGCTGACGCGTGACCATCGCTTGTGGATTTCCGAAGAAAAAAGCTACCTGAGCCGCGCGCTCGGTGCCGATTCTCAGCTGGAAATCGACTACCAGGCACTGCCGCTGGAGCGCGGCGACATTTTTCTGTTTGCCACCGATGGTGTTTATGAATTCGCCAGCGCGACCTATATCGCCGAGACCATCAATCGCCACGCCGACGATCTGCCCGGCGCCGCGAAACAGATCGTCGACGAGGCCTACCAACGCGGTAGCACCGACAACCTGACGGCGCAGATCGTCAGGATCGACGAGCTGCCCGAACAGGACGCCAGCGGGCTCTATCAACAATTAAGCGAGTTGCCGTTCCCGCCGCACCTGGATGCCAGAGCGGTGTTCGATGGCTACACCATCGTCCGCCAGCTGCATGCCAGCAGCCGTAGCCACGTGTACCTGGCGGTGGATGGCGAAACCGGCGCGTCGGTGATCATCAAGGCGCCCTCGACCGAGCTGCAACAGGACCCGGTTCAGCTGGAGCGTTTCCTCACCGAGGAGTGGATCGCCCGGCGCATCAATCACGCGCACGTGGTGAAACCCTGCCCGCAGACACGCAAGCGCAACTTTCTCTATATCGTCACCGAGTTCATCGAGGGCCAGACCCTGACCCAATGGATGATCGACAACCCGCAGCCGGACCTGGAAACCGTGCGCGGCATCGTCGAGCAGATTGCCAAGGGCCTGCGCGCCTTCCACCGCCTGGAAATGCTGCATCAGGACCTGCGCCCGGAGAACATCATGATCGACGGTACCGGCACGGTGAAGATCGTCGACTTCGGTTCCACGCGGGTCGCCGGCATCATCGAAAGCGGCATGCCGGTGGAACGCAGCAACCTGCTCGGCACCGCGCAATACACCGCGCCGGAATATTTTCTCGGGGAAAGCGGGTCGACGCGCTCGGACCTGTTTTCGCTGGCGGTGATCACCTACCAGATGCTCACCGGCCAGTTGCCCTATGGCGCCCAGGTGGCGAAATCCTGGACCAGGGCAGCGCAGAACAAACTGAAATACAGCCCGATCCGCGGCAGCGAACGCGCGATCCCCGCGTGGATAGACGATGTGCTGCGCAAGGCCCTGCACCCAAACCCCAACCGGCGCTATCAGGAACTATCCGAGTTCATCCATGAACTGCGCCATCCGAACAGGGAATTTCTCAACAAGGCCCGACCACCGCTGGTGGAGCGCGATCCGGTGTTGTTCTGGAAATGCGTTTCCCTGGTTCTGGCGGGGGTCATCGTCCTGTTGCTCAGCAGGTGATGTTTGGGCCTTGCAATGCAAGGCCCATGGCCTACTCGATCGCTTCGTAAGGCAGGCCGACGTAGTTCTCGGCGATGGTCCTGCGCCCAGCCTCGGAACCGACGAAGTAGTCCAGTTCGGTTTGCTGCATGCGCCGGCTGAAAGCGTCGGTATCCGGGAAACGGTGCAGCATCGAGGTCATCCACCAGGAGAAGCGCTCGGCTTTCCAGATGCGCCGCAGGCAGATTTCCGAGTACTTCTCCAGCAAGTCATCGCGGCCTTCGCGGTAGACCTTGAGCAGGATGCGATACAGCGTGCTGACGTCGCTGGCCGCCAGGTTCAGGCCCTTGGCGCCGGTCGGCGGGACTATGTGCGCGGCGTCGCCGAGGAGGAACAGACGGCCATGCTGCATGGGTTCGACGACGAAGCTGCGTAGCGGGGCGATGCTCTTTTCGATCGATGGACCGGTCACCAGGCGCTCGGCAACCTCGCTCGGCAGGCGGCTCTTCAGCTCATCCCAGAAACGCTCATCCGACCAGTCCTCGACCCGTTCCTCGGCACCGACCTGCACGTAATAGCGGGTCCGTGTCGGCGAGCGCATGCTGCACAGGGCGAAACCGCGTTCGTGGTTGGCGTAGATCAGCTCGTCGGCCACCGGCGGGGTGTCGGCGAGGATGCCCAGCCAGCCGAACGGATAGACCCGCTCGAATTCCTTGAGCACGCCGGCGGGGATGGCTTGGCGCGCGACGCCGTGGAAGCCGTCGCAGCCGGCGATGTAGTCGCAATCCAGGCGCAGACTCTGCCCGTTGTGCTCGAAAGTGAGGTAGGGCCGGGCGCTGTCGATATCGTGCGGCTGCACCTGGCTGGCGCTGTAGAACGTCTGCGCGCCGCAGCGCTCACGGGCCTCCATCAGGTCGCGGGTGACTTCGGTCTGGCCATAGACCATCACCGTCTTGCCGCCGGTCAGGCCCTTCAGGTCGATGTGCTCGCAGCGGCCGTCGAAGGCCAGCTCGAAGCCGTCGTGCACCAGGCCTTCGCGGTCCATACGCGCGGCGACGCCGGCCTCGCGCAGCAGCTCGACCATGCCCTGTTCCAGCACCCCGGCGCGAATGCGCCCGAGCACGTAGTCGGGGCTCTGGCGCTCGACGATCAGGTTGTCGATGCCGGCGTTATGCAGCAACTGGCCGAGCAGCAGCCCGGAGGGGCCGGCGCCGATAATCGCGACTCGGGTTTTTATATTTGTTGTCATTGTGAGTGTCCTGGTTGGTGCCGGCGCCATGGTTGACAGCCGGTCTGATTGGCACTCCTGTATTTTTTGTGGATGGCACCCGCGTTTGAAGGCAATATCCAACAGGTTTTATGGACTTTTCGTGGGTTGTCGCATGTCGGGATCGATGTTGAAGACTGCTGGCGTCGCCGTACCGGTGTTCAAGCTGTATGGCGAAACCGCCGCCTGGCCGACGCCGGATCTGCTGCACTGCGAGTCGATCGCCGAGCGCAGCCGCCTGCACGATTGGGAGATCAAGCCCCATCGCCACGGCGATCTGGTGCAGCTGCTGTATGTGCGCAGCGGCCAGGCGGAATTGCAGGTGGAAGGGCAGAGCAACCAGGTGACGGAGCCGGTGCTGCAAGTGGTGCCGGCGCTCAGCGTGCATGGCTTTCGCTTCTCGCGGGATATTCAGGGCCAGGTGCTGACCCTGGCCTTGCCGCTGGCCGAACAGTTGGCCAATGCCTTCGATGCGCGCCTGTTGCAGCGCGCCGGCTGTTACCCGGTGGGGGAGGCGAAGGCGGACCTGGATCGCCTGTTCGACTCGATCGACGAGGAGTACTACGGTCAGGCGCCGGGGCGCGAGTTGATGCTGCAGTCGTTGCTCAGCCAGTTGCTGGTATGGATCGGCCGTCGCGCGTTGCGGCAGGCGCAGGCCGACGCCAGCCAGCCGGACCGTGGCCGCGAGCATCTGCAGGGCTTCACCCAGTTGCTCGAGACGCACTTTCGCCAGCACCTGCCGATCGAACACTATGCCGGCGCCCTGGGCATCAGCGCCGCGCACCTGAATGCGCTGTGCCGGCGCCTGGCCGGGCAGTCGGCGTTGCAGATGATCAACCAGCGTCTGTTGCTGGAAGCCAAGCGCTGCCTGGTCTACACCGCCATGACCGTCAACCAGGTATCGGACAGCCTGGGCTTTTCCGAACCGGCGTATTTTTCCCGGTTCTTCAAGCGCGGCACCGGCCAGTCGCCGAAAGCCTTCCGCGCGCGCTAACAGGACAATCAAGTTAAGGACGTACCGGTGAACATCGACACCCGCATCAAATTCCGTCATCTGCTGTGTTTTCTCGAGGTGGCGCGCCAGGGCAGCCTGGCGCGGGCGGCCGACAAGTTGGCGGTGAGCCAGCCGGCGATCTCCAAGACCCTCAAAGAATTGGAAACGCTGCTCGCCGCCAGCCTGTTCGAACGCAGCAAAAGCGGCGTCGTCCTGACCGAGGCCGGGGTGGCCTTCCTGCGTTATGCCGGCCCCTGCGTGCAGGCCCTGCGCGAAGGAGTCGATAGTCTGCGCGGCGGCGACTACGCGGCGCAGACGATCAGGCTCGGCGTGCTCTCGACGGTCGAGAGCCTGTTGGTGCCGGAAGTGGTGCGGCGCCTGCACGAGCGGCATCCGGCGTTGGCGGTCAGCGTGGTGACCGGGCCGAGCGCCTATCTGCTGTCGCAGCTGCGCGTCGGCGAACTGGATCTGGTGCTCGGGCGCATGACCGACAGCCCGCAGATCCAGGGCTTGAGCTTCGAGCACCTGTACAGCGAATCGATGACTCTGGTGGTACGCGCCGGCCATCCGCTGCTGGCGGCAACCTTGCAGCGTGGGCAGCTGGAGGATTACCCGCTGGTGCTGCCGCTGGCCGGCACCACCATCCGCCAGTACGCCGACAGCCTGTTCGTGCAATGCGGCATCGCCCAATCGCGCCAGCGCCTGGAGACTCTTTCTGTGGCCCTCAGCCGGCGTTACGTGCTGTGCAGCGAGGCGATCTGGGTCGCGCCGATGGATGCGGTGCGCCTGGATCTGCGCAAGGGCGAACTGGTCGAACTGGCGCTGGGCACTCAGGAGCCGGGCGGTTCGGTGGGGATCTGCAGCAACGCCACGCTGCCGTTATCGGCGGCCGCGCAGAGTTGCCTGGAGGTAGTGCGGGGGGTAGGGCGGGACTATCGGGAGGGCAGTTATCCATAACCATAGGGTTATGGATGCTCGGCGTCTTTTCAGTTTTCGCCCAGTGCCGGCTGATCGAAACTGCTGACCCTAGCCCCCTCCATCACTCCAACGAAAGGAGCTCGATATGCTCGACGCGGACAGCCGCCGCTTCGTCATTCGTGACCGTAACTGGCACCCGAAAGCCTTCACCCCGGACTACAAGACCTCGATCGCCCGTTCGCCGCGCCAGGCGCTGGTGAGCATTCCGCAATCGATTTCCGAGACCAGCGGGCCGGACTTTTCGCACCTGACGCTGGGCCAACACGACAACGACCTGCTGCTCAACTTCAATAATGGCGGCCTGCCGGTGGGCGAGCGCATTCTCGTCGTCGGCCGGGTCATGGACCAGTACGGCAAGCCGATCCCGCATACCCTGGTGGAAATGTGGCAGGCCAACGCCGGTGGCCGTTATCGGCACAAGAACGACCGTTACCTGGCACCGCTCGACCCCAACTTCGGCGGCGTCGGCCGTGCCCTCACCGACAGCGAAGGGCGCTACAGCTTCCGTACCGTCAAGCCCGGCCCCTACCCATGGCGTAACGGCCCGAACGACTGGCGTCCGGCGCATATCCATTTCTCCATCAGCGGCCCGTCGATCTCAACCCGGCTGATCACCCAGCTGTATTTCGAGGGCGACCCGCTGATCCCGTTGTGCCCGATCGTCAAGTCGATCGCCGACCCGGAAGCGGTACAGACGCTGATCGCCAGGCTCGACATGGGCATGGCCAACCCCATGGATTGTCTGGCCTATCGCTTCGATATCGTGCTGCGTGGCCAGCGTCAGACCCATTTCGAAAATTCCTGAGGAGGATTCCCATGCCCGTCCAACTGCTGCCGGAAACCCCTTCGCAAACAGCCGGCCCCTATGTGCACATCGGCCTGGCCCTGGCCGCCGCCGGCAACCCGTCCCGCGAGCTGGAAATCTGGAACCGGATGGCCAAGCCCGAGGCGCCCGGCGAACACGTCCTGCTGATCGGCCAGGTCTACGACGGCAACGGCCATCTGGTGCGCGACTCCTTCCTGGAGCTGTGGCAGGCCGATCACCAGGGCCGTTACGACGAGGTCTTCGACCCGGAAAAAGCCTTCAATGGCTTCGGCCGCAGCGCCACCAGCTTCGACGCCGGCAGCGAGTGGACGGTGCAGACGATCAAGCCCGGCGTGGTGCGCAACGCCGCCGGGGTGCCGATGGCGCCGCATATCAACGTCAGCCTGTTCGCCCGCGGCATCAATATCCACCTGCAGACGCGCCTGTACTTCGATGACGAAGCCGCAGCCAATGCCGTGGATCCGGTGCTCAACCTGATCGAGCAAGCGCAACGCCGGGAAACCCTGATCGCCCGGCGCTGCGAGGTCGACGGCAAGCCGGCCTACCGCTTCGATATGCGCATTCAGGGGGAGGGCGAGACGGTATTTTTCGACTTCTGAGCCGCCAGCGGCAGAGTGGGTGGGCTGTGCAGTTTGCGATTACCGCACCCTGGTTCGATAATCGCCAAACGCTGCCCACCCACTCGGAGGTTCCATGAGCGATACCCGACCGCCGCTGTCCAGCCTGGCGCCGCCGCCCTATGTGTCGCCAGCCAAGCGCATCGAGGAATTCGCCGGCGATCCCAACTTCATGACCTCCCTGGCCCGTGGCCTGGCGGTAATCAACGCCTTCCAGGAGCGCAAGCGCCACCTGACCATCGCGCAGATCAGCCACCGTACCGAGATCCCCCGCGCCGCGGTGCGCCGCTGCCTGTATACGCTGATGAAGCTGGGCTACGCGACCACCGACGGGCGCACTTATTCGCTGCTGCCCAAGGTGCTGACCCTGGGCCATGCCTATCTGTCGTCGACGCCGTTGGCGGTGTCCGCCCAGCCCTATCTGGACCGCATCAGCGAGCAGCTGCACGAGGCCTGCAACCTGGCCACTTTGGAGGGTGAGCAGGTCCTTTACCTGGCACGCTCGGCTATCCCGCAACGGTTGATTTCGGTGGACCTCAGCGTCGGCAGCCGGTTGCCGGCCTATTGCACCTCCATGGGCCGCATCCTGTTGGCCGCGCTGGACGATGCCAGCCTGCACGACTATCTCGAACACGCCGAATTACAGGCCAAGACCAGCCGTACCCTGTACACCCCGGACGCCTTGTGGACGGCCCTGCAGCAGGTGCGCGAGCAGGGCTGGTGCATCGTCGACCAGGAGCTGGAGCAGGGCCTGCGCTCGATCGCGGTGCCGGTGCGCGATTCCAGCGGCCATGTGCTGGCGGCGATGAACGTCAGCACCCATGCCGGTCGGGTGCCGGTCGGCGAACTGGAGAAGCGCTTTCTGCCGATCATGCTCAACGCCAGCCGCGAATTGAGCGACCAGCTGTTTCGTCCGTTGTAAGACGGGTTCCTGGTGTCGCGACAACCCTCATGTGTCGGTTCTATGCCAGGGCTGCGTGGGAGGGGCTTTAGCCGCGATGCTTTCAGCACCTTCAAAGTCAATTGCGGCTCAAGCGGAGTACCGCCCGCCCCCTGCCCAAGGAAAGCGGCAAACGATTCGGGTCGCGAGACCCTATATCGGTAGTGTTCGATAATCGAACGCTACATCGATTATCGGATTGTTTGCCGTTGGTGCCGGCCCTACTGTTGCCTCACTCGCTACCTCGACTCGGTAGCACCGTTCAATCAGTGAGAGCAGCAGCATGGCCGAACTCATTTCCCTTGGCGAAGCCGTAGAGCGCTTCGTCAATGACGGCGACACCATCGCCCTCGAAGGTTTCACCCATCTGATCCCGACGGCGGCGGCCCACGAGATCATCCGCCAGAACAAGCGCGAGCTGACCCTGGTGCGCATGACTCCGGACCTGGTCTACGACCTGCTGATCGGCGCCGGTTGCGCGAAGAAGCTGGTGTTCTCCTGGGGCGGCAACCCCGGCGTCGGTTCCCTGCATCGCCTGCGCGACGCGGTGGAGAAGGGCTGGCCCAAGCCGCTGGAAATCGAGGAGCACAGCCACGCGGCCATGGCCAACGCCTATGTCGCCGGAGCGTCGAATCTACCGTTCGCCGTGCTGCGCGGTTATCAGGGTTCGGACCTGCTCAAGGTCAATCCGCGAATCAAGTTCATCGAGTGCCCGTTCACCGGCGAGCAGCTTGCCGCAGTGCCAAGCGTGCGCCCGGACGTCACCGTGATCCACGCGCAGAAGGCCGATCGCAAGGGCAACGTATTGCTCTGGGGCATTCTCGGCGTGCAGAAGGAAGCGGCCCTGGCGGCCAAGCGCTGCATCGTCACCGTCGAAGAAATCGTCGATGAACTCGACGCGCCGATGAACGCCTGCGTGCTGCCGAGCTGGGCGCTGACCGCGGTTTGCCTCGTGCCCGGCGGCGCCCATCCGTCCTACGCGCTGGGTTATTCCGAGCGCGATAACCGCTTCTACCAGGCCTGGGATCCGATCGCCCGCGACCGCGAAAGCTTCAGCGCCTGGATCGACGAATATATTCGCGGCACTGCCGACTTTAGAGAGTTCCAGGCCAAGCTGGCCGCATCGCAGGAGGCCAAATAATGAGCGCCTACAGCACCAGTGAAATGATGACCGTGGCCGCCGCTCGCCGCCTGCGAAACGGCGCGGTGTGCTTCGTCGGTATCGGCCTGCCATCCAAGGCCGCCAACCTGGCGCGCCTGACCTCGTCGCCGGATGTGGTGTTGATCTACGAATCCGGCCCGATCGGCGCCAAACCCAGCGTGCTGCCGTTGTCTATCGGTGACGGCGAGCTGGCCGAAACCGCCGATACGGTGGTGCCGACCGGCGAGATCTTCCGTTATTGGTTGCAGGGCGGGCGCATCGACGTCGGCTTCCTCGGCGCGGCGCAGGTCGACAAGTACGGCAACATCAACACCACGGTGATCGGCGATTACCACCGGCCGAAAGTGCGCCTGCCCGGCGCCGGCGGCGCGCCGGAGATCGCAGGCAGTGCCAAGCAGGTGCTGATCATCCTCAAACAGTCGCACCGCACCTTCGTCGACAAGCTGGCCTTTATCACCTCGGTCGGTCACGGCGAAGGCGGCGACCACCGCAAACGTTTGGGTCTGCCGGGTGCTGGGCCGGTCGGCATCATCACCGACCTGTGCATCATGGAGCCGGAAGTCGAGACCAATGAATTTATCGTCACCGCGCTGCACCCGGGGGTGACTCGCGAGCAGGTGATCGAAGCCACCGGCTGGCAGATCCGCTTCGCCGTCGATCTCGGCGAAACCGCCGCGCCGACTGAAGCCGAGCTGGCCGCGTTGCGTGCCCTGGAAGCCCGTACCGCCGCGGCCCATGGCCAGGCCGGGGGTGAGGAATGAGCCGCGACGTCTATATCTGCGACGCTGTGCGCACGGCCATCGGTCGCTTCGGCGGCGGCTTGGCCGCGGTGCGCGCCGACGACCTAGCCGCGGTGCCGCTCAAGGCGCTGATCGAACGCAATCCGTTCCTGGACTTGGCGGCGATAGACGAAGTTTTTATGGGCTGCGCCAACCAGGCCGGCGAGGACAACCGTAACATTGCGCGCATGGCCGCGTTGCTGGCCGGTTTGCCGGACAGCGTGCCGGGGGTGACGCTCAATCGCCTCTGCGCTTCGGGCATGGACGCGGTCGGTACGGCCTTTCGCGCCATCGCCAGCGGTGAGATGGAGTTGGCGATCGCCGGCGGCGTCGAGTCGATGTCGCGCGCGCCCTATGTCATGGGCAAGGCCGATAGCGCCTACGGTCGCAGCCAGAAGATCGAGGACACCACCATCGGCTGGCGCTTTATCAACCCGCTGATGAAGGCCCAGTACGGCGTCGACGCCATGCCGCAGACCGCCGACAACGTCGCCGACGAGTGCAATATCAATCGCGTGGATCAGGACGCCTTCGCCTTGCGCAGCCAGCAGCGCGCCGCCGCCGCCCAGGCCGCAGGCTTCTTCGCCGAGGAAATAGTCGCGGTGACGATCAAGGGCAAGAAGGGCGACACCCTGGTTGATCAGGACGAACACCTGCGCCCGGACACCACCCTGGAAACGCTGGGCAAATTGAAGCCGGTCAATGGTGACGGCAAGACCGTCACCGCCGGCAATGCATCGGGGGTCAATGATGGCGCCGCGGCGCTGATCCTGGCGTCGGCCGAGGCGGTGAAAAAACATGGCCTCAAACCCAGAGCGCGTGTGCTAGGCATGGCCAGCGCCGGGGTGGCGCCGCGGATCATGGGCTACGGCCCGGTACCGGCAGTGCGCAAGCTGTGCGAGCGCTTGGGTTTGGCGGTCGCTGACTTCGATGTGATCGAACTCAACGAAGCCTTCGCCAGCCAGGGCTTGGCCGTGCTGCGCGGCCTCGGCCTGGCCGACAACGCGGCTCAGGTCAACCCCAACGGCGGCGCCATCGCCCTCGGCCATCCGCTGGGCATGAGCGGTGCGCGCCTGGTGCTGACCGCCTTGCATCAACTGGAGAAGTGCGGCGGCAAGCGCGGTCTGGCGACCATGTGTGTCGGCGTCGGTCAGGGTTTGGCGCTGGCGATTGAACGGGTGTAAGCCCCCGATCCTTAGGGGTTTATGTAGGAGCCAGCTTGCTGGCGATCCAGGTCGAACGCATCGCCAGCAAGCTGGCTCCTACACTCTGGGTTAGCACCCCAGACCGTAGGATGGGTCGAGCGAAGCGATACCCATGCTGTCCTTATGATGGGTTACGCCTTTGGCTAAACCTCCTATGGGCTGAACAGTTTGCAAGACAGGCTCGTCTGCGATCATCCGGGTCTCGGAAACCCGATCGTCAGGCGGGCCTGCTCATGCAAAATCTGTAGGATGGGGCGAGCGAAGCGATACCCCCATGGGGTTCTTATGATGGGTAACGCCTTCGGCTAACCCATCCTACGGGCTATCAACACAGCAAAAACGAGATCGCCTTGAACAATCAACTGTTCGACCGTTACTTCGCCCGCGCCGCTATGAGCGCGGTGTTTTCCGACACCAGCCGGGTGCAGGGCATGCTCGATTTCGAGGCGGCCCTGGCCCGTGCCGAGGCCCGCGTCGGCCTGATCCCCCAGGCCGCCCTGGCGCCGATCGAGGCGGCGTGCCGCGCCGAATTCTACAACTTCGCCGAACTGGCCGAGGCCATCGCCACGGCCGGCAACTCGGCGATTCCGCTGGTCAAGCTGCTAGGTAAACGCATTGCCGATACGGACCAGGACGCAGAGCGTTATGTCCATCTCGGCGCCACCAGCCAGGATGCGATGGACAGCGGTTTGGTGTTGCAACTGCGCCGGGCCGTCGAGCTGCTGGAGGCCGACCTGGCGCAGTTGGCCGAGGCGCTGGCCGTGCAGGCCGAGCGCCATGCCGATAGTGTGCTGCCTGGGCGTACCTGGCTGCAGCACGCCACGCCGGTGACCCTGGGCATGAAGCTGGCCGGCGTACTCGGCGCGATCACCCGCCATCGCCAGCGCCTGGGCGAACTCAAGCCACGCCTGCTGGTACTGCAGTTCGGCGGCGCCGCCG